>DATMMK010000019.1:0-164305 GCA_035569755.1 Steroidobacteraceae bacterium
CCGAAATCGACGTAGCCGACGACGTAGGGGCTGGCGAGGCCGCGCACGCCGAGGCCGATGGCGCGATGCAGGTGCCCGCCGAGGCTCGAGTCGGAATCGCTGAACACCCTGCCGGCGTCCACGAACGGCGCGAGCTCGACACTGACGCGGGTGCCGAAGGCATCGAATCCGAACACTGGTTTGCGCAGCTCGGCGCCGACAGCCAGGAGATCGCGGTCGACCCAGCGGTCGGGGCCCTCCGAGCGCAACGGCTCGTATTCGCCCGGGATGCTGCGATCGCCGCCGAGGCTCGAGAGCGCCCAGAAGGGCGCGCTGCCCGCGGAAGTCATGAAGCGCGCCGCGGCGTGCCAGGCGAGCGTGAAGTCGCGGCCGAGTGCGAAGTACTGGCGCAGCTCCGCGCCGAGGTAACTGTAGGAGACCGAGCTGCCGAGCGCGCGGCTCACGAAGCCGGCGTAGAGGCTGTAGCGCGCCCCCGCGCCCGGAATGATCACCGAGTCGCGCGTGTCGTAGGTGAGAATCAGCCGGTGCTGCAGCTCATGCTCGGCGCCAAGCCCGAGCAGCCCGGGGAAACGGCTCTCGATCGAGGGCACCGTCGGCAGCACGCCCGGCAGCACGTCGACGTAGCGCAGCCGCGCGAGGTAGGCGAGCTGCAGGTGCGGGCTGAAATTGCGCCCGACCCGCATGTCGAGCCGCGCCTGGTTGTCGAGGTAGTTGGTCTGGTTCTCGAACGGCACGTGGTTGCCGATGCCGTAGAAGCGCGGCACGCCGCTGCGATCGTAGATCGCCTCCACCGACCAGCTGTAGGCGTTGGTGCGCGTCTGACCGGCGACATACTGTCCGTCGAACTCGCGCTCGACGCGCTCCTTGCCCCCGCCGACCACCGACCACTGAGCATCGGCGGAGGGGAAACCGAACATGCGCATGCGGCCGCCCCAGCCGAAGTACTCGCTGTGGATGAGGTCCGGGGCGATGATCCGCTCGATCTCGTCCTGCGGGTTGGTGCGCAGCCACGTCGGGATCAGGCCGAGCGTCGTGCCGCTGTAGGGGTCGGTGTCGATCTCGGGAATCGGGATGAAGGGAGCGGTCGTCGGGTCGAGCCAGCGGCTGAGGCCGCCCGGCGCGGGCGGCCCCGTGGCCTCGGGCGGCGCTGCGCCGGGGGCGGGCGCATCGGCACGCGCCGCCGCTATGCTGAGCGATGCGAGCAGACAGGTACAGGCAAGACGCATGCCCCGTCAGTGCGCGGGATTCCAGCGGTAGGTGCCTTCGATACCGAAGGTGCGCGGCGCGCCTGGAACGTTCCAGGCGATGGTCGGCGCCGGCACCGGCAATCCACCGGGTCCGGCGGCGAACGCCTCGACCGTGCCGCCGGTATAGGCGTAGCGCTGATCGGTGAGGTTGTCGCCGAACAGTGCCAGCTCCCAGCTGCGCGACGAGCTCGCGAGCGCCACGCGGCCGTTCAGCGTGCCGTAGGAGGGCTGGAAGTTGAAATCATTGATCACGTTGAACTGGATCTTGTCCTGCCAGGCATAGTCGGCGCGCACCGTGACGTCACCGGCCGCGGTAGGGATCTCGCAGATGGCGGCCAGCGAGGCCTGATAGCGCGGCGTCTGATAGAAGTCGTTGCCGGAGAGGTCCGACACGGGTGCGCCGGGCACCGGCTGATAGACGAAGCTCTGGTAGCGTGCGTCGGTGTAGCCGACCGAGCCCTGCAGCGACAGCCGCCGCATGAGCCGCCAGCGGCTCTCGAGCTCCGCGCCGCTGATGTGCGCACGTCCCGCGTTGGTGACCAGCGTCGCCGGCGTTCCGTTGACGAGCTCCGCCAGCAGCCGCTGCATGTCGTCGTACTTGCCGTAGAACACGTCGGCGTTGACGAGCAGCGCGCCGCCGAGCAGGTCGGCCTTCATTCCGACCTCGAAGTCGGTGAGCTGCTCAGGGCGGAACGGCTGATCCTGGGGCGAGGACACCGGCGCGTTCCACCCGCCTGAGCGCTGGCTGCGCCCCACCCGGGCGTAGGCGTTCAGCTCCGGGGTGAGGCGGTAGCGCGTCGAGAGCTCCCACGACCAGAACCTGTAACCGACGCTCTCGGCGATCGTCGGGCAGGGTCCCGGACCCGCGCCGGTGATGGTGCAGCTTTGCGTCGGCACCGGCCCCGGAACGATCACGTAGTCGTTCTCCTCGAGATCGCGCCGGTCCTCCGTGCGCCGCAGGCCCGCGGCTACGAACCAGTCCGGCAGCAGCTGGTATTCGCCGTGCAGGTATGCGGCGACGGAGCGGTTCATGACCGAGTTCTGCTCGTACACCGGCAGCGGGCTGAAGAACGGGGTGAGGTCGAGCGCGCCGCCGGTCAGCGCGGCGACCTGGCCGAGTGCCGCAAGGAACTGCGGCGAAGCCGGCGCCTGCACCGAAGGTGCGCTGCCGTCGTCGCGGAACCAGTAGAGGCCGCCGACCCAGTCGAGCCGTCCGCCGAGCACCTTGTCGTTCAACTGCAGCTCTGCGCTCTTCTGGTTCGAGGTATTGATGAGAGTCGAGTCGGCGAGCGGCAGCGTCGAGGCATCGACGTCGAGTGCGGTGGTGGCATCGAGATGGCGATAGCCGAGCGTCAGCTTGAGGGTCGGACCGTCCGCCAGCGCGTGCGACACGCTGAGCTGCAGGCTGTCGGTCGCGGCGCGGTCGCTGGCGGGGAAGTTGCCGTCCGTCCGGTAGGGATCGCCGGGGAAGGAGACGGTCGGGATTCCGGGAATCGCTGCAAACGGCGCGAGCGCCTGGCCGAGCTGCGCCACCAGCGTCCCCGGCGCCGGCCCCGCGAGCGGATGCAGGATGCCGCCGGCCTCGCTCGCCTCGAAGCGCTCATAGGTGAAATAGACCTCCGTCGCCGCGTCGGGTTTCCACAGGGCACCGAGGCGCGCCTGATAGCGGTGTTCATTCCCGAGGTTGTTCTGCCCGGACGAATCGCTCGAGCCGTAGCCGTGGCGATCGTCGCTCTGGAACGCAAAGCGCAGCCCGAAGCTGCCGTTCACCGGCACGTTGGCGATGGCGCGCGTCATGAACTCGGCATAGTCGCCCACCGAGGTCGCGAATTCGGCCGACGGCTGCTCGAGGTCCGGGCGATGTGTGAGCAGCAGGATCGAGCCACCGGTGTTGTTACGGCCGAAGAGCGTTCCCTGCGAGCCGCGCAGCACCTCGACCGAGTCCAGGTCGAGGAGCGTCATCATCGCGCCCTGGCCGTTGGCGACATACACCCCGTCGACGTACAGGCCGACGGCGGGGTCGAACACGATCGCCGAGCGATTGACGGTCTGCCCGCGCATCGTCACGTCGAGCGCGGACACCGATTGCGGCGAGGCGTACATGTGCACGTTGGGCACGTCCCGCCCGAGATCATCGAGCAGCAGCGCGGAGGCCTCGCGCAGCTCCTCGCCGCTGCGCACGCTGACGGCGAGCGGGGTCTCTTCGACGGGCTCGGCGCGCCGCCGCGCGTAGACGATGACCTCGTGCAGCTGGCCGGTATCGGCGGCAGAAGCGCCAGCCACCGCCGCCTCGTCGGCTGGCGCGGTGCGCACCGCACCGAGTGTCATGCCGAGCGCGAGGCAGATGGCGGCGGGCTTGCGGGACTCTTGTTGCTTCAAGTTCGGACGACCCTCCGGCGGCGAGAATGTAACAGATCGCCCAGCCCTATAATGCGTACCCATGAGTTCAGCAGCTACCCGGCCGGTCGAGCGCGCGGTGTGTGTGTACTGTGCCTCGAGCCGCTCCTCGCATGAGGAGTACCGCGCCGCCGCATACCGCTTGGGCGAAGTGCTCGCGACGGCGCGCCTCGGTATCGTCTATGGCGGCGGCGCGGTCGGCTCCATGGGCGCGTTGGCCGACGGAGCGCTCGGCAAAGGGGGGCGCGTAGTCGGCATCCTGCCGCGCTTCATGGCGGACCTCGAATGGGGGCACCGGGGACTCACCGAGCTCGAGCTGGTGGAGGACTTGCGCGCCCGCAAGCACCTCATGCTGACGCGGAGCGACGCAGCAATCGCGCTCCCCGGCGGCTCGGGCACGCTCGAGGAGCTGCTCGAGGCGATAACGCTCAAGCGCCTCGGCCTCTATCTCAAGCCCATCGTGCTCGTCAACACGCGTGGCTTCTTTGCGCCGCTCCTCACGCTCCTCGGCCACGCGGTCGATGAGCGCTTCATGGACCGCCGTCATCTCGACATGTGGCAGGTGGTCGCACAGCCCGAGGAGGTCCCCGCGGCGCTCGCCGCCGCGCCGGCCTGGGGACCCGAGGCGCGCAGCTTCGCCGCGGTCTGAAGGCTGGCCCCTCAGGCGTTCGCACGCCGCGCTGCGGCAAGATCGAATGGCAGCGTATGCAGGCGCACGCCGGTCGCGGCACGCACCGCGTTGGCGACCGCCGGGGCGATCGGCGGCGTGCCCGGCTCACCGACACCCGAGGGCGGATTGCTCGAGGGCACGATGTAGACCTCGACGGCGCGCGGCATGTCCGGCAGCCGCAGCACCTGGTACTGATGGAAGTTGGTCTGATCGACGTGCCCGTCGGTGAGCGTGATCTTCCCGAGCAGCGCCGCCGACAGGCCGAAGGCGATGGCACTCTGCATCTGCGCCTTCACCACATCCGGCGTGACCGCGATGCCGCAGTCGACGGCGCACACGACGCGATCCACCGTGATCGAGTCACCCTTCACCGTAACCTCCGCGACCTGCGCAACCACCGTGCCGAAGGACTCGTGCACGGCGACGCCGCGCCCGCGGCCTTTTTCCTTCGGGAACGGCTGATCCCAGCCGGCCTTCTCGGCGACCAGCTTCAGGGCTCCGACGTGCCGCGGGTGCTTGCCGAGGAGCTTCAGGCGAAACGCCACCGGGTCCTCGCCCGCCGCCTGCGCGAGCTCGTCAATGATCACTTCCTTGGAATACGCCGTGTGCGTGTTCTCGACCGAGCGCCACCAGAGCACCGGCACTCCGACCTTGGGCGCGTTCCAGCTCACGTGCACGTGGTCCAGGTCGTACTCCTCGGCGGCGTTACCGCCGACCGCGTTTGGATCGATACCGTTCTTTACCAGCACCGCCTCGAAGGCCGTGCCGATCACGATCGACTGGCCGACGATGCGCTGCCTCCAGGCGACCTTGCCGTCCTTGCCGATGCCCGCCTCAACGCGGTGGTAGTTGAGTGGGCGGTAGCGGCCCCCGGTGATGTCGTCCTCGCGCGTCCAGATGAGGCGCACCGGATACTTGCCGCCCGTCGCTTTGGCGATCGAGGTGACTTCCGAGACGAAGTCGGAGTCAGGCGTCGCGCGGCGGCCAAAGGTGCCGCCGGCGGCGAGCGTATAGATGAAGACCTGCTCGGGCTTCAAGCCGGTGATGGCGGCGGCGGCCGCCTGGTCGGGCGTCTGCATCTGACATCCCGCCCAGATCTCGCATTTGTCGGGGCCCAGGCTGCACACGGCGGTGAGCGGCTCCATCGGGGCGTGCGCGAGGTAAGGAAATTCGAACTCTCCGCTCACGCGATGCACGGCGTGAGTCAGAGCACCGTCAGCATCGCCGGCCTGCGCTACCGTGAGCGCCTGCTTGCCGCGCGCCAGTGCGCGGTATTCCTTCATGAGCTGTGTCGTGCCGCGTTTTTCCGCGCCCGACTCGTCCCAATCGACGGACAGCGCCTCGCGTCCCTTCTTCGCCGACCACATGTCGCGTGCCACCACCGCGACGCCGCGCGGAATCTCGACGACGTCGACGACGCCGGCGACTGCCTTCGCCTTCGCGGCGTCAAAGGATTTCACCTTGCCGCCGAAGCGTGGCGGCCGCGCGATCACTGCGGTCATCATGCCCGGCAGGCGCACGTCGATCGCGTACTGTTGAGTGCCCGTCGACTTGGCGCGCGCGTCGAGCCGCGGCAGCTTCTCGCGCCCGATGATCCTGAAGCTCCCGGGTTCCTTGAGGGTAACGTTCGCGGGAACCGGCTGCTGGGCGGCGCTGCCGGCGAGCTCGCCGAGGCTGGCCTTGCGGCCGGAAGGCGCGTGCGCCACCACTCCCTCGCTTACCGTCACCTCGGCCGTGGGCACGCCCCACTGCTGCGCGGCGGCGGCTACCAGCATGGCGCGCGCGGTGGCGCCCGCCGTGCGCAGCTGCTGCCAGGAGTTGGCGATCGCTGTCGAGCCGCCGGTGAACTGCGCATGCACCCCGAGCGGCACGAAGGCGTTGTTCTGGTAGAGCGGCGCCTTGGCGGGCGCGCTCTCGACCCGCATCTGCTGCCAGGAGGCGTCGAGCTCCTCGGCCACGATGGCAGGGAGCCCGGTCCACACGCCCTGCCCGGCCTCGAGATGCTTGGCGATCACGGTGACCGTGTTGTCGGGTGCGATCCGCAGGAAGGGCATCTCGAGCGGTGCCGCGGGCCCGGCAGCCGTGCCGCCGCCCGGCCCGGCTGAGCCGCAGCCTGGCAGCAGGACGCCGAGCGTGAGACCCGAGCCCGCGAGCGTCGTGAGCTCGAGGAACTGGCGGCGCGTCAGTGCCGCGCCACGCGTCGGCTCCGATCGATGACCCGACCCTGAAACCCGGCTGGCTTCTTCGAGGTAGCGCACGTACATGGCTTCAGCTCCCCGCGGGCTTCGGCGCGCCGAGCGCCGCAGCGGCCTCGTGAATGGCGGCACGGATGCGCACGTAGGTGCCGCAGCGGCAGATGTTGCCCGACATGGCGGCGTCGATATCCGCATCGCTCGGTTGCGGATTTGCGCCGAGCAGCGCCGCGGCCGACATGATCTGCCCGCTCTGGCAGTAGCCGCACTGCGGCACGTCGAGCGCGATCCAGGCCTTCTGCACCGCCTGGCCGGCGGGCGTCGCGAGGCCCTCGATGGTGGTGACGCTCTTGCCGGCGACGGCCGATACCGGGGTGACGCATGAGCGCGTCGGCTGACCGTCGATGTGCACCGTGCAGGCGCCGCACAGCGCCATGCCGCAGCCGAACTTGGTGCCGCTCAGCTCCAGGTGATCGCGGATCGCCCACAGGAGCGGCATGTCCGGATCGACGTCGAGCTCGCGGCTCTCACCATTCACGGTCAGCTTGATCGACATGGGAACTCCTCCCCCCGCGAACCGCGATCTAACGCGCGCCGGGCCGCGGGCCACCATCCCCCGTTCGAGAGATTAACCGACTTTAATCATTCGCCCACCGCGGGAGAACCTCGCCGGGACTAAGGTCGGATTATGGGTCCGTCGCTCCCTCTCCGGGGAAGGATCCGCGGCGGGCGGATCGCTCGCTGGTGTCTGCCCGCCGGGCTCCTCGGGTGCAGCGCGCTCCTCGCGACGGCCTGCAGCCTCGGGCCCCGCTACCACAAGCCCGACCTTGCCACCCCCGATCACTGGGTGACGGCGGGCGACCCGCAAGCGCCCGAATGGCCGTCGACCGACTGGTGGCGCGGGTTCGGCAGCACCGATCTCGACGCCTTCATTGCCGAAGCGCAGCGCGCCAACGACGACCTGCGGGCGGCGATCGCGCGAGTGCAGCAGGCCGACGCCGAGCGGCGCATCGCCGGTGCGCCGCTCTTCCCGGCGCTCGCCGTCAGCGCGCAGGCGACGCGCGCACGCGCAGCCGCGCGCCCCGGCGGCTCCTACGCGACCGGCAACGACTTCAACCCCTTGCTCGCCGCCAGCTACCAGCTGGATTTCTTCGGCAGGAACCGCGCGCTCTACGCCGCGGCGACCGCTTCCGCCCACGCGAGCCGCTACGACCGCACCACGGTCGAGCTCACGGTGATGGCGGGGGTCGCCACCACCTACTTTCAGGCGCTCGAGCTCCGCGACCGGCTCGGCATAGCCGACTCGAATCTCGCCAACGCCACCCGCGTGCTGCATGGCCTGGAGCTCGAGCAGCGGGCCGGCGTCGCTACCGCGCTCGATGTCGCGCAGCAGCAGACGGTGGTCGCCACGGTGAACGCCGCGATTCCGCCGCTGCGCGAGCAGCTGAGGCAGAGCCTCGACGCGCTCGCGATCCTGACCGGCTCGACGCCCGAAGCCGTCGACGTGTCGAACGGCGGACTCGACTCGCTGCGCCAGCCCGCAGTGCAGCCAGGGGTGCCGTCGGAGCTGCTCACACGCCGCCCGGACGTTGCCGCCGCGGAGGCGCAGCTGATCGCCGCCAACGCCGATATCGCCGCGGCGCGCGCCGCGATCTTTCCCAGCATCAACCTGACCGCCGACGGCGGCTACGAGAGCTCCGCGCTCGCGACGCTCCTCACGCCGTCGAGCCGCATTTGGTCGCTCGGTGCCGGACTCGCGCAGCCGGTTTTCCAGGGGGGTGCGCTGCTCGGCGGTTATGCGCTCGCCAAGGCGCAGTACCAGGAGCTGCTCGCCAACTATCACAAGGCGGTGATCTCGGCGCTCGCCAACGTCGAGGATGCCCTCATCGCGGTGCAGCAGACGACCGAGCAGGTGAGCCGTCAGCTGGAGGCCACCGAGCACGCCCGGCGCGCCTATCGATTCGCCCAGGCACAGATGCGCGCCGGCACCATCAACGTGCTGACTCTTCTCAACACGGAGACCACGCTGTTCACGGCCGAGGATGCCCTGGCGCAGGCGAAATATGCGCGCCTCCAGTCGCTGGTCTCGCTCTATCAGGCGCTCGGCGGCGGCTGGCGGCAGCAGGACGAGCGGCTGTGAAGCCGCGACTCCCCTCGCGCGAGTCGCCGCGGGAGCTCGCCGCCGCCGGCGCGGCGTTGCTCGTCGTGTTGCTCGGCGCCTGGTGGCTGCTGCACAGGCCCGCCGCGCCACCGAAGTCTGCGCCCGCGATCGCGGTCGACGTCGTCACCGCCTCGCCCGCCGATGTGCCGGTCTACCTCGAGGGCCTCGGCACGGTGCAGGCCTTCTACACCGTCACGGTCACCGCGCGCGTCGACGGCCAGATCGAGCGGGTCGCGTTCCGCGAGGGGCAGGACGTGAAGAGAGGTGCCCTGCTCGCACAGATCGACCCGCGGCCCTATCAGGCGGCGCTCGGCGTCGCCGTCGCGATGCGCGACAAGGACAAGGCATTGCTCGCGAACGCGCGCCTCGACATGGAGCGCTACGAGCAGCTCGCCCCCGAGGACCTCGCCAGCAAGCAGACCGTCGACACCCAGAAGGCGCTCATCGCGCAGCTCACCGCGCAGGTGAAGGGCGACGAGGCTTCCATCGACAACGCACGCACCCAGCTCGACTACACCACCATCACCTCGCCCATCGACGGACGCACGGGCATTCGCCTCGTCGACCCCGGCAACAACGTCCACGCCACCGACACCGCGGGGATCGTGGTGGTGACGCAGCTCGAGCCCATCTCGGTGATCTCGAGCCTGCCCGAGGAGGACTTCATACAGCTGAGTAGCGCGCTGGCGCGCGGATCGGTGGCGGCCGTGGCGCTGTCGCGCGATGGCCGCGAGGAGCTCGACCGCGGCACCGTCGCCCTCATCGACAACCAGATCGACCAGACTACCGGCACGATCCGCGTCAAGGCGACGCTGCCCAACAGGGAGCGGCGGCTCTGGCCCGGCGAGTTCGTCAACGTGCGCCTTCTCGCCGAGACCCGCCACCAGGTGCTCACGATCCCCGCGGCCGCGCTCGAGCGCGGCCCCGACGGGCTGTTTGCCTACCTGGTGCAGCCGGACTCCACGGTGGCCGTGGCGCCGGTCACGGCGGGCGAGCCGGTCGCCGGCGTGGTCGTCATCGAAAAAGGCTTGCAGGCAGGTGACCGGGTGGTGACGAGCAACCACTACCGACTGCAGCCGGGCGCCCGCATCCGCGCCAATGCACCGGCAAACGCCGCTACCGGTGGGCGCCCGCCGCTTGCGGGCGGCAACAGGGGCGCGGCGGCGGAACCCGCGCCGTGAACATCTCGCGGCCCTTCATCGAGCGTCCGGTCGCGACGACGCTCCTGATGGCGGGTCTGCTGCTGGTGGGACTCGCGGCCTTTCCGCTCCTGCCGGTGGCGCCGCTCCCGCAGGTCGACTTTCCGACCATCCTGGTGAGCGCGCAGCTACCCGGGGCGAGCCCGGAGATCATGGCCTCTTCGGTGGCACAACCGCTCGAGACGCAGTTCGCACAGATTCCGGGCGTCGCGCAGATGACCTCGACCAGCGTGCTCGGTACCTCGCAGATCACGCTGCAGTTCAACCTCGACCGCAACATCGACGGCGCCGCACAGGACGTGCAGACGGCAATCGACGCCGCCGGCGGCCAGCTGCCGAAGAATCTGCCGGCACCGCCCAACCAGAAGAAGGTGAACCCGGCCGATTCGCCGATCCTGATCCTCGCGGTGCACTCCGACGTGCTGCCGGTCACCACCGTCGACGACTATGCGGAGACCGTGATCGCGCAGCAGCTCTCGCAACTGCCGGGCATCGCACAGGTGACGGTCGGCGGCCAGCAAAAGCCCGCGGTGCGCGTGCAGATCGACCCGGTCAAGCTCGCGGCCGTGGGACTGCAGCTCGAGGACGTCGCGAACCTCATCACCACCGCCAGCGTCGACGCCCCGCAGGGCGCGATCACGGGACCCGAGAAGAACTTCACGATCTACGACAACGACCAACTGCTTAAGGCCGCGCCCTGGAACGACGTCATCCTCGCCTATCACAACGGGGCGCCGATCCGCATCCGCGACGTCGGCATCGCGGTCGACGGTCCCGAGAACACCCAGGTGCGCGGCTTTCAGAACGGCAAGACCGGGATCCTGCTGCTCATCTACAAGCAGCCCGGGACCAACGTCATCGAGGCGGCGCGCCGCGTCAAGGCGGCGCTGCCGCACGCACTGACCTCGGTGCCCCCGTCGCTCAAAGTCGAGCAGATCATCGATCGCACCGTCACCATCCAGGCCTCGGTGCGCGACGTGGAGCTCTCGCTCCTGATCGCCATCATTCTCGTCGTGACGGTGATCTTCCTGTTCCTGCGAAGCTTCTGGGCCACCGCCATCCCCGGCGTCACCGTGCCGCTCGCGCTGTTCGGCACGGCGGCGCTGATGTACCTGGTCGGTTATAGCCTCGACAACCTGTCGCTGATGGCGCTCACCATCGCCGTGGGCTTCGTGGTGGACGATGCGATCGTGATGCTCGAGAACATCTACCGCCACATCGAGGAGGGCCTCACCCCCTATGAGGCCGCCATCAAGGGCTCCGGCGAGATCGGCTTCACCATCCTCTCGATCAGCATCTCGCTGGTGGCGGTGTTCATTCCGCTGCTGCTGATGAGCGGCATCATCGGGCGGCTGTTCCGCGAGTTCGCCGTCACCGTGACCATGACCATCGCAGTCTCCGCGGTGGTGGCGCTCACGCTCTCCCCGATGATGGGCGCCCTGTTCCTGCGCGATGAGCGCCAGGCCCGGCACGGCCGCCTCTACATGAGGCTCGAGCGCGGCTTCCAATGGCTGCTCGACCATTACACCCGCGGCCTCGACTTCGTGCTGCGCCACCAGCGCGCGACTCTCATCAGCTTCCTCATCACCGTGGGCGTCGCGGTGACGCTCTATGTCGTTGCGCCCCGGGGCTTCTTCCCGCAGCAGGACACGGGGATCATCGCCGGCCTCACGGATGCCCCGCAGGATGTGTCCTTCAACCAGATGCTGCGTCTGCAACACAATCTCGCCGGCATCGTCGCGAAGGATCCCGGAGTCGCGAGCTACGCCGCCTTCGTCGGCGGCGGCCGCCCGCTCAACAACGGCTTCGTCATCCTCGGCTTGAAGCCGCGCGACGAGCGGGATGCGACTGCGGATCAGATCATCGAGCGGCTGCGCCGGCAGATCGCCGCGGTTCCCGACGGCACGCTGTTCCTGCAGGCCCAGCAGGACCTGAACGTCGGCGGACGCCTGACGCGCACCCAGTATCAGTACACGCTGCAGGACCCGAACCTGGAGGAGCTCAACGTCTGGGCGCCGCGGCTGCTCGCCGAGCTCAAGAAGCTCGCGCAGCTGCGCGACGTGGCCTCCGACCAGCAATCGAGCAGCACCAAGCTCGCGCTCGTCATCGACCGCGACCAGGCGGCGCGTTTCGGCATTCAGCCCGCGCTCATCGACAACACGCTCTACGATGCCTTCGGCCAGCGCCAGGTCACGCAGTACTTCACGCAGCTCGCGAGCTACCACGTGGTGCTCGAGGTCGCGCCGGCGCTGCTCGGCGACCCCGATACGCTGCGCAAGATCTACGTCAAGTCACCGGTGACCGGGCAGCAGGTGCCGCTCTCGACCTTCACTCACTACGACACCGGGCACACGAGCTACCTGTCGGTGAATCACCAGGGGCAGTTCCCGGCGGTGACGCTGTCCTTCAACCTCGCCCCCGGAATGGCGCTCGGCGATGCGGTGACCGCAATCGAGAAGACCGCCGCGACGATCCACATGCCGGCGGCGATCCTCGGCACTTTCCAGGGCACGGCCCAGGCCTTGAAGGACTCCTTGAGTAGCGTGCCGCTGCTGATCCTGGCGGCACTCGTCGTCGTGTACATCATTCTGGGCGTGCTCTATGAGAGCTACATCCACCCGCTCACGATCCTGTCGACACTGCCCTCAGCAGGCGTCGGCGCCCTCCTCATGCTGATGATCTTCCACTTCGACCTGTCGATCGTCGGTATCGTCGGCATCATTCTCCTGATCGGCATCGTCAAGAAGAACGGCATCATGATGGTCGACTTCGCGCTGCACGCCGAGCGCAACGAGCACCTTGCGCCCGAGGCCGCGATCCGCAAGGCGTGCCTGCTGCGCTTCCGTCCCATCATGATGACCACCATGGCGGCGATTCTCGGCGCGCTGCCGCTCATGCTCGGCCGCGGTACCGGCTCGGAGCTGCGCCAGCCGCTCGGCTATACAATGGTCGGCGGCCTGGTCTTAAGCCAGATGCTGACGCTGTTCACCACACCCGTGGTCTATCTGTACCTCGATCGCCTCTCGGTACGCTGGGCGCGCAGGCACCCGCACCGCGACGTCGCCGGCGCCGTCACGGCGCCCGGCGCGCGCGGGGTAACGTCATGAAGATTCTGCTGGTCGAGGACAACGAGCGGGTGGCGCTTTTCGTCACCAAGGGGTTGCGCGAGGCGGGCCACACCGTCGAGCACGCAGGCAACGGCCGGGACGGTCTGTTTCTCGCGGCCAGCGAGCCGCATGACGTCATCGTCATGGACCGGATGCTCCCCGGCAACATCGACGGGCTCGGTATCATCGAGGCGCTGCGCAAGGCCGGCAACCGCACCCCGATCCTGATCCTCTCGGCGCTCGATGCGGTCGATGAGCGCATCAAGGGATTGCGCAGTGGCGGCGATGACTACCTCACCAAGCCGTTCTCCTTCGGTGAGCTGCTGGCGCGCGTCGATGCGCTCGGGCGGCGCAGCTCCGGGAGCGACGCCGAGCGTGTGCTGCAGGTCGGCGACCTGCGCATGGACCTCTTGTCGCGGCGCGTGACCCGTGGCACCCGCGCCGTCACGCTGCAGCCACGTGAGTTCAAGCTGCTCGAGTACCTGATGCGCCACGCCGATCAGGTGGTGACACGCACCATGCTGCTGGAAGCGGTGTGGGAATATAACTTCGATCCGCAGACCAACGTGGTCGACGTGCACATCTCCAAGCTGCGGCAGAAGATCGAGCTCGACTCGGAGCGGCCGCTGGTGCGCACGGTGCGCAACGCCGGCTACATGCTCACCGACCATGAGTAGGCTGCTGCGCTCCTCGCCCGTCACCTGGGCGCTCGGCTACCTGCTGCTCGGGCTGGCCGCCCTGGTCGCTTTCGCCGTGCTGCTCTGGTACGCATGGAACGTGAGCATCTTCTCCGGGCGCGAGGAGATCCTGCACGCCGATGCCCAGCACCTCGCGGACGTGTTCGCGCGCGAGGGGCCCCAGGGACTCACGGCGCACATCGAGACGCGCCTGCGGTTGCAGATCGTGGGCGAGCGCACACTGCTGCTCACCGACGCGGCCTACCGGCCGCTCGCCGGCAACCTCGCCGCCTGGCCGCGCGACATCCCCGACGGCGCGGACATGCATGCGCTGATGGTGGACCGGCTCGCCGGTCAGCCGGTGCATACCCTGCTGCTGCGCACCACTTTGCCGGATGGCTACCACCTGCTGGTCGGCCGCGACCTCGGCTTCTACCTGCCGCTCGAGCGGCAATTCGCCTTTGGTCTCACGGCCGCGATCACCTTCCTCTTCGTGGTGGGCGTCGCGGGCTCGATCCTCATCCGCCGCCAGCTGCTGGCGCGCGTGCAGGGCATGCGCACCACGGTGTCGGCCATCATGGCGGGCGACCTGCGCCAGCGGCTGCCCGCCTCGGGCTCGGGCGATGAGCTCGACACCCTGTCGCAGACCATCAACGGCATGCTCGATCACATCGAGCGGCTGATTCACGGCATCAGCGACGTCTCCAACTCCATCGCGCACGACCTGCGCACCCCGCTGGCGGAGCTGCGCTCGCGCCTCGAGGAGCTCACACTCACGCGTCCCGACCCCAGCGCGACTTTTGCCGAGGTCGAGGCGGCGGTCGCCGACGTCGACCGCGTGATGCGCATCTTCGCCGCCCTGCTGCGCCTCGCGGAGCTCGATACCGGGGCGCGCCGCTCCGGCTTCGTGCAGGTGGATGCGGCGCGCGTCGCGGCCGAGGTGGTCGAGTTCTACGAGCCCGCCGCCGAGCAGAAGGGTGTCGCCTTCTCGTTCCAGTCGGCAGGCTTCGCGCCGGTCGCGGGCGATCCGGTGCTGCTCGCGCAGGCCGTGAGCAACCTCATCGACAACTCGCTCAAGTGCGTGCCGGAGCGCGGCGCCATCCAGGTACGAGTCGACAAGCGCGCCGACGGCTCGATCGCGATCGAGGTGGCCGACAACGGGCCCGGCATCTCCGCGGCCGACAAGCCCAAAGTCACCGGGCGCTTCTTTCGCGGCGACACCAGCCGCGGCACGCCGGGCGTCGGCCTCGGTCTCTCGATCGTCGATGCCGTGGCCAAGCTCCACGGCGGCGTGCTGGAGCTCCTCGACAACCATCCGGGCCTCAGGGCCCAGATGGTGCTGCCGGTCACAAACGGTCGGTCGAGTCGATGAAGTCGTCGAGGTCCTTCTTCATCCTGGCGATCGAGGCCGGGTTCACGTACATCATGTGGCCGGCTTCGTAGTACTTCATCGAGATGCGTGCGCTCGCCGACGCCGGCACGCCGAGGTGGGCCATCATGTACTCGGTCGCCGAGAACGGCGTGGCGAGATCGTAGTAGCCGTTCAGCACCAGTACCCTGAGGCTCTGGTCCTGCACCAGGGCCTGAGCCAGGTCGACTCCCGAGTTAACGATCGGCTGCTCGCCGTTATCAGTCTTGTGCGTGAATTTCCATTTCTCGCCGATGCCGAAATTGGTGGTGTAGTAGGTCTTGCCCTGCCCGAACTTGAGCTCGCCATGGTAGTAATCGAGGAACGCCGCGCTGAAGGCCGCGCCGATGGCGGCTGACTGCGGATCGTAATCCGCCTCCTTGGCGAGCGGATCCTGCGTGGGTCCGACGAATCGGCCGTCGAGCCGGCCGATGGTCTTGCGCTCGTTCTTCAGCAGCTCGTGGGCGAACATGATCTCCGAGACCCGCAGGTTTGCGAACTTGAGGTACTCGGTCGAGAGGCCGGTGTACTCGTGCAGCTGCGCCGCGACCGCATCGCGCTCGGCATCGCTCAGGCCATCCCCCTTGAGCAGCGCGGCGGCGTACGGGCCCGCGGCATAAGCGCGTACCTCCGTGAGCAAGGGCTCGAGCGCGGACGGCTGGTGCGGCAGGGCCTTTTGGTACCAGGCCACGGCGGCATAGCCCGGCAGGTACACCGAGTAGGGGCGGTCGTTACCGGGAAGCTCGGCGAAGATCGCCTCGATGTCGGTCGCGACCGACACCAGAATCAGGCCGTTGAACTCGAGCGAGCGGCGCGTGCGCAGGTAGTTGACAATCGCGGCCCCGCGCGTCGTGCCGTAGCTCTCCCCGAGCAGATACTTCGGCGAGGTCCAGCGGTTGTTGTCGCTCACGTACTGGGCGATGAAGCGGCTGATGGAGTCGATGTCCGGGTCGACGCCGAAGAACTCATCGTCCTTGTGGTTACAGACCGCGTGGCTGAGCCCCGTGCCCACCGGATCAATCATGACGAGATCGCTCTTGTCGATGAGACCGTACTGGTTTTCGACCGTGCGGTAGGGCGCGCTCGGCGTCGGCGTGGGATCGGAGACCACGACGCGCTTCGGTCCGAGCACTCCCATGTGCAGCCAGAGCGACGAGGAGCCGGGCCCGCCGTTGAACGCGAAGGTGACCGGTCGCAGCTCGCCCTCCTTGCCGCCCTTCCTGGTGTAGGCCACGTAGCCCATGCTCGCGATGGGCCTGTCCTCGTCGTCGCGAACGATGAGGGTGCCGGCAGTGGCGGTGTAGTCCAAGGACCTGGCCCCGGCAGCGAAGTGATGCTCGGTGACCGAGCTCTGCGCGACCGGGAGCCGCTTCCACTCGTCCTTGAGATCCCCCTTGACGTCGATGTGGCAGAGGCGCATCAGCGTCGCCGCATCGCTCGCCGGCTCACCCTGCGACTCGGCCGCCTTGCCGCCCCCCTTGTCGGCCCCGGCTTTGGCGTCCTGCGCCGTCGCGGCGCCCCACGTTCCGACCAGGGCCAGGAGGCCCAACACTGCGCTCCTCAACATCTCATCCTCCCCGCTTTTTTGCCTGCCAGGCGTTTGGGTAAAGCCGCGCGGGCTTATACCACGGCCGCCGCCCCGACGCCCCAGCGCCTCATCGCGCGGTAAGCCTCGCTTCGCCTCGGTAAGATCGCCGCCATGCCCGACACCGCACATCCGCGCTCGATCCGCTCGTTCGTCACGCGTGCCGGGCGCATCACTGCGGCGCAGCAGCGCGCGCTCGAGACGCTGTGGCCGCAGTACGGGCTCGACTACCGGGAGGAGCCGCTCGCGCTCACGGCGCTGTTCGGACGCGAGGCGCCCTGCACGCTCGAGATCGGCTTCGGCAACGGCGCGAACCTCGTGGCGCTCGCGCGCGCCCACCCGCAGCGCCATTACCTCGGTGTCGAGGTGCATCGTCCCGGCGTCGGCCGCCTGTTGCTGGCGCTCGAGCAGGAGGCGCTCACCAACGTGCGCGTCGTGTGCCACGATGCGGTCGAGGTGCTCGAGCGGCAGATCGCGCCGGGGAGTCTTGCGGAAGTCCTGATCCTCTTTCCCGACCCCTGGCCGAAGAAACGCCATCACAAGCGGCGGCTCATTCAGCCGGCCTTCATCGCCCTCGCCGAGCGCGCGCTCGCCGCGGGCGGCGTGCTGCGGCTCGCGACCGACTGGCAGCCGTACGCGCTCGAGATGCTCGCGCACCTCGGCGCGGCGCCCGGGCTGCGCAATCTCGCGGTGGACGGCGGCTTCGTGCCGCGTCCCGCCGAGCGGACACCTACCCGTTTCGAGCTGCGCGGCACGCGCCTCGGGCACGAGGTGTGGGACCTCGCCTTCGCCCGCCGCTCCTGAGCGCACCGCCTCAGCCGGCAGCGAATGCCTGGCGCAAACCGTCGAGCACGAACTGCACCGCGAGCGCCCCGAGGATCACGCCGAGGATCCGGCTCGCGACGTTCGCGCCGGTGACGCCGATCACCCGCATGAGGGGCTCGGCCACCCACAGCAGCGCGACGACGATCGCCAGCACGAGCGCGGCCGCGGCAATGAATGCCGCGAACAGACCCGCCTGGGCGGGAAGATGGATGCGCCCGAACCACAGCAGGATGGTGGCGAGCGCACCCGGCCCCGCTATGAAGGGGAATGCCAGCGGGAACACTGATATATCGGCGCGACGGCGGCTCTCGGCGGCCTCATCGCTCGAGGTCCGGGTGCCCGACTCACGCGCGAACACCATCTCCAGCGCCAGCAGAAACAACAGCAAGCCGCCGAAAATGCGAAACGCCTCGAGGCTGATGCCCATGAGTTGCAGAAACGCCGCGCCCCCGAGAGCAAACAGCAGGAGAATCGTCGCCGAGATCGTCACGGCCTTGAGCGCCATGCGACGCTTGTACTCGGTGCTGGCCCCGGTCGTGAGTCCCGTGAACAGCGGGATCAGCGACACCGGGTCGATCACCACGAAGAAGACCACGAAGAATTTCAGCGACTGCTCGAACATTGATGCTGTGCGCTACAAATGAGAACTCGCGCACGTGCGCGCGACTCATTTAAGTCTTGAAAGCGTCATGGGCGAGGCGCAACATGAATCGCGTCGGACACCCCAGTGTTCGCCAGGGCCCCCGATGTTCTCAGCATAACAGCTGCGGCGCTTGGGTCCCGGGAGGTTGCGACGATGACGGCCCCTCACCCTGGCATCGGTGACTGGTATCGCCTGAACGGCGGCCAGCAGTTTGAAGTGGTCGCCGTCGATGACGACGACGGCACCATCGAGATTCAGTACTTCGACGGCACCGTCGAGGAGATGGATGTCGAGGACTGGGAAGCCCAGTGGGACGATGGCGGCCTGGAAGCGGCCCAGGCGCCTGAGGACTGGAGCGGGTCAGTGGACGTCGAGGCGCCCGATGAGGGGGCGCGCGGCTCGGACCCCGCTGAGGATCAGGATCTGCGCATGAGCGCGCTCGACGGGATCGATCTGTTCGAGTGAGGCGCTGACACCTCAGCGATTGGCCTCCTCTGCCAGCGCCGCCGTATCCACCCCGTCCGCCAGCATCACAAAGCCGTCGCGCACCTCGAGCGGCAGCGGCGTGAGCGTGCGGCCCGCGCAGGGTCCCGCCACGCAGTAACCCGTGAGCTTCTCGAACAGCGCGCCGTGCGAGGAGCACAACAGCAGCGTGCCGTCCGGCGTCAGGAACCGGTCGGGCAGGAGATTCAGCGGATGGCCGGCGTGCGGGCAGCGGTTCACGTAGCCGCGCAGCTGGGCTCCCGCACGCACGACGAGTCCCCTGAGCGGCCAGTCGCCCGCGCCGATGGTGAAGCCGTGCACTCCGTGCAGCTCGAGCTCGCTCGCCCGGCAAACGACGCGCTCCACGTCGAACACCGTCACACTCAACCCGGGAGCCTGATCGCTCACTGCACCTCTCGCGCGCGCGACTCATCGAGGGCCGCGATCTTCGTGCGCGTCAGCCACACCATCGCAAGCCCGGGCAGCGCGATCGCGAAGCTCGTAACGTAGTAGATAAACCAGCCGGCGTGGTCGGCGACCCAGCCGGCCGGATACCCGAGGCTGTAGCGCGGCAGGAGCGCGATGGCAGAGAGCAGCGCGTACTGAAAGGCGCTGTAACGCACGTCGCACAGCGCCATGATCAGGGCTACCAGGGCAATGTTGCCCAGGGCCGCGGCTACGTGCTCGACAAACACCGCGGTCACCATGAGCGGGTAGCTCTTGCCCGCCGCTGCGAGCAGACAGTAGAGCAGGTTACTCAAGGCCTGCAGCACGCCGAAACCGAGCATCGAGCGCAGCAATCCCAGGCGCACCATCAGCAGGCCGCCGAGAACCGAGCCGACGAGCGAGCCCGCGGTGAACAGCGGCTTGATGATGACGCCGAGGTCGGTCTTCGAGAACCCGACGTCCATCATGAAGGGGGTAAACAGCTTGTTGGCGAAGGCATCGCCGATCTTGAACAGCAGTACCACGACGATGAAGGTGAGCGCGCTCGGCGTGCCCAGCAGCTCCCGCAGCGGTGCGATCACTGACTCGCGCAGCGAGCGCGGCTGGTAGCGATTCTGGGTGCTCGGCGCGCCCACCGTCCCGAGGCAGAACAACAGCATGCCGACGGCGAGAACCAGAAAAGCTGGCCGCCAGCCGAAGTGATCGGCGACGATCAATCCGACGGCAAGCGCGGCGTACGAGACGGTACGGTAGCCGAGGTTGGCTGCGGCTGCAGCCAGCCCCCGCTCGCTCGGCAGGGACACGTCGGTCCGGTAGGCGTCGATCGCGATGTCCTGGGTCGCCGAGAAGAACACGATCACCGCGGCACAGGCGATCACGCCGGTGAGAGAGACAGCCGGGCTCTGCAAGGCGAGCAGCGCGAGGGTCGCGGCTATGGCCAGCTGCATCGCCAGTATCCATCCACGGCGCCGGCCGAGGAAAGGCAACGGGTAACGATCGATGAGCGGCGCCCACAGAGGCTTGAGGAGGTACGGCAGCGCCACGTAGGTCATCGCGCCGATCGCGGTATTGCTGAGGCCCGCGTCCTTGAGCCACGCCTGCAATGCGCTCTCGGTGAGCTGGTTGGGGTACCCCGACGCCCCCGCCAGGACCAGGATCGCCAGCATCTTGCGGCTCGCCAGCAGGTCTTTGAGGCGCGCTGCCGGCGCCGCGGGCGTGGCGCTCACAGATCGTAGTCCATGGTGAGCGGGGCGTGATCCGAGAAGCGCCTCTCCTTGTATATGGAGGCACGCCGTGCCCGGCCGCCGAGGCTGCCGCTCACCACCTGATAGTCGATGCGCCAGCCGACGTTGTTGGCGCGTGCCCGCCCGCGGTTCGACCACCAGGTGTAGTGGTTGGGACCGGGGCGTACCTCGCGGAAGGCGTCCACGTACCCGGCGGGCCCGAAGAGATGATCCATCCAGGCGCGCTCCTCGGGCAGGAAGCCGGAATTCTTCTGGTTCGACTTCCAGTTCCGAAGATCGATGGCGCGGTGGGCGATGTTCCAGTCGCCGCAGAGGATGCAGCGGCGCCCCCCGCGGCGCATGCGCGCGAGGTGCGGCGTGAAGGCCTCGAGGAAGCGGTACTTGGAGGCCTGGCGCTCGGGTCCCGCGGAGCCCGACGGCAGATAGAGCGACACGACCGACAGCGCGCCGACGCGCGCCTCAAGGTAACGCCCCTCCCGGTCGAACTCCGCGACGCCGAAGCCCTGGATGACCCGGTCCACCGGGTGGCGGGTATAGAGTGCCACCCCCGCGTAGCCCTTGCGCTCGGCCTCACAGAAGAAGCCCCGGTAGCCCGGCAGCCTCACGTCGTGCCCGGCGAGCTGGTCCTCCTGGCAGCGCGTCTCCTGCAGGCAGATGAAATCCGCCCGCTGCCGCCGCAGCCAGCGGAACAGCCCCTTGGCGGCCGCCGAGCGGATACCGCACACATTGACGGTGATAACTCGCAAGCCGAACAATGATAAGACATGCACGAATACCAGCTCACGTTCATCGAGCTCGCGCTCGAGCGCGAGGCGCTGCGCTTCGGACAGTTCCGGCTCAAGTCCGGGCGCGACAGCCCCTATTTCTTCAACGCCGGCCTCTTCAGCGACGGCGAGGCGGCGGCGACGCTCGGACGCTGCTATGCGGCTGCCATCGTCCGCTCCGGCCTCGGGTTCGACATGATCTTCGGCCCCGCCTACAAGGGCATCCCGCTCGCCACCGCCGCGGCGATCGGCTTCGCGGCGCACTACGGCCTGACCGTCCCCTATGCCTACAACCGCAAGGAGGCCAAGGAGCACGGCGAGGGCGGGCTGGTGGTGGGCGCGCCGCTTAAGGGGCGCGTGCTGATCGTCGATGACGTGATCACCGCGGGCACGGCGGTGCGCGAGTCGCTCGAGCTGATCCGGCGAGCGGGCGCGGAGCCGGTCGCAGTGGCGCTCGCGCTCGATCGCGAGGAGCGCGGCCAGGGAGACCTGAGCGCAGTACAGGAGCTCGAGCGCGACGAGGGTCTGAAATGTGTGAGCATCGTCACACTCTCCGACCTCATCGAGGCGCTCACCGCGCCGAGCGGCGCGCCGCGCATATCTGCCGCGCAGCTCGCGCAGCTGCGTGCCTATCGCTCGCGCTACGGCCCGCGCTGAGACTTGCCAGCGCCCGGGGCGCAGCCGAAGATAGCGCAATGTTGCTCTCCGCAGCGCATGTGCGCCCCTGTTCGCTGCTGCTTGCGGTGGCGGCGCTGGCTGCGAGCGCTGCCTTCGCCGCCCCCAGCCCGGGCTCCGGCAAGACGACCTACCGCTGGGTCGATAACCAGGGCGTCGTTCACTACGGCGATCAGATCCCGCCCGAATACGCCGGCAAGGACCGCGAGATCATGAACCCGCAGGGGGTCCCGGTGGGGCATGTCGACGGGGAGAAGAGCCCCGATCAGCTCGCGACCGAGGCGCGCGCCCGCGCTGCGATCATCAAGCAGAAGCAGCATGACACTTTTCTGGTCACCACTTACACCTCGGTAAAGGACATCGAGGGACTGCGCGATGCACGGCTCGAGCAGCTGAAGACGCAGCGCGTCGCCGGGCAGCAGTACACCGAGAGCTTGCGGGCCCGCCTCGGCGCGCTGCAGACGCGCGCCATGAATTACCGCCCCTACAGCGCCAACACCGGGGCCCGCCCCATGCCTGATGACCTGGCCGAAGACCTGGTGCGCACGCTGAGTGAGATGCGCACGCAGGCCGCCGCGCTCGCCAGCAAGAGTGAAGAAGAGGCGAACCTGCGCGCCCAGTTCCAGGCCGATATCGAGCGCTACCGCGAGCTGCATACGCTGCACTCGAACGATTGACGCTGCTCGCTCGCTGCGCGGCGCAGCAAGCGCGCCGGTCAGCCGCGGCCCGAGTGCCCGAAGCCGCCCTCACCGCGCGCCGAGGACACGAAGTCCGGCACCACCTCGAGCTCCACCTGCACCACCGGCACAACCACGAGCTGCGCGATGCGCTCGCCGGGGGTAACGGTGTAGGGCTCCGGCCCGCGATTCCAGCACGACACCATGAGCTGCCCCTGGTAGTCGGAGTCGATGAGCCCGACGAGATTGCCGAGCACGATGCCGTGGCGGTGCCCGAGACCCGAGCGCGGCAGGATCACGGCCGCCAGCGACCGGTCTCCCAGGTGGATCGCGAGTCCCGTCGGAATGAGCTCGGCCCGGCCCGGAGCGAGAGTGAGCGGCCCGTCGGTACAGGCGCGCAGATCGAGGCCCGCCGAGCCATCGGTCGCATAGGCGGGCAGCGGAAACTCGCCGCCGATACGCGCATCGAGAACGCGCACCTTGAGCGCGCGGCGTGCCGCGGTGCTCATTTCAGGTCTCAGGCGAGCGCCGTGCCGCGCTGCGAACGGTCGGCGCGCGCGGCGAGCTCGCTCGCAATGAGCGAGACGAGGCCGCGCGCCAGTGCGAGCTTGCCGGCCCTGCCGAGCTCGTAGCGCGCACCACGAGCGAGCACGATGAGCTGGTTCTCATCGCAGTCGAAGGCCTTGTCGTCGCCGACCTCGTTGGCGGCGATCATGTCGAGATTCTTCCTCATCAGCTTGGCGCGTGCGTTCTGCTCCACCGACTCGGTCTCGGCGGCGAAGCCCACGACGAAGGGCCGCTCCGGGCGCGCCGCCACGGTGGCGAGTACGTCCGGCGTACGCTCCATGGAGACCTCGAGCGTGTCGCTGGTCTTCTTGATCTTCTGGTGCGCCGCGCGCACCGGCCGATAGTCGGCAACCGCGGCTGTCGAGATGAAGACATGAGTGCCGGGCAGCTCCCTGAGCACCGCGGCCAGCATGTCGGCGGCGCTCTCGACGTCGATACGCCGCACTCCCGGCGGGGTCGGCTGGCTCACCGGGCCGCTCACCAGGACGACTTCGGCGCCCGCCGCCCGGGCCGCCTGCGCCACCGCGAAGCCCATCTTGCCGGAGCTGCGGTTGCTGATGAAACGCACCGGATCGAGGCGCTCGCGCGTCGGGCCTGCCGTGATCAGGACACGCCGGCCGGCGAGCTCACCGCCGCCGGCGAGGAGCGCCGCGAGCTGCTCTGCGAGCTCGAGCGGCTCGAGCATCCGCCCGAGCCCTTCCTCGCCGCAGGCCTGGTCGCCGGCCGCGGGGCCCAGGACCAGCACGCCGCGCGCCGCGAGCTGCGCGACGTTGGCGCGCGTCGCCTGATTCGCCCACATCACGTGATTCATCGCCGGCGCGACCGCAATCGGCGCCTCGGTCGCGAGACACAGCGTCGCGAGCAGGTCGTCGGCGCGGCCGCTCGCAAGCCGGGCGAGAAAGTCGGCGCTCGCCGGCGCGATCAGCACCGCATCGGCCCAGCGTGCCAGCTCGATGTGCCCCATGGCGGCCTCGGCGGCCGGATCCCACAGGTCGGTGCGTACCGTACGGCCCGACACGGCCTGGAAGGTCGTCGGCGTCACGAACTCACGCGCGGCTGCCGTCATCACTACCTGCACCTCGGCACCGCGCTCGCGCAGGCGCCGCACGAGGTCCGGGCTCTTGTAGGCGGCGATGCCGCCGGTGACGCCGAGAAGGATGCGTTTGGCTTGCATGGAGGTGAACCTCGGGAACGCATTATCTCACCGCGGCGCCGGCTGCGTGCAAACCCGATGCACGCGCCGCGAAAAACCCGGCAATCGGAGCGCTTATAGCCTCCTGCCAGCCGGCAGAGCGCTCCTTAGACTCGGGCCACCAATCCTTAGAACCAAACGTGATGACGATCCGCAACTGGCCCGACGGCGAGCGGCCGCGCGAGAGGCTGCTCGAGCGTGGCGCGCATGCGCTTTCCGATGCCGAGCTGCTCGCCGTGCTGCTCGGCTCGGGCGTGCGCGGCCAGTCCGCGGTTGAGCTGGCGCGCAACCTGATCGTTGAGTTCGGCTCGTTACGCGAGCTTCTCAATGCCGAGCGGGCGCCGCTCACGCGCCGGCGCGGCATCGGACCAGCACGCTACGCCGTGCTGAAGGCGGCAGTCGAGCTCGCGCGACGGCACTTCCGCGAGGCGCTGCGCGCAGGCCCCGCGCTCGCCGCGCCGGAGGCGACCCGCGCCTTCCTGCTCGCGCAGCTGCGCGACCGCGCCTACGAGGTGTTCTGCTGCCTGTACCTCGACAACCGCCACCGTCTGATCGTCTTCGAAGAGCTGTTTCGCGGCACGATCGACCGTGCCGGCGTCCACCCACGCGAGGTGCTGCGCCAGACGCTCATGCACAACGCGGCCGCGGTGATCTTTGCGCACAATCACCCCTCGGGTGTGCTCGAGCCGAGCCAGGCGGACGAGCTCATCACGCGGCGGCTGAAGGAGGCGCTCGCCCTGGTCGACGTGCGGGTGCTCGATCACTTCATCGTCGGCGAGGGAATGTGCTTCTCGTTCGCGGAGCACGGGCTGCTGTGAGGGCGGCCGGCCGCCGCCAAAAAACAGGCCCGCGAATGCGGGCCTGTTTCCGTCGCTGCAGCAGCTCCTTACTTGAGAATCGCTTCCTGCTCGGTGCGTGAGCCGAGTATCTTGCGGATCGCATTGCGGTCTGCGAGGCCCTTGTTGGCGTTATCCACCGAGCCCTCGATTTCGGCGGCGATCTTGTCGAATTTGCTGCCGAGATTGTCGAGCGCCGCCCAGTTCTTGTACTCGGTAACCAGCAACACGTCCGGATCGTTCGGTCCGCGTGCCTCGACCACGATCACGCGGTAGGCGGTGATGAGGCCGGCCTTCTTGGCCGCCTCCTGCTGCTTCTTGTAGCCGGTCGCCAGCCAATGCATGTAATCATCGAAGTGCCCGTCGACGGTGCGGATCGAGGAGACGTTGATGACCGGTCCGTCGCTCCAGTCGCGGCCGTCCGCATAGGCAAGAGTGGAAAGAGAGCTCAGCCCGAGCAGCGCCGCGAGGGCGCAGACGACTTGGGTCGTGCGTTTCATGAAGAATTCTCCTGAACGTGAAAGTTTGTTAGTAGGTTTATTGGCGTTGGGCGCCCGGACTCCGGAATTGCTCCGGCCGGCCCCCAAGCCGGGGGGCACACCCTACGCTGATCGGCGCGACTCCGTACGCGCCTTTTGCGCCCTCGCGCCTTGAGATCCCGCCGCCGGGCTGGTATAAAGCCCGGCCCGGAGTCTGGCCGGACCGCCCGGATGAGACTCCTAAGTTTCTGATTTCTCTCAAGGTTACATGTATGTCCCGCGTCTGCGAGATCACTGGGAAGAAGCCGGCCGTCGGTAACCGCGTTTCCCACGCCAATAACAAGAAGCGCCGCCGCTTCCTGCCGAACCTGCACACGCAGCGTTTCTGGCTCGAGACCGAGAAGCGCTGGGTGACGCTGCGCCTCACGACCAACGGCATGCGCACCATCGAGAAGAAGGGCCTCGACAAGGTCGTCGCCGAGCTGCGCGCGCGGGGCATGAAGGTCTGACGGACCTTAAGCGGGAGAGACACTCATGCGCGAGAAGATCAAGCTCCTGTCCACGGCCGGAACCGGCCACTTCTACGTGACGACCAAGAACAAGCGGCTGCACCCGGACAAGCTCGAAGTTCGCAAGTTCGACCCGGTGGCGCGCAAGCACGTCGCCTACAAAGAGTCGAAGATCAAGTAATTCCGCACGCCGCGGCGCGTGCCGGAGCTCCCCGAGGTTGAGACGACACGGCGCGGCCTGGCGCCGCACGTGCGCGGGCGACGCATCCGCGCGCTCAAGATGTACGAGCGGCGGCTGCGCTGGCCGGTGCCGGCGGGCCTGCCGGCCCGGGTGGCCGGCAAGCGCATCGTCTCGGCCGGCCGCCGCGCCAAGTATCTGCTGCTGCGGCTCGAGTCCGGCGCACTGCTCGTGCACCTGGGGATGTCGGGGAATCTGCGCGTGGTCGCGGCCGGGAGCCCGCGCGTCGCGCACGATCACTTCGACCTGGTGCTCGACTCCAATCTCGCGCTGCGCTTCAACGATCCGCGCCGCTTCGGCAGCCTCCTGTACGTGCGCGGCGATCCACTCGCGCACCCGCTGCTCACGCATCTCGCGCCCGAGCCTTTCGCACGCGCGTTCGACGCGCAGTACCTGTGGCGCATCACGCGCGGCCGGCGTGTCGCGGTGAAGCAGCTGCTCATGAACAGCCGCCTGGTGGTCGGCGTCGGCAACATCTACGCGAGCGAGGCGCTCTATCGCGCCCGCATCCGTCCGCGACGCATGGCGCGCTCGCTGACCCGCCCCGAGGCGGCGCGGCTGGTGCGCGCGGTGCGTGCCGTGCTCGCCCAGGCGATCCGCGCCGGCGGCACGACGCTGCGCGACTACCTGCGCGCCGACGGCTCGCCGGGCTATTTCCGCCAGCGCCTGTACGTGTACGAGCGCAGCGGCAAGCCGTGCCGCCGCTGCGGCACGCCGGTACGCGCCATCACACAGGGGCAGCGCTCCACGTATTATTGTCCCGGGTGTCAGAAGTAACCGCTGAAGAAAGGCTCATGAGCCGGCACATCCTGCGGCACCTGAAAAAGGTCGATCCGGTCCTGGCGGGCGTCATCCGCGCCGCCGGCCCTTATCGGCACACGCCCGAGCCCGATTGCGCGCCGTTCCAGATCCTGGCGCAGGCCATCGCCCATCAACAGCTGAACGGCACCGCCGCCAATACCATCCTCGCGCGTCTCGTGGCCTCGTGCGGCCAGGGGGCTTTTCCGACGCCGCAGCAGGTGTTGGCCGCCCCGGTCGAGCAGCTGCGCGCGGCCGGCTTCTCGCGCGCGAAGGTCACCGCCCTCAAGGACCTCGCGGCCAAGGCGCTCGCGGCGGTCGTCCCCGACCGCGCAACGCTCGAGCAACTCGACGACGCGGCGATCATCGAGCGCCTCACGCAGGTGCGCGGGGTCGGCCGTTGGACGGTGGAGATGCTGCTCATGTTCCACCTCGGCCGCCCCGACGTGCTGCCGGTCGACGACTTCGGAGTGCGCGCCGGATTTCGCGCCGCCTACGGGCTGCGCGCCCTCCCGCACCCCAGGGCACTCGCTGCCTGGGGCGAGCGCTGGAAGCCCTACCGCAGCGCCGCCGCGTGGTACCTGTGGCGCGCGCTCGAGCTCGGGCGAGCCGGGAAGCTACCCGCGCCCGCGGAGCGCGTGCGCCTGCCGCGCATCGCGAAACGACGCCGTGCCAAGGGTGCCAAGCGTGCCAAGCGCGCCAAGGCGCGCACCCGCCGGGCGCGTTAGCCGTAGGAGACGGGCCTCAGGGGCGCCGGCGCTTCTTGAGCGCGGCTTCGACGATCGGGTGCACGAACTCGCGCACGTCGCCGCCGAGCAGCGCCACCTCGCGCACCAGGGTCGAGGAAATGAAGGTGAACTGCTCCTGCGGCGTGAGGAACACCGTCTCGATGTCGCGGTTGAGATGGCGCGTCATGTTGGCCAGCTGAAACTCGAACTCGAAGTCGGACACCGCACGCAGCCCGCGCAGGATGACGCCGACCTTGTGCTCGCGCGCGAACTCGACGGTGAGGTTCGAGTAGCCGAGCACCTCCACGTTCGGCAGGTCGTGGAGCACGCGGCGCGCCAGATCGACGCGCTCGGCGAGCGGGAACAGCGGCGTCTTGTTGGGATTGGCGGCGATGGCGACGAATACGCGCTCGAACATGCGCGCCGCGCGCCGCACCAGGTCCTGGTGCCCGTTGGTGATCGGATCGAACGTGCCCGGATAGACGGCGTTGAGCTTCATTCGGCCTCGAGCCCCCTTAAGCCTGGCCCCGCGCATAGAGATGATACCCGACCTCCCCCGCGCGCTTCGCCTTGAGTGGCACCCAGCGCGCCGGCAGCGGCGGCACACCCGCGCGCGCGCCGCATTCGACATAGATGAGCGCCGCCTCGCTGAGCCACCCGTTGCCCTCGAGCAGCGCAGCCGCCTGCTCGAGCAGGCCGGCGGCGAACGGCGGATCGAGGAACGCGATGTCGAAGTAACTTGCGGTGCCCGCGAGATAGGCGAGCGCGTCGGCCCGCTCGACCTGTGCGTCGCGGGCGCCCCATGCGGCGAGCGTCGCGCGCAGCGCGCGCACCGCCACCGTATCGCGCTCGACGAAGGTCACGTGCGCGGCCCCGCGCGACAGCGCCTCGAGACCGAGCGCACCGCTGCCGGCGAACAGGTCGAGGCAGCGCGCGCCGACGACCCGCGCGCCGAGCCAGTTGAACAGCGTCTCGCGCACCCGGTCGGGGGTCGGCCGGATGAGGGCCGCGGCCGGGAAGCGCAACCTGCGCCCGCGCCAGCTCCCGCCAATGACGCGCAGCACGCGCGCGCTGGCCCCGCGCGCGGCGGGGGCGCTGCTGCGGGCGGCGGACTTGCGGCTCGACGCCACGGCGTTTCCTGAAGGGGCGCGCACCTTGCCACGATTCTCGCCGTAAGCGTACTCTAGGTTGCCTCGTCCAGAAGCGCTCAAACACACCGGCGGGACGTAGCTCGCGGCTATACGAAGAACACCGACCGCGGCGTCGGCCGTCCCTTGCGGCGCGGCGCCCAGGGGTCTGTGAGTTTTAGGAGTTCTAGGGTATGCGAAACCTAACTGCGGCCGGGATACTCGCGGTTGCGCTGGCTCTCGGCGGCTGCTCGACTCATAACGACGCCATCGCTCCGGTCAACACCTTCGCCGGCAACGGCAACCCCGGGGGTTCAACGCCACCGCCGCAGGCCGGGGCCGCGACCGCCTTCTTCAATCCGGCGACCGGACAGCTGCCTTACCCGACGGACCTTTACTTCGCGGGCTCGACCGACGGCACGCTCAACATCCAGCCGCCGAACGCGCTCATGCCGAACCAGGCCGCGGTGAACGCGCTCGACGGCTTCTCGACCACGGCGGTCATCCGCGAGGGCTTCAGCAGCGCGCTGAATCCCGCCACCTTGACCCCCGCCACGGTCATCATCGTGCCGGTCAGCACCGACAATACCCTGGGCATGGCGACCACCGGGGTCACGGGCGCGCCGCTCACCATGGGTGTGGATTTCTCCGCCGCGCTGGCGAGCGACGCCGGCGTGGGACCCACGATCCTCGAGATCACCCCGCTCCATCCGCTCACCCCGAGCACCTGCCTCCAGAATGGCGTGTTCCTCGGCGCGAACTGCAAGATCGGCTCCGGGTATCTCGTGTTCCTCACCAACGGCATCAAGGACGCCTCGGGCAATCCCGCACAGCCCGATACCGACTACGCCGCCATCAAGCAGGCGCTCGCGGGCGGGCCCACCTGCCCGAGCATCACCGACGCGACACTGAACGGCATCTGCCGGCTGACCGGCGCGCACCTCGCGATCGCGGCGGCCCTGGCGCAGCAGATCCCGGCGCTGGCGAGCAGCCTCAACCCGGCCAACATCGTGCTGTCCTTCAGCTTCACGACGCAGTCGACGACCGACACGCTCGAGCTGCTCGGCGCCACCACCAGACCGACCACCATCAAGGCCAACCCGACGCCGATCACCACCGCGCAGGTGAATCCGTTGCTCCCCGGGCACGCCAACATCTACGTCGGGGTACTGACGATCCCCTACTACCTCAGCAAGGCCGCACCGCTCACCGGCTCCTGGCAGGCGCCGCCGTTTCCGCTCGACCAGACCAGCACCAACGTCACGCGTTACAACCCCTTGCCCGTGGCGACGCAGAATCTGCTGATCCCGGTGCTGCTCACCGTGCCGAACGCAAGTTCCGCGGGCGGCGGCACGCCGCCCGCCGCAGGCTGGCCGGTGCTCATTTTCCAGCACGGCATCACGCGCAACCGCGAGGACATGTTCGGCGTCGCCGACTCCTTCGCCGACGCTGGCTTCGTCGTCGCCGCCATCGATCTGCCGCTGCACGGCATTACCAGCACCGGCGACCCGTTCTACGCCGTCGCGGCCAACCCGCTGTACACGGGACTCGGCTTGCCGGCGAGCGGCTCGATCGAGCGCACCTTCGATCTCGCGCTGATCGCGCCGCCGGCGCTCGACCCTTCGGGCTCGCACGCCATCAACCTGACGAGCCCGCTCACCGAGCGCGACGGCCTGCGCGAGGGAGCCATCGATCTTCTTACCTTCGCGCGTACGCTGCCGAGCCTCAACCTCGGCGCGGCGGGTACCATCAGCGCCACCGGCGTGCACTATCTCGGCCATTCGCTCGGTGCCATCGAGGGTACGGTGTTTCTCGGGGTAGCCACGGCGAATGACGTCAGTACCGGCACGCTCGCCAATCCGGGCGGGGTGCTCTCGAACATCCTCACCACCTCGCCGAGCTTCGCACCGACGGTCAACGCCGGGCTCGCGGCGCAGGGTGTGCTGGCGGGAACGACGCTCTACAACCAGTTCTTCCGCGATCACCAGACCGTGATCGATGCGGGCGACCCGGTGAACTACGTGGCCCTCGCTACGGCGCAGCACCCGATCCATCTCCTGCAGGTGGTCGGCGCCGCGCCGACACCGGCGGGCTGCAGCCCGGCCATGGCTCTCGGCTGCCCCGACCAGGTCGTGCCGAACTCCACCACGCAGGCGCTCATCACGGCCTCGGCCTACGGTCCGGCCGGAGCGGCCGGAACCCTGGCACGGATCAAGGGGCCGACGACGGCGCCGCCGGTAGTGCTGCTCGGGCCAGCGGGCGGATTCCGCGCCTACGTGAACTTCGTGAACGGCGATCACGGGTCGATCATCGACGACGTGGTGCCGCTCGTGACCGCGGAGATGCAGGGTGAGGCGATCAGCTTCGCGCTCTCCGGGGGTGCCCAGATCGTCATCAACGTCCCGCCGGTCATCGAGCCCTAGCACGCCAGGGGCCTCGCCGGCGCCGCGGGCGGTGCGCCGGCCGTGCGCGCGCCGTGCCCGTTACAATGGGCCAAGCCCTATGCTCGGACGCTCCCCCCAAGACGCCCGCACCCCGCCCACGCGCGCGGGGTTTCTCACGCGGCTCCGCCAACGGCTGAACCGAGGCGACTCCTGGCTGACGCGCGATCTCGGCGAGCTCGTCAGGGGGCGCCCGATCGATGCCGCGATCCTCGAGGAGCTCGAGACGCGTCTGCTCACCGCCGACGTGGGCGTCGCGGCGACGGCGCGCATCCTCGGGGAGCTCAAGGTGCGGGTCGCGCGCCACGAGCTCGCCGACACAGCCGCGCTCACGCGCGCGCTGCGCGAGGGTGTCGCCGCGATCCTCGCGCCGTGCGCGCGCCCGCTGGCGATCGACCGCACGAGGAAGCCCTTCGTGATCCTGGTGGTGGGCGTCAACGGCTCGGGCAAGACCACGACCATCGGCAAGCTCGCGCAGCGCTGCGCCGCGCAGGGCGCGAGCGTGCTGCTCGCCGCCGGCGACACCTTCCGGGCTGCGGCCATCGAGCAGCTCCAGGTGTGGGCCGAGCGCGCGGGTGCCGAGTTCGCCGCGCAGCTTCCGGGAGCGGACCCCGGTGCGGTGGTATTCGATGCGCTCGAGGCCGCGCGCGCCCGCGGCTGCGACGTCGTGCTCGCCGACACGGCGGGCAGGCTCCACAGCCAGTCGCACCTCATGGAGGAGCTGAAGAAGGTGCGCCGCGTGATTCAGAAGAGTGACCCTTCCGCGCCCCACGAGGTGCTGCTGGTGCTCGACGCCAACCAGGGCCAGAACGCGCTGTCGCAGGCGCGCGAGTTCCACGCTGCGGTCGCCGTGACGGGACTCGTGCTCACCAAGCTCGACGGCACCGCGAAGGGCGGCATCGTGATCGCCATCGCGCTCGAGCTCGGCATCCCCATCCGCTTCCTGGGGATCGGCGAGAGTGCCGAGGACTTCGGCGAATTCGACGCCGCAGCCTTCGCTGCCGCCCTGGTCGAGGGTCCCGGTCCCGGCGACACAGCGGGCGAGGCGCGCGCCCCATGATCGTCTTCGACCACGTCTCCAAGCGCTACGCCAACGGGCGCGAGGCGCTCAACAACGTCAGCTTCAGCATCCACAACGGCGAGATGGTCTTCCTCACCGGCCGCTCGGGTGCCGGCAAGAGCACGGTCTTGAAGCTCATCGCGCTGCTCGAGCGGCCGACGCGCGGTGCGGTGGTGGTTAGCGGCAAGAACACACGCGCGCTCAAGCCCCGGCACATAGCCGCCTATCGCCGCCACATCGGCGTCGTGTTTCAGGACCACAAGCTGCTCGCCGACCGGCCGGTGTTCGACAACGTGGCGCTGCCGCTGGCGGTCGCCGGTGCGCCGCTCAAGGAGATGGACAAGCGGGTGCGCGCCGCGCTCGACCAGGTCGGGCTCCTCGGGCGCGAGCGCGCTCTGCCGCTCGAGCTCTCGGTGGGCGAGCAGCAGCGCGTCGGCATCGCACGCGCGGTAGTCAGCAAGCCGCCGCTGCTGATCGCGGACGAGCCGACCGGCAACCTCGATCCGGACCTGTCGCTGGAAGTGATGCGGCTCTTTCGCCGCTTCCAGGACGTCGGCGTGACGGTGGTGGTGGCCACGCACGACCTGCACCTGGTGCGCGAGTTCGGCCAGCGGGTGATTGTGCTCGAGGGCGGGCACCTCCAGGGGGACGCAGCCGACCCGCTGCCGAGCGTGGTGGCGCGCCGATGAGCCTCGGCGTCGGCCACCTGCAGTCGCTCCTCGGGTCGCTCGGCCGCCTGGCGCGCAGCCCCCTGTCGACCCTCCTGACGCTGCTCGTGATCGCGCTCGCGCTCGCGCTGCCTGCGAGCCTCAGGCTCTTCGTGACCAACGCGCAGGCCGCCACCGGCAACTTCGGCAGCGCCATCGATCTGTCGGTGTACTTGAAGACCGACGTGCCGCTCGCCAAGGCGCAGCAGCTGACCGACGCGGCGCGCGCACGTGCCGACGTCGCCGAGGTCACGCTCATCCCCGCCGACCAGGGCCTCGCGGACTTCCGCAGCTACTCGGGATTCGGCGAAGCGCTGGCGGCGCTCAAGGACAATCCGCTGCCGCACGTGCTGCACGTGCGCCCGCGCGACACGGCGAGCTCGCCGGCGGCACTCGAGGCGCTGCGTGGCTACTTCACCGCCTGGCCGGAAGTCGACCTGGTGCAGATGGACACGCAGTGGGTACAGCGCTTCAACGCGATCCTCGAGGTACTGCGCGAGCTGCTGCTGCTGGCCGCCGCATTGCTCGGCGTCGGCGTGCTCGCCGTCATCGGCAACACCATCCGGCTCGAGATCGCCGGCCGGCGCGCGGAAATCGAGGTGATCAAGCTGGTCGGGGGCTCGAATTCCTTCGTGCGCCGCCCGTTCCTCTACATCGGCTTGCTGTATGGCGTGGGTGGCGCGCTGCTTGCCTGGGGAATACTCGCGCTCGCGATCGCGCTGCTGCAGGACGCGGTCGCGGCTCTCGCGCGGCTGTACGGCAGCCATTTCGAGCTGCAGGGCCTGGCTCCCGAGGAGATCGGCGCGCTGCTCGGGGCGGGCGCGGCGCTCGGGTGGCTCGGAGCGTGGATTTCGGCCGCGCGGCATCTGCGCAGCATCGAACCGCGCGCCTGAGGTCGGACGTACGTCAGCTCAGGTCGCTGCGGGTGCGGCGGCGGTCGCGGCCGGCACGGCGGGTGCGGCCGGCGGAGCGTCGCCTTGCGGGTGCTCGTGGATCTCCATCCAGCGGCGGATGCGGCGTGCGTCGGCGACGCGGGTGCGCTTGCCGTAGGAGTTGAGCAGCACGATCACCACCGTGCGCGCATCGATCACCGTCTGCATCACCAGGCATCGTCCGGCGTGGGCGATGTAGCCGGTCTTCTGTACCACGATGTCCCAGTCGGACTTCGAGGTGAGCGAGTCGGTGCTGCGGTAGGTGAGCATGCGCCGCCCGACCTGCACCTGGTAGCTGGTGTCGGTCGAGAACTCGCGGATGGCCGGCACCTTTGCGGCCGCCATGACGAGCTTCGAGAGATCCTCGGCGCTCGCGACATTCTCGTCCGAGAGGCCGGTCGGCTCAACGAAATGCGCGCTCGTCATGCCGAGCTCGCGCGCCTTGGCATTCATGGCGGCCACACACGCTTCGAGGCCGCCGGGGAAATTGCGTCCGAGCGCGTGAGCGGCGCGGTTCTCGGATGCCATCAGGGCGAGGTGCATGAGATCGCCGCGCGAGAGCTCGACGCCGGGCGTCAGGCGCGAGACGGCGCCACGGCGGTGCGCGACGTCCTCGGCGGTGATCGAGAGGGTCTCATCGAGCGGCTGGCCCGCGTCCATCACCACGAGCGAGGTCATGAGCTTGGTGATCGAGGCGATCGGCATCGCGACATCGGAGCGCCGCGCGTACAGCACCGAGGATCCTGTGGCATCCCACACCAGCGCCGCGCTCGAGCGCAACGCCGGCTCCCTGGCCGCGGTGCGCTCGAGCTTCACGCGCACTGCCTGTCCCTGGTTCTGGGCGACCGCCGCTCCGGCGGCGAGCGGGCACACGAGTGCGAGGAGCCATGCGAGACGACCACGATGCTTCATCGACCAACTGCCTCCCTGAGGCTTGAGCTCATTTGAGTCTATCAAACCACGGCTTATGTCACGCCCGGCGTGACGCACTCTTAATTTTTCGAGCGCAGCCGCGCGGCATGCACGCGCGCCCGCGTGCCGCGACGGCGGCCGCTGTCATAAGGCGGCGCGCGTGTGATGCGCTGGTCGTCTAGTGGGGCCAGAGCCAGCCAAAGGTCCCGGCGGTGAGCGCCCCGTAGATCAGGCCGTCGAACGCCCCCTTGAGCGTGAGCACCCACGAGCGGCGGTACCAGATCGAGAGCTCGCACAGCGCGAGCGCATAGCCGATGAAGGCAGTCGCGCCCGCGATCTGGAACACCTTGAGGTATGGCGCACCCGCGCCGAGCGCGCGGCTCGTGATGTAGGCGACGAAGAAGCCAACCACGAGCAGGAACACGAACCACTGCACCAGGTTCGAGGTCATATTGAACATGCCATTCGGCATGACCGTCATGACCGCCACGGGTCCCTTGGTAAGCTTTTCCTTGAACTCCGGGGACTTCATGTCGTTGCCGTAGGGGCGGGGCACGAAGTAATCCCCGGGCGGGATGGCAAACGGCCGCAGCGCCTGAAGTACCTCGTCTTCCCGCGGCATCTTGGGGAAGTCGTTCTTGTGCCACAGAGGCGTCATGTGGATCACCGAGCTCGCGACGAACACGATCACGGCGGAGACGAGAATCGGCAGCCAGAGCGCGGTGAGACTGATCATGGGCGAGACTCTAATCCAAGGCTGGCCGGAGGAGGAACCCGGGACCCGCCCGGATGGGGGATTGCCGGAGGCGCAATGCGCGTCCAAGCTATTGTCCGTAAAGGCCTATTGGAGCCCCCCCGACCGGAACTTCGGGGGGTTTTAGCACTCTAACTACCCGACTGCTAGAATGCCTATCCAATCCACGGGAGATCTGATGACCTCAACTGCATTGGTTGCCCGTATGGGCGACCAGGCTCTCGCCGGCCCGCTCGGTAGCCTCGACGCTTACCTCGAGCGCGTCAGCCGTATTCCGGTCCTCTCGCGCGAGGAGGAGCGGGCGCTCGCCGAGCGTTTCCGCTCCCAGGGCGATCTCGAGGCGGCGCGGCACCTGGTGCTGTCGCACCTGCGCTTCGTCGTGCATATCGCCCGCGGCTACAGCGGCTATGGGCTCCCGGTCGGAGACCTGATCCAGGAAGGCAACGTCGGCCTGATGAAGGCCGTCAAGCGCTTCGACCCGACGCTCAACGTGCGGCTCGTGTCCTTTGCGGTTCACTGGATCCGAGCCGAGATCCACGAGTACGTGCTGCGCAACTGGCGGCTGGTGAAGATCGCCACCACCAAGGCTCAGCGCAAGCTGTTCTTCAACCTGAGGCGCCTGAAAAAGAACCTCACCTGGCTGTCGGCCGAGGAGACGGCGGCGGTGGCGCGCGACCTGGGCGTCGCCCCGAGCGAGGTGACCGAGATGGAGCAGCGCCTGGCGGCGCGCGATCTCTCGTTCGACCCGGCGCCCGAGGCAGACGACGAGGAGAGCTTCAGCCCCGCTGCCTACCTGCCGTCGCCGGATTCGGATCCGGCGGCCTCCGTCGAGGACGCGGAGAGCGCCGATGACAGCTCGACGCGCCTGCGGAGCGCGCTTGGGCGTCTCGATGCCCGTAGCCGCGACATCGTCGAGCGGCGCTGGATGTCCGAGGACAACAAGGCCACGCTGCACCAGCTCGCCAAGAAGTACGGCGTGTCCGCCGAGCGCATCCGCCAGATCGAGTCGAGCGCGCTCGGCAAGCTCCGCGGCCTGATGGTCGCCGCCTGACGCCTGATCGCCCTTGAGCCAGCGGGCAAAGGCCCGTGCGCCAGCCTTCCCACGAAGTGCTCGGCTGCTGAGCCAACGCGGACTGCTGCGCATCGAGCCACGCCCTTTGCCCGCGGGCGCGCACTCGCTGTTCGGTTGGCCCGCGCAAATTGCCGCAGGCGATTTGCGCCAATAAAATCACCGCATGCGCACCGTGGCGGAATGGCTCGGCGAGTACGGCGCGAGCCACGAGAACCCTACCAACAAGCTCCTGCACTGGCTGTGCGTCCCGCCGATCGTGCTGTCGGTGATGGGGTTCCTCTGGTCGCTGCCCGTGCCGGCGGCCTTCGCCGCCGCCTCGCCCTGGCTCAACTGGGCGACCCTCGCCGCCGCCGCCGCGCTCGTCTACTACTTCGCGCTCTCGCCGGCGCTGGCCGCGGGGGTGCTGCTCGCGTTCCTCGTGCTGCTCGCGCTGACACATTCGCTGGCGCAGCTCCCCTGGCCCCTGTGGGCGAGCTCGCTCGTCATCTTCGTCGCGGCGTGGATCGGGCAATTCGTGGGCCACGCGTATGAGGGCAGGCGCCCGTCATTCTTCAAGGACGTGCAGTTCCTGCTGATCGGGCCGTTGTGGCTGCTCGCGGCGGCGTACCGCCGCTTCGGCCTGCCGTACTGAGGGGCTTCAGGACCCCGACGCCGCGGCACGCACCGCCGCCGTGACTCTCGCGTGCAGCTCGCGATCGAGCGCATCAGGCACCAGCTCATCGTCGTGCGCCTGCGCAGCGATCGCGTCCGCCGCGGCGATCAGCATGGCATCGGAGAAGCACCGCGCGCGCCCCTCGAGCGCGCCCTTGAAGAGCCCCGGGTAGGCGAGCACGTTGTTGATGCCCTTGCCGTCGGCCGCGTAAGCGGCGCCGTGCTCGCGTGCGACGAGCGGCTCGATCTCCGGGTCCGGGTTCGAGAGTGCGAGGATCACCTGTCCCTTCTTCACCCACTCAGGCCTGATGAGGCCCTTCACACCCGTCGTGGCGATCACGATGTCGGCGCGGCGCATGAGTGCCTCGAGCGTTGTGCCTTCCCCGCCAAGCGCCTCGAGCCGCGCCACCGCGCGCGGGTCACGGTCGGTGCCGATGATGCTGCGGACGCCGACGGCCCGCAGCAGCCGCGCGATCCCGGTGCCCGCGGCGCCGAGGCCGATCTGCCCGACAGTGCTCGCCTGCAGGTCGAGGCCGGCGCGGCGCGTGGCGTTCCTGAGCGCGCCGAGGGTCACCACCGCAGTGCCGTGCTGGTCGTCGTGCAGGACCGGCTTGTCGAGCCGTTGCCGCAGCTGCTGCTCGATCGCGAAGCATTCGGGCGCGGCGAAGTCCTCGAGCTGGATGGCCCCGAAGGACAGGTGAATCCCCATGATGATCTGCACGACGCGCTCGGGCTCGGTCTCAGTCATGAGTATCGGCACGCCGCTCAGGTCGACGAGGTCGGCAAACAGCGCAGCCTTGCCCTCCATGACCGGAAGTCCCGCGAGCGGACCGACGTTGCCGAGGCCGAGCACGGCGGTGCCGTTGGTGATGATGGCGACGGTGCGGTCGAGGGCGGTGAAATCATGCGCCGCCTGCGGGTTGTCGCGGATGGCGAGGGAGACGCGGGCCACGCCCGGCGTGTAGACATCGCGCAGCATCTGTATCGAGTTGATGGGCGCGGTGGCGACCGTGCGGATCTTGCCGCCGCGGTGGCGATTGAACACGCGGTCGGACTTGCCGACGAAACGCGCGACCGGCAGCTGTCCGATGCGATCGTAGAGGCTGCGGTCCGCCTCCTCGTCCATATCGACCGTGATCTCCCAGAGTGTCTTGCCCTGCTCGCGCCGCACCGCCGTCAGATGCTCGATCATGAGTCCGGCATCCGCGATCACCTGCAGCACCTTGGCGAGGCTTCCGGGCCGGTGCACGGTCTCGACCATGAGAATCTCGGGAATCTTCATGTGGACGCCCCCGCGGCGGCTCGCTGCTCGTTAAATCCCCGCCGCTCCTCTTAGGATACGATACGCGCCCACGCCCGCATCGAGGAGTGCCCTCCGTGGCCAAAGCCGCTGAATCCATCAAGTCCGCCGCGAAAGACGCCGTCCTCGATCCGCTCGATCTCTACGGGGTGCGCGCCGCGCTCACCGAGGAAGAGCGGCTGGTGCAGGACTCGGTCGCGCGCCTCGTGGATGAGGAGGTGCTGCCGGTCATCCAGCGCTGCTTCGAGGAGCATCGCTTTCCGCGCGAGCTGATCCCACGGCTCGCGAGCCAGGGGCTGCTCGGCTCCTCGATCAGCGGCTACGACTGCGCGGGCCTCAACGCCATCTGCTACGGCCTCATCTGCCAGGAGCTCGAGCGCGGTGACTCGGGAATCCGCAGCTTCGTCTCGGTGCAGTCCTCGCTGTGCATGTATCCGATCTTCGCCTTCGGCTCGGAGGAGCAGAAGCAGCGTTACCTGCCGCGCATGGCGCGCGGAGAGGTGATCGGCTGCTTCGGACTGACCGAGCCGCACGGCGGCTCAGATCCTGCGAACATGAAGACGCAGGCCAGGCGCCGCGGCACCGACTGGGTGTTGAACGGCGCCAAGATGTGGATCACCAACGGCGCGATCGCCGATCTCGGCGTCGTCTGGGCCATGACGCCCGAGGGCATCCGCGGCTTCCTGATCGAGAAGGGCACGCCGGGGTTCTCCGCGCCCGAGATCCACCACAAGTTCTCGCTGCGCGCCTCGGTAACCGCCGCGCTCTACTTCGACAACGTCGTGGTACCGGAATCGCAGCTGCTGCCCGGCGTGGTGGGCCTCAAGGGCCCGCTGTCGTGCCTCACGCAGGCGCGCTACGGCATCGCCTGGGGAGTAATCGGCGCGGCGCAGGCGTGCCTCAGGCAGCTCCTCGACTACACCGCGGGCCGCGAGCTCTTCGGCCGGCCGCTCGCCGCCAATCAGACCATCCAGGTGCGCCTCGCCGACATGGCGCGCCGTATCACCACGGCGCAGCTGCTGGCGCTGCAGCTCGGGCGCATGAAGGACGCGGGCACCATGACACCCGCGCACGTGTCCCTCGCCAAATGGAATAACTGCCGCATGGCGCTCGATGTGGCGCGCGACTGCCGCGACATGCTGGGGGGCGCCGGCATCAGCGCCGAGTTCGCCCCCATCCGCCACATGCTCAACCTCGAGAGCGTCATCACCTACGAAGGCACCGAGACCATCCACCAGCTCACGATCGGGCGCGAGCTGACCGGAATCAACGCGTTCTAGCGAACTATCGCCCGGGCCGGCCGCAGAGCGGCATACTGCGCGCATGCGACGCGCAGCTGCGCCGGTGCTGTTGCTGATCGTGGCGGTCGCTGCAGTCGTGCTACTGCTGCGCCCGGCGCGCCCCGGCCACGGTCCCGCGTCCACACCCGAGGCGCCGCCGCACCGGGAAATGGTGACCGGCGCGCGCCCGGCCAGTGCGCCGTCGCCCGCCCGCGCCAATCCGCCGGTCGCCGCGGCCCCGGGCATGACGACCGCGGCTTTCAACCAGCGGCTTCGCTGTGTAGACGTGCGCCGGGCTTTCGAGCGACTGGCTCCGACGGATGTGCTGGCTCTCCTGTGTCAGCGCAAACCCCTTGCCGCTCTCGCAATCGAGACGCCGCTCGCCGAAGCGGGCGACATGCACGCCATCACGGTCGTGGCTGAGATGGCCAACAACGGCAACTGCAAAGGTCCGCCGACGACCTCGTTCGCCAGTTTCCATGCGCACGCGATTGAACGCGCGAAAACGAACGGCGCCAGCGCCGAGACCGTGCGGCGCCTCGAGGGCTGGCTGTCGGAGGAGGAGCAGGGCCTGGCGCCCGAGGAGCTCGCCGCCTGCCGTCAGGCCAAAGATGAGATGGACAAGCTGCGCCCGGAACTCATGAATCAGATCGCCGGTGTCCTCGGCCGTCCGCTCGACCCCGCCAAGGACACCGGCCCCGACAGCGAGATTGAGTACCGGCGCAAGACGCTCGCGGCCGGCAACGCCGAAGACGCGGAACAGCTCGCCCACGCGCTCCTCGACAAGGGCACGCCGGCGAGCCAGGCGGAGGCCATGGGCCTGCTGCGCGAGGCGGCGCGTACGTCAGCCTCCGCGAAAACGCAGCTTGCCAGGTGCCTGCTGACCGGCTGCCCGAGCCCGGCCGCCGACCCCGACGAGGCCGCGCAACTGCTCACGGCGGCAGCCGCGGAGGGAGATTTCGCAGCCTTACACACCCTGGCCGGCGAGCCGGGTGCGAGCGAGCTCCCCGGAAACGACGCGCTGCCGCCGGCACCCGAGCGCTATGCCTGGAGCCAGCTGTTGCAGAAGCTGAATGAGGAAGGCTGCTTCGGCGCCGGCTTTTTTGCCGCCTGGGCGGCAAGTCCCGCGGCATCGCAGTCACTGAGAGCCATGTCGCCCGCAGATGCCGAGGCGGCGCAGAATCGCGCGCGGCAGCTGCTCGCCGCGCAGCTCGAGCGCACGCGCGCGCGTCTCGGCTGCAATTGAGCCGATGCCGCGCCCTGCTAGCCGCCGCTCGCCGGCAGAGTCATCACCGCCGGCGCCACCAGATAGAACACGATCGCGATGACGATCAGATAGGCGAGCAGGATGAACGTCCAGCCCATGTTGTGGCGGATGACGTCGCCCTCCTTGCGCACGAACTTGCTGGTCGAGACGCCGACGCTCGCCGTCTGCGGCGCGATCGGCTTGCCGATCTCGGCGCCCACCGAGTTGAACGACGGCAGCAGGAGCGGCGGCATGCCGAGCTGCGCGCCCACCAGCGCCTGGAACTTGCCGAACATGGCGTTGGTCGAGGTGTTGGATCCCGACAGCGCCACGCCGATGAACCCGAGGATCGGGCAGACGATGATGAAGGCCGTGCCGAGGCTCGAGAAGCCCTTGGCGAGCGAGGCGGCCATCCCCGAGTAGTTGAAGGTATAGGCGAGCCCGAAGATGAACACGCCGACCAGCAGCGCGCCCCACATCTGGTGGAAGCTGCGCCGGAACACCTCTCCGAGCTGCGCGCCCTTGAGCCGACCCATCGCGATGAGCAGCACCACCACGATGATCCAGGTCGTGAGGATCGCGGTCCCGGCAATGTAAGGGGCGAAGTTGAACACCGCCGTCAGGCTCGGCTTGGCGGCGGTGCAGGTGGTGGCGAGCGCCGAACAGCCGACCGCCTGGGCCTTGAACCAGCTGACCTTGGGCAGCGTCGACCAGGGCCCGGTCCAGCACGCGACCACCACCAGCAGCACCACGAAGGGCAGCCAGGCCTGCAGCACCTCGCCGCTCTTCAGGCCGTGCGACTGCGTCTGCCGCGCCGTGGCGGCATCGACCGGCACGCCGCCGTAGCCGAGCGCGGTCTTAGGCTGCCAGACCTTGAGCAGCAGGAGCAGCGCCGCGAAGCACACGATGGCGCCGGCGACATCCGGCAGGTACGGCCCCCAGTAGCGCGCCACCGGGTACTGACCGGCGATGTAGCCGAGCGAGCCCACGACCGCGAGCGGCCAGCCGCCCTTCATGCCCTCCTTGCCGGAGACGAGGTACAGGAGCACCCACGGCGGCAGCAGCGCCAGCACCGCGACGATGGTGCCGATCGAGCCCGACAAGGCGAGCAGCGGATAGTTTGTCACGGCGGCGAGCGCGATGATCGGCGCGCCGAGCGCGCCGTAGGACACCGGCGCGTTGTTGGCGATCGCGGCGACGCGGATCGCGTTGATGTCGGAGATCCCGAGCGAGATCAGGATCGGCGCCACGATCGCCCACGGGTAGCCGAAGCCGACCAGCCCCTCGAGCAGCGCACCGAATGCCCAGGCGAACAGGATCGTCTGCACCCGCACGTCGAGGCTGCCCTTGCTGATCAGCCAGCGGCGGAAATTCTCGAACAGTCCGCTCACCGACAGTGTGTTGAACAGCATCATGCCCCAGAAGGTGATCCAGTCGACGTTCCACACGCCGGTCGCCGCGCCGTAAAAGTAGGCGTGCGAGCCCTGGTCCATGGGCATCCTCCATACCCACAGCGCCAGCACGAAGGTGATGACCGAGCCGATGAGGGTCGCGAGCCAGGCCGGCAGGCGGAACACCGCCAGCATGACGAGCAGCGAGACGACCGGGATCAGCGCCACGAGGCACGTGAGCGTCAGGTTGTCGAGCGGGTTGAGCACTTGGGTAAACATGAGTTCTCCCCCTGTGGGCGGCGCGAATGGCGGGCACGGCGCCTTGCTTCTTAGTGGTTTGCGACTGCTCCTGGTGGATACAACACCAGCGCGTCCGGCGCTTAAGGCCGGACAAACTAGCACGTACCGGGGGAGCGGCTCAACGTTCCCTCCCCGGGCGGGGTCGCCCGCCGGCGCCGCGCCTTCAGCGCGGCCAGACGAAGCTGCCGGCGAGCAGCATGAGCAGCGCCAGCCAGTCGATGAGGCTGCCGAAGCGCGCAGCGGAGGGCGCAGCAGGTGCGGCGGGCGTGGGGTGGGGGCGGCTCATGGTTAGTATTACGCGCCGCGGGGATTGCGCGCCGGCGGCGCCAATCGGGCGCGCGGGCGGCGAATCGTGGCGAAATGTGGCGGCACGCGCGCCGCGGCGGATTCAGTGACGCGTGCCGCTTTAACCGGCCGCGCCGCGGCGGTAGCCTGTTGGTGTCATGAAACGCCTGATCGCCATCGTCGAGGATGAGGCGGCCATCCGCGACAACTATGCCGCCGCGTTCACGCGCGAGGGTTACGCGGTGCGCACCTATGCCAACCGCACGCAGGCCATGAGCGCCTTTGCCGCACGCCTGCCGGATCTCGCCATCATCGACATCTCGCTCGAGGATGAGCCCGAGGGCGGCTTCGAGCTGTGCCGGCAGCTGCGCGCGCTCTCGCCCGTGCTGCCGATCATCTTTCTCACCGCGCGCGACAGCGAGCTCGACGCCGTCTCGGGGCTGCGCCTCGGCGCGGACGATTTCCTCACCAAGGACCTGAGCCTCGTGCACCTGTCGGCGCGCGTCAATGCGCTGTTTCGCCGCGTCGATGCGCTGCGCAAGCCCGAGCAGGCCGGGGACGTGCTGCAGCGCGGCCCGCTGACGCTCGACACCGAGCGCATGCAGGCGCAGTGGGACGGCAAGGTGGTGCTGCTGTCGCTCACCGAGTTCTGGATCGTGCACGCACTGGCGCGCCATCCCGGCCACGTGCGCAATCGACAGCAGCTCATGGACGCAGCCAACGTGGTGCTCGACGACAACACCATCACCTCGCACGTGAAGCGCATCCGCCGCAAGTTCCAGGGCGTCGATCCCGGCTTCGACGCCGTGCAGACCGTCTACGGCATGGGCTACCGCTGGGTCGAGTAGCCACCCGCCGATGTCGTTGCGGTTGAAGTTGCTGTTGCTGGGACTGCTCACCCTGGTGCTGCCGTGGGCGGGGTGCCGCTACGCGCGCGAGATGGAATCGGCGCTGCGTGAGGGCGAGCAGACTTCGCTCGAGTCGGTCGCCGAGACGCTGGCGACATCGCTCGAGGGACGGGTGGACCTGCTCTATCGCGCGCCGCCGGGCGCGGACGCCGCGGCTGCTGCCGCGCTCCTCAAGGCAGGGCCCTATGACCTGCGGCCCGAGGCGCTCGCGGCGGCGCCGCTTGTGGACGGCTACTCCGAGGACTGGCCGCGAGACCCGTCCGCCTGGGCCTGGTACGAAAAGGACGCCGCCCACCGCTTCGGCGTGCTCACCGGCGTGTACGAGCGCGTGCTCTACCTGCTGCTCGACGTGCGCGACGCGCACCCGGTGTTCGATGCGCCGGGCGCGAGCCCGCTCGACGCGCGTGCCAGCGGCGACCGCGTCTGGCTGGGTTTTCAGGACGCCGACGGCAGCGAGCGCCAGGTGTTCATCGCCGCCTCCGGCCCGGGCGCGGTCACGGCGCGCTACGTCGAGGCCGGCGAATACGGCCAGCAGCACGCGCAACTCGAGCCGCGCATCCGCGGCGTCTGGCAGCTTCAGCCCGGCGGCTATCGGCTCGAGCTGCGCGTGCCGCTCTCGATGCTCGGCACGGGCTTCGGCGTGCTGGTAGACGATCGCGACGCACGCGGCGCGACGCCGGTGAGCTACGGGAGCCTGCATCCGGACGATCTGCGCACCATCGGCCATCTGGTCGTGGCCGCGCCCGAGCTCACGGCCTATCTCGCGCAGTTCTCGCAGCCGGGCCTGAAGCTCGCCGTGACGACGCCCGCCGGGCGGGTGCTCGCGCGCGTCGACGCGCTCAAGCGCCTCGCCGAGCTCGGCCCGGCGCCGCCGCTGATCGCGCGGCTCTATCGCCGCTTCGTCGACCAGCCGGGAAAGGCGCCGCCGATCGAATCCCAGCTGCCGATCTACGACCGTGAGCACGTCCAGGCGATCGGCGAGCTCGAGGTGACGCAGACAGCCGACCGCTGGCTGCGCCTGCGCGATCGCGCGCTGACTCGCATGCTCAACTTCACGCTCGCGACCTCGGCCGTGGTCGTCATCGCCATGTTCGCGTTCGCCGCCTGGCTGGCGCTGCGCCTGTCGCGGCTGCGCCAGGCGAGCGAGTCGGCGCTGACCCGCACCGGGCTCATCGCGAGCTTCCCCGACACCGACGCGCGCGACGAGCTCGGCGCCGTGGCGCGCAGCTTCTCGAGCCTCCTCGGGCGGCTGAACGAGTACACGGGGTACCTGCGCACCCTCGCCGGGAAGCTCTCCCACGAGATCCGCACACCGCTCACGATCGTGCGCTCCTCGCTCGAGAACCTCGAGGCCGAGGAGGTGCCGGCCTCCGCCCGCGCCTATCTCGAGCGCGCGCGCCAGGGGAGCGAGCGGCTGAATGCCATCCTCCTTGCCATGGGCGCGGCGACCCGCGTCGAGGAGGCGATCGGGGCCGCCGAGCGCAGCCGTATCGATCTGGTGCCGCTGGTCGAGTCCGCGGTGGCGGCCTACCGCGGCGCCTTTCCCGAGCGGCGCTTCGCGGCGGAGCTGCCCGCGGAGCCGGTCAGCCTCGAGGGGGCGGCAGACCTCATCGTGCAGATGCTGGACAAGCTCATCGAGAACGCCGTCGATTTCAGTCCCCCGGGCGCCACCATCACGGTGCGCCTGCGGCTCGCGCCCGACAGTGCCGTCCTCGAGGTGGAGAACCCCGGGCCGCCGCTCCCCTCGGAGGCCCCCGGGCAGCTCTTCGAGTCGCTGTGGCAGTCGCGCAGCGGGGGGGACAACCGGCCGCACTTCGGCCTGGGGCTCTACATCGTCCGGCTGATCGCCGAATTCCACGGGGGCGAGGCCTCCGCCGCGAACCTTCCCGAGGGCGGGGGAGCGCAATTCTCGGTCCGGCTGGCCCGTTAAGCCGGGGCGCCGGACACCCCCGGCCTGGGGTGAACTGTCGCCTCCCTGCTACATGGTTTTCCTCCCTGGAATCAGTATAATTTCTGCAGCAAAATCATCGTCCGCAAAGGGTTTTTGAGCGCCCCCACGGGGGCGGCCGTTGCGGCGGTGATGCGTAGAAACAAAGCCTCGGAAAGGGTTCACATAAGCAGAAAACTCGGGGATCGACGCGGGCACGGGTAAGACAGGCGCTACCTTTTAGCACTGTCAGGAACGATACGACGCGTGGAGAACCACGCTGGCCTCGCGATAGAAGCCGGAGCAACGCTCCAGAACGTTTCAGCCGAAAAGTCTAGATGCTCGTGACGACGCGACATGCCGGTGCGCCGGTGCCGGACTCCTGTTTGTGAGTCCGGAGTACGGAGACACGGGCGGTAGCTGACAGCGATCCACCGGGTCGTTGCCGGGATGAAAGCCTCAAGCCCCGCTCTCACGAGCGGGGTTTTTTTATTTGTGTCAGCTTGCGTTGGGGTTGCGGCGGCGGCGGGTACCGGCCCATCTTGACGTTCCAGTAAGCCCACGAGCGCGGGTCGATGATCCCCGGCGGCGCATGATCAAGCGCGTGCCGGAGGTCAGCGTCGGAGACGTAGCGCCGGATGACGCGCATGTCTTCATGACGCGCGTAGCTCATCGCGTAAGCCAGGAAGCGGATCGGGTGTGCCAGCGACTGCTCGGGCGGCTCGAACCAGACTATACGGCGAGCGAGCTCGCAGGTCACAGGCGTAATCGGAATTGAAGTCACAGCTCGAGGCCCTGGTCGCGGCCGGGCGCCTGCGCAATTTCGACATCCGGAAGGTGATCGAGGTCGACTTCACGCGCCGCAGTAGCCAGCCGGACCTTCGTGTCGTCGGGCAACTCTCGCAGGTTTCCGTCTTCGAAGTAACAGAGGGCCTTGAGCGTTATTTCCGGATTAAACGCCCTGCCGTAAATCCGGCCGGCGGCCGCCAGCGCGGTCGGCAGATCGATCTTGCCGAGGCGCATGAGTGCCTCCATATCGATATAGTCGCGAGCCTCTGCCCGGGTCTGCACCACCGACGCCTTGGTGCCTGCGAGATCGACCAGAGAGGCGACCTGTAGTCCGTTCTCCTTTACCACATGAGGCAACCTCAGGCGCGGCAATTCCGGCACGCCGAAGAAGGAAACCTTGACCGGACCGCCGCGCTCCACGATCGCAGTCAGCGTATTGGGCGCGCGCTGAACAACCGCCGCGCCCGCCAGAAACGGGATCGCGGCCTGGAGTCCCTGAACGTCGAACGACCGGCTTCCGAAGAAGTCGAAATCCTCCGAGTGCCGGTGGCCGAGATGCAGCGCCAGGGCAGTGCCGCCGTAGAGCACGAAGGCACCTGGGACTGCGGACAGCTCGGGCCAGAGGCGCTTTTGGGCCGCCGGCAGAATCTCCACACGCGGCAGGAATTCCGGCATTTAAACGACACCGAAGCGCGGTGAATCCGCTCGAGGGATTTTACGGTATTCGCAGCGCCGGGACAGCCCGCTATCCGCTCTCTAAGCAGGCGAGAATTCCCTTCGCCGCCTCGCGCCCCTCGAACACCGCGGTCACCACCAGGTCCGAGCCGCGCACCATGTCGCCGCCGGCAAACACGCGCGGGTTGGTCGTCTGAAACGCGTTGGTTTCACCCGCCGCGACGCGCACGCGGCCACCGTCGTGCAAGCGGATGCCGTGCTCGGCCAACCACTGGGGCGGGCTCGGCAGGAAACCGAAGGCGATGATGACCGCGTCCGCCGGCACGACGTGCTCGCTCCCCGGGATCGGCTGTGGCACGCGCCGGCCGCGCGCGTCGGGAGCCCCGAGCGCCGTCTTGACGAGCTTCACGCCCTGGACGCACTCGGCACCCACGATCTCGATCGGCTGACGGTTGAAGAGAAACTCGACCCCTTCTTCGCGGCTGTTGCGGTAGTCACGGCGCGAGCCGGGCATGTTGCCTTCATCGCGCCGGTAGGTGCAGGTCACCGACTCCGCTCCCTGGCGCAGCGCCGTGCGATTGCAGTCCATGGCCGTGTCGCCCCCTCCCAGCACCACGACGCGCTTGCCCGCCAGGCTGACGAGCGAGTGTGCGGCGTCCGCCAGCTCGAGCTCGTGCCGGATGTTGCCAATGAGATAGGGCAGCGCCTCGTGCACGCCCGGCAGCTCCTCGCCCGGGAAGCCACCCTTCACCGGCGTGTAGGTCCCCATGCCGAGGAACACCGCGTCATAGTCGCCGAGCAGCGCTGCGAACGGGACGTCGGTCCCGACCTCGCAATTGAGGCGGAACTCGACGCCCATGCCCTGCATGATCTCGCGGCGCTTCTCCACCACCTCCTTCTCGAGCTTGAAGGGCGGGATGCCGAAGGTGAGAAGTCCGCCGATGCGCGGGTGGCGGTCGAACACCACCGGCTGCACGCCGTTGCGTATCAGGATATCGGCGCAGCCCAGGCCCGCGGGTCCCGCGCCGACGATCGCGACGCGCCGGCCCGTGGCGCGCACGTTGGTCATGTCGGGCTTCCAGCCGCGTTTCAGGGCTTCGTCGGTGATGTATTTCTCGATCGCCCCGATCGTGACGCTCCCTAAGCCGTCGCTCAGCGTGCAGGCGCCCTCGCACAGACGGTCCTGCGGACAGATGCGGCCGCACACCTCGGGGAGCGAGTTGGTCTTGTGGGAGAGCTCCGCCGCCTCGAAGAGATTGCCCTCCTCGATGAGCTTGAGCCAGTTGGGAATGTAGTTGTGGACCGGGCACTTCCATTCGCAGAACGGGTTGCCGCAGGCGAGGCAGCGCCCGGCCTGGGCCGCCGCGGTCTCGGCATCGTAGGGCGCGTAGATCTCGCGGAAGTGCCTGAGGCGCGCTTCCACCGGGCTCTTGGCCGGATCGGCGCGCGGGATGTCGAGGAACTGCAGGTTCTTGTCGGCCATGAGCGCTTCGGTTCGCGAGCTTTAGGCCGCGCGCCGCAGGTTCTCGATGAGCGAGTCGATCGAGGCAGCCTTCGGCTTCACCACCCAGAATTTCGGCAGGTAGGTACGCAGGTCATTCACGATCTCCGTGGCCCAGGCACTCTCGGTTTCGGCGGCATGGCGCTCGAGCAGGCCCTCGAGGTGCTGTACGTGCGACTGCATGGCTTCCGGATGGATGCGGCTGATGTCGATGAGCTCGTGGTTGTAGCGGTCGACGAAGTTGCGCTCGAGATCGAGCACGTACGCGAAGCCGCCGGTGAAGCCGGCGCCGAAATTGACGCCGGTGCGCCCGAGCACGCATACCGCGCCTCCGGTCATGTACTCGCAGCAGTGATCTCCCGCGCCCTCGATCACCGCGAGCGCGCCGGAGTTGCGCACCGCGAAGCGCTCGCCGGCGACGCCGGCCGCGTACAGCTCGCCGCCGGTCGCACCGTACAGGCACGTGTTGCCCATGATGACGGTCTCGCGGTGCGGGTAGCGCGCGGCGCGCGGGTGGCGCAGTACGATGCGTCCCGCGGCCATGCCCTTGCCGACGTAGTCATTGGCGTCGCCCTCGAGGTAGAGGTTGAGTCCCCCTGCGTTCCACACCCCGAAGCTCTGGCCGGCATTGCCCGTGCAGCGCACGATGAGCGGCGTCTGCTGCATGCCGTAGTTGCCCCAGCGCCGCGCGATCTCGCCCGAGATGCGCGCGCCGATCGAGCGGTTGAAGTTGCTTAAGGCGTAGTGCCACTCGCCGCCCGACTTTGCCTCGATGGCCGGCAGCATATCGCGCAGCATGCGCTCGGCGAGCTCCCCCTTGTCGAAGGGCGCATTCGACGGCGTCGTGCAGAACTGCGGCGCGCTGCGCGTAAGGCCCGCGGTCGAGAGGATCGGCGTCAGGTCGAGCTTGCGCTGGCGCGCCGTCGTGCCCGGGAGCGGCTCGAGGTACTCGGTGCGCCCGATGATCTCCGCGAGCGTACGCACCCCGAGCCCGGCGAGGATCTCGCGCACCTCCTCGGCGACGAAACGGAAGTAGTTGATCACCATCTCCGGGAGCCCGGTGAAGTACTTCGAGCGCAGCACGTTGTGCTGGGTTGCCACCCCGGTGGCACAGTTGTTGAGGTGGCAGATGCGCAGGTACTTGCACCCGAGCGCCACCATGGGCGCGGTACCGAAGCCGAAGCTCTCCGCGCCGATAATCGCCGCCTTGACCACGTCGAGCCCGGTCTTCAGTCCCCCGTCGGTCTGCAGCCGCACCCGATGGCGCAGCTCGTTGGCGCGCAGCGTCTGGTGGGTCTCCGCGAGCCCGAGCTCCCACGGCGTGCCCGCGTACTTGATGGAGGAGAGCGGGCTCGCGCCGGTGCCGCCGTCATAGCCCGAGATGGTGATGAGATCGGCGTAGGCCTTGGCGACGCCCGCGGCCACGGTGCCGACGCCCGGCTCGGCGACCAGCTTCACCGACACGAGCGCCGCCGGATTCACCTGCTTCAGGTCGAAGATCAGCTGTGCCAGGTCCTCGATCGAATAGATGTCGTGATGCGGCGGAGGCGAGATCAGCCCGACGCCCGGGCGGGCGAAGCGCAGGGTGGCGATCATGTCGTTGACCTTGTGGCCCGGGAGCTGCCCGCCCTCGCCGGGCTTCGCCCCCTGGGCGATCTTGATCTGCAGCACCTCGGCGTTCACCAGGTACTCGGGGGTCACGCCGAAGCGCCCCGAAGCCACCTGCTTGATCCTGGAGTTGCGCTCCGTGCGGTAGCGCGCCGGATCCTCGCCCCCTTCGCCGGAGTTGGAGCGCGCGCCGAGGCGGTTCATGGCGATGGCGAGCGCCTCGTGGGCTTCCGGGGAGAGCGCGCCGAGCGACATTCCGGCGCTGTCGAAGCGCGCGAGAATCGCCTCGACCGGCTCGACTTCCCCGATGGGTAGCGGCTGCGCCGCCCCGGGCTTCAGTCCCAGCAGGTCGCGGAAGGTCGACGGCGGCCGCTGGTTGACCAGGCGGGCGAACTCCCGGTAGTGAGACGCGTCGCCGGAGATCACCGCGGCCTGGAGAGCGGCGATCACGTCGGGGTTGTACATATGGTATTCCCCGCCGTGCACGTACTTGAGGAGCCCGCCCTGCGGGATCGACTCGCGCGGGTTCCAGGCGCGTGTGGCGAGCTCCCTGAGATCGGCTTCGAGGTCGGCGAAGTCGGCGCCGCCCACGCGGCTCTCGGTGCCGGTGAAGCACAGGCTCACGACCTCCGCGGCGAGCCCGACGATCTCGAAGAGCTGCGAGCTGCGGTAGCTCGAGATGGTGGATATTCCCATCTTCGACATGATCTTGAAGAGGCCCTTGCGCAGCCCCGCGCGGTAGCTGCGGCCGAGCTCGAGGCGCGCGGCAAAGTCGAGCTTGACCCGCCCGCGGCGCATCATCTCGAACAGCACCTGGTACGCCATGTACGGGTAGACCGCGGTCGCGCCGTAGCCGATCAGGCAGGCGAAGTGGTGCGGCTCGCGCGCCGTGCCGGTCTCGACCAGCAGGTTGCACTTGCAGCGCAGTCCCGCCTTCACCAGATGCTGGTGCACGGCGCCGGTTGCGAGCAGCGCGTGCGCGGGTACGCGCCCCTTGACCAGGTAGCGGTCCGAGAGCAGCAGCACCAGCTTGCCTTCGCGCACCGCGTTCTCTGCCTGCGCGCACAGGCGCAGGATCGCAGTCTTCAGGCCCTCGGCGGGCTCGTACTGCAGATCGAGAAACTCGTGCGTCACCTCCTCGATCGCGAGGATCTGCCGCAGCTTTCTCTGCGAGAGGATCGGCGAGCCGAGCACGATCTGCCGCGCATGCCCCGGCGCCGGCACGAAGATGTTGCACTCGGGTCCGATCTGCGTCTGCAGCGACATCACGATCGTCTCGCGCAGCGGATCGATCGGCGGATTGGTGACCTGGGCGAACTGCTGACGGAAGTAGTCGTACAGCGGCCGCACCTGGTGCGACAGCACCGGCATCGGCGTGTCGTCGCCCATCGAGCCGACCGCCTCGCTCTCGTCCACGGCGAGCACACGGATGATGTCGTCGCGCTCCTCCTGCGTCACGTTGAACATCTTCTGATAAAGAGACAGCGTCTCCCGATCCATCGGCTCCGCCGCCAGGCGCGCGTCCACCAGGTCACTCTCCAGGTAGCGCACGCCCGCTCTCAGCCAGCTCTTGTAGGGATGGCGCACCTTGAGCCTCTGGTCGATGTCCTGCGAGCTGAGCAGCTCGCCGCTCTCGAGATCGAGCGCCACCATGTCGCCGGGCCCGAGCTTGCCCTTGCTCACCACGTCCTCAGGCGCGTAGTCCCGCACCCCGGTCTCGGAGGCGATCGTGAGACAGCGGTCGCGCGTGATCACAAAGCGCGCCGGACGCAGCCCGTTGCGGTCGAGTGTGCACACGGCGTAGCGCCCGTCGGTGAGCACGACGCCGGCGGGCCCGTCCCAGGGCTCCATGTGCACCGAGTAATACTCGTAGAAGGCGCGCAGCTCCGGATCGATGGTGTCGAGCCCGTGCCACGCCGGCGGGATCAGGAGGCGCATCGCGTGCAGCGGGTCGAGGCCACCCATGAGAAGCACCTCCAGCATGTTGTCGAGGCTCTGCGAGTCCGAGCCCGTGAGCGAGACGAGCGGCAGCGCCTGGCTCAGCTGCGGCAGGAGCGGTGAGTCGAGCAGCGGACCGCGCGCCAGCGCCCAGTTGCGGTTGCCTTGGATGGTGTTGATCTCGCCATTGTGAGCGAGATAGCGGTACGGGTGCGCGAGGCGCCATTGCGGCAGCGTGTTGGTCGAGAAGCGCTGGTGGAACACCACCACTGAAGACTCGAGGCGCGGATCCTCAAGATCGGGATAGAACTGGCTGAGGTACTGCGGCATCACCATGCCCTTGAAGACTATGGTGCTCGCCGAGAGGCTCGGCACGTAGAACACCGGGTCGGCGGCCAGGGCCTTCTCGGCGAGCCGGCGCGCCATGAACAGCCGCCGGTTGAACGCCGGCTCGTCCAGGCCGGACGCGCAGTTGACGAACAGCTGCTCGATCGCGGGCAGCGTCTTCAGCGCCTCGGCGCCGCAGGCTTCCCGGTTCACCCGCACCCGCCGCCAGCCGGCCACCTCGAGCCCCTGGCGCTTGAGCTCGGAGGCCAGCACGAGGCGCGCCTCGCCCGCCGCCTGGGGCTCGCGCGACAGGAATACGAACCCGGAGGCAAAGCGCTCGCTCAGCCTGATGCCGGTCTCGGCCGCCACCGCGCGCAGGAACGACTCCGGCTTCTTCAGCAGCAGTCCGCAGCCGTCGCCGGTCTTGCCGTCCTCGGCAATGGCACCCCGGTGGGTCAGCCGATTGAGCGCGGTGATGGCGGTGCACACCAGCGCGTGACTCGGCGCATCGTCGAGGCTCGCGATCAGCCCGAAGCCGCAGCTGTCGCGCTCGTAAGTCTCCCGATAGAGTCCGGCGTTCATGAGTGACGGTCCTTCCGCTCGCTCCGATGCAGGCAGGCCGCAACGGGCGGACTCGAGGCTCCGCGCCGCAGGCTTACCCGACAAATCGTGCGTTGAAGGAGATCCGCGGCCCGCGCTCTGGGCCAGGAAGCCGCGAATTGAGCAGCCGGATCCACGCGCAGGGCCTCGCGCCGCTGGCCCGCCGGTCGACTGTCTTACACCATCACTATGCGATCGATAATACCGGCCCCTGAGGCTCTTGCAAGCACCGATGCAAACGCTCAACACCCCGCGGCTCACGCTGAGGGCCTGGCGGGCGACGGACCTCGAGCCGTTCGCGGCCCTGAACGCTGACCCGCGGGTCATGGAGTTCATGCCGGCGCCGCTGACGCGGGACGAGAGCGACGCCTTCGCGGCGCGCATCGCGGCCGCGCCCGAAGATCGCCGCTTCGGGCTCTGGGCCGTGGAGTTGCGCGCCACGGGGGAATTCCTCGGCTATGTCGGGCTCAACGTTCCGAGCTTCCAGGCGCATTTCACGCCCTGCGTGGAGATCGGCTGGCGACTCGCCGCTCCCTGCTGGGGTCGTGGCTTCGCCACCGAGGCGGCCCGCGAGTGCCTGCGATTTGCGTTCGAGGAGCTCGACTTGAGTGAAGTGGTCTCATTCACCGTGCCGGAGAATGCGCGCTCGCTCGCCGTGATGGTGCGGCTCGGCATGAGCCGCGCCGTGGACGGCGACTTCGATCATCCGCGCCTGCCGCACGGACACCCGCTGTGCCGTCACGTGCTGTACCGCCTGACGCAGGCTGCCTGGCGCGGCCGCGCCGGAGAATTTCTGTGAGGTCGGTGCTCTGGCGGGTATTGCATCGGCGCGCGCGCTGCTCCAACATTCGCGCCGCCGCTTACCTTCGGCGGCGAGCGAGGTGTTGGCACCGCAATGAAGCAGCGCAAAGCGTCGACTGACAGCGATCGGCAGGGCCTGCGTCTTCAACGTCTCAACGAGTATCTCGAGAGGAATTTCCCGGACTTTTTCGCGGAGGCGCGTTTCCAGGTCGGGGACGACGATTATTTTCTCTACGCCCGCTTCGGGCAGTATCTGGCGCGCACCATCGAGCAGAACCGCGCCTCCGGCCGGGTGATCAACCGCGGCTTCACGCTCCTCAACCGCATGGCTCGCGCTTCGGCGCGCTCCCCGGGCATCCGCCAGATGCTGGTCTCGGGCCCACTCGAATACATAGTCGATGCGCCCAAGGCGCGGGCGCTGGCCCTGAAGCGCCTCTCGGCCGAGGCGCAGGGGTACCTCGAGAGCCTGTGCGAATAGGCCGCAAAGCCCCTGGCGGCTAGCGGCCCGCCGCGGTCAACGACCCGGCTCGCGCACCGTGAGCGGCAGATCGAGCAGCCGCGTGCGCCGCACGACCTTGAGAGTGAGCCCGGTACCCGGCGGGACGCGTGCGAGCTGCCGGTGCAGGGCGTCGATCCCGTCCACCGCCTCCCCGTTCACCGCCACGATCAGATCACCGGGCCGCAGGTCCGAGTCGGCCGCCGGCCCGTCCTTGTCCCGCGACAGGATCTCGACGGCGCGCGCGGCGCTCAGGGAGAGGGCGCGCACCAGACGCAGGTCGAGTGGCCGATCGCGCGCCGCGATGCCGAGCCAGGCGCGCCGCACCCGCCCCTGGGTGAGGATCTGCGTCAGCACCCACTGGGCAGTCGCCGCCGGAATCGCGAAACCGATACCCTGCGCCATGGGGATGATCGCGGTGTTGATGCCGCTCACCGCCCCGTGAGCATCGACCAGCGGACCGCCCGAATTGCCCGGGTTGAGAGCGGCCGTATGCTGGACAATACCTTCGATGAGGCGGCCCTGGCGGCTGCGCAGCGAGCGCCCGAGCGCGCTCACGACGCCCGCCGAGACGGTGGATTCGAATCCGTAAGGATTGCCGACCGCGACCACGAGCTGCCCGGCGCGCAGCGGCTGCGCGCTGGCGAGCTCGGCGTAGGGGAGCGAGGCCGCCTGGGCGCGCAGCACGGCGAGATCCGTGGCCGGATCGCTGCCTACGACCACGGCGGTCACGGTGCGCCCGTCGACGAATGACACGCGCGCCTCCTCGACCCGCTGCACGACGTGCTCGTTGGTGAGGAGATAGCCGTCGGGCGTCACCACGACTCCGGAGCCCGCGCCTCCCCGCGCCCGCGCGGCCTCTTCGGCCCCGCCGGTGTAGACACTGACCACCGCCGGCCCGACCCGCTCCACGGCGCCCACCACCGCCGCTGAATAGGCATCGAGCGGCTCAGGGGAGGCGGCGGTCGCGGAGGCTGCACGGCCTGCGGAAGGCGCGCTGTCCGCGCCCTGGGCTTGGCTCTCCAGCATGAGACGAGGCATGGGGACCTGCCGCGCCAAACTCAAGTCCCTCGGCGGAGGATTCCTGCGAGAATCTCCGCCGACCCATGATCTCGCTCGCCGAAACCGCCATCCTGCTGGCCGCCGCGGTCCTCGCGGTCTCGCTGTTCCGCTTCCTGCGTCTCTCCTCGATCCTCGGCTACGTCGCCGCGGGCCTGGTGATCGGCCCCTGGGGCCTGAATCTCATCGGCGACGTCGGCCGCATCACCAAGGCGTCCGAGTTCGGGATCGTGCTCCTGCTCTTCATCATCGGGCTCGAGCTGCAGCCGACGCGGCTTTGGGTGATGCGGCGGACCGTGTTCGGCCTCGGCGCGGCTCAGGTCTCACTGTGCGCCGTCCTGCTCGGCACGGCCGCCTGGTCGCTGGGTCTCCCCCCGGTCGCCGCCGGCATCGTCGGCTTCGGGCTCTCGCTCTCATCGACGCCGCTGGTGCTGCAGCTGCTGGCCGAGCGCGGTGAGCTCAAGTCGCAGCACGGACGCGCGGCCTTCGGCATCCTGCTGTTCCAGGACCTCGCCGTGCTGCCGCTGCTCGCGATCCTGCCGCTGCTCTCCCCGAGCGGCGCGCCGCACCCGACCGGCGGGGCCTGGTGGGTGGGGCTGCTGAAGCTCCTGGTGGTGATCGCCGGGGTGATCATCGGCGGCGGGCGGCTGCTGCTGCGGCCGGCGCTGCGGATCGTGGCGCGGGTGCGGGTGGGGGAGGTATTCACGGCGGCGGCGCTCCTCACCGTGATCGCGACCGCGCTGATCGCCAATCAGGTGGGACTCTCGATGTCGCTCGGGGCCTTTCTCGCCGGCGTGCTGCTCGCCGACAGCGAGTTCCGCCACGAGCTCGAGGCGGACCTCGAGCCCTTCAAGGGGTTGCTCCTCGGGCTGTTCTTCGTGTGCGTCGGGATGTCGGCGAATCTCGGGCTGCTCGAATCCGAGCCGCTGCGGCTGCTCGCTCTCACGCTCGCCTTTCTCGCCGTCAAGATCCTGGCCGTCACAGCGCTCGGAGGTCTGGGCCGCTGCCGGGGCGATGAGGCCTGGAAGCTCGGCTTCACGCTGCCGACCGGGGGCGAGTTCGCCTTCGTGCTGTTCACGCTCGCCGCCCGGCAGCGCCTGCTCGATGCCCGCATGGCCGACCTGCTGATTCTCGCGGTGACGCTCTCGATGATGCTCGCGCCGCTGCTGTTGCTCGCGGAGGAAGCGGTGCGTGAGCGCTGGCTGAGCCCCGCGCCCGCTCCCTACGATGCGATCGAGGAGCGCGACACCCCGGTGATCATCGCCGGCTTCGGCCGCTTCGGGCAGATCGTCGCGCGCGTGCTGCAGGTGCGCCGCCTGCCCTTCACCGCGCTCGACGCCAACCAGACGAACGTCGATTTCGTGCGCCGTTTCGGCAACAAGGTGTACTACGGTGACGCCTCGCGGCTCGAGCTGCTGCGCGCCGCCGGCGCCGCCACGGCGCGCATCCTGGTGCTGGCGATCGACGACGTCGAGGCCTCGCTCCGCACCGCGGTGCTGGTGCGCGAGCAGTTTCCGAATCTCAAGATATTCGCCCGCGCCCGCAATCGTCAGCATGCCTTTGCGCTCATGGATGCGGGCGTGACGGTGTTGGTGCGCGAGACCTACGGCTCGAGCCTCGAGATGGCGGGCCGGGTGCTGGAGGCGCTCGGTGCAACCCCGGCGACGGCGCGCGAGACGGTGCGCCGCTTCCGCGAGCACGACGAGGCGACTTTCGCCGCGCAATACGCGGTCAAGGAAGACGAGAGCAAATTCCGCGCCACCACGGTGGAAGCCGCGCGGCAGCTCGAGAAACTGTTCGAGGCCGACGAGAAGCCCGCCGATGGATGAGGCGCGCGTGGTGCGCGACTACTGGTTCGGGCCCGAGCGGCTGACCGCGGAGGCGATCGGGCGCCGCATGGATTTCTGGTTCGGCGCCGAAAACGCTCAGCACGACGAGGAGATCCGCACGCGCTTCGGCGGCCTGCTCGAGCGCGCCGGCGCCGGCGCGCTCGCCGGCTGGGCCGATGGGCCGCGGCGGCGGCTGAGTCTCATCGTTCTGCTCGATCAGTTTCCCCGCAACATGTTCCGGGGAACGGCGCGCGCCTTCGACTACGATGCGCAGGCGCTGCCGCTGGCGCTCACCGGCATGCAGTCCGGCGCGGACGGCGCGCTCGATTTCGCCGAGCGGCTCTTCTTCTACATGCCGCTTGAGCACGCCGAGAGCCTGGAAGCGCAGGACGAATCGGTCGCGGCCTTCCGCCGCCTGCTCGCCGAGGTGCCGCCCGACCTGCAGGCGATCTTCGCCGATACGCTGCGCTTCGCCGAGGAGCACCGCTCGATCATCGAGCGCTTCGGCCGCTTTCCGCACCGCAACGCCCTGCTCGGGCGCGACAGCAGCCGCGCGGAGGCCGAGTGGCTTCGGGAAGGCGGCGGCAGGAGCTTCGGGCAGTGAGAGCGCGCGCGGCTGTCAGCCCTGACCGGCGGCGAGCCGCTCGAGCCGGCGGATCTGCCGCTCGAGCGCGTGCTGTACCTCGAGCAGCTCGACCGCGAGCGCCGCGCCGCTGGCGTTGACGCCCAGATCGCGCATCAGCCTAGCTGCGATGCGCAGCGTCGGTAGCGCCGTCGCGGGAAACTCCCACTCCTCAGGCGCACTGCCGCGCGGCGCGATGACCCCGAGCTGCGCGAGCTCGTGCACGGCGCCTGCCTCGATCCGGCACACCCGGCAGATCTCGGTGAACGCCATCCAGTCTTCAGCGCCCAACACCTGCCCGGTCGTGTTCTTGGCCACCTCGCCCCCCATGCCTCACCCCGTGAGATCGGCGCGCGGATTGAAGTCGAGCTTGGCGCGCATCTCCTCGTAGACCGCCTTGGCGTCCGCGGACGTCGCCGGCGGCAACACCACCTTCAGTTGCACGTACTGGTCCCCGGCGGGCTTTCCCGGCAACCCGCGGCCGCGCAGCCGCAGCTTCTGACCCGACTGCGCGCCGGAGGGGATGTGCATGTCGACCGGGCCGCCGAGGGTCGGAACCGTGACCGATGCGCCGAGGGCCGCCTCCCATGGGGCGACGGGCAGCGTCAGCGTGACGTCGCGGCCATCCAACTGGTAGAGCCGGTGCGGGAGGATCTTTGCCTCGAGGTAGAGGTCCCCGGCGCGCCCGCCGTCCGCGGCGGGCTCGCCCTGGCCGGCGAGCCGGATCAGCTGCCCGTCGGCGACCCCCGGCGGGATCGTGACGCGCACGGTGTGCACGCGCACCTCGAGGGTACCGTCGCCCTTGAGCTCAGGGCGCTTGAGCTCCAGGTTGCTCGTCGTGCCATGGAACGCCTGCTCGAGGCCGATGTCGATGCGCGCGTGATGGTCGCGGCCGCCGCGCCGCGCCGCGCCGCCGAAGGGCGTCCCGCCACCGAAGAGCGAGGAGAAGAAATCGCTGAAGCCTTCCTCGGCGTAAGCCTCCTCGTCCGGGACCGCGCCGCCGCGGCGCTGCGCGCGACCGGCGCGCGGACCGCCGCCGCTGAATTCGTAGCCGCTGCCCCAGTCCGGCGGCGGCCGGAATTGCTGCCCCGACTTCCACTCGCTCCCGAGTTGATCGTACGCCGCGCGCTTCTCCGGATCCTTGAGCACCTCGTAGGCCTCCTGCACTTCCTTGAAGCGCTCCTCGGCGTTCTTCTCCTTGCTGACGTCGGGATGGAATTTGCGGGCGAGCCGCCGGTACGAGGTCTTCACCTCCTCGGCGGTCGCCGCGCGTTGCACGCCCAGAATCTTGTAGTAGTCCCGAAATTCCATGAGCGGTTCTATGGAGCCGGAGGGCCGGCCTCTCAACGCTCCTCAGATTCCAGGCGTGGAAAAAAAGGCGCCGCGAGCGGGGGAAATCGCTTCGCGGCGCGTAGTAGCGAACACGGGGAAGTTGTTCGCAACGTCAGGCCACGGACCGCATCAGAGCGTGTCCGACGAACCTCGCGGTGATCATCCGATTCACCGCACCCCGATAGGAGCAAAGGCTGTGCCAAAGCCGTAAGTCTTTAAAAAACATCAGCTAATTCCGTTTTCACACCGGGAAGCCGAGTGACGCGAATTGTCACTTTGGAGCGAAGAGCAGCAGAGATCGTCAGCGTGGGATCACCGGCACGCAGGGCTGCGACTGTGCCTTGAGCCATTCGCAGATTGAGCGTGCCTGCGCTTCGCCGCCGGCGCGCGCCTGGAGCCGGTACACCTGACCTGAGGAGGTGCCGGCGCGCACGACCTGCGGCGTGAGGCCGGCGAGCCTCGCTCCGTAGCGGAACTTGAGTCGCTCCCACTCCCGATTGGCGCTGCCGGGCGTGCCGAAGGCACCGAGCTGAACCGCATAGCCCGTGGCGGCCAAAGCGCCTGGCGCCGGACTCACGTGAGCCCGAGTCGCGGCCACGGGAGCGCTCGGCGCGGCGCCCGCCGAAGACTCGACCAACGGTCCCACAGGAAGCGTTGGCGAGGCGCTCGCGAGGCGCAGGAGTTTTACTCCGGACGCACGGGAGGAGGCCGTCTGGCCCGGCATCTGCGGCTCCATGCGCGAGATCGATCCGAGCGCGGAGCTCTCGACGCGGATGCGCGCCTCCTGCGACCAGCGGCCCTCGGGATGGGCCGCAAGAAATGCGCGGTAGGCATCGGCCGTGCCGAGCTTGGCAGCTTGCTGCCAGTCGCGATCCTCGGCGAATTCCCCTACCCGCTCGCGTGCCTTGGCGGCGAGCTCACTGTCAGGGTGCTGCTCGAGAAAATGCTGGTAAGCCTCGCTGGTGGCACCTGCCTCGGCGGCGCGCCAGTCCTGCTGCTCGCTGCTGCATGCCGCAATTGTGATCAGCGCCGCGGCCAGCGCCGCGCTCGCTGCTCGGAATGTGATCATGGTCCGCATTCTCATCCCCTGGCGGCCCTTATTATGAACCCGCAGCTTACCGGGAGTACCGCAAGTGGGTGAGGAAACGCAACGGCGCAGAATGCTCGACCAGCTCGGCGACGCGCCGACCTTCGTGGCGGCCGGCAGCCGCGTCGCCGGCGACCTCGAGACCCTGGGCCCGCTGGTGGTCTGCGGCTCCGTGCGCGGCGACGGTCGCGTCGGCGGCGCGCTCAGCATGGCTGCCGGCGCCGAGTGGCACGGCGAAGTGCATGCGCAGGCCGCGGTGATCGCCGGCCGGCTGACCGGAAGGCTCGTCGTCGAGGGGAAACTGGAGGTTGGCGAGACGGCGGTGATCCAGGCCGACGTCGTCGCCCGCACGATCGCGATCGCGCGCGGCGCGGTGATCGAGGGGGCCATGACCGTGACCAGCGGCCAGCCCGTGGTGCGCTTCCAAGAGAGACGGCGCGGCGAAGAATCAATGACGATCAGAAAGATCGCGGCCGTTTCCGGCCAATAAACCGAGCACGAAGCGCTCCGCGAAGGTAACCCCCGCGAGCGAGTCGATGAATCCGCAGTGGCCGCCATAGCGGGTGACCGTGACCGTGAGCGCAGCGGGTTGGGCGAGCCGCGCGAGCCCCCCCGCCGGGATCATCGGATCATCGAGCGAGGTGAGGATGTCGGCGGGCACCGCTACTGAAGCCAGCCGCTCGCCGGTGATCGAGTACCCGTTGAGGTAATCCTCGAGCGAGGCGAACTCGGAGTGGCGGCGCACCAGCTCCGCCGTCATCTCACGCAGTCCACCGCGCACGTCGGCAAAGTCGTAGCGCTCGGGCCAGACCGCCTCCTTCCTGCGCAGTGAGCGCCGCCACTTGCGCACGAAAAATCCCTGATATCCCGGCATTGCCGTCTCGAGCGCGACCAGGGTGTCGGCCGGCTCGAGCACCGGCGATATGGCGATGATCCGCGCGAGATCGAGGGACGACTCGCGGGCGCGGGCTGCGACGCGCAGCAGGAAGTTGCCCCCGAGCGAGAAGCCGACCGCAGTCAGCGGCCGACTCGGGAAACGCGCCTGCAACGCCTGTACCGCGCCGATCACCTCCGGCAGCCGGCAGGAGTGGAACAAGTCGCGGTTGAGGTGATGGGTCTCGCCATGGTCGCGCAGATTCAGCCGCACCACCTCGAAGCCGCGCTCGAACAGCAGTTGCGCGAGCGAGAGCACGTAGATCGACTCGGCGCTTCCCTCCCAGCCGTGCAGCACCAGAACCGGCTGGCCGCTGCCGCGCGGCGGGCTCGAGAGGAAGCATTGCAGCCGCACGCCCGCGCCGCAGTCGAGCAACAGCTCGCGCTGTGCGGCGATAAGCGGTGCGGCCTGGCGCTCGATGCGCCCGCGCCGCACGAACGTGGTCGCGAGGATCGACTGCACGTGGGGATTGCGCAGCCAGAGCGGCGGTCGGAACTCCCCGGCCACGTGATAGGGGCGCGCCGCGGTCAGCACCTCATCTCCCCGCGCAGGCGCTCAGGCCGCAACGCGCGCCGGGCCCGGTGCGCCGCGCAGCGCCTCGTACAACTCGCCGAGCCGCGCTGCCATGATCGAGGAGGACCAGCTGCGCGCGTATGCGCGTCCGCGTTGCGCGAGCTCCCGATTGAGCTCGCGATCCTCGAGCACGCGCACCACCGCGGCGGCGAATGCGTCCTGCTCTTCGGGGACCACCAGCGCGCCGCTCCCCGGCACGAGGATCGAGCGCGTGCCGAGCTCGGCGGTCGAGACCACGGGCGCGCCCTGCGCCATCGCCTCGAGCAGCACCAGGCCCTGCGTCTCGGTGCGCGAGGCGAACACGAAGGCCTCCGCGGCCGCATAGCAGTCGAGCAGTGCCGTGTCGCGGTCGAGATAGCCGGCGAAGTGCACATGAGGCGTGAGGCCGAGACTCGCCACCTGGGCCTGCAGCGCCGCGCGCGCCGGACCCTCGCCGGCGATCACCAGCACCGCCTGCGGCACGCGCGCGAGCACCTTGCGGAACATGTGCACCAGAAACCCGATGTTCTTCTCGTGCGCCACGCGCCCGATATAGGTGACGAGGCGCGCATCCGCCGCCAGCCCCGCGGCGGCGCGGAACGCCTGCGCATCGCCGGCGCGAAAACGGTCGGCCGGCAGCCCGGTCGGCAGCACATGAATCGGCGTCGTGACCCCGTAGTCGAGCAGCACCGCGCGCATCGGCTCGGAGGGCGCGATCAATGCGCGCACGTCATCGCACTGCGAGCGGGTGAAGCTGCGGGCCAGGTAGCGCGCCAGCCCGTGCGGCAGTACCGGCAGATAGTGGTGCAGGTACTCCTCGAAGAACGTGTGGTAGGTCGCGATGGCCGGAATGCCGGCGCGGCGCGCGAAACGCACGCCGGCGTAGTGCGCGATGAAGGGTGTGTGGATGTGCACCAGATCGAAGCCCGCCGGCACGAGCGCCTCGAGCGCGCGCGTCAGCGCGCCCCAGCGCATGCGGCGGTCTTCAGGGTCGCGCGGCACTCCCGCCGACGGCACGCGCACCACACCCGGCTCCTCGGCCGCCGCCGGCGCCGTCGCATAGCGCGGCGCGACCAGCTGCGTCTCGATGCCATGCGCCGCGAGATCCTGGCGGAAGGTGCGGATGGAGGTGGAAACGCCGTTGACGCGCGGGAAGTAGACGTCCGAGATGAACAGGACGCGCAAGTGTCAGCTGGCGCCCTGCGTGTTCGCAGGCGCACGGGTGAGGCAACTCATCCGTGGGATTCTAAGCCAGAGACGTGCCGAGTTCTGCGAGTGCGGCGCCGACCGCCGCCCCTGCGAGCACGTCGGACGGGTAGTGCAGGCCGAGCACCACGCGCGAGCCGGCGATCAGGGCGGCGAGCGGTACCAGTACCCAGCCGAGCTCGGGGAAGTGCACGGTGGCCTGCCAGGCGAAGGACACGGCGTGCAGCGTGTGCCCGGACGGAAAACTGTAGCGATCGAGCGGCGCGCCGCGGAGGTCGATCGAGGCGTGGGTGATGAAGGGGCGCTCGCGCACGAACACGCGCTTCAGCAGCGCGTACAGCGTGAGTCCCAGCACCCCGGTGAGCGCCATGACGATCGCGGGGCGAACAGCGCTCACGCCATAGAGGATCGGCAGCAGCACGATCAGGAGGTACCAGACCATCCCGTCACCCAGGCGGCTGGCGATGCGGAATACATAGCGCGGAATGGCAAACGCGGCGCCCCGATTGAGCGTACGCGTGAGGCCGTACTCGGCCGCGTCGATGCGAGCCATCAGGGCATTGAGGCTGGGCGCTTTCATACGCCATACAGCCTCGCGCTGCAGCGCGACAATGGCGTGACAGAGATGTGAAAGTTTTGTTGCTACAAGGACTTATTGGCTCTTTTGTGTGCGCCATCTCACATATTCGGGGGGCGCCCGCCAAGGCACGCCAGCAGCGCCGCCGCGAAGCGCCCGGCGGAGCCCGGCGCGTGCGCGAGGAACAGCGACGGCTCGGTGAGCTCGAGCTCGAGGAGCCTCGGGGCGCCCGTCGCATCGCGCAGCAGATCGACCCGCGCGTAGGGGAGCCTCGCGAACGGCGCGGCGGCGAGGATGCGATCCGCGGCCGCGAGCTCATCCGCCCGCGGTGTGCGGGAGACGATATCCTCGGGCGCGAACAGGCCGCTCGTCGACGGCGCGCCCGAGGGGAGCAGCGCCCCCTTGCGGATCGCATGGCTGAAGCGGCCGTCGAGGTACATGAGGGCGGTCTCGCCGGACGTGTCGACGCTCTCGAGATAGGGTTGCAGCATCACGCTGCGCCGGGCGGCGAGCAGCGGCGCGAGGTGTGCGAGGATCTCAGCGCGAGCGGCGCGCGCATGGCGGCGCGCATCGCGCGCACCGGCCCCGACCGCCGGCTTCACCACCAGCTCCCGGCAGGCCTCGGCCGCGAGCAGCTCATCGAGCGCGCCGCCCGCGTCCTCACCCGGCTCGACATACCAGGTCGGCACCACGGGCGCGCCTGCGCGCGCGAGCTCGCCGAGATAATGCTTGTCGGTGTTCCAGCGCAATACCGGCAGCGCATTGACGAGGGTGGTGAGGCGGGCGACGCGCTCCGCCCAGGCGAGGAATTCCGGCAGCCGCTCGGCATAGTCCCAGGCGGAGCGCGGCACCACCAGGTCGAAGCGCGCCCAATCGACTCCGCGGTCGTCCCAGTCGACGATCTGCGATTGCGCGCCCGCGGCCGAGAGCGCCGCCGTGAGCGGCGGCATGTCCTCATCGAGACCGCGCGCGGCACGCGCGGTCACCAGCGCCACCACGGTCGTCAATCGCGGATTCCCGTACCGCGATCGAGCAGGGCCACCGCGGTCCCGAACAGCGCCGCCGCTGCCAGCACCATCAGCGTGAAGGCGACGCCGAGGTTGACGTCGGAAGTGCCGAGGAAGCCGTAGCGGAACGCGCCGACCATGTGCAGGATCGGGTTCACGTACGACACGCGGCGCGCCCAATCGGGCAGGAGCGAGATGGAGTAGAACACCCCGCCGAAATAGGTAAGCGGCGCCAGCACGAAGGTCGGGATCCAGTTCACCTGCTCGAAGTTCTTGGCGAACAGCGCATTGAGGAATCCGCCGAGCGCGAAGATGAGCGAGGTGAGGAGCACGGCGGCGAAAATCACCAGCACGTGGTGCACGTGCAGGTGCGCGAAGAACAGCGACACGATGGTGACCGCGCCACCCACCAGCAGTCCCCGCACCACGCCGCCGGAAGCGTAGCCGGCCACGATCACCCAGTTCGGCAGCGGCGACACCAGCATCTCCTCGACGTGCTTGCCGAACTTCGCGCCGAAGAAGGACGCCACCACGTTGCCGTAGGAGTTGGTGATCACCTGCATCATGATCAGGCCGGGCGCGATGTACTGGCGGTAGTCGACACCGTCCATGGTGCCGACGCGGCGGCCGACCACGTTACCGAAGATCACGAAGTAGAGTGTGGCGCTGACCACCGCCGGCACGATGGTCTGGCCCCAGATGCGGATGATGCGCCCGTACTCGCGGATCACGATCGTCTGGAAGCCGATCCAGCGCACCACGCCGAGCTTGATCGGCGCGGGAGCGGCCGGCAGCGCCACGGTGCTCATCGGCGCACCTCCGCCTGGGCGCGCGCCGTGGGTTGCGCGACCTGCGCCACCGCCCGCTGAGGACGCGGCTCATCGGCGCCACGCCCCTCGACCAGGGCCATGAAGATCTCCTCGAGGCGGTTCACCTTGTTGCGCATCGACAGCACCTCGATGCCGAGCGCCGACAGCCGCGCAAAGATGTCATTGAGGGTCTCTTCGTTCGAGACCTCGATCTCGAGCGTGTGGTCGTCGACCAGCGTCGTATCGTAGCCCTCGAGCCGCGGCGCGCCGGCGAGCGGATCGCGCACGTTGAGCACGAAGGTCTGGACGTGCAACCGGCGCAGCAGGCTCGACATGCGGTCGCGCTCGACGATGCGCCCGCCGTTGATGATGGCGATGTTGCGGCACAGCGCTTCGGCTTCCTCGAGGTAGTGGGTGGTGAGGATGATGGTGGTGCCGCGGTTGTTGATCTCGCGCAGGAAGTCCCACATCGAGCGGCGGATCTCGATGTCGACTCCCGCGGTCGGCTCATCGAGGATGAGGAGGCGCGGCTCGTGCATCAGCGCGCGCGCGATCATCAGGCGCCGCTTCATGCCCCCGGAGAGCGCGCGCGACATGCCGCCGCGCTTGTCCCACAGCTGCAGCTGCTTGAGATATTTCTCGGCGCGCTGCCGCGCCACCGGGCGCGGAATGCCATAGAAGCCCGCCTGGTTCACCACGATGGTGAAGGGCGACTCCCACATGTTGAAGTTGATCTCCTGCGGCACGACACCGATGCAGGACTTGGCCGCCTCGAGTTCGCGGTCGATGTCGTGGCCGAACACGCAGGCCTCGCCTGCGGTCTTGTTGACGAGCGAGGTGATGATGCCGATGAGCGTCGTCTTGCCGGCGCCGTTGGGCCCGAGCAGCGCGAAGAAATCCCCCTGCTCGACGTCGAGGTCGACGCCTTTCAGGGCCTCGACGCCGTTGCGGTAGGTCTTGGTGAGTCCGCGGACGGAAAGTGCATTCATGACTTCGGGCAGGATCGGGCGTGGCGCACCGCCGTGCAAGTGTCCCGGCCGCGCGGCGCTCCCAACAATGCCTCCGGCGGGGTATTGACCGGTGACCTCCCGTCCGGGCCAGGTAAATTATTGATTATTAATCGGAAAAGTACCGCGCCAGGTACTCATCGAACGTTCCCCGATCGCTCGCCTCGATGCGGCGCTGGGCGGCGAGCGACTCCTGTGCCTCCGCGGCAAGCTCCTTCAGGCGCTCCTCGTTCGGCGGATAGAGGTCGAGGAAGTAGGCCTTGTGCATCTCGGACATCCGCAGCGCCAGGTCGAAGAACGACTGCCCGGAGGTGAGCTCGCTCATCAGGCGCGCCGACGGCGTGAGCTCCACATCGGCGACCTTGGCGGCCTGGGTGGCGAGCGCCTGCGTGTAGGGGCGCGTCGCATCGCCCCGGTCGAGGATCTCGCAAATCCCCGCCATCGAGTCGAGCAGCTCCCGTGCCCACTCGCGCATCGGCACCCGCCGGCCGTCGCGCTCGAGCGTGAGCCCGGGCTCACGGCCGCGGCGCGCCACCGTGAGATGGTTCGCATCGAGCGCGGCCTGTTCCGCGAGGCCGATGGGCGGGCTCTCCTTGAGGAGGCACAGCGCCAGGAACGCCTCGAGGAAGCACAGCTTGCTCTGGTTGACGCCCACGGGATCGAAGGCGCTCACATCGAGCGCGCGTACCTCGACATACTCGACGCCGGCGCGCATCAGAGCCTTGGTGGGCCGTTCACCGGAGCGCGCCACGCGCTTCGGCCGGATGAAGCTGTAGTACTCGTTCTCGATCTGCAGGATGTTGGCGTTGAGCTGCCGCCACTCGCCATTCACCTTCACGCCGAGCGCCTCGTAGGGCGGGTGCGGCGTCGTGATCGCGCGCTGCAGATCGCCTACGTACTCCTCGAGGTTGTTCACCGAGACGGTGAGCCCCGCCTGGCTGCGGTTGCGGTAGCCGACATCGCTCATGCGCAGGCTCGTGGCATAGGGCTCATAGGCCGTGCCCATGCCGAACTCCTGCAGCTCGAGGTCGCGCCCGCGCAGAAACGACTTGCACACCACGGGCGAGACGCCGAACAGGTAGAGCACCAGCCAGCCGTGGCGGCGGTAGTTGCGCAGCAGCTCGAAGTAACTCGCCGAGGTGAAGCCGCTGCCGGCGCGCTCGCCGCGCAGCTCCGCATAGCCCTCCCAGAACGGCAGCGGAAAAGAGTAGTTGAAGTGCACGCCCGAGATCGCCTGCATCATGCGGCCGTAGCGCAGGCCGAGACCGTTGCGATATACGGTCTTCATGCGCCCGACATGCGAGCTGCCGAACTGCGCGAGCGGGATGTCGGCGTCGCCGTCGATTGCGCACGGCATGCTGGTCGCCCACAACAGCTCATCCCCCAGGTGCCGATAGACGAACTGGTGCAGGTCGAGCAGGTACTGCAGCAGCTCCCAGCTGTGCGTGAACGCGGGCGTCACCAGCTCGATCAGCGACTCGGAGAAATCGGTGGTGATGTGCTCACTGGTGAGCGCCGAGCCGAGCGCCGCCGGGTGCGGTGTGTGCGCGAGTTTGCCCTCGGGAGTAACCCGCAGCGACTCCTTCTCCAGGCCCTTGCGGCCGCCCTGCAGGATCTGCGGCTCGCCGCTGTTGACGAGGGAGGCGAGGCGTCGCTCGAAGACGCGATCGATGGAGGCGCTCCTCATGGGACCTGTGCCTGCAAAGCCGCTACCAGCGCCTGCGGCCCGTCAGCACCTCGTACAACATGGTGAAGTCGCCGCGCAGGCTGTAGAGCGGATGGGTGAAGGTTGCGGGGGTGTTTTTCTCGAAGAAGTAGTGGCCCACCCATGCGAAGGCGTAGCCGGCGACCGGCACCGCCCACAGCAGCGCCAGGCGCCCGCTGAGGAGCGCGCTGGCGGCGAGCCCGAGCGCGAGCAGCGTGCCGCACACGTGCAGGCGCCGCGACGTGCGGTTGCCGTGCTCGCCGAGATAAAACGGATAGAACTCGCGAAAGCTCGCGTAGCGCGATGCCCCGGGTCCTGCGCTGCTGCCCATGCCGTGTTTCCGAGCGTCGGTTGTTGTTTGTGCGTCCTTTGAGGCATCTTGCCGCCTGCCGGGCGGTCGGCGCAAATGCCGCGGCGGGAGCGAGCCATGATCGGCATCATCGGCGGAACTGGGCTTTACGCCATGGGCGGCCTGGAAAATCTGCGCGCGCAGGAGGTGCAGACCCCCTACGGGGCGCCCTCGGGGCCGCTGCTGCGGGGCGCGCTCGCCGGGCGCGAGGTCGTCTTCCTCGCGCGTCACGGCGCTGGCCACCGGCTGCTGCCCGGCGAGATCAACTTTCGCGCCAACATCTGGGCGCTGAAGCGCGTGGGCGTGCGCACGGTGATCGCCGTCTCGGCGGTCGGGAGCCTCCGCGAGGACATCCGCCCCGGCGAGCTGACGCTGCCGTCCCAGTACCTCGACTTCACCCGGGGAACGCGCGCCGCGAGTTTCTTCGGCGGCGGAGTGGTCGCGCACGTCTCGAGCGCCCGGCCGGTGTGCGCAAGCACCGCGGCGCTGATCGCGCGTGTGGCGCGCTCGCTCGGGCACACCGTCCATGAAGGGCGTACCTACGGCTGCGTCGAGGGTCCGCGCCTCGGCACGCGCGCCGAGAGCCTGTTCCTGCGCGGTGCCGGGGCCGACGTCGTCGGCATGACCAACGTACCGGAGGTATTCCTCGCTCTCGAGGCGCAGCTCGGCTACTGCACGATCGCGCTCGCCACCGACTACGATTCCTGGCTCGAGGATCCGGCGCAGCACGTCTCCGTCGCACAGATCGTCGCGCTGTTCCACGACAACCTCGAGCGCGTGCAGCAGCTGCTCGCCGCCGTGGCCGCGGAGTACTCGGAAGACGAGTCGCGGCCGTGCCGCCACTCCCTGCGCGGCGCCTTGCTGACGCCACTCGAGCAGTTGAGCGCAGAGCAGCGGGCGCTGGTTGATTTCCTGCTCATCTGAGATTTGTTCGCCCACTCAGCGCGGCTCGAGCTCATCACAGGACCCTCGGTCGAAAAAAGCATTTCCCGGGGCGTGAAAAACAGGACGTTTTTCCCGCAGCCCCCAGGGATGGGTTCACGGCGGCCCGGGAAATGCTTTTTTTGAGCGAGGGTCCTCGCTTGTGAGATAGCCGCGCTACCCGGCGAACAGGTCGCCCTGCCAGGCCTTGCCGCCCCGATAAGCCGCCAGCCGCTCTTCCATCGCGTGCGTATTCCAGGTGAGATCACGCGCCTTGCGGATCGCCGTCTCCTGCTGCGAGACCGCACCGGCGAAATCGCCGGCGGCGGCGGCCGCGGCGGCCAGGGCCTCGTACATCTGCGGGTCCGATTGGATGCCTGCATGGGCAAGCCTGGAGGCCACCTGTTGCGCCGTCGCCGGATCGCGCAGCGCCGCGAGCGGCGAGGCGGCGAGCAGCGCCACGACGTGCTTCCTCACGTAGTAGCTGTCTGCGCTGGCGGCCCGCTCGAGCAGTGTGCGCGCCTCAGCGACCTGCGCAGCGGTCGGGTTCGCGCCGAGGAGATCCGCGGCGACCCGAAGCTGCGCAGCAGCCTCGCCCCCCGCTGCGGCGTGCCTGAGCCACGCCGCGCCGCTCGCCTGCGGATGGCAGGCGGCGACGGCCCGCAGCTGCTCGCCGAGCCAGTATTGGGCCTGCGCGTTGCCGTCGCGGGCGGCGAAGATGAGGAGCTCCGTCGCGCGGACCGCGCTGATACCGAGCGTCGGATCGGAGGTCGCTGCGAGTCCCACCAGATACTCGGCGGCCGGATCACCCGCTTCCGCCGCCGCGCGCTTGTCCCTGTAGGCCGCGCTGCTCCACAGCGGTTCGCCGCCCGCGATGGCGAACGGCAGCCGTACCTGGAGACGCGATTCCACCGGCGTGCCGTGGTGGGTCGCCGGGGTGAAGCGCGCATGCAGCCAGGACTCGACCGCCGCCGCCGCGAACACCTCATCGGGCGCGGCGAGCAGAATCTCCGGGTCGCGCGCGCGGCCGTCGAGGCCGATGGTGAGCTCGCCGATGACGAGCCCGTTGCGGTGGTTGCCCGAGCTCGGATACTCGGGCGCCGGCGCCTGCAGCACCGCGGCCCGGCTGCGCTCGTTGCAGCTCAGGTCGGGATCGACGATTCCCGCGGCGTGCAGCGCCTCGTGCCCGTAGTGCGAGAGGAGGTCCGCGGCCGTACGCTCCTCCGCGGCGCTCAGCGCTCCTTTGAGCGCCGCGACCCGGCCTCCGACCAGCTCCTGGCAGCCGTTGGCGGCCGCCGCCTCGAGCCAGCCGATGCCGGTGCCGATGTCCTTGGCGCCGCCCTGGCCCTGCAGCACCATCACACCGAGGTTGAATTGCGAGGAGCAGTCGCCGAGCTCCGCCATCGCGGTGAACTGACGCCGCGCGCTGTCGTAGTGGCCGTCGCGGTAATCGGCGAGCGCGGCGTTGAAGTCCGCATGGGCGGCGGCCGTCAGCACCGCAGCCGCGAGCGCGCCGCACAGGATCGTGGCCTTCATGGTCTGCTCCCGGACCGCCTGCGGCCGGTCAGCGCTCGACGATCGCGGTGACTCCCATCCCGCCGGCGGTGCACACCGACATGAGCCCGCGCCTGGCTGAAGCGTTGCCGGCGAGGAGCTTCGCGAGCGTCGGCAGGATGCGCGTACCGGTCGCGGCGAAGGGATGGCCGAGCGCGACGCTGCCGCCCTTCACGTTGAGCCGGCTGCGATCGATGGCACCCAGGGGTCCCGGCAATCCGAGCACGTCGCGGCAGTACTCCGGCGTCTGCCAGGCTTTGAGCGTGCACAGCACCTGCGCGGCGAACGCCTCGTGAATCTCGTAGTAGTCGAAGTCCTGCAGCGTGAGATTTGCGTCGCGCAGCATGGCGGGCACGGCGTAGGCCGGCGCCATCAGCAGGCCCTCGTGGCCGCTGACGTAGTCGACCGCCCAGACCTTGCCGTAGGCGAGATAGCCGAGCACCGGGAGGTTGCGCTTCGCGGCCCACTCCGGGGTCGCGAGCAGCACGGCGCTGGCGCCGTCGGTGAGTGGCGTCGAGTTGCCGGCGGTGAGCGTGCCGTCGGCGGCGAAGCTCGGCCTGAGCTTCGCGAGCTTCTCGACGCTGGTGTCGGCGCGCACGTTGTTGTCGAACTTCAGTCCGAGGAACGGCACCACCAGATCGTCGTAGAACCCCTCGCGCCACGCAGCCGCGGCCTTGATATGGCTGTCGAATGCGAGCTGGTCCTGCTCGGCGCGCGTGATCTGCCAGCGCTTCGCCATCAACTCGCAGCTCTGGCCCATCGAGAGTCCGGTGCGCGGCTCGACCACCGCCGGCAGTACCGGCCGGAAGTGCCTCGGCCGCAGACCGAAGAACGGCTTCACCCGCTCCCAGGCACTGCGGCCGCGGTAGCTGGCGAGCAGCAGCTGCTGATACGAGCGCGGATAGACGATCGGCGCGTCGCTGATCGAGTCGGTACCGCCGGCGATACCGGCGTCGATCTGGCCGAGGGCGATCTTGTTGCCGATGGCGATCGCCGCCTCGAGGCTGGTACCGCAGGCGCGCTGCAGATCGAGCCCCGGCGTCTGCGCGTCGAGCCCCACCGACAGCACCGACTCGCGCGTCAGGTTGTAGTCCTTCGAGTGCTTGATCACCGCGCCGGCCGCCACGTCGCCGAGACGCTCGCCATGGAGCTTGAAGCGCTCGACCAGCGCACGCAACGCGGCCGTGAGCATCTCCTGATTGCTGGCCGTCGCGTACACCGTGTACGAGCGGGCGAACGGTATACGCACGCCGCCGACGATGGCGACGCGCCTGGCTGCTTGACCGACGAGCATGACACCCCCGAGAAGCGCGGCAGGTTAGAATGCCATGGTCGATCAGGCGTTGCCATCGGATCCCCATGGGCGAGCTCACCACCATCATGGCCCGCGACGGTCACGAGTTTCAGGCGTGGCTCACGGCGGCCTCCGGCCGCCCGCGCGGCGCCGCGGTGGTGATCCAGGAGATCTTCGGCTTGAACGGCCACATCCGCTCCGTGACCGACAGCTTCGCCGCCGCCGGCTACACCGCGATCGCGCCCTCGCTGTTCGACCGCGTGCGGCGCGGGATCGAGCTCGGCTACTCGAGCGCTGACATGCAGGAGGGCGCGGGTTACCGCAAGCAGATCAGCCCCGAGACCGCGCTCAAGGACGTGGCAGCCGCGGTGGCGGTGGTGAGGCACTCGGGCCGCGTCGGGGTCGTCGGCTATTGCTGGGGCGGAACGCTCGCCTACCTCGCCGCGTGCGAGCTGCCGCTCGCGGCCGCGGTGGTCTATTACGGGCGGGTCGGTGAGTATCTCGAGCGCAAGCCCCGCTGCCCGGTGCTCTATCACTACGGGAGCGAGGACCGCAGCATTCCGCCGAGCGAGGTCGAACGGATCCGCGCCGCACAGCCGGCCGCCCCGGTTCACGTCTACGAGGGCGCCGGCCACGGTTTCAACTGCGAGCAGCGTGACAGCTACGACAGCGCGGCGGCGGCGCTGGCGCGCACCCGCACGCTCGATTTCCTCGCGCGCTACCTCACAGGACTGCCATGAAGCTTCGCGACCCCGATCTGCTGCATACCCGTGCCTTCGTCGGCGGCAAGTGGCTGGATGCCACGAGCGGTGCGACCCACCAGGTGCTGAACCCGGCCACCCGCGAGCCGATTGGCACGGTCCCCGACATGGGCGCCTCCGAGGCGCGCCGTGCCATCGAGACCGCTGCCCAGGCTTTCCCGCCGTGGGCGGCGCAGACCGCGGGCGCGCGTGCCGCGCTGCTGCGGCGCTGGTACGAGCTCATCATGGCGAACCAGGAGGATCTCGCCACGCTCATGACCGCCGAGCAGGGCAAGCCCCTCGCCGAGTCGAAGGGCGAAATCGCCTACGCGGCCTCCTTCATCGAGTGGTTCGCGGAAGAAGGCAAGCGGCTCTATGGCGACGTGATCCCCGGCCACCAGGTCGACAAGCGCATCCTGGTGCTGCGCCAGCCGGTGGGCGTGGTGGCGTGCATCACGCCCTGGAATTTCCCGGCGGCGATGATCACCCGCAAGGTGGGCCCGGCGCTTGCCGCCGGCTGCACGGTGGTGGTGAAGCCGGCGAGCCAGACACCGTATTCGGCGCTGGCGCTCGCGGCGCTCGCCGCGCGCGCCGGGCTCCCCGCGGGAGCTCTCAACGTCATCACCGGGGATGCGGCCGCGATCGGCGGAGAGATGACCGGGAACCCGCTCGTGCGCAAGGTGAGCTTCACCGGCTCGACCGCCATCGGCAAGAAGCTGATGGCGCAGTGCTCGGGCACGGTCAAGAAGCTCTCACTCGAGCTCGGCGGCAACGCGCCGTTCATCGTTTTCGAAGATGCGGACCTCGACGCCGCGGTCGCCGGCGCGATCGCCAGCAAGTACCGCAACACCGGGCAGACCTGCGTGTGCGCCAACCGCCTGCTGGTGCACGCGCCGGTGTACGAGGAGTTCACGCGCAAGCTCGTGCACGCGGTGGGGCAGCTGCGGGTGGGCGACGGACTCAAGGGTCCCACCGACCAGGGGCCGCTGATCGATGTGAAGGCGCTCGCCAAGGTCGAGGAGCACATCGCCGACGCCGTCGGCAAGGGGGCGCGTGTCGTTACCGGCGGCAAGCGCCACGCGCTCGGCGGCACGTTCTTCCAGCCGACCGTGCTCACCGACGTGACCGCACAGATGCAGGTGGCGCGCGAGGAGACCTTCGGTCCCGTGGCACCGCTGTTCCGCTTCGCGACCGAGGCCGACGCGGTGCGCATGGCGAACGACACCGAGTTTGGCCTCGCGGCCTACTTCTACACGCGCGACCTCGCGCGCTCGTGGCGCGTGGCGGAGGCACTCGAATACGGCATCGTGGGCCTCAATACCGGTATCATCTCCACCGAAGTCGCACCGTTCGGCGGCGTCAAGGAGTCCGGCATCGGCCGCGAGGGCTCGCGCTACGGGATACTCGATTACACCGAGCTCAAGTACCTGTGCGTCGGCCTGAGCTAGCCGGACGGCGCCTGCGGCGCGCGGCGACGGGCTCATGCGCTACGTGAGCTCACCGGACTTCCAGCATGACGGTGCCGAGCGCATCGGCATCCTGCTGGTCAACTCCGGCACCCCCGCCGCCGCCACCGCGCCGGCGGTGCGCCGATATCTGCGGCGCTTCCTCTCCGACCCGCGCGTGGTCGAGCTGCCGCGCATCCTGTGGCTGCCGATCCTCTACGGCCTGGTGCTGCCGCTGCGCCCGGCGCGCGTGGCACGTAAGTATCGCGCCATCTGGACCGAGGCGGGCTCGCCGCTGCGCTACCTGTCGGAGCGGCTGCGCGAGGCACTCACCGCCACGCTCGCCCGCAAGGTGCTCGCGCCGCTCTCGGTCGAGCTCGGCATGCTCTACAGCGAGCCGAGCGTGCCCCAGGCGCTTGGCCGCCTGCGCTCCTCGGGTGCGCAGCGCATCCTCGTGGTACCGCTCTTCCCGCAGTACTGCGGCGCCACCACCGGCGCGGTCTACGATTCGGTGAGCGAGGAGCTGCGCCGCTGGCGCTGGCTGCCCGAGCTGCGCTTCGTGTCCGAGTACCACGATCATCCCGGCTACATCGAGGCGCTGCGCGCGAGCGTCGCCGAGCACTGGGCTCACGCCGGGCGCACCGCGCACCTCCTGATGTCGTTCCACGGCATTCCCGAGCGCTACTTCTCCGCGGGCGATCCGTACTTCTGCAAGTGCCAGAAGACAGCGCGGCTGCTCGCCGACGAGCTGATGCTGCGCGACAGCGAGTGGAGCGTCGCCTTCCAGTCGCGCTTCGGGCCGAGCGGCTGGCTCAAGCCCTATACCCGCGAGGTGCTCGAGGGTCTGCCGACGCGCGGCGTGCGCAGCGTGTCGGTCGTGTGCCCGGGCTTCGCGGTCGACTGCCTGGAGACGCTCGAGGAAATCGCCATCGAGAACCGCGTGTGCTTCATGCGCGCCGGCGGCGAGCGCTTCGACTACGTGCCGGCGCTCAACGCCCACGCCCTGCACGCGCAATCCCTGAGCGATCTCATCGTCGAGCATTGCCAGGGTTGGACACACCCCGAGCACGGACGGCTGCCGAGCGCGGCGCGCGGCGCCTCTGCCTGATGACGTGCGGCTGATGGCTCACGCGCCGCTGCCGCCACCCGGGCGCTTCCACGAGCTCAGCCTCGCGACCGATGATATCGGCGCCGCGGTGGAGTTCTACGAGCGTCTCGGCTTCACTCAGGCCCCGACCACCGACACCTACGCGCATCCCTACGGCGTGCTCACCGACGGACGGATCTACATCGGCCTGCATCAGCGGCGCGCCGCCTCCCCCACCGTGACTTTCGTGCGGCCGGGCGTCGCCGCGAGCCTCGGCGAGTTCGCAGCTCTCGGGATCGAGCTCACGCTGTGCCGCACCGGCGAGGAGGTGTTCAACGAGATCGGCTTCGAGGGCCCGCATGGGGAGTCGGTGCGGATAATCGAGGCGCGCACCTACTCACCGGGCGAGCGCGTCGCCGGCGAAGTCTCGCTGTGCGGCGATTTCGCGCAGCTGTCGCTCCCGGCGACGGACTTTGCCGCCGCGCGCTCCTTCTGGGAGCCGCTCGGCTTCGTCGCGACCGAGGAAGCGCAGGCACCCTACGCGCATCTGCCGCTCACCAGCGACCATCTCGACCTCGCGTTCCATCGCCCGCGCACCTTCGAGGCTGCGCTGCTGGTGTTTCGCGCCGCCGACATGCCGCAGCGCATCGCCACGCTGCGCACGCTCGGTGTCGCAGAAGAGGCGCTGCCGCGCGGCATCGCGCGCGACGCCAACGCGCTGTTCACGGGCCCCGAAGGCACGCAGCTGCTGCTCATCTCGGACCGCGAATAGCGCCCAAGCGAGCGGCGGATGCGCCCGGGCGTGGCGCCGGCACGCGCTCCGGCGGCGCGCCGCCTGCGCTGCGTGCATAATCCAGTTTGCATGCGCCGCATTCTCACGCCCGCCCTGCTCGTGCTGCTCGCTCTGCCCGCGCTGTGCGCCGCGCCGCCCGCGCGCGCCGACTCCGGCATGTGGACTTTTCACGACTTCCCGAGCGAGCTGGTGAGCAGGCAGCACGGGGTCGACATCGACAAGGCGTGGCTCGACCGGGTGCGAACCTCGGTCATCCGCCTCTCGAACTGTACCGCCTCCTTCGTATCCCCCGACGGGCTGATCCTGACCAACCACCACTGCTCGGAGTCCTGCCTCGACGAGCATTCCACCGCCGGGCAACCGCTCGTGAAGAACGGCTTTCTCGCGCGCTCGCGCGACCAGGAGCTGCGCTGCGGCACCCAGGTCGCCGACGTCCTCATGGGGACTGAGAACGTCACCGCCCAGGTCGATGCGGCGCTGCGCGGCCTCGACGACAAGGCCGCCAACGACACCCGCAAGAAGACCCTGACGCAGCTCGAGCAGGCGTGCGAGGACGGCAGCCGGCGCGCCGCCGGCGGACCGCTCAAGTGCGAGAGCGTGACTCTCTATCAGGGCGGGCAATACTGGCTCTATAAGTACCACCGCTATGACGACGTGCGGCTGGTGTTCGCACCCGAGCGCGCCGTCGCCGCCTTCGGCGGCGACCCTGACAATTTCCAGTTCCCGCGCTGGTGCCTCGACATGTCGGTGCTGCGCGCCTACGGGCCGGACGGCAAGCCCGCCCACACTCCGGGCTTCCTCACGTTCAAGCCCGAGGGTCCGGAGGCCGGCGACGTGGTGTTCGTCGCAGGGCATCCCGGACACACCGATCGCCTCCTCACGGTGGCGCAGCTCCTCGAGCTGCGCGACGTGTTCCTGCCACGCTGGCTGCAGCGCGCCTCGGAGCTGCGCGGGCGACTGATCCAGTTCGGCAAGGGCGGCGCCGAAGCGAGTCGCATCGCGGAGGATCCGCTGAACGGCCTGGAGAACTCGATCAAGGTACGCCGCGGGCAGCTCGATGCGCTGCTCGATGACCGCCTGCTCAGCGCCAAGCGCGCCGAGGAGGCGGCGCTGCGCGCGCGGCTGGCCGAGGACCCGCCGCTCGCCGCCACGACCGGTGATCCGTGGGCCGACATCGCACGGGCCGAAGGCGTCCACCGCGAGCTCGAGCTTCCCTATACATGGATCGAGCTCGGTGCCGGTTTCAACAGCGCCCTCTTCAACTACGCGCGCACCCTGGTGCGCGGCGCCGCCGAGCGCGCCAGGCCCAACACCGAACGGCTGCGCGAGTATCGCGACGCGGCGCTGCCGCGCGTCGCCCGGCGCCTCGGCGCTCCGGTCCCCGTCTACCCGGAGCTCGAGAAGCTCACGCTGTCCTTCTCCCTCGAGCGCATGCGCGAGTGGCTGGGACCGGATGCGCCTATCGTGCGGCAGCTGCTCGTCAGGGATTCACCGGACATGCTCGCCGCGCGGCTCGTCGACGGATCGAAGCTCGCCGACCCGGCGGTCCGCAGGCAGCTGTGGGAGGGCGGCGCGGCGGCGGTCGACGCCTCGCACGACCCGATGCTCGAGCTGGCGCGTGGCATCGACGCCGAGGCGCGCGCGGTGCGCAAGCGCTACGAGGACCAGGTGGAGGCACCGGTCGATGCGGCCGCCGAGAAGATCGCCCGCGTGCGCTTCAAGGTATTCGGCACCAGCGAGCCGCCCGATGCGACCTTCACGCTGCGCCTCAACGTCGCCACGGTGCAGGGATGGAAGGAGGGCGGCGTCATGGTGGAGCCGTTCACACACACCGCGCGCCTCTTCGAGCGCGCCACGGGCCAGGATCCCTTCCGGATTCCCGACAGCTGGCTCGCGGTGAAGGGCCAGCTCGACCCGGCGACGCGTTTCGATCTCTCGAGCAACAACGACATCATCGGCGGCAACTCCGGCAGTCCGGTGATCGACGCGCACGCACGCGTGGTCGGCCTGGTCTTCGACGGCAACATCCACTCGATCTCCGGGGACTACTGGTACGACGCCGAGCTCAATCGCGCCGTGGCAGTCGATCCGGCGATCATTTTCGAGGCGCTGCGCAAGGTCTACCGGGCGCAGGAGCTGCTGGTGGAGCTGGGCGCGAAGTAGCGCCTCAGGTCAGTGCACCGCGCCCGCGGCCCGCGCCACGATGCGGAAGCGGACCAGCATCTCGTCCCGCACCGCGAGCGCGCCCAGGAACGCCGTGAACGGAGTGAGACCGACCTCGCTCTGCCGCAGCGCGGTCTCGCCTGTCACGGTGAGCGTATCCCCGGCGAGCTCGTAGCGCAGCGGGACGCTGATGGTGCGGTGCTGGTCGCGCACCTGCGCGTCGAGCCAGGCGGTGAGCACGCCCGGTGAATCCGCCGCCGGCTCGAGCCGCTCGGAGCGCAGCACCACCTCGGGGTACTCCGCGGCATCGAGCACCGCGGGGCCGAGCATGTTGCGCCGGGTGCCGTCGCGCGCCGACTGCGGCACCTCGGGCGGGAAGTCGCTGGCGCGCTCCTCGGCCCGCAGCGCCGGCTCGTCCACGGCCAGCTCCGCCACCGCCAGGTGCAGCTCGATGCTCGCCTTGAGGACCTCGTCGGGCAGATAGACCGTACCGACCAGCGTGTGCGAGGCGATAACATGGTTGTGCCCGGCGGACGCGAGCGTTCCGCCGCGGTAGACCCTCACGGTCAGGAGGGAGTCCGCGGCCGCGACGTCGTACGGCCGGCCAAGGTGCGGTGCGATCGGCGGGGGCGCCGGCACCGGGCGTACCTCGGCCGGAGGTGGCGGCGGGCGCGTCGGGCATGCGGCCAGAAGGCACGCGAGGAATAGAGTGCCGAATGCGCGGATCTTGCAACCGTCGTCCACCTCTTTAAGCTTAACGGCCATGGCTCTCCGAAACACGACACACCGCTGGGGCGTGATCGCACAAACCTTCCACTGGGTCATCGTCGCGCTGATCGTCCTGCAGGTCACGCTCGCCGAGATGGCCGACGACCTGCCGTCCGGAATGCGCAAGCTGACCCTGCTGGCGCGCCACAAGTCGGTCGGCATCACGATCCTCGGCCTGGTCATCCTGCGCCTCGTGTGGCGCTGGCTGAACGAGCATCCGCCCCTGCCGGAGAACCTCAAGCGCTACGAGCAGGCTCTCGCGCGCTTCACGCACGTGGCGCTGTACGTGCTGCTGTTCGCGATGCCGCTGTCGGGCTGGACGATGTCCTCGGCGCGTGGGTTCCCGGTCAGCTGGTTCGGGTTCTTCCAGCTGCCCGACCTCGTGCCGAAGAGCCGCCCGCTCTACGAGGCGCTGCTGGTGACGCACCAGACGCTGGCCTGGACGCTGTTCGTGGTGATCGGCCTGCACGTCGCCGGAGCCCTCAAGCATCATTTCGTCCACAAGGACAACGTGCTCAGGCGCATGCTGCCGTTCACGCGCACTTGAGCCAACGGACCCGAGAAAGGAGCCGGTCGATGCGCTATCCAAAGCTCTCAGCGGTACTCGCCGTCACTGTCCTAGCCGCCGGCGCCCTCGGCTACGCGCACGCCGCCGACGCCCCGGCCCTGACCTCGCACTACACGCTCGACCCCGCGAAGAGCTCGCTCGAGTTCACGTTCCTACAGGCGGGTGCGAAGAACACCGGGCGCTTCCCGCGCTTCGGAGTCTCTCTCGATCTCGCGGGTGCCAACCCGGAGGGCGGGCGGCTCGAGGTCACGGTTGAGGTCGCCGCGCTCGACACGGGCGACAAGGACCGGGACGACACGCTGCGCAGCGATGACCTGTTCGCGGTGGCCAAATTTCCTCAGGCGCACTTCCTCTCCACGCGGATCGTGAAGACCGCGACCGGCTACGAGGCCGAGGGGGCGCTCACCATCCGCGGCGTGACGCGCGATGCCAAGGTTCCCTTCACCTTCCGTGAGGCCAAAGAAGGCGGCGCCGGGGTCGGCTACCTGGCGGGCAAGACGCTGGTACGCCGGCTCGACTTCGGCGTCGGCCGGGGCGAGTGGAAGTCCACCGACCAGGCCGGGAACGACGTCACGGTATCGTTTGCGCTGCGCCTGACGGTGGCGCACTAGGTCTAGCAGTCCGTCCCGTCCCGGCGCGTGAACCGGCCGCGCGCGTGCGGCGGGCTCCACAGGAGATCGACCTCGGGGTCGGAGTAGTGTCCGCAGTCCTCGGGGTCGCGGTTGCTGACCTCGAGGTAGACCGCCGCTCGCTCGCTGCGGTTGATCAGCTGGTGTCCGTCGGCGCTGCCGGCCGGGAACCCGGCGCACATTCCGGCGGTGAGACGCTGCTCGCCGGCCTCGGTCCGCAGCACCACCTCGCCCTCGAGCACGTACACGAACTCGTCCTCGTGCGTGTGCCAGTGCCGCATCGAGGACTCCTTTCCGGGCGGCAGCACGGTCTGATTGACGCCGATGCGGGTGAGCCCGAGCGCATCCCCGAGCCGGCGCTTCTCGCGCGGCAGCACGCGCGCGCGGTAGGGTTCCGGATAGCCCGAGCGGACCAGCGCCGTTACGCTGCGGGGATCCAGTGCGGGCTTGGTGAGCGGCATGGGTGCACCTCGGGTGCGCGGTTGACGCGCGTCAGTTGCTTCGGGGAGCATGCCACAGGTCAACATGCCTGAAATATTCGACGACGTCGGTCACTGCGTCGATGCGGTGCTGCGCAGGGTGGGAACGCGCATCGTGCTGGCGATGCCGCTCGGCATCGGTAAGCCGAACCCGCTCGCCAACGAGTTCTACCGCCGGGCGGCGCGCGATCCGGCCATCGAGCTGACGATCTTCACGGCGCTCTCGCTGCTGAAGCCCGCGGCACGCTCCCCCCTCGAAGCGCGCCTGCTGACACCGCTCGCCGCGCGCGTGTTCGGCAGCTACGTCGAGCCCGAGTACGCGCGCGCGGTGCGCGCCGGGAGTGTGCCCGCCAATATCCGCATCATCGAGTTCTTCCTGACCCCGGGGGCGTTCCTCGGCGCGCTGCACGCGCAGCGCAACTATCTCTCCGCCAACTACACCCAGGTGGCACGCGAGGTGCTCGCGCGCGGCGTCAACGTAGTGGCGCAGCTGGTGGCACGGCGCACCGTCAGCGGCCAGACGGCGCTCAGCTTCGGCTCCAATCCCGACGTGACCACCGACCTGCTGCCGGCGATTGCGGCCGCGCGCGGGGCCGGGCGCGACATCGTGCTGATCGGGGAGATTCATTCCCAGATGCCCTTCATGACCGGGCACGCGCAGGTCGAGCCCGAGCGCTTCGACTTCCTCATCGACGATCCGCGCTACGACTTCGATCTCTACGGCCCGCCCAACCCGCCGCTCAGCACCGTCGACCACGCCATCGGCATGTACGCGAGCAGCCTGGTGCGCGACGGCGGCACGCTGCAGATCGGCATCGGCGAGCTCGGCGACTCGCTCGCCTATGCGCTGCTGCTGCGTCACCAGCAGAACGCCGCCTGGTCGGGCGCCCTCGAGGCGCTCGGCACGCGCGACGCCCTCTCCCTGATCCGCGCCGAAGGCGGGCTCGAGCCGTTCGGCGCCGGCGTGTTTGCCTCCACCGAGATGTTCGTCGACCAGTTGCTCGAGCTCTACCGGGCGGGGGTGGTGCGCCGCCGCGCCTACGATTCCCTCCCCATCGAGCGGCTGCTCGCGGCGGGGACCACCGCCGAGCGTTTCGACGCGGAGATTCTCGAGCGGCTCGCCGCGGTCGGCGTCGGCCCGCTGCTGAGTGAGGCCGAGTTCGCCGACCTGCAGCGCCACGGTGTATTGCGCGCGGACGTTGAATTCTCCGACGGACGCATGCGGGCGCGCGGCGGCGATTGGATCCGCGCGGACCTCGGCGCCGCCGCGGCGCGCGCGGCGATCGCCTCGCAGTGCCTGGGGCGCGAGCTGCGCGGCGGCCAGGTGCTGCACGCCGGCTTCTTCCTCGGACCGCGCGGCTTCTATGCGGCGCTGCGCGAGTTACCGGAGAGCGACCGCGCGCAGCTCGGCATGCGTGGCGTCGGCTACGTCAACCAGCTGTACGGCCCCGATCAGGAGCTGCGCATCCTGCAACGCAGGGCGGGGCGCTTCGTCAACACCACCATGATGGTGACGCTGCTCGGGGCGGCGGTGTCGGACGGGCTCGAGAGCGGCCAGGTGGTCTCAGGCGTCGGCGGCCAGTACAACTTCGTCGCCATGGCACACGCGCTCCCGGATGCACGCTCGATCCTGTGCGTGCGCGCCACGCGCACGCGCCACGGCCGCACCACCTCCAACCTGGTGTGGCGCTACGGCCACGAGACCATCCCGCGGCACCTGCGCGACCTCGTGATCACCGAGTACGGGATCGCGGACCTGCGCGGCCGCACCGACGAGGAGATCATCGTGGCGCTGCTCAACGTCGCCGACTCGCGCTTTCAGGAGCCGCTGCTGGCCGCAGCGCGCGCCGCCGGCAAGATCCGCGCCGACTACCGCATTCCCGACGCCCACCGGGACAACACGCCACAGCGTCTGGCGCGCGCCCTCACTGAGCACCGGCGGCAGGGATTCTTCAGTGAATACCCCTTCGGTACCGACCTCACGGCCGAGGAGGTCGCCCTCGCGCGTGCCCTGCGCTACCTCGAGTCGCGCACCGGCACCCGGCGCGCGCAGCTCGCCACGGCGGCCGCGGCGCTCCTGCGCGGCAATCCCGCGCCACGACACGCGGCCGCGCTCGAGCGCATGGGGCTCGCAAGGCCGGCGGGCCTGGCGGAGCGGCTCGAGCAGCGCCTGGTCGTGCTCGGGCTCGATGCGACGACCGGGCGTACCGGCTGAGCTACCGCGGGCACTCAGCGCCGGCGACGCCCGCCGGCGAGGCGTCGTGCGCCTGCGGCGCGGCGGCGCGCGGCCGGGGCCCTGGCGCTGCGGCCCGGGCGCGCCGCCGCCTTGCGCTTGGGCGCCTTGCGCACCTTGGAGGTGCTGCGCCGTTTCGCAGCTCTCTTGGGCTTGGCTCGCTGCGCCTTCGCCGCCGCTTTAGCCCTGGGGGCCGGCCGGCGCGCGGACTGCGCCGGCTTGGCGCCCGCGCCCTTGGCTCCCCGATCCGTGCCGCGCAGCTGCTCGAGGATCGCCGGATTCTCGAGCGTCGAGACATCCTGTGTGACTTCCTCGCCGTTCGCGACCGCACGCAGCAGGCGGCGCATGATCTTGCCGGAGCGCGTCTTGGGCAGATTGTCGGCGAAGCGGATGTCGTCGGGCTTGGCGATCGGACCCAACTGCTCGCCTACCCAGTCGCGCAGCTCTTTGGTGAGCGCGCTGGTGTCGCCGGTGGGACGCGGACCGCGCAGTACCACGTAAGCGAACACCGACTCTCCCTTGATCTCGTGAGGCTTGCCGACCACGGCTGCCTCGGCGACGCGCGGATGTGCGACCAGTGCCGACTCGATCTCCATGGTGCCGAGGCGGTGCCCGGACACTTTGAGCACGTCGTCGATCCGTCCCATGATCCAGACGTAGCCGTCCTTGTCGCGGTGCGCGCTGTCGCCCGCGACGTAGAGGCGGGTGTGGAACTTCGACCAGTAGCCCTCCACGTACCGTGGGTTGTTGCGCCAGATGGTGCGCAGCATCGACGGCCAGGGCTTGCGAATGACGAGATAGCCGCCAGCGTCGGCGCGCTTCACCGACTCGCCGTGATCGTTGACGATGTCGGCATCGATACCGGGCAGGGGCAGCGTGCAGGAACCGGGCTTGGTGGCGATCACGCCCGGGAGCGGCGCGATCAGGATCGCGCCGGTCTCGGTCTGCCACCAGGTGTCGACGATCGGGCAGCGCTCCTTGCCGATCACGCGGTGATACCACATCCAGGCCTCGGGGTTGATCGGCTCGCCGACGGTGCCGAGCAGGCGCAGCTTCGACAGGTCGTACTTCGCCGGCACATCGTCGCCGAGCTTCATCAGCGCGCGGATCGCGGTCGGGGCGGTGTAGAAGACGGTGACGCCGTGGGCCTGGCAGTTCTTCCAGAAGCGGCCGCCGTCGGGCACGGTCGGGGTGCCCTCGTACATCACGATCGTGGCGCCCGCGGCCAGCGGGCCGTAGGTAATGTAGGAGTGTCCGGTTACCCAGCCGACATCCGCCGTACACCAGAACACATCGTCGTCGCGCAGATCGAAGACCCACTGGGTCGTCACCTTGCAGCCGAGCAGGTAGCCGCCGGTGGCGTGCTGAATGCCCTTCGGCTTCCCCGTCGACCCCGAGGTATAGAGGATGAAGAGCGGATGCTCCGCCTCGACCCACTCGGGGTCGCAGGCGGGCGGCTGTCCCTCGATGGCCTCGTGCCACCAGACATCGCGCCTGGCATCCATCGCCACCGGCCGACCGGTACGCTTGAGCACGATGACGCGCTGCACGGTCGGGCAGCCGCCGGCGAGCGCATGGTCGGTACTGGCCTTGAGCTCCACCGCCCCGCCGCCGCGCCAGCCGCCGTCGGCGGTGATGACGAGCCTGGCCTCGGTGTCCTCGATGCGATCCCTGAGCGCGGGCGCCGAGAAGCCGCCGAACACCACCGAGTGGATGGCGCCGATGCGGTTGCAGGCGTGCATCGCCACGACCACCTCGGGCACCATGGGCATGTAGATGACGACGCGGTCGCCCTTGTTGATGCCCTGGGCCTTGAGCGCATTGGCGAAGCGGCAGACGTCGGCGTGCAGCTCACGGTAAGAGAGCCGGCGCACGTCGCCCGGCTCGCCCTCGAAGATAATCGCGGTCTTGTGGCCGCGCTCGTTCAGGTGCACGTCGAGGCAGTTCCAGGACGCATTGAGGCGCCCGTCGGTGAACCAGCGGTAGTTGGGTGCACGCCCCTCGTCGAGCGCCACGGTGAACGGCCGGTGCCAGCTGAGCTCCTGCGAGGCGAGATCGGCCCAGAACCCGACATGATCCTCGGCGGCGCGCCTGCGCAGCGCCTCGAGGTCATCGGGTTTGATGCGGGCGCGCGCCGTGAACTCCGGGCGGGGTGGAAAGGTGCGCTGCTCGATGAGGGTCGACTCGATGCTCTTGTCCGTCGTCGCGACCGCCATGACTACCCCCGGGACTGACTGCGCCGGCACCGGGCCGGGTGCGCAGCATAGCCGCTAACTGCGTAGCTCCGCGAGCAGCCGCTCGATCACGCGGCGTGCGCTCGCGGCATAGCCGCCGCCGAAGAGGTTGGCGTGGTTCAGCAGGTGATAGAGGTTATAGAGCTCGCGCCGCAGCTCCGCCCCGGGCGGCAGCGGGGCGAGCGCAGCGTAGGCCTGGTAGAAGCGCGGGCCGAAGCCCCCGAAGAGCCCGGTCATCGCGATATCCGTCTCGCGGTCCCCGTAGTACACCGCCGGATCGAAGATCACCGGCTCGCCGTCCGGCGTGCTGAGCCAGTTGCCACCCCAGAGATCCCCGTGCAGCAGCGCGGGCGGCGGGCGATGCGTCCCGAGGAGCGCCTCGACTCCCTCGAGGAGGCGCTCGCCGGGAGCTTCGAGCAGCGCGCCGAAGCCCCTGGACACGGCGAGCTCGAGCTGCGGGCGCAGGCGCCGCTCCCGGAAAAACTCCGGCCACGAGGCCGCGGTGCCGTTCGCCTGCGGCGTGCTGCCGATCGTGTTGTCGCGCCACCAGCCGTGGTGCGGCGCGCTGACGGCGTGCTGCGCGGCGAGTTGCGCTCCGAGGCGCGCCGCGCTCGCCTCGGTGGCGGCGCCGCTCTCGAGCCACTCGAGCGCGACAAAGGCCGAGGTGCCGGCGGTGCCGCACGCCAGCACGCGCGGCACACGCACCGCCCGGGCCCGCGCGAGCTCGGCGAGTCCGGCAGCCTCGGCCTCGAGCATCGCCGCGGCGGCGCCTGCCGCCACCTTGACGAATACCGGACCCGATGCGCTCGGCCACCGATAGCAGCGGTTGATGCTGCCCCCGCCGACACGCCCCTCGGGCTCGGGCCCGAAGCTCGTGCCCGTGAGCCGCGTCAGCTCCGCCGCAACCGCTGCCCGGGACTCCATGCTCACACCGACGCGCGCGCAGGCAGCGCGCGACTCAGGCGTAGGCCGCGGGCAGCTGCGCCAGGCGCGCCCCCTGCGCGCGCAGGAACGGTCCGAACCCGAGCCCATCGTAGAGGCGCGACAGCCCCGCCAGGTCGGGGGCGCGGCGCACGAGCCCGGCGGCGCCGACGCCGAGCGGCAGGTCGCAGGCGATGCGGGTGAGACGCTGTGCGAGATACACCGACTCGCGATGCTCGGCGAGGCGCGCGCCGAGGGTGCCCGCCCCGCGGATCTTGAGGCGCGCGACACGCTCGAGATCGTCGTACAGGTCATCGAGCGAGGCGAACGCCTTCATAAGTGAGGCGGCGGTGCGATGCCCGACGCCCGGCACGCCCGGGATGTTGTCGGACTCATCCCCGGCGAGCGCCAGGTAATCGGCGAAGCGCTCGGGAGCCACGCCGAAGTGGCGCTCGATATCGTGATAGCCAAACTGGCCGCGGGCGCCGAAATCCCACAGCAAGTCGCCATCGCGCATCAGCTGCGCGAGATCCTTGTCGCGGGTGATGAAGGCGGCGCGCACGCCCCCCGCGCGCATCATTCCCGCGAGTGTCCCGATGATGTCGTCGGCCTCGTACTCGGGGTAGACGAACTCCGCGACACCCAGATGCCTGCACAGCTCGCGGCAGCGCCCGAACTGCTGCGTGAGCGCGGCCGGTGCCGGCTCGCGGTTGGCCTTGTACGAGGGGTAGATTCCGCGGCGGTAGGAATGCGGGCTGCGCTGGTCGAAGGCGACCGCCATGTGCCTGGGGCGCACGCGCTCGATGAGGTCGCCGAGAAAGCGCGCGAAGCCAAACACCGCGTGCGTGGGATTACCGTCCGCATCGCGCATGTCGGGCAGCATCGAGTGGTAGGCGCGAAAGACGTAGACCGAGGCGTCGACGAGGAAAATCACGCGCTGCGCATCGCTCCTTGAGGGCCGCCGAGCGACCTTAGGGCATCGAGGGTTGCACTGCAAGGTGACATCCCGATGCGTCAGGCATTTAATCGAGACCATGAAGAAAACCCAGGTGTGCTGTCTGCTCGCTTTGCTGGTGCTGGCAAGTGCCGCCGTGGTGCAGGCTCAGCCGGCCGGTGCGGTGACTGAAAAAGCGATCGTGGCGCTGGAAGAGCAGTGGCTCAAATCACAGCAAACCAACAACGCTGATCTGGTCGCACCGTTGCTGGCTGACAAATTTGTCAACACGGGCGACGACGGGAGGGTCACGAACAGGGCTCAGTACCTGGCGGATAGCAAAGCCAGCAAGTTCGCGGCCGCCGCGAACGAGAATGTGCAGGTGACCGTATTCGGCCACACGGCCATTGCAACCGGCCTGTGGGTAGGTAAGGGGACCGACGAGAAGGGCAAGCCCTTCGATGTGCGTGTCCGCTGGACCGACACCTGGGTCAGGATGCCCGACGCCAAGTGGCAATGCGTCGCTACCCAGAGCACGCAAGTAAAATCCTGAATCTCCACAGCGCGCCCGCACAGGAAACCCCGGCCGCGCGCCGGGGTTCGCGTCACTGGGCCGCGTTCAGGACAGGAAGCGCAGGCGGTCGTGCAGCGGGCTGGTGCGCGGGAAGTGCGCCACCAGGTACTCCATCTGGTCGGCCAGCACGCGCCGCCCCTTGAGGAAAATGTACTCCGCGTAGGTCGGCGTGAAGGGCACGGCGATCAGCTGCATGCGCGCCTGCTCGGGGGTGCGCGAGGCCTTCTGGTTGTTGCAGCGGCGGCAGGAAGCCACGACGTTGGTCCAGATGTCCGTGCCCCCCTGGCTGAAGGGGCGGATGTGATCGCGCGACAGCTCGCGCGAGGCGAAGCGCAGACCGCAGTACATGCACAGGTACGCATCGCGCCGGAACAGGGTCTGGTTGTTGAGCGGCGGGATGTAGTCGTGGCGCGTGTTGCCGGGGTTGCCGGTGTGGCCCACGGTGGCGACGATGGAGTTCACCTCGAGCACCGTGCGGCGGCCGGTGCGTGCATTGGTGCCGCCGTACAGCTCGTAGAGCAGCGAGCCGCACGTGTATGCGACTTGGGCTTGGGTGTAAAGTCGCGCGGCCTCCTTGTAATCGATCCACTCGAGCGGCATGCCGGCCACGTCCGTGCGCAGCACGAGCTGCGACAGCCCGCGCGGCGCGTGTGTGGCGATCACCGCGAGGTCGTCGAGGAATCCGTCGTCAGCTTGATCGAGGTCGATCCCGAGCATGGCGCTGTAAGATACGGCACTTTTGTGCAAGAATTCAACATCGCAAGGTCTTAATTAAATTGAAATTTTTCAGTCACGTGGCTGGCCGGCCACGGCAGCGCGAGGAACATACTGAATGCCAGTGACGATAGGCGCGCTGCGCGAAAGCGCGCCGCAGGAAACACGCGTCAGTCTGACTCCGGAGATTGCCGACAAGCTCGCGAAGGAAGGCGCGCGGATCCTTCTCGAGCGCGGCGCGGGCGAGCGCGCCGGCTTTCCGGACTCCGCCTATCGGAATGTGGCCTGGGCGGACTCCGCCGCGGCGGTGCTCGCGGGCGCCGACGTGCTGCTCGCCGTGCAGCCGCTGAGTGTCGCGCAGATCGGGCAGCTCAAGCCGAGCGCCGTGGTGATCGGCTTCATGCAGCCCTATGCACGTGCCGCCGAGGTACGGGCGCTCAAGGATCGGCGCCTCACCTCCTTCGCCATGGAGCTCGTACCGCGCATCTCGCGGGCGCAGTCGATGGATGCGCTCTCCTCACAGGCGGCGGTCGCCGGCTACAAGGCGGTGCTGATAGCCGCGAGCAACCTGAAGAAATTCCTGCCCATGCTCACCACCGCCGCCGGCACCATCCGCCCTTCGCAGGTGCTCGTGATCGGCGCCGGAGTCGCGGGGCTGCAGGCGATCGCCACCGCCAGGCGCCTGGGAGCCGTGGTCGAGGCCTACGACGTAAGGAGCGCGACCCGCGAGCAGGTCAAGTCGCTCGGAGCGAAGTTCGTCGAGACCGGGGTGAGCGCTGAAGGGGCCGGCGGCTACGCGCGCGAGCTCACCGCCGAAGAGCGGGCGAAGCAGCAGGAGGCGCTCGATGCGCGCATCGCGCTCGCCGATGCCGTGGTCACGACCGCCGCCGTCCCCGGCCGCCCGGCGCCGAAGATCATCTCGCGCGCCGCGGTTGAGCGCATGCGTCCGGGCTCGGTGGTGGTCGACATCGCCGCCGAGCAGGGCGGCAACTGCGAGCTCACCCGGGCCGGCGAAGTGCTCGAGCACCAGGGCGTGAAGATCATCGGGCCGGTGCTGCTCGCCGCCGAGCTCGCCTACAACGCGAGCGAGATGTACGCGCGCAATCTCTTCAATTTCCTCAAGCCCGCCATCTCCAAGGGGGAGCTGGCGATCGACTGGAACGACGAAGTGTTCGCGCAGTCGTGCCTGACGCGCGACGGCGCGATCAAACACGAGCCGACGGCCAAGGCGCTCGGGGGCTGACATGACCGGAATGGTGGCACTTTATATCTTCATGCTGGCGGCCTTTACCGGCTACGAGGTCATCGCGCGCGTGCCGGTGATCCTGCATACCCCGCTCATGTCGGGCTCAAACTTCGTGCACGGCATCGTGCTGGTGGGCGCGATGGTTGCGCTCGGCAACGCCGTCACTCCGCTCGAGAAGATCATCGGCGTCATCGGCGTGTTCCTGGCGGCGGGCAACGCCGTCGGTGGCTACGTCGTCACCGAGCGCATGCTCGAGATGTTCAAGGCCAGCGGGCAACGCGGCAAGGCCAGGGGGACGCACTGATGCCGGGCTGGCTGTCCGCGGGCCTCGCCATCCAGGCGAGCTACTTCGTGACCGCGGTGCTGTTCATCATGGGATTGAAGCGCATGAGCTCGCCGGTGACGGCGCGCAGCGGCATTCTGTGGGCGGGCGCCGGCATGGCGGTCGCGACGCTCATCACCTTCCTCTATCCCGGGATGGCCAACTACGAGCTCATTCTCCCGGCGATGCTCGTCGGCGGCATCCTCGCGTGGTGGAGCGGCAAGCGCGTCGCCATGACCAACATGCCGCAGATGATCGCGCTCTACAACGGCATGGGCGGCGGCGCGGCGGCGGCGATCGCCGCGGTCGAGCTCTACCGCGGCGGGGCCGGGGGCTATGTCAGCGATGCGCTGGCGGTCCTCGGCGGCATCATCGGCGCGGTGTCCTTCGCCGGCAGCGCCATCGCCTTCGGCAAGCTCCAGGGACTCATCACGCGCAGCTTCCGCTTCGCCGGTCAGCAGATCCTCAATCTGGCGATCCTCGGCGCGGCGCTGGTGCTCGGTGCCATGGTGGCGGCACACCTCGACGCCAGCCCCGCGGTGGTCACCGGCTTCTTCGTGCTGGCGCTCGTGCTCGGCATCACCATGACGCTGCCGATCGGTGGCGCCGACATGCCGGTGGTGATCTCCCTTTACAACGCGCTCACCGGGCTCGCGGTCGGGCTCGAGGGCTTCGTGCTCGACAATGCGGCGATGATCATCGCCGGCACGGTGGTGGGCTCGGCCGGTACGCTCCTCACCCAGTTGATGGCGAAGGCGATGAACCGCTCGCTCGGCAACGTGCTGTTCTCGGGCTTCGGCGACACGGGGGGCGAAGCCACCGGCACGGTGAGCGGAAGTCTCAAGCCCATCGAGGCCGCCGACGTCGGTGTGATGATGGCGTTTGCCTCCAAGGTCATCGTGGTGCCGGGCTACGGCATGGCCGTGGCCCAGGCGCAGCACAAGATCTGGGAGCTGTGCCAGCTCCTGATCGACCGCGGCGTGAACGTGCGCTTCGCCATACACCCGGTCGCGGGGCGCATGCCGGGCCACATGAACGTGCTGCTGGCGGAGGCGGGAGTGCCCTACGACCTGATCTCCGATCTCGACGAGATCAACGCGGAGTTCGAGACCGCGGACGTGGCGCTCATCATCGGCGCCAACGACGTGGTGAACCCGGTAGCGCGCACCGACAAGTCGAGCCCCATCTACGGCATGCCGATCCTGAACGCCGACAAGGCGAAGAACGTCATCGTCATCAAGCGCGGCAAGGGCGCGGGGTTCTCCGGTATCGAGAACGCGCTCTTCTATCTGGACAACACCCGCATGCTGTACGGGGATGCGCAGAAGGCCGGAGCGGAGCTGATCGCGGCGGTGAAGGCGGTCGGCTGATCCGGCGGGCCCCGCAGCGCGGCGCCACGAGGGAGGGTTCTCGCCATGCAGCGCAGGAGTCTGTTGCAGCTTGCCGCGGCACTGCCGCTGTCACTCCTGCCGTCGGCGCGCCTCGTGGCGCGTGTCATGTCGCCCTTCGAGCGGGTGCGCCCCGGGGATCCCTACTGGCCGACGCCCGCGCAGTGGGATGAGCTCAAGAGCGCGGTCGGCGGCACTCTGCTCGAGCCCCATGCGCTCTTCGCCCCCTGCGCCGCCGACGCGGGGAGCGCGGCCTGCACCGAGGCTGCGCAGAACCTGCGCAACCCCTTCTGGATCGGCGACCAGCCGGGCGGCACGCAGGTCTCCGGCTGGCTCGATGCCTGGGCGCCGGCGCCGAGCGCCCACGCGGTCAGGGTCCGCAACGCACAGGACGCCGCCGCGGCGGTCAACTTTGCGCGCACGCACAACCTGCGGGTCGTAGTGAAGGGTGGGGCCCACAGTTATCTCGGCACCTCCAACGCGCCCGATTCCCTCCTCATCTGGACACGCTCGCTCAACGACGTTCGTCTCCTCGAGGACTTCGTTGCCGAGGGCTGCGCCGGGAAGATGGCCCCGACTGCGGCAGTGTCGCTCGGTGCGGGCTGCATGTGGATCGACGCCTACTCCGCCGTCACGACGCGGGCCGGGCGCTACGTGCAGGGCGGCGGTTGTGCCTCGGTCGGCGTCGCCGGGCTCGTGCAGTCGGGCGGCTTCGGCAGCTTCTCCAAGGGCTTCGGCAACGCGGCCGCGGGCCTCCTCGAGGCTGAGGTGGTCACCGCCGACGGCAGAGTGCGCGTCGTGAATGCCTGCCGCGACCCGGAGCTCTTCTGGGCCCTGAAGGGCGGTGGCGGCGGGACCTTCGGCGTGGTGACACGCCTGACGCTGCGCACTCACGATCTGCCGCAATTCTTTGGCGGCGCCTGGGGCACCATCCGGGCCGCAAGCGATGCCGCCTTTCGCACGCTCATTGCGCGCTTTCTCGCTCACTATGCCGAGCGGCTCGCCAACCCCCACTGGGGCGAGCAGATCGCCGTGAAGCCCGACAACTCGCTCGAGATCTCCATGGTGCAGCAGGGGCTCTCCGGCGAGGAGGCGCGCGCCGTGTGGCAACCGTTCTTCGACTGGGTGAAAGCTTCCGCGGATCTCAGGATCACGGATGAGCTCGGCGCCAGCGGCCACAAGGCGCAGAGCTGGTGGGAGATCCAGGGCAATCCCAGCATGATTCCCGACAAGCGCCCCGGGGCCTCTCCCGATCATGGCTACTGGCAGGGCGATCAGGATCAGGTGGGCGCCTTCCTCCACGGCTACGACTCGCTCTGGCTGCCGGCGGCGCTTCTCGAGCCCGCCGCGCAGCCACGCCTCGCCGCGGCGCTCTATGCCGCCTCGCGCCACCAGAAAGTGGGGCTCCACATCAACAAGGGGCTTGCGTTCGCGGCGCCCGCTGCCGTCCTGGCCTCGCTCGATACCGCGATGAATCCGGCCGTGACGCAGGCCTTCGCGCTCGCCATCATCGCCGACGGCGAGCGGCCCTCGTACCCCGGTGAGTCACGGCCGCCCATGGACATGGACGCGGCGCATCGCAACGCCCGCGCCATCGATGCGGCGACCGCGGAGCTGAGGCGGGTTGCGCCGCAGGCCGGCTCGTACCTCTCGGAGAGCAACTTCTTCAACGAGCGCTGGCAGGAGGCTTACTTCGGCTCGAACTACCCGCGTCTGCGGCGCGTCAAGAAGCAGTACGATCCGGACGGCCTCTTCATCGTGCATCACGGCGTCGGGAGCGAGGACTGGAGCGCCGACGGCTTCACCCGGCTCGCCTGAAGGCGCGGTACCCGACGCATGTACGAGCATCGCCGCAGTTCGCCGCTCCCGTCCCGGCTCTTCGCGCTGCGCGTGCTGCGGCACTTCGCATTCGCCGCGTTGCTGCTCGCTCTCTCGCTATGGTTCGGTATGGCCGGTTACGAGCACTACGAGCATCTCGCCTGGCGCGATGCGTTCCTCAACGCCGCAATGCTCCTCGGGGGCATGGGGCCGGTGAACAATCCCGTGACGCCTGCGGGTAAACTATTCGCGGGCTGTTATGCGCTGTACGCGGGGCTGGTATTCATCGTCAGCGCCGCCATAATCCTGGCCCCGGTGGTACACCGCATGTTGCATCTCCTTCATTGCGACGAGCGCGACCAATGAGAACCCGACGACGACTGCAGGCGCCTGGCGGGGGATGGGCGGCAGTGGCGGCGCTCGCGGCAGCCCTGCTTCCCGGCGCACCTGCGTCGCACGCGGCGCCGGCCGCGGCGCCCAAGCCGCTCACTACCGCGGAGGTGCTCGCCGCCTCCGCGCCCTCGGACTGGCGGCTGCTCGACCCGCAGAACACGCTGTATCTGGAGCTGCCCGTCGGGCGGGTGATCATCGCCACGGCTCCGGTGTTTGCGCCGAATCACGTCGCGAACGTCGTCGCGCTGGCGCGCGAGGGCTACTTCGACGGCCTGGCGTTCATGCGCTCGCAGGACAACTACGTGGTGCAGTGGGGCGATGCGCAGGGCAAGAAGCCGTTGCAGAAGGCGCTACGCACGCTCCCCGCCGAGTTCGAGCGGTCAGTGCGCGGACTGGCGATTGCGCGCATCAGCGATCCCGACAGCTACGCTCCCGCGGTCGGCTTCCTCGACAGCTTCCCGGTGGCCGCGGATCCGCAGCTCGGACGCGCCTGGCTCGTGCACTGCTACGGCATGGTCGGCGCCGGGCGCGACAACGACGTCGACTCGGGCGGCGGCACGGAGCTCTATGTAGTGATCGGCCAGGCGCCGCGGCACCTCGACCGCAACGTGACGCTGCTCGGACGCGTGGTGCGCGGCATGGAGCTGCTGTCGGTGCTGCCGCGCGGGCACGGCGCCCTCGGCTTCTACGAGCCCTCCGAGAGCGGCATGCCGATCCGCTCGCTGCGTCTGGCGGCTGACCTTCCCGAGGGCGAGCGCACGGCGCTCGAGGAGCTGCGCACCGACACGCCGACCTTCGCGGCCTACGTCGAGGCGCGGCGCAACCGCCACGAAGAATGGTTCAAGGTGCCGGCGGGCCGGATCGATGTGTGCAACATTCCGGTGCCGGTGCGGGAGGCGAAGGCCGCGAGCCGCTAGCGCACCGCCTTGCCACTCAACGAGGGTGCGGAGGCGGCGGACGTCCGCCGCCGCGCTGCTCCATGCGCTTGGCGTGCTGCTCGCGCGCGTGCTCCACCATCTGCTGACGCTCCTCGGGGCTGGCGCTGCGCCACTGCTGGCGCAGCATCTGGCGCTGTGCCGGAGGCAGCTGCTGGAAGCGGTGATAGTTCTGCCGCACCGCCTCCTGCTCTCTCGGCGGCAGGGCCTGGAAGCGCTGCCAGCGATCGTGCAGCGAATGCCGCTGCTCCGGCGGCAGGGTCTGCCAGCGCGAGAAGCGCTCGCGCGCCTGCGTCTGCTGCTCGGCAGACATGCCCAGCCAGCGTTTGCTGCCGTTGGCGAGCGCCTGCTGGCGCTCCGGCGGCAAGCTGTTCCACTGGTTGCCCATCGGGCCGAGGACCCTCTGCTGCTCGCTCGAGAGGCTCGACCACGGAACCGGTGCGGGCGGGCTCATCGCTCCGGGGGTGGGCGCGGCCTCGGGCGGCGGCAGCTGGGCAAAGCACGGCGCGGCCGAGGCGAGCAGCACCGCGGCGCAGAGCGCCAATACCCGGGGTTTTGCTGTTATCGGGCTAGCCATTGTTCTTGTCTCCGGGGGGAGGCGGCGGCGGAGCCGGCGGTGGCCTCGTGCCGCCGTTGGCCGTAGGGCGCGCCTTGCGCTGACCCGGCTGCGAGAGATAGTTGGGATTGAGCTCCGACAGCCGGTCGACGCTGCCGAGGAACTCGAGGAATCCCGCCGCCGGCGGCGGCGCCTTGCTCGCATCGTCCGAGCGGCCGGTGGCGCTGCCGAGCGTGAGCGCGCTCAGCACCGCGATCGCAGCGGCGCGCTCTAGCCACATCAGCTGTTGCTCTCGGCACCGGCATCGGACTGCGCGGCCGCCCACTCGTAGAACGAGCCGTCCCATCCCTCTATCAGGTCGATCGAGTCATTGTCAGTCAGCAGCTCCATGTCCTCGACGGCGGGATGCTGCCCATCAAGCGCCAGCGGCTGCGTGCCGGCGGGCTCACGGTGCCAGAGCACCACGGCGACCAGCAGCGCCGCGGCGATCGCGCCCGCGGCCGGCATCAGCGTGAAGCTGCTCCACCACGCGCGGCGGCGGCCGCCGGCGGCGAGCGCGGCATGGCGCGCCTGGTTCAGGCGCGAGCGTGTGCGGGCGTCGATGCGCCGCACGCTCTCCTCGAGCACCACCCGCGCGTTGCGCTCGAACTCCGTCAGTGATTCACCGCCCAGGCTCATAAGTAAAGCTCTCCGAGTTGCGCGCGCAGTGCCTGCACTGCGCGAAAGTAATGAGTCTTCACGCTGCCTTCCGAGCAGCCCATCGACCGCGCCGTCTCCGCCACGTCGAGTCCCTCGAGCGTGCGCAGCAGAAACGCCTGCCGCTGCCGCGGCGGCAGCCGTTCGAGCGCCTTCTCGAGCGCCCCCACCGCCTCGTCGAGCTCGAGCCGGCGCACCGGCTGCGGCTCGAGACTCGGCGCCTGCGCCACCGGATCCGAGTCCTCGTCGTCATCCTCGCCGCGTAGCGGCAGCCACGCCATGACGCGACCGCGCACCGTGCGCCGGCGCTGCATGTCACGGATGCGGTTCTCGAGGATCCGGTAGAAGAGCGGTTTCCACTCCTCGGGCGGACGCTTAGCGTAGGCCCGCGCCAGCTGCAGCATCGCGTCCTGGACCGCATCGAGGGCATCGTCCTCGTGCCGCAGCGCCGCCTGGGCGATCTTGAATGCCTTCAGCTCGACGCCGGCCAGAAACTGGTTCAGCGCTCGGGTTTGTGTTTGCTCTTCGGGGTCCGTCAGGTCCACGTCGCCGTGCAATGCGGCCGGCATGCTATAAGGCGAGGCGAGCGTAGCAAACTCGGGCATGGCGTGTATAACGCGCGCGCACCCCGCCCGGTTGACGCCCTCGATGACCGCAAGCCATTGATTTAGCTAATCCGGTGGGATCCGTTCACACTTTGTTCAGGGTGGCTATCGACACCCCCCTGCGGCGGCTCTTCGACTACCTTCCGCCGCTCTCCCCGACAGGCGCCGCAGAGCCAAAGCCCGGCATGCGCGTGCGGGTGCCGTTCGGCCGACGCCGCCTCGTAGGCGTGATCATGGCGGTCACCGACCGGTCGGACGTGCCGCCGGAGCGCCTCAAGCCCATCCTCGAGGTGCTCGATGCAACACCGGCGCTCGAAGCGTCGGCCCTCGAGCTCATCCAGTGGGCGGCGGAGTACTACCACCATCCCGTCGGCCAGGTGCTCGCGACCGCGCTGCCCGTGCTGCTGCGTCGCGGCGCCGGCGTCGCAGCAACCGAGGAGCGCTGGACGGTGACCGGCTCCGGCACGGAAGCTGCCGCGGCGGGCGAGCCGCGCCGCGCGCCGAGACAGCGCGCGCTCCTCGACTTCCTCCTGTCGCGGGGCGGCAGCGCCGCAGCCGGCGACCTGAGTGAGCACGCGGCGAGCTGGCGGGACGCGGCCCGCTCCCTCGAGCAGCGCGGCTGGATCGCGTGCGCCGAGGTCACGATAGTCGAGGGGTTCGCGCCGGCACGCGTGCGCGCCGCGGGACCCCTGCTGCTGCCCGAGCAGGATGACGCCGTCGAGCGCGTCGCGGCCGCGGCGCACGGCTATGCCGCCTTCCTCCTCGAGGGCGTCACCGGCAGCGGCAAGACCGAGGTGTACCTGCGCCTCACCGAGGAGGCGCTCGGGCGGGGGCGCGCGGTGCTGGTGCTGGTGCCGGAGATCGGCCTCACTCCGCAGCTGGTCGGCCGGTTTCGCGAGCGCTTCGCGGCACCGTTGGCGGTGCTGCATTCGGCGCTCACGGACTCCGAGCGCCTCGCCGCCTGGCGCGCGGCGTGGAGCGGACGGGCGCGCATCGTGCTCGGCACGCGCTCGGCCGTGTTCGCGCCGCTAGAGGATCTCGGGCTCATCGTCGTCGACGAGGAGCACGATCCCTCCTTCAAGCAGCACGAGGGGGCGCTGCGCTACTCGGCACGCGATCTCGCCGTGGTGCGCGCGCGCCTCGCGCAGGTGCCGGTGGTGCTCGGCTCCGCGACGCCCTCGCTCGAGACGCTCAACAACGTCGCCGCGGGGCGCTACACGCGGCTGCGCCTGCTGCGCCGGCCGGGCGAGTCGCAGCCGCCGATGCTCAAGCTCATCGACCTGCGCACGAGCGCGATCGACGCCGGCATCTCCACGCCGGTGGCGCTCGCGATCGAGCGCCACCTCGGCGCCGGCGACCAGGTGCTCGTGTTCCTCAACCGCCGTGGTTACGCGCCGACCCTGCTGTGCACGGCGTGCGGCTGGATCGCGCCCTGCGGCGACTGCGACGCGCGCCTCACCGTGCATCTCGCCGCGACGCGGCTGCGCTGCCACCACTGCGGCGCCGATGGGCCGCTGCCGCAGCGCTGCCCCCAGTGCGGCTTTGCGGTCAAGCCGGTAGGCCAGGGCACCGAGCGCATCGAGGCGACGCTCGGCACGCGCTTTCCCGGCGTCAGTATCGTGCGCCTCGACCGCGACGTGGTGCGCCGCCGCGGCGACCTCGACGAGGTCGTGCGGCGCATGTCCTCGGGCGAGGCGCGGATCCTCGTCGGCACGCAGATGGTGACCAAGGGTCACGACTTTCCCAACCTCACGCTGGTCGTGGTACTCAACGCCGACCAGGGGCTCTTCAGCACCGACTTCCGCGCCCCCGAGCGCCTCGCGCAGACCATCGTGCAGGTTGCGGGCCGCGCTGGACGCGGCAACAAACCGGGCGAGGTGCTCATCCAGACGGAATTCCCGCAGCACCCGCTGCTCGTGAGCCTGCTCGAGCGCGGCTACGATGGCTTCGCGGAAGCGGCCCTCGCCGAGCGGCTGCAGGCTTCCTGGCCACCCTTCAGCCGCCTGGCGGCGCTGCGCGCCTCGGGGAAGACGCGCGAGGCGGCGCTCGGATTCCTCGGCGAGGCACGCGCTGCCGCCGGCGTGCCGGCGCGCGGCCTGAAGCTCCTGGGTCCGGTGCCGGCAGCGATGGCGAAGCGCGCCGGGCGCTACCACGCGCAGCTCCTCATCGAGAGCCGCGAGCGCCCCGCCCTGCATCAGTTCCTCGACGGCTGGCTGCCGCAGGTCGAGGCGCTCAGGAGCGCGCAGCGTCTGCGCTGGGCGCTCGACGTCGATCCGCTCGAGCTCTTCTGAGCTAAACTCTCCGCGAGGCGCCGCGCGCGCGTTTTCGTCCCGGCCGAAGAACACCCTTGAAGCAGGAACTCGAGCAGCTGCTGCTGGCTGCACTCGCGAAGCTCGCTGGCGGCGGCACGCTGCAGGAAACACCACCCGCCTCGGCCGTCGTCGTCGAGCGCAGCCGCGAGGCGCAGCACGGCGATTTCGCGAGCAACGTGGCGCTGCGGCTCGCGAAGGCCGCGGGAATGAAGCCGCGTGAGCTCGCCGCGGCGATCGTGGCAGCCCTGCCGCCGAATCGGCTGGTGGCACGCACCGAGGTCGCGGGCGCCGGCTTCATCAACTTCCACCTCGCGCCCACGGCCTACGCGCGCGAGCTGGCCGCCATCCACGAGCGCGGTGCGCGCTACGGCGAGAGCGGTCTCGGCGGCGGGGAGCGCCTGCTGGTCGAGTTCGTCTCGGCGAACCCCACCGGCCCCCTGCACGTGGGCCACGGCCGGCAGGCCGCCTACGGCGCCACGCTCGCCAACATGCTCGCGGCCGTTGGCTTCGAGGTCGCGCGCGAGTACTACGTCAACGATGCCGGGCGGCAGATGGACATCCTCGCGGTGAGCGCCTGGGTGCGCTATCTGGAGCTGTGCGGCGAGCGACTGCCCTTCCCCGAGAACGGCTACCGCGGCGACTACGTCCGGCTGCTGGCGAGGGACTTGAAGGCCGCAGCCGCTGAGGCGACGCTGCGGCGACCGGCGGCCGCGGTGCTCGCCGGTCTCCCGCCGGATGCGCCCGCGGGCGACAAGGAAGCCTATATCGATGCGCTGATCGCGCGCGCGCGCGAGCTGCTGGGGGCCGAGGGCTTCGGCCAGGTGCTCGAGCTCGCGCTCGAGGCCATGCTCAGCGACATCCGCGAGGATCTCGGGGAGTTCGGCGTGCTCTTCGATCACTGGACCTCCGAGCGCGCCTTGGGCGACTCGGGCGCGATCGAGCACGCGCTCGAGGTGCTCGAGTCGCAACGGCGGCTGTACCGCCAGGACGGCGCGCTGTGGTTCCGCGCCACCGAGTTCGGCGACGAGAAGGATCGCGTGGTGGTGCGCGAGAACGGCCAGAAGACCTACTTCGCCTCCGACATCGCCTACCACCTCAGCAAGCGCGAGCGCGGCTTCGCGCGCCTCATCGACGTGCTCGGCGCCGATCACCACGGCTACGTGGCACGCGTGCGCGCCGGGCTCATGGCCCTGGGCCAGCCGGGCGAGTGCCTCGAGGCGATGCTGATCCAGTTCGTGAGCCTGTTTCGCGGCGCCGAGAAGATTCCCATGGGCAAGCGCGAAGCGCAGTTCGTCACGCTGCGCCAGCTGCGCGAGGAGGTCGGCAACGACGCCTGCCGCTTCTTCTATCTGATGCGCAGCCACGACCAGCCGCTCGACTTCGATCTGGAGCTCGCCAAGTCGCGCAGCAACGAGAACCCCGTGTACTACATCCAGTACGCGCATGCGCGGGTCGCGAGCGTCATGAAGCAGCTCGCCGCGCGCGGCCTCGCCTTCGACCGCGCCGCGGGGCTCGCCGCCGCGGCCGCGCTCAGCGCGAGTCACGAGCAGGCCGTCCTGCAGGCTCTCACCCGCTACCCCGAGGTGCTCGAGCAGGCGGCGGTGAACCGCGCGCCGCACGCGCTGGCGCACTACCTGCGCGAGCTCGCCAATACCTTTCATACCTATTACAACGCGCAGGCGTTCATCGTCGAGGATGCAGCGCTGCGCAACGCGCGCCTGGCGCTGGTGCTCGGTGTTCAGCAGGTGGTGCGCAACGGGCTGACGCTGCTCGGCGTTTCCGCGCCCGAGACCATGTGAGGCGCGCGGACCTCGACGCCATGGCAAAACTCACCAGCCGCGACTACAAGAAGACCGCCCGCCGCCCGCTCGACGTCTCGCGCTGGCGCGAGTTCGGCTTCGGTCTGCTCGCCGGGGCGGCGCTCGCGAGCGTCGCGTTCGTCTATGCCAGTGGCAGAGCCCACCGGGCCGCCGAGCTCGCCGCCGCACCCCACCCCGATCCGCACCGCGCGCGCGATGCGGACGGCGCGGCTGCGGCGTCCCCCGCCAGGGGCTCGGAGAAGTACGACTTCTACCAGATGCTGCCGAATTTCGAAGTGGTGGTGCCGGAGAAGGACAAGGACGTCAAGCGCGACGTACCCGCAGGCGCACCGATCGAGCGGCCGGGCGTGTACGTGCTGCAGGCCGGCTCGTATCGCAACGAAGCCGACGCCGAGCGCGTGCGGCAGCAGCTCGCGCTGCAGGGCGTGCAGGCCAGGGTGCAGCGCGTGGCGATCGACACCGACGTCTGGCACCGCGTACGCATCGGCCCGATCACCAACCTCGCCGAGCTCAACAAGGTGCGCAGGCAGCTGCGGGGCGCCGAGGTGGATGCGCTGGTCATCCGCGTGGGAGACTGAGCGCACCAACACCGGCCCGGAGAGCGCCATGAGAGTCTATCTTGCTGTCAGTATGCTCGCGCTTCTCGGGCTTGAGCCCGCGCTCGCCGCGGACGCCAGGCCGAGCGAGCAATCGGTCCGTCGCCTGTTCGAGGCCATGCACACCAGTCAGCTGATCGATTCGGTCATGCAGCAGACCGATGCCAACCTGCGCGAGGCGCTCGAGCGGGCCGCAGGCGGCCGATCGCTGAATGCCGAGCAGCAGAAGCTCCACGACGACATGCGCGCGAAGATCCAGGGGATGCTGAAGGAGGAGCTCGCCTGGTCGCGCCTCGAGCCGCAGATGGTCGAGGTTTACCGCAGCACCTTCACCCCCGCCGAGATCGACGGGATGCTCAGGTTCTACGACTCACCGAGCGGCCGGGCCGTGGTCGCGAAGCTCCCGCAGGCCACCCAACAGATGATGCAGCTGACGCAGGAGCGCGTGGGCGCGCTGATCCCGCGCATCGTCGAGCTGCAGAAGGACACTGCGCAGAAGATCAAGGACGCGGCCACTCCATCGTCCGCGGCGCCGGCGCCGGGCGCGCCGCCGTCACCTCAGACGCCGCCGCCGCACTGAGCTGCGCCTCGGTGCGCGCTGCGGTGCGCGCTGCGCCACCGCCACCGAGCGGCGCGCCCACTCGCTGAGCTGCCGCGCGTCCTCCAGCACCCCGGGCGGCGCCTCGTAATAGCTCATGCTGAGCTGCGGCCGGTCCGCGTACGGCCTGAACGGCGCCGCACCGCGCGCCGTGTAATCCTCGCGGTTGGAATCGTCGACGCGCAGGTACAGCGTATCCTCGGCAATCAGCCCGAAAAAGAGCTCGTCACTGTAGAGCCCGACACCACCGAACATCCGCCGCGCGCTGACCTCGCCCAGCGCTGCGAGCTGATCGAGGACGTACTGCAGATAATCAGCACTGACTGTCATCGCTTCCGGATCAGTCTTCGCTGATGTTGCGGAAATCGACTCCCAGCGACCGGAGCTTGCGATACAGATGCGTCCGTTCCATCCCGACGCGTTTCGCCAGCTGCCCGACCTTGCCGTTGCACAGCAGCAGCTGCTGCTGCAGGTAGGCGCGCTCGAACTGCTCGCGCGCCTCGCGCAACGGCAACGCCAGCAGGTCCTGCTTCACCAGCGGCTCATCGGGCGGCGCCTGCACTGCGAGCTCGCGCTCGATTTCCTCCAGGCGGATCTCTTCGCTCCCGCCGTGGATCAGCAGCCGATGCACCAGGTGGCGGAGCTCGCGCACGTTGTCAGGCCACGGGTAATTGCGCAGGCGATTCTGCGCGGCGACGCTGAAGCGCCTGAAGGTGAGTCCTTCGCTGTCGACCACCCGGTCGACGTGATAGCGCAGCAGGTCGGGAACGTCCTCCGCGTATTCGCGCAGCGGCGGCACGCGCATGATGAGCACGTTGAGGTGCGCCAGCAGGTCGCGGCGCAGCGCCTCGCCGCCGGTGCGCTGCTCGATTCCCGGCTGCGCGGAGGAGATGAGGCGCGCGCGCAGCGCCACCGGCTCGGCTCCACCCCCCATGCGCATGAACTTTCCCGACTCGAGCACGCCGTACAGCAGCCGCTGTACGCCCGTGGGCAGATCCTCGATCTCGTGAATGAACAGCGTGCCGCTGCCCGCCTGCTCGAGCAGGCCCTGCTCGCGGACGCCCGCCGCCTCGCGGCCGAACAGGCGGCTCTCCGCATCCGCCTCGCGCAGTGTGCTCGCGATCAGCGTGACGAACGGCTCGGCCGAGTGCGGGCCGTGCTCGTGCACGTAGCGCGCAAAGGCTTCGCGTCCCGAGCCCGGCTCGCCGACGAGCAGCAGCGACGAGGAGTTGGCCGCCACCTGCTGCAGCTCGGCGCGCAGCTGCTGCATCAGGCGGCTCTTGCCGATCGGCGCGGTGAGTGCAGCGCCGAGCAGTTTCCCCGACTGGCGGTGGCGCCGGCCGGCATCGAGCGCGCGCTCCACGGTGCGCAGCAGCTTGGCGAGCGACAGCGGCTTCTCGACGAAGTCGAAGGCCCCGAGGCGCGTGGCCTCGACCGCCGTCTCGACGGTGCCGTGCCCGGACATCATGACGACCGGGCAGCCGTCGGCGACGCCCGTGGACCATTCGCGCAGCAGCGTGATGCCGTCGACGTCGGGCATCCAGATGTCCAGCAGCACGAGATCGGGGATCTGCCGCGCGCGCGAGGCGCGCGCCTGCGCGGCGTTGGCGGCGACGTCCACCTCGTAGCCTTCCTCGGAGAGGATCTCCTTCAGCAGGCCGCGGATGTCCGCCTCGTCATCGACCACGAGAATGTGTGGGTTACTCATGCCCTTTCCCTCCGCAGCTGATCACGCCGCTCGCGCGCGCCGCCGCCGGCGGAGCGGGTACTATCCATCACCGGCAGCACCACGCGCACGCGCGCGCCGCCCTCGGGGCGGTTATCCGCATCGATGCGGCCGCCATGCTCTTCGACGATTTTCTTGACGATCGCGAGCCCCAGGCCCGTGCCCTTCGGCTTGCTGGTCACGTACGGGTCGAACACCCGCCCCAGCAGCTCGCGCTGGAATCCGGGGCCGTTGTCGCACACCGTGACGCTCGCGTACTCGCCCTCCTCGGTGCTGTCGAGCCGCGTGGCGATCTCGAGCGCCGGCTGCGCGATGCCCTCGAGCGCTTCCTGGGCGTTGGTCACCAGGTTGTTGAGAATCTGGCGCACGCGCCCGCGATCCGCCTCGATCCCTTCGAGGCGCGCATCGAGGTCGAGGCGGATGCGGGTGCGCGGCGCCTGCGAGCGGTACAGGTCCGCCACCTCGGTCACGAGCTGATTGAGGCTGAAGCGCGTGATCTGCATCTCGGGCGCGCGCGCGTATTCGCTGAAGGCGTTCACCATCTGCTGCATGGTCTCGACCTGCTGCACGATGGTGCGGGTGCCGCGCTCGAGGATCTCGGCGTCCTGCTCGCTCATGCCGGTGCGCAGCCGGCGGCGCAGCCGCTCCGCCGACAGCTGGATGGGGGTGAGCGGATTCTTGATCTCGTGCGCGAGGCGCCGCGCGACCTCGCCCCAGGCCGCGTCGCGCTGCGCCGCGAGCAGCGTCGTGATGTCGTCGAAGACGATCACGAAACCTACATCGCGCCCCTCGCCCGGCAGCGGCGTGCAGGCGCACATGAGGGTGCGCCGGCCGGCGCTGCTGTCGAGATCGAGCTGCTCGCGCCACTCCTCGCGTCCGGCGGCGAAGCGCACCGCGAGGGCCCCCACGAACTGGCCGAGCCGCTCGTTGCCGGCGGCGAGCTCCGGCAGCGGCCGCCCGGTGGCGGGTGCGAGCTCGGTGCCGAGAATCGCCCCGGCCGCCTGGTTCGCCATGCGCACCGTCATGTGCCGGTCGATGGCCAGCACTCCGGTCGAGAGCCGCGCGAGGATGATGGCGAGCCGCGCGCGCTCGCGCTCCACGACCTCCTGGCTGTGCTGGGCTTCGGCGCGCGCGCGCCGCAGGCGCTTGGTCATGTCGTTGAAGGAGTGCACCAGGTAGCCCATCTCATCGCGTGACGGCAGCCGCAGCCGCGTCGCGAAGTCGCCCTTGCCCACGGCGCGCGTCCCCTCGATGAGATCCTGCACCGGGCGCACCAGGCGCTGCGCCGAGAAGATCGCGCCATAGATGGCCGCCAGCATCGCGAGCAGCAGCACCAGCGTGAGAGTGAGGCTGAAGCTGAGCTTGAGCGGCCCGCGCATGGCGGCGAGATTGCCGTACTGCGAGTAGGTCGCCTGCACCGCCTCGGAGAGCGCCGCGAGCTGTGCCGGCACCGGGTAGACGGCGGCGACGAAGCGCATGTCGTGGCTCGCCGCGGACTCATCGAGCGGCGCGCCGGTGCGGATCAGGTAGCGCCCGCCCGCCTGCGGCTCGAGGCTGACGTAGGGGAGGTGCTGCGCCACCTGGCGCACCAGATCCTGCGGCGGCTGCGCCGGCAGCGCCTCGAGCGGATTCTCCAGGCTCGCCGCGACGATGTGCACCTGCGCGCCAAAGAGCGCGATCTCGAGCGCCTCGCCGGCGCGCCGTTCGGCATCGAGACGCGCCTGCACCGCGGCGGGTGGCACCGTGGCGAGCTCGCGCGCCAGCGCCTGGGTGCGGTGCGAGTACTCGCGCATGCGCAGGTCGAGCGCGGCGCGCGCCAGCACCACCGCGTCGTTGAGCCCCTGCTTCACCTCCACCGTGAACCAGCTGTCGATGCCGCGGTTCAGGAACTCGAGGGAGGAGAAGTACACGATCAGGAGTGGCGCGATCACCAGCGAGCCGAAGATGGCGACGGTGCGCGCGGTGAGCCGCGAGCCCGGCACGTGTCTGCGGTAGTCGTGCACCAGCCGCCAGATCTTGTGCGCCACCAGCACCGTGAGCGCCAGCGCCCCGCAGGCGTTGAGGACCACGATCCACCACTGCAGCCGCGCGAACTCGCCCGAGTTCTGCACGCTCTTGGCGAGCAGCAGGAAGGCGCTGACGCCGATCACGCCCCAGAAGACCGCGAGCGCCACGGCATTGAGCGGCGCGCGGCGCCGGCGGCGCGGGGTTACACCGGCAGCGACCACGTGTACCACTCGCTCTGGCGCGCCCAGTCGTCGGTCCAGAACATCAGCGCGCGCAGCGATGCCGGCAGCTGCCCGCGGCGCACGTCGGCGCGCACGCTGATCGTGTAGTTGCCGCCGTCGAGCTGCGGCTCCACCAGGATCGGCCAGCCGTCCACCCTGCCGATGGACCCGAGCGCCTCGTCGAGCGTCGCGAAGTTGTCCTGGTCACCGCTGCGCACGTCACGCACCACATAGCGGTCGCTGACCGCGTGATAGCTGAGCTCGCGATGCAGGGTGACCTCGACGATGTTGGCATTGAACCAGAGGCGCCGCTCCCGCTCGATTCGCACGTCCAGGTCGAAAGCGAGGGTGATCCCGTCCCGCAGCGCTTTGCGGATGGCGGGCCCCTCCGGGTATTCCACCCGTGCGTGCAGCAGAAATACCCCGTGATCGATATTCACGTACGCGGAGCGCACCGCGAGCACGCCGTCGAGGGCCTCCGCCCGCGCCCGCGCGGACCCTGCGACCAGAGCCAGCGCACAGAGCGTCGGGAGGAGGCTCCGCCCGATCAAACCCTCCCTTGCTGGATCGCCGCGTAGCATGGATGCAACGACAGGTCTCGATTGGTGGACTGAAGGCTTACCGCTCAGGTTCCGGCCGTTGTCTTTTCGAGACAAGCATAATAGAAGCCATCGGTCCCCGCCTCTGCCCCGGGGAGCAGCTGAGTGCCCTGAAGACGGTCCCAGGCGCCGGGGGCGAGCTCGGGACCCCGCGGCATTCCCGCAACCCGCAGGTGCGGCGCCCCCTCGAGGAAGCGCTGTACCACCGCCTCGTTCTCCTCCGGGAGTACCGAGCAGGTGCAATAGACGAGCCGCCCGCCAACGGCCAACAGCCGCTCCGCGGCCCTGAGGATCGCGAGCTGTCCGGCCGCGAGCGCCGGGAGGTCGCTCGCCCGCCGCAGCAGCTTGATGTCCGGGTGCCGGCGCACGACCCCCGTCGATGAGCAGGGGACGTCCAGCAGAATGCGCTCGAAGGGGCGCCCGTCCCAGAAGGTCTGCGGGTCGCGGGCATCGCCGACGCAGAGCTGCGCGCTGCGCCCGAGGCGCACGAGGTTCTCACGGATGCGCTCCACTCTGGAGGGCTCAATGTCGAGCGCCGTGACAGCCGCTCCCTCGCCGAGCTGCTCCAGGATGTGCCCGGTCTTGCCGCCGGGAGCCGCGCAGGCATCGAGCACGCGCATCCCCGCCCGGAGTGCGAGCAGGGGCGCGGCCAGCTGAGCGCCGGCGTCCTGCACCGAGACCACCCCATCGGCGAAGCCCGGCAGCCGTTCCACGGGCACGGGCCGCGCCAGAACCACAGCGGTCGGACACCATGGTATCGGCCGCGCCTCAATGCCGGCGTCACCGAGCCGATTCACGTAGTCGGCCGTACTGGCACGCGAGAGGTCGACACGGAGCGTGAGCGGCGGATGTGCATTGTTGGCGGCAAGGATGGCTTCGGACGCTCCACCCCAGGCCGTGAGCAGACGTTCGACGAGCCAGGCGGGATGGGCGGTACGGCCGGGAAGCTCCTGATCCACCCGCGCGAGCAGGGCCTCGTGCTCAGCGAGGTAGCGGCGCAGCACCGCGTTGACGAGGCCGGTGGCACGCTCGGCGCCGAGGATGCGCGCCGCATCGACCGCGGCGTGTACCGTGTGCTCCGGCACGTTGCGCGAGTACTCGATCTGGTGAGCGCTCACCGCGAGCAGCGCACGCACGGGAGAGGCAACGCCCGCGGGCCGACTCATCAGTCCCTCGAGTGCCGGCCAGAGGCGCAGGTACCAGCGCAGCGTCCCGAGCCCGATCGCACGCACGGCCGCCCGCTCGCCGGTCGACTCATCGTCCGCAAGCGCCGCATCCGCCGACCGGCCGTGGGTCACGACGGCCTCGACGACCCGGGCAGCCGCGGCCAGCGCCGCAGCGCCCGGGGCCCAACGCGCTCTAGCCAAGACGCCGACCCACGAGGTCGAGGTTGTGGGCGAATTCGGACACCTGGAGCACCCGACCGCCCGGTTTCTGGACTTTCCGGATGCCAAGCAGCCCCCGTCCGCACTGGACGAGCATGATGTCATCACGTAAGGAGACGATGGCACCATATTCATGAGACTTCTCGGCTTTTACCTCCACGTTCTCCGCAGAATGTATCCTCAGCCGCTGTCCCTCGAGCATCGTCTCGGCGATCGGCCAGGGATCGAAGGCGCGTACCTGACGCTCGATGGCAGCGGCATCCCGCGCCCAGTCGATGCGGGCCTCGGACTTCTCGATCTTCGCGGCGTAGCTCGCGCCTTCGCCCGGCTGAGGCCGTGCGCTGAGCGCCCCCGAGGCGAGTCCCTCGAGTGCCTCGAGCAGCGCGGCCGCGCCAAGCGCGGCGAGCGCCGCGTGGAGCGACCCGCCCGTGTCGTGCGCACCGATGGCGATCTCCCGCGTGAGCAGCACCGGGCCGGTGTCGAGCCCCTCGTCCATCTGCATGATCGTGACACCCGTGGCGGCGTCGCCGGCGAGGATCGCGCGCTGCACGGGGGCGGCTCCCCGCCAGCGCGGCAGGATCGATGCATGGATGTTGAGACAGCCGTGGCGCGGGAGCTCGAGGACGGCTCGCGGCAGGATCAGCCCGTAGGCGACCACGACCAGGACCTCGGGCTCCCAGGCGGCGAGTTGAGCGAGCGGCGCGGCCTCGCGCAGGCTCGCGGGCTGCAGCAGCGGCAGGTGGCGCGCCTCGGCGAGAGTCTTCACCGGCGAGGCGCTGAGGTGGCGGCCGCGCCCGCTCGGGCGGTCGGGCTGTGTCAGCACGCCGACGACGCGGTGGAACTCGAGCAGTGCCTCGAGCGCGGGCAGCGCGAATTGCGGCGTGCCGGCGAAGGCTACACGCAAGGCTGATCCCACTGTCGGCAAAAGCGCCGCAGGCGACTTTTTCCCATCAACTAGTACGCGCGGTGCGCGCTGCTCTGAGGCGCGGCAGCGCGCGTCGAGCGCTCCTTGCGCTCCTTGTCGAGCCGCTTACGGATTCGCTCGCGCTTGAGGTCGGAGAGGTAATCGACGAACAGCTTCCCCTCGAGATGATCCATCTCGTGCTGGATGCACACCGCCAGGATGTCGTCGTAGTCGCGCTCGAACGGCGCACCGCTGCGGTCCTGCGCGCGTATCCGCACCTTCGCGGCGCGTTTCACCTCGTCGAAGATGCCGGGCACCGACAGACACCCCTCCTCGGTGCTCGCCTCGCCCTCGCGGGTGAGGATCTCGGGATTGACGAGCGCGAGCGCGCCGCTGCGGTCGCTCGAGATGTCGATCACGATGACCCGTTGATGCACGTCGACCTGGGTCGCCGCGAGGCCGATGCCGGGAGCTGCATACATGGTCTCGAACAGATCGTCGATGAGCGTCCCGAGCGCGGCGTCGAATACGGTCACGGGCTTCGCGCGCGTGCGCAGCCGGGCGTCCGGGAATTCCAGGATGGGTCTCAGGGCCATGATTTCGCCGTATATGGGGGCGCCGCCGCCCGTGATCCAGCGCACGATTTTGACATTAATTCATCTGCCAAATGCGCGGCGGGGCAGTATAACAATTAGAATCCCGGGCGCTGCTTGTGTGCCCCACCTCGTGCAATGAGGAGTGTGGAGGATGGTCTCTAATCAAGTACTTGGAGCCCGCTCAGCGGGCCTGCTCACCCTGTCGCTGATGCTCGCGGGGTGCGGGCATCTCCCGTTCTTCAGGCATTCTCAATCCGCTGCCCCGCCAGCCGCGGTCGCCGCGACCGGGGCAGGCACGAGCGCCGAGGCTGCCGCAAGCGCGGCTCCCGCACCGGACATGACGGCCACCGAAGCCGCCATTGCCGCCGCCGGCAACGAGCAGGCACCCGCGCCCGCCGCCGCTCCCGCGCGACCGGTTCCCCCGAACATGGTGAATGCGAGCGCGCCGAAGAGCTACGTCGTCAAGAAGGGCGACACGCTCTGGGGCATCGCCTCGATGTTCCTCAAGGATCCGTGGGTGTGGCCCGAGGTGTGGATCATCAATCCGGGCATTCCCAATCCGCACCTGATCTATCCCGGTGACACGCTGCAGCTCGCCTACGGCGCCAACGGGAGTCCGCAGATAACGGTCGCCGAGGCCGGCGCCGCACGCCTTGAAGCGACCAAACTCGATCCGCGCCTGCGCAGCAGCACGCTCGATCAGGCGATACCCACCATACCGTATTCGGCGATCCAGGCATTCCTCGCGCATCCGCGCCTGCTGACGCGCGATCAGATCAGGACCGCGCCCTACGTGCTCGCCTTCCGCGACACTCACCAGGTGGGCGGCACCGGCATCGAGGTCTACGTCGCGAACCTGAGCGCTGACCAGAATTCACGCTACGCGGTGATGCGGGTCGGCGATGAGCTGCGCGATCCGGACGACAACGCGCTGCTTGGCTACGAGGGCGTCTACACCGCGACCGCGCTCGTCGAGCGGTCGGGCAATCCCGCCAAGGCGCTGCTCACCGAATCGGCGCTCGAGACCGTGGCGGGCGATCGGCTGGTGACCGCCAACGACGAGGCGACGCCGGTCAACTTCACACTGCGCGCGCCGTCGAGCGACATTCACGGCCGCATCATCGCCGCGGTCGGCGGCACCGATCTCATCGGACAGTTCCAGGTCGTCGCCATCAACCGCGGCAAGAGCCACGGCCTCGCGGCCGGCAACGTGCTCGCGGTCGACTCGGCCGGCGGTACCGTCCGCGACCTCTATCGCGGTGGCCGCAGCATCTCCACGATGGGATCGGGTATCGGCAGCTCGTTCGCGCCGATCGTGAAGCTCCCGGAGGAGCGCACCGGCACGGCTCTGGTCTTCCGGGTCTACGACCGCATGAGCTACGCGCTCATCCTCGGCGCCTCTGACACCATTCACGTGCGCGACGTCGTGCGCAACCCCTGAGCGCGCGGGTCACACAAAGCTGATCCCTTCGAGGCATTAAGCGCCGTGCCGCCTCAAGGCACGGCGCGCTTGCCTTATGCTCGCGCGTCATGGACTCGGAATCGGCACGCGCGAGGCTGGCCCGTACTCCCGGCCTGAGCGCAGCAGCAGCGGAGGCGCTGCGCGCGGCCGCCGGAGGCGAGCTCGAGCCGCCGTCCCTCGGTCGCGCCGCGGCCCGGGTCGAGCTGCCACCCACGGCGCGCGCCTGGCTCGCCGCTCCCGACGAGCGCGCGGTGGCCGCCGATCTCGAATGGCTCGAGGAGAGCCGCACCGTGATCGTGCTCAGCACCGACCCCGGCTATCCGCCGCTCCTCAGGCAGACCGCGGGTGCGCCCGCGGCGCTTTACGTACAGGGCTCGGTGCCGCTGCTCGCGACGCCGCAACTCGCGATGGTGGGCTCGCGCAGCCCGACCCCTGCCGGCCACTCGACGGCGCGCGAGTTTGCCGCGTGGTTCGCGCGCGCCGGATTGACGATCACGAGCGGGCTCGCCACCGGCATCGACGCCGCGAGCCACGAGGGCGCGCTCAAGGTCGACGGCGCAACCATCGCCGTGTTCGGTACCGGCCTCGATCAGGTGTACCCGTCGGCCAACCGCGCGCTCGCCGAGCGCATCCGCGCGCACGGCGCGCTGGTGTCGGAGCTGCCGCCGGGCAGCGCGCCGCTGCGGCAGAACTTTCCACTGCGCAATCGCATCATCGCCGGCCTCGCTCTCGGTACCCTGGTCGTCGAGGCGGCGCGCGGCAGCGGCTCGCTCATCACCGCCCGGCACGCGCTCGAGGCGGGCCGCGAGGTGTTTGCCATCCCCGGCTCGATCCACAGTCCGCTCTCGCGCGGCTGTCACCAACTCATCAAGGCCGGGGCGGTGCTCGTCGAGGAAGCCGAGGACGTCACGAGGGAGCTCGGATTTTCTTTTTTGAAAGAACGACTTACGAGCCTGCCGGCGACGGACCGGGAGCCCGGCCAATTGGACAAGGAGTATGAAATGCTGTTAGATGCCCTCGGTTTTGCACCGGCGACCATCGATAGTCTGGTCGCGCGCACCGAGCTGCCGAGCGAGTCAATCGCCTCGATGCTGTTGATACTCGAGCTCGAAGGACGTGTGGCGGCTCTTCCGGGCGGCCGGTATGGCCGCATACCTTAAATGATGACTGGCAGTATTCTCGACATCCTGATCTACGTCTTCGACCGGTACATGCTGGCCGACGCGCCGGACGTGCCGCAGCGCGAGCATCTGGCGCGTGATCTCGAGCGCGCGGGCTTCACGCCGGCGAAGGTGGAGCGGGCGCTCGACTGGCTCACTGACCTCGCCTTCGGCCGCGACCGCCCGCCGCTGCCCGCCGCAGCGCCGGGGGCGCCGCCCGCAGGCGTGCGCGTATTCTCCGACAGCGAGCTCGCCCGCCTCTCGACCGAGTGCCGCGGCTTCCTCCTCACCCTCGAGCGACTCGGCGTGCTCTCGCCGCAGCAGCGCGAGCTGGTCATCGAGCGCATGCTGGCACTCGATGCTGATGAGCCTGACACCGAGCAGCTCAAGTGGGTGGTGCTGATGGTGCTCTCGAGCCAGCCGGGTCAGGAGCTCGCCTTCGAGCGGCTCGACGGGCTGGTATCCGACAACCGCACCGGGGCGCCGCATTGATTGCCCTGCCCGGCAGGCGTGGTGGCTCCAGGTCCGCGGCTCGTCCGCGGTTTTTCGTCTCAGGCGCAGGCGTTTTTTCCCCAGATGGCTGACAACCTCGTCATAGTCGAATCCCCCGCCAAGGCCAAGACCATAAAGAAGTATCTCGGCCGCGACTTCGACGTCCTCGCCTCCTACGGCCACGTGCGCGATCTCGTGCCCAAGGAGGGCGCGGTCGACCCGGACAACGACTACGCGATGAAGTACCAGGTGCTGGAGAAGAACCTGCGGCATGTTGACGCCATCGCGCGCAGTCTGAAGAAATCGCGTGCCCTGTACCTCGCCACCGACCCGGACCGCGAGGGCGAGGCGATCGCCTGGCACCTGAAGGAGATCCTGCGGGAGCGCGGCGAGCTGAACGGCAAGGACGTGCGGCGCGTGGTGTTCTACGAGATCACGCGCAACGCGATCCGCGCCGCGGTCGAGCAGCCGCGCGACCTGTCACTCGACCTGGTCAACGCCCAGCAGGCGCGCCGCGCGCTCGACTATCTGGTGGGCTTCAACCTCTCGCCGCTGCTGTGGAAGAAGGTGCGCCGCGGGCTCTCGGCCGGCCGGGTGCAGAGCCCGGCGCTGCGCATGATCTGCGAGCGCGAAGAGGAGATCCAGGCGTTCAATGCGCTCGAGTACTGGACCATCGACGGCGAGGGCACGCACTCCGCGCAGAACTTCCCGCTGAAGCTCATCGAGTATCGCGGCGGCAAGGTCGAGCAGTTCACCTTCACCAACGAGACCGACGCCCGCGCGGCCGAGCAGGCCATCGCCGCCGCCGCACGCAGCGCGGGCGGGGAAGCGGGCCTCGACGTACTCGCCATCGACCGCAAGCAGCGGCGCCGCAACCCGGCGCCGCCCTTCACCACCTCCACCCTGCAGCAGGAAGCCGCGCGCAAGCTCGGCTTCAACGCGCGGCGCACCATGCGGCTCGCGCAGCAGCTGTACGAGGGTCTCGATATCGGTGAGGGCAGCGTTGGCCTCATCACCTACATGCGCACCGACTCCGTGTCGCTGGCCGCCGAGGCCGTGCAGGAGATCCGTGAGGTCGCGGCCCGCCTCTACGGCAAGGACGAGGTGGCCGAGGAGCCGCGCGTCTACAAGACCAAGTCGAAGAACGCGCAGGAAGCGCACGAAGCGATCCGTCCCACCTCGGCCGCCATCACGCCGGCGGACGTCGAGGGCAAGATCGAGGACGACCTGTATCGGCTGTATTCGCTCATCTGGAAGCGCGCGGTCGCCTCGCAGATGGCGCACGCGCTGTTCGACACCGTGGCGGTCGATCTGCTCGCCGGGGCCGACGGCCCGCAGCGCCACCTGCTGCGCGCCAACGGCTCGACCCTGGTGAAGCCGGGCTACATGTCGGTCTACCAGGAAGACAGCGACGATCAGAAGACCGACGAGGGCGATCACGTGCTGCCGCCGATGACGGAAGGCGAGCGCGTGGCGCTCAGCGCACTCAAGGCCGAGCAGCACTTCACCGAGCCGCCACCGCGTTACAGCGAGGCCTCACTGGTCAAGGCGCTCGAGGAGCACGGCATCGGCCGCCCCTCCACCTACGCCTCGATCATCTCGACGCTCCAGGACCGCGAGTACGTCGAGATGGACAGCCGCCGTTTCATACCGACCGACATCGGCAAGATCGTCAACCGCTTCCTCACCAATCATTTCCATCGCTACGTGGAATACGGCTTCACGGCAGCGATGGAGGATGAGCTCGATGCGGTGTCGCGCGGCGAGGAGTCCTGGACGACGCCGCTCGCGAAGTTCTGGAAGCCGTTCATCCAGCAGGTCGAGAGGATCGAGAAGACCGTCACCCGCGAGCAGGTCGCGCAGGCGCGCGAGCTCGGCAAGGACCCCGCCGGGAGCGGCAAGCCGGTCACCGTACGCATGGGCCGCTACGGACCGTTCGTGCAGATCGGCACCAAGGACGACGAGGAGAAGCCGCGCTTTGCGGGCCTGCGGCCCGGGCAGAAGATGGACGCGATCACGCTCGCCGATGCGATCGAGCTCTTCAAGCTGCCGCGCACGCTGGGCGAGACCGCACAGGGCGAGACCATCGTCGCCAACGTGGGGCGCTTCGGCCCCTACGTGAAATACGGCAGCAAGTTCGTCTCGCTGAAAGAGGACGATCCCTACACCGTGACGCTCGAGCGGGCGCTCGAGGTCATCCGCCTGAAGCAGGAAGCGGACGCGGCGCGCCTGATCCAGGATTTCCCCGCCGACGGCATCCAGGTGCTGAACGGGCGCTACGGCCCGTACGTCACAGATCGGAAGAAGAATGCCAAGGTACCGAAGGATCGCGAACCGAAGAGCCTGACGCTCGAGGAGTGCAAGGCGATGCTCGCCGCCGCCCCCGAGCGCGGCGGCCGCTTCGGGCGTTTTCGCCGTGGCAAGCAGGCGGCTCAACCCGCGGCCGGCGACGGCGCGGCGGCATCCGCGGGAGCGGCGCCGACCGGGCGCGGCGCCCGCAAGGCGGCCGCGGGCAAGGAGGCACCCGCGGCGGCCCCACCCGCGGGCGCTGCCGCACACGGCAAGGCCGGCCGTGCCAGGCCGAGGCCGGCAGCGCGCAGCGCGCGCAAGGCACCCGCCAAGGGCGCGGCCGCAAAGAGCGCCGCGCGCAAGGCCCGCCCCACGCCCAAGGCCGCGGCGGCGCGCGCGCGCGGCGTCAAGTAAGTCAGCTGCCCCGCGCGGCTGCGCCCACCGCAGCCAGGAACTCGTCGATCGCGGCCACACACTCCGGCTCATCCAGCAGCGGTGCGTGCCCGCGGTTGGCCACGGTCAGCGTGCGCAGATCGGGCTTCTCGCGCTGCATGCGCGTCAGCGTCGCCTCGCTCAGGATGTCGGAGTGCGCGCCGCGAATTGCCAGCATCGGCACGCGCGCGATCGCGCTCCACAAAGGCCACAGGTCCGGTGCGGCTCTGGCGGTGTCCTTGAGCGGCTCGGCGATGAGCGGATCGGCATCCGGCCGCGGCACGCCCTGCGCATCCTCGCGGTAGCCGGCGCGTGCGAGCTTCATGAGGCGCCCCTCGTCGAGGTCGGGCAGGGCCGGACCGTAAACCGCGCGCACCTGGGCCAGCGCGCCGGCCCAGTCGCGCACCGGCGGGGCCTTGCCGGCGTAGCCGCGGATGCGCGCAAGACCGGCTGGATCGACCTCGGGGCCGACGTCGTTCAGCACGATGCCCGCAACCACCTGGGGCTCCATCGCCGCCAGCACCATCGCCATGAGCCCGCCCATCGAGGTGCCGATGAGCGTGACGCGGGCAGCGCCGAGGCCCGCGAGCAGCCGCTGCAGGTCGCCGAGATATACCGGGATCTGGTAGTTGTTGAAGTTGGGATCGCGCGCCGACAGGCCGCGGCCGCGCACGTCGGGCACGATCACCCGTGAGCGCGCGGCGAGGTGCGTCGCGAGATCCTCGAAGTCGCGCCCGGTGCGCATGAGGCCATGCAGGCACACCACCGTCGGCGCCGCCGCGGCGGGCGGGGAATACACGCGGGCGAAGAGCCTGAGGCCCTCGTGACTGTCGTACCAGTACTCCGCCATGCGCGCATTGCACGGCCGCCGACACCTGGCGTCAACCGACGGCGCGTATCATTGGCGGCCCCGTCCATCCCGAAGGGAGCCGACGATGCCCGGCGCTGATCCGCCGCCTTGAAATACCGCCACAGCTTCCACGCGGGCAACTTCGCCGACGTACACAAGCACGTGGCGCTGCTCGCGCTGCTTGCGGCGCTGAAGCGCAAGCCGAAGGGCTTCCTCTACCTCGACACGCATGCGGGCCGCGGCAGCTACGACACCTCCGGTGGCGGCGCCGAAGCCGCCGCCGGTGTCGGACGGTTCCTCACCAGCGAGCCGCGCGCCGAGGAGCTCAAGCGCTACGCGGCGATGCTCGCGCGCGTACGGGCGGCGCGCGCCTCGAGCTATCTCTACCCGGGGTCGCCGCTCATCGCGCTCGGCGAGTTGCGACCGCAGGACCGCGCGCTGTTCGTCGAGTGGCAGGCCGCGGAGGCGCAGGCGCTCAAGACCGCGGTCGCGACCGCCGGCGAAGCGCGCGTGCGCACCGAGCGCGGCGATGGACTCAAGGCCCTGCGCGCGGCGCTGCCGCCGCCCGAGCGGCGGGCGTTGATCTTCATCGATCCGCCGTTCGAGGAGCAGCGTACCGAGCTCGCGCAGCTCGTGGCCGCCGTCGCCGACGGCCTGCGACGCTTCGCGACCGGAGTGTTTGCTCTCTGGTACCCGATCAAGGAGCAGCGCGTCACGGCGGCCTGGCACGCGGACTTCGCGCGCGCGGTTGCCACACCGACGCTGGTCTCGGAGCTGTGGCTCTATCCGCGCGACTCGCGCGTGGCGCTCAACGGCTCGGGACTCCTGATCGTGAACCCGCCCTGGCAGATCGAGGCGGCGATGCGCGCGTGGCTGCCGGAGCTCGCCGCAGCGTTGGGCGCCGGAGCCTCGGGAGGCACGCAGGTACGGATGCTGTCACAATCGCCCGGATGAACGCGGCACCCGATTCCTACGGAGTCGTCGGCCATCCGGTGAGCCACAGCCTGTCGCCGTTCATTCACGGCATGTTTGCGCGCGAGACCGGGCAGGCGATGAGCTACCGACCGTATGACGTCTCCGCGGACGAGCTCGCGGGGTTCGTCACCCGCTTCTTCGATCGGGGCGGCCGCGGGCTCAACGTCACGGTGCCGCACAAGATCGCGGCGGTGGCCGCTGCCACCGAGCTCACGCCGCGCGCGACGCACGCCGCGGCGCTCAACACCCTGGCGCTGCGCGACGACGGCACGGTCCTCGGCGACAACACCGACGGCGTGGGACTGGTGCGCGACCTGTGCGACAACCAGGGGCTCGTCATCACCAACCGCCGCCTGCTCATCATCGGCGCGGGCGGCGCCACCCGTGGCGTGCTCGCCCCGCTCCTCGGCCTCTCCCCCACCCTGGTGGTGATCGCCAACCGAACGCCCGACCGCTCCGCCGCGCTCGCCGCCGCCTTTGCCGACCTCGGCGTCACGCAGGGCGTCGGGTTCGGGGATGTCGGCAGCGAGCCCTTCGATCTCATCATCAACGCGACCTCCGCCAGCCTCTCGGGCGACATGCCGCCGGTGCCGGCGGCGGCGGTCGGGCGCAGCACGGTCTGCTACGACCTCGCCTACGGCCGCGCGGCGACCGCCTTCGTCGACTGGGGGCGGGCGCTCGGGTGCGCGCTGGCGCTGCAGGGCTGGGGCATGCTGGTCGAGCAGGCCGCCGAGTCATTCCGCCTGTGGCGCGGCATTCGCCCGGCGACCGCCACGGTGCTGACGGCGCTCAAGGAGCGCGCGCGCTAGTCGATTGGCTCAGCGCATCGTGACGAATTCCTCGGCGCTGGTCGGATGGATCGCGACGGTGTCGTCGAAGTCCTTCTTGGTGGCGCCCATGCGCACCGCCACCGCGAATCCCTGCAGCATCTCGTCGGCCCCCGCACCGACGACGTGCAGGCCCACGATGCGCTGCTCGGGGCCGAGCGTCACGAGCTTCATCTCGGTGCGCGGCTTGGCGTCGGTCAGCGCATGGTAGAGCGGTACGAAGCTCGAGCGGAACACCTTGACGGCGTCGTGACCGTAACGGGCGCGCGCCTCGGGCTCGGTGATCCCGACCGTGCCGATCGGCGGGTGCCCGAAGATCACCGTCGGGATGTTGTCGTAGTCGAGGTGGCGGCCGGCATGGCCGCCGAAGAGGCGATCGGCGAGGCGCCGGCCCGCGGCGATCGCCACCGGGGTGAGCTGGGCGCGCCCGGTGACATCGCCCACCGCGTAGATGCCGGCGGCGCTCGTCGCCTGGTACAGGTCGGTAGCGATGAACCCGTCCGCATCGAGCCGGACCCCGGCCCGTTCCAGCGCGAGATCCCCGACGGTGGCCCGCCTGCCCACGGCCCACAGCAGGCAGTCGAAGGGGCCGATGCTGCGGCCGTCGGCGAAGGTGGCGATGAGCGTGCCGTCGGCCGCGCGCCCGACTGAGCCGGGAGCGATGTCGGTCACCACCGTGACTCCGGCCTCGCGCAGCATCGTGAGAGTCACCTCGGCGATCATCGGGTCGAAGGTGCGCAGCGGCGCGGCACCGCGCAGCGCCAGCGTCGTCTGCGCACCCAGGGCGGCGAAGATCCCGCTGAGCTCGACGGCGATGTAGCCGCCGCCCGCGACCAGGACGCGCGGCGGGAGGGAGGCGAGCTCGAAGAAGCCATCCGAGGTGATCCCGAGCTCCGCCCCCGGAACGCGCGGCACCTCGGGGCGTCCGCCGGTCGCGATGAGGATGTGCGGCGCGCTCAGGGTGCGTCCGGCGGCGCTCACGCTGTGCGCATCGACGAAGCTCGCGCGGCCGCGCAGCAGCTCGACGTTGCGGCGGGCGAGGTTGGCGGCGTAGATGTCGTTGAGGCTGCGGATATAGGCATCGCGCTTGTGCTTGAGCGACTGCCAGTCGTGGCCCCGCGCCTGGAGACCAAAGCCGTACTCGCGCGCATCGTTGAGCGCGCCGCCGAGCTCCGCGCCGCTCCACATGATCTTCTTCGGCACGCAGCCGACGTTCACGCAGGTGCCGCCGAGGCGGCCCGACTCGATGAGCAGGACGCGCGCGCCGTACTCGGCGGCGCGCTGCGCCGCCGCCAGCCCGCCGCTACCGCCGCCGATCACCACCAGGTCGAATTTCTCGGCCATACGCACCTCGTAGCGCCATGTTATATGAGGAGCGGGCGGCGCGGCCCGGCCGCGGCGGTCGGCTACAATGGCGCAAGCCATGGACAACCCCTTACTCGGCCAGGACCCGCTGCCGCGCTTCATGCAGATCCGGCCCGAGCACGTAGAGCCGGCGGTGCGTGAGCTGCTCGAGCGCAGCCGCGTCCGCATCGGCGAGCTCGCGGCGCTGCCGCAGCCGACCTTCGCGACGCTCATCGAGCCGCTGGAAGAGCTGCAGCACGGCATCACGCGCACCTGGTCGCCGGTGAGCCATCTGAACGCGGTGCTCAATTCCGATGCGCTGCGGGCGGGCTATAACGCGTGCCTGCCGCTGCTCTCGGCCTACCAGACGGACCTGGCGCAGAGTGAGCCGCTGTTCCGCGCCTACCGCACCATCGCCGAGCGCGACGGCGCCGGGCTCGCGCCCGTGCAGCGCCGGGTGATCGAGCACGCGGTGCGCGACTTCCGCCTCGCCGGCGTCGCCCTGCCGGCGGAGCAGAAGGTGCGCTTCAAGACCGTGATGCAGGAGCTCGCGCAGCTGCAAGCGCGCTTCGAGGAGAACGTGCTGGACGCAGCCAACGCCTGGAGCTGGCACGTCACCGACCCCGACGAGCTGCGCGGACTGAACGGGATGCTCATCGAGCTCGCCGCGCGCCGTGCCCGCGAGCGCGACGTGAGCGGCTGGGTTCTCGCCCTCGACCAGCCGACCTACGTCGCGGTGCTGACCGATGCCGAATCGGCGCCGCTCCGCCGTGCCTTCTACGAGGCGTGGAGCACGCGTGCTTCGGAGCGTGGGCCGGGCGCCGGCCGCTGGGACAACACGACGGTGATGGCAGAGATCCTGCGGCGGCGCCACCAGGCCGCGCAGCTGCTCGGGTTCGGGAATTACGCCGAATACGCGCTCGCGACCCGCATGGCGCGTAGCGGCGCGGAGGTGCTCGCGTTCCTGCACGAGCTCGCGCGCGCGGCGCGTGCCGCGGCGCGGCAGGAGTTCGCGGAGCTCGAGGCGTTCGCAGGCCGCGAGCTCGCACCCTGGGACGTGGGCTTCCACTCCGAGCGGCTGCAGCGCGCGCGCTTCGCGGTCTCGCAGGAGGAGCTGCGGCCGTACTTTCCCTTACCGCGGGTGCTCGGCGGACTGTTCGCAGTCGCGGAGCGGCTGTTCGGCCTGCGCGTACGCGAGCGCGCCGGTGTCCCGGCCTGGCACGAGGACGTGCGCTTCTTCGACATCGAAGGCGCCGCGGGGCAGCGCGTCGGCAGCTTCTACCTCGATGCCTACGCGCGCCCCAACAAGCGCAGCGGCGCCTGGATGGACGAGTGCGTCGGCCGCAAGCGCCTCACCTCCGGAGCAGCACTCCCGGTGGCCTACCTGGTATGCAATTTCCTGCCGCCGGGCGCGGGCCAGCCGGCGCTGCTCACGCACGACGACGTGGTGACGCTGTTTCACGAGTTCGGGCACGGGCTGCACCATCTGCTCACCCGGGTCGACTACCCGAGCCTGGCCGGCATCAACGGCGTCGCCTGGGACGCGGTGGAGCTGCCGAGCCAGTTCCTCGAGAATTTCGCCTGGCACCCGGAGGTGCTGCAGCAGATCTCGGGCCACTTCGAGAGCGGCGCGGCGTTGCCTCTGGAAACGCAGTCGCGCCTCATCGCGACGCGCAGCTTCCAGGCGGGGCTGGCGATGATGCGGCAGCTGGAATTCGCGTTGTTCGACTTCCGGCTGCACGCCGAGTACTCGCCCGAGCGCGGCGCTCGCGTGCTCGAGATCCTCGCCGAGGTGCGCCGCGAGGTCGCGGTGATACCGGTGCCGGAGTGGAACCGCTTCCCGCACAGCTTCGGCCACATCTTCGCCGGCGGCTATGCGGCCGGCTACTACAGCTACAAGTGGGCCGAGGTGCTGGCGGCCGATGCCTTCGCGGCCTTCGAGGAGAGCGGCGTATTCGATCGCGGCACAGCACAGCGCTTTCTCGATGCGATCCTGAGCCGCGGCGGCAGCCGCGACGCGCTCGAGGCGTTCATCGAGTTTCGCGGCCGCACCCCCGACGTGCGGGCGCTGCTGCGGCAGCACGGCATCCTGAGCGCCGGCGGGCTGGCGAGGTGAGGCGCGCACTCGCCGCGGGCCTCCTGTGCTGCGGGCTCGCGGCGCACGCGCAGGCACCTCCCGAGCCCGCCCCGCCCGCCGGGGCGCAGCCCACGCTGACGCCCCCTGCGGCCGAAGGCACCGACCTCGCCACGCCCCCGGCGCCGCCGCCACCGCATCCTCCGAAGGCCGCGGCGCCCCGCCCCGCACCGGCGCCGCCGCCGGCCGCTGCGGACAGCACGCACGAGGCGGAGGTCGCGGCGCTGCGGGCGGAGGTGAATCAGCTCCAGTCCGAGCTCGATACCGCGCGCGCCGCGGCCCTGCCCCCGCCCGAGGAGAGCGCCGGCGCACCTGCCACGCGCAGCCCCTGGGAATGGCTGCTCGTGACGGCGCTGCTCGCGCTCGCGGCCGGGTTTTTCCTCGGCTGGCGGCTGCTCGACCGGCGCATTCGCCGCAAGTACGGCGGGCTGCGCATCTACTGATGAGGCCGGCCGGACACGCCCCAGCAATGCGCATCGCGACCTGGAATGTGAACTCGCTGCGCGTGCGGTTGCCGCAGGTGCTCGAGTGGCTGGCGCGCACCCCCGTCGACGTGCTCGCGATGCAGGAGACCAAGCTGACGGATGCGGACTTCCCGCGGGCGGAGCTCGCCGACCTCGGCTACCAGGTGCTCGCGAGCGGCCAGAAGACCTACAACGGGGTGGCGCTGCTCTCGCGCTGGCCCTGCACCGAGGTCGCGACTGACATCCCGGAGCTCGCCGATCCCGCGCGCCGGGTGCTGGCCGCGAGCACCGGCGGGGTGCGGGTCGTGAATTTGTATGTGCCGAACGGCCAGAGCGTCGACTCCGAGAAGTACCACTACAAGCTGCGCTGGCTCGCCGCGCTCGCGGTGTGGCTGCGCGCCGAGCTCGCCGCGCACCGCCAGCTCGTCGTCCTCGGCGACTTCAACATCGCTCCCGAGGACCGTGACGTGCACGACCCGGCCGCCTGGGCCGGCTCGGTGCATGTGAGCGACCCGGAGCGGCGCGCGCTGCAGACACTGCTCAACCTGGGGCTCGTCGACGTGTTTCGCCGCTTCGAGCAGCCACCGGCAAGCTTCAGCTGGTGGGACTACCGGATGCTCGCCTTCCGCCGCAACCACGGCCTGCGGATCGACCTGCTGCTCGCCAGCGAGGCCTTCGCCGCAGAGTGCACCGCCTGCGTCATCGACCGCGAGCCGCGGCGCGCCGAGCGCCCCTCCGATCACGCTCCGGTGATCGCCGACTTCTTAACCCCCTGAAACATAATGGTTATTTACCTATCCCGGCGGATAGCGCCGAAGCGAAAAACTGTGCGCCGCGTCGTGCCGGCGCAGGCGCCCATTCACTAAACTGTTGCAGATTGCAGGGACGCAGGCTTCTTCGGGGAAGACCAAATACCAATTCCAGTGTCAAAAGGCACCTCGTCCCGACATGCTTAGTACCCGGCGCAGCGATTTCGACGTCACCAACACGGTGCAGGTGAGCTCGCCCGGCTCGGTGCTGGAGGCCGTCACCGCGCTCTACCGGCCGACCTGGCCCGGACTGCCGCTCGAGCCGCTGGAGCGCGCCTTCGAGCACTTCGAGCGGCTGTTCGCCGGCGAGGTGCCCGGGTTCCACGGCGTCGACACCGTCTATCACGACCGCCAGCACACCCTCGACATCACACTGGCGCTGGCACGGCTGCTGGTGGGATTCGAGCGGCAGCAGCCCGAAGAGGCACGCCTGGGCGGCGCCCGCGCCATCGTCGGGCTGGTTACCGGCCTCTTTCACGACGTGGGTTACCTGCGACGCACCGACGAGCGCGAATCGCGCAACGGCGCCGAGTTCACCCGCGTGCACGTCTCGCGCGGCGCGCGCTTCCTCGAGGAGTATCTGCCGGTGCTCGGCTTCGGGGCCTGGGTGCCGATGGCGACCGAGATCATCCACTTCACCGGTTACGAGGTGCCGTTCGCTGAGATCGAGTCGCGGCTCGCGGACCGGCGCGACGTGCTGGTGGGCCACCTGCTCGGCACCGCGGACATGATCGCGCAGATCGCCGACCGCTGTTATCTCGAGAAATGCCGCGATCGCCTGTACGCCGAGTTCGTGCTGGGCGGCGTGGCGCTGCCCTTCTCCGGGGGCTATCGGCAGGTGAAGTACGCCTCCGGTCTCGACCTGCTGCGGCAGACGCCGGAGTTCATCGAGGAGACGCGCCGCAATCGCCTCGAGCGCGATTTCGGTGCCGCTTACCGTTACCTCGAGATCCTCTTCGGGGGGAACAATCCCTACATCGAGGGGATCGACCGCAATGTAGAGTTCTTACGACAGGTGCTGCGCAGCGAGAACTGGCATCTGCTGCGGCGCCGTCCGCCGATCTTCGCGGCCGTGGAGGACCCCATGGGGACCATGCGCGGCCTGATGCTCGGTTATATAAAGAGAGTCTGGGCAAACTACTAAGGGGGTATTTTCCCCCGTGGCGGTGGACCCGGAGCGGCGGGTAAGATGAGTCCCCAAAATCAGGGGATTCCCGGCCGGGAGCAGTACGCGTACCCGCTCGGGCACCGAATCAATGACCGCCGCCAGCTTCAAGCTCCGCTACGCGGGGGCCGCGTTCCTCACTGCGCTGCTGTCAGCCGCCGCGGTCGCAGCGCTCCTCATGCTGCGCTACCAGGCGGAGGCCTCCGCCCTGAGCGGCCTCGCGACCGCTACCGAGCGCCAGCGCGTCGGCGCCGAGCTGCAGGCGCGCGCGCAGAGCATTGCCGCCCACGCCGCCGAATCGGTCGCCGGCGCGGTGCACGCCGGGGATAGCGCCGGCATCGCCCGTCGCCTGCAACCGTTCCTCGAGGATCCCACGGTCGACTCGCTGGCCGTCGAGAACCGCCAGGGCGGTGCGCTCTATTCCTTTGAGCGCGGCACGCCGCCCGGGCCGGGCGCGCAGAGCGCGCTGGTCACGGTGCCGGTGCCGCTGACGACGGAGAGCTTCCCCGGAGCGACGACTTCCGGGACGCTCGCCACCCTCACTCTCACGCTCGAGCCGGCCGCACCCGTGGCCGCCGTGCCGCTCGGCGGGCAGCTCGCGGCGCTCGCCGCCGCACACTCGAGCCTCACCTGGTGGCTCGCGCTGCTGCTCGCGATGGGCGGCGGCGTCGCGGCGGCGGCGCTCGCCTGGCGCGCACTGCACGAGCTCGAGCGCCCGCTCGAGTCGCTCATCAGGAGCGCCGACCGCATCGGCGTCGGCGACTACACACGCCCCGTGGAGGTGGGCAAGCACGACCCGCTCGCCGCGCTCGCGCAGGCCTTCGAGCGCATGCGCGGGCGGCTGCGCCAGGCGACCATCAGCAGGAGTTACCTGCACAGCATGCTCAACAGCATGACGGACGCGGTGTTCATCACCTCGCCCGACGGGGTCATCAAGCTGGCGAACTCCGCGGCCTTGAAGCTCCTCGGCTTCGGCGAGGAGGAGCTGATCGGGCGCGGCATCGCCGCCATCTTCGAGGAGCGCGAGCGTGCCGGCTTCGACCTGCAGCAGGCGGCGCAGGAGACCCGCGAGACCGTGGTGCGTACCCGCGCCGGCCAGACCATTCCGGTGTCGTTCACCGGCTCGGTGATCGCCAGCGACGACCCGCAGTTCCAGGGCAGCATCTTCGTGGCGCGCAACATAACCGACCGCAAGCGCGCGGAGCGCCGCATCCGCTACCTGGCGCGCTACGACGCGCTCACCAAGATCCCGAACCGCATGCAGTTCTATCACCTGCTGCAGCAGGCGATCGCGCGCGCACTGCGCGCCGGGCAGATCGTGGCGGTGCTGTACCTCGACATGGATCGCTTCAAGGAGGTCAACGACACCTTCGGCCACGGGGCCGGCGACCGCCTGCTCGAGGTGCTGGCCGAGCGGCTGACGCGCGCGGTGCCGAAGGAGACCGTGGTCGGACGCCTGGCCGGGGACGAGTTCGCGCTGTGCGTGGACGGGCTGCCGGCGGAGACCGACAACCGCGGGCCGATCGCGCAGCTCTCGCGCGCCATCCTCACCGAGGTGAGCCGGCCATTCCAGCTCAACCAGCAGGAAGTGTTCCTGACCGCGAGCGTCGGCATCGCCTTCTGCCCGCGCGACGCCGAGAACGTCATCGACCTGATCCGCAACGCCGACGCCGCCATGTACTACTCCAAGCAGAACGGCGGCAACACCTTCGCGTTCTACTCGCCGGAGATGAACGCCGCCGCGGTCGAGCGGCTCATGCTCAAGAGCAAGCTGCGCCGGGCGCTGGAGCGCGACGAGCTCGAGATCCGCTATCAGCCCAAGGTGGATCTGCGCAGCGGGCGTATCATCGGCGCCGAGGCGCTGCTGCGCTGGCGGCTGCCCGGCCACGGCGATATCCCGCCGTCGCTGTTCATTCCGCTCGCCGAGGAAACCAACCTGATCCTCGACATCGGCGAGTGGGTACTGAACCGCGTGTGCATGGACTACCGGCAGATGCAGCGCGAGGGCAGCGATCCGGGGCGCATCTCGCTCAATCTGTCGCTGAAGCAGCTGCGCCAGGCGAGCTTCATCCTGCGCTGTCGCTCGGTGTTCCGCCGTCATGGCGTGTCGCCGACCGCCTTCGAGCTGGAGATCACCGAGAGCACGCTGATGGCGGACGCGCCACGCACCGTGCGTCTGCTCGATGAGCTCTTCGCCATGGGGCTGCATCTGTCGATCGACGATTTCGGCACCGGCTACTCGTCGCTGTCGGCGCTGCAGCAGTTCCCGATCGGCACGCTCAAGATCGACCAGTCGTTCGTGCGCGACGCCAGCGAGGACGCCGGCGATGCCACCATCGTGCGTACCATCATCGAGATGGGGCGCTCGCTCGGGATGGAGGTGATCGCCGAGGGCGTCGAGTCGCTCGCGCAGCTCGAGTTCCTGCGCGACCACGCCTGCCTCTATGCCCAGGGGCGGCTGTTCGGCGAGCCATGCACGGCCGCGGAGCTGCACGCGCTCCTCACCCGCCAGGCCGCCGGCACGCTCCCCTTCGCCCACCTGCTGCGCGGCGGCGAGGAAGCGGCCGCACCGCGCCTCGCGTAACTGCGCGCCTCGAGGCTTTAGCGCGCGGTCGTCGTGCCACGCTCTGCGAACGCGCGGCTGGCAGCCGCCGCCTGCTGCGACAGCGAGGTGAGCGCGGCGCTGCTCGCGGTCTCGAAGGCCGCGATCACCTCGCTCATGTGGTCGCCGGAGGCCGCGGCACTCCCCTCGGCGACGAAGCTCGTCACCAGCTCGCGCCCGGCGCGCGCGCCGAGCGTGCAGTCGAGCAGCACCTCGACCTGCGGCGCCGATCGCCCGCGGGTGTAATCGGCCTCGAAGCGCCGGACGGAGATCGACAGCAGGTACTCGGAGATGAAGGGGCTGCCCGAGTCCTGCACCGACTGCCACTGTCCCGAGGCGCGCAGCGTCTCGACCGCCAGCGCCTCGACCATGTCCGGGAGCGGCGCCGGCCAGCGGCTGCCAAGGTAGAAGTTCATGCGGTGATCGGCCTGCACCAGAATGATGTGCGGGCCGTCGAGCCCGGGGCCGGCGATCGGGTGTCCGACCTGCAGCGGCGCGAGCCCTGCCATCGCCCGGGCCGCGGCCGGTGTCGCCGCCGCGGTCGCACCGTCCGCACTCGCCTCCGCGGCCGCCGGGGCGCGCAGCACGTAGGTCTGCTCGGGTTTGGCGTCGCTGTGAAAGAGGTTGGTGCAGCCGGCGGCTGCGCCGAGGCACAGCATGAGCCCGGCGGCCGGCCGCCTCATCGCGGAATCTCCACGCCGCGCGGCGGCGGCTGATAGAGCAGCTGCGCCGGGTTCTCGCGCAGGCTGTTCGAGAGCTCGCGGATGTCGTGCGCCGCCGCGCGCCCCTCGCGCACGAAGCGCTCGATCTCCGGCAGCCCCTGGTGGGTGAAGGAGCGTATGTCCTGGCGGTTCTCGGCGATCGCCTTATCGAGCTGGCTGCTCGCGTCCGCGAGGCTGTCGGCGATGGCGCGCGTGCGCTGCGCCGCGGCCCGGATGTCCGGATCCACGGTCTGCAGTATCCCGTGAGCGATGCCGGCGCTCGCGGCGAGCTCGGCACTCGCGCCGCGCAGCTCCGCGATCAGCGAGTTGAGCTCCTTGATCGTGCGCGGCAGGTTGCCCGATGCCTTGTCGAGGTTGCCCACGGCGGCGGTCACCGCGGCGATGTTCTCATCGCTCAGCAGGCGGTCGGCGCGGTTGACGAGGTTGCCGACCGCGGCGACCAGCTCCGGCAGGCCCGTGAGAAACACGTCGAAGCGCGAGGGCGCCGCGCGGATCACGGGGAACTTGAGGCTCGCGACCGGCGGCGCCACGCGCCTGCCGCTGCGGTCCTCGCTCAGGTCGATGTAGAGCAGGCCCGTCACGCCCTGCAGCGCGAGCTCCGCGACCGTCTGCTCGGAGATCGGTGTGGAGGAGTCGATGTCGACGATCACCTCGGCGCGGCTCGAGTCGCGCGGATCGATGCGCAGATCGTTCACGCGCCCGACCGGCACCCCGAGATAGCGCACCGCCGCGCCCTTCTCGAGCCCGCTGACACTGCCGGTGAAGTAGATCTCGTAGCGGTTGTAGTCGCGGTGCTCGCGGGTGTCGGAGTACCAGTAGACGAACAGCGCGCCGGTGAGGGTCACCAGCAGCACGAACGCTCCGACGGCAGCGTAATTGGCCTCACGCTCCATGGTGGGCTCCGAGGTGCTCGCGCCCCCGCTCGCCGTGGAAGTAGGCCTGAATCCACGGGTTCGGGTAGTCGACGATGCGCTCGAGAGTGTCGGATTCCATGTGCCGGTCGACGATCACCCCGACACGATTGCAGGTACGGAAGATACTGTCCAGATCGTGCGTGATCATGACGATGGTGAGGTTGAGGTGCTGCTGCAGATACACCACCAGGTCGTCGAAGGCCGCCGCGCTCACCGGGTCGAGGCCCGAGGTGGGCTCGTCGAGGAACAGCAGCTGCGGATCGAGCGCCAGGGCACGGGCCACCGCCACGCGCTTCACCATGCCGCCGGAGAGCTGCGCGGGGTACTTCCAGGCCGCATCCTCCGGCAGCCCGACCAGGCGGATCTTGAGGAGCGCCAGCCCCTCGAGCGCCGTCGGCGGGAGCCGCAGGTGCTCGATCATCGGCAGCTGTACGTTCTCGAGCACCGTGAGCCCCGAATAGAGTGCCCCGGACTGAAAGGCCACGCCGTAGCCGGCCTTGATGGGCCGCAGCTCCCGCTCGGAGAGGTGCGTGATGTCGCTGCCGCGAATGCGCACCGTGCCGGCGAGCGGACGTTGCAGTCCGAGGATGGTCCGCAGCAGCACCGACTTGCCCGAGCCGGAGCCGCCGACGATGCCGAATACCTCGTCCTCTTCGACCCGCATGTCGAGCCCGTCGTGCACCACCTGCCGGCCGAAGCGGTTGACGAGCCCGCGGACTTCCACGACCGGCTCCATCAGATCTTCATCTCCATGAACAGTATCGCAAACAGCGCGTCCGCCAGGATCACGAGGAAGATCGCCTGCACCACCGCCACCGTCACCAGGTGGCCGAGTTCGCGCGCCGAGCCGCGCACCTGCATGCCCCGGTAGCAGCCGGCGAGCGAGATGAGCAGCGCGAACACCGGCGCCTTGATGATGCCCACCCAGAAGGTGGTGGGGGCGATCGACTCGTCGACCCGGTTCACGTACTGGTTGAGAGGCATGTCGAGGAGGTAGCGGCACAAGAGCGCCCCGCCCGCGAGCCCGATGAGATCGGCGATCACCGTGAGCAGCGGCAGCGCGATCACCAGCCCCAGCACCCGCGGCACCACCAGCAGCTCGAACGGGTCGGCACCCGTGGCAGTGAGCGCATCCACCTCCTCGTTGAGCTTCATCGAGCCGAGCTCGGCGGCGTAAGAGCTGCCGGAGCGGCCGGCGACGATGATCGAGGTGAGCAGTACGCCGAGCTCGCGCAGCACCCCGATCGTGACCAGGTCGACCACGTAGATGTCGGCGCCGAGCCCGCGCAGCTGCTGGGCGCTGAGATACGCGATGATCACGCTGACGAGGAAGGCGATGAGCGCCACGATCGGCATGGCCGTGATGCCGGTCTCATACACGTGGCGGATGACCGAGACCGGCCGCAGGCGCTGCGGGTGAGCCAGGTTGGCCGCGACGGTGGTAAAGGTGCGGCCGAGGAAGGCGAGTCCTCCGAAGAGATCGTGGCCGGTACTGATGGCGTAGCGGCCGATCGCGACCAGGGCGCGATCGCCCGGCTCCGCCGGAGCCGTCAGCGGCAGCGCCGTGTCCGGCTCGGGTGGCGCCTGGTCCGTGAGCGTCTCATCGAGCAGCCGCAGCTGGTCCGGCGGGGTGCCGCGGAAGGCAACCTCGGCGCCGGCACGGCGCGCGCGCCGCACGAAGCCGCGCAGCGCCCAGGCGCCGGAGAGATCGAGCCGGGTGATCGACTGCGCGGCGATGCGGATGCGCGCCGCCGCGGGCACGTCGACGGCATCGAGTGCGGCCTCGATCGAGGCGACCTGGCGGACGCTCCATTCGCCCGTCAGCACGAGCTCCAGGCCCTCAGCGGTGCGCCGGACCTCGACGGCCTCTGTGCTCGGAACCGTTGCTGACACTCGCAGCCTTGTCGCCCGTCGGGACTGCGATCATAAGCGCGATGCGGCTCCGGCAGCGAGCCGCCCGTCCAGACCGGCCTGCCGGATAGCGGCTTTTCAGCTGTCGTCGCGGTAGCGGCGGACGCGGGCTGCCGCGTAAGCCATCGCGGCGGCCGCGGCGACGCCCGTCCACAGGTCGATGTCGGTGAAGGCACCGCTGATGTTGAAGGTGTCGAGGACGATGCCGACAGGAGGCAGGTTGTGGAAGCTGCCGAAGACGTTCGGACCGAGGGTGAGCTTGTGCCAGATGCCGTTCATCCGGTAGGTCTCGAAGCTCCAGATGTAGTGGGTGCCGAGCGCGACGCGCTCGATGATCGGCGCCACTACGGGCACCAGCGAGGCCCACAGGATCGGGTTGCGGGGTATCCAGGCGGAGAACAAAAGCAGCGCGGCGGCGATCGGCGAGTACCACAGCACGCCGAGCAGCACCTCGAGGAGCAGCACCGCCTCGGTGCGCAGCCACTCGACCGTGCTCCAGTGCAGCGCCCCCGGCACGCGCACCGCGAGGATCGCCGCGAACAGCAGGCCCGAGGCGGTGGCGAGCACGAATACGCCGAGCGGCACCACCACGGCGGCGACCAGGAACTTGGAGCCGACCGTGAGCTCGTCCGAGAGCGGCAGCGACTTCCAGAAGAGGATGCTGCGGTCCCTGCGCTCGGCGTACAGGCAGTCGAGCAGGTAGAACCCCACGACGATCGCCGTTACCAGGAACAGCGGCTGCGCCAGCACCCATTGAGCGATCGTGAAGACCGCGACCTTCTGCTGCGTGGTGAGCACCTCGTCCGGGAGGTCGAAGTTGATGCGCCCGAGGAGCAGGGAGACTGCCAGCAGGCCCTCCACCACCAGTGCGCAGATCCACAGCGAGCGATGCTCCCAGAGCTCGCGGCGCACGAGCGCCACGACGGTGTCGAGCGGGCCGGCGCGGCGCAGCAGCGGCAGCGCGGGTGCGACGGTGGCGGCGTTGGCGTTCATATGAGTGCCACCCCGCAGTTGGCAAACATGACGAAGGTGGCGAGCGCGAGCACGCCGACGGTCAGGAGCGGCGCCACCCAGGGGGCGCTGCGCTGCCACTGACCGTAGGGAGTGCCGTGCCGCAGCGGCTCGCTCAGCGAGCCTTGAATATTGGTGCTCATGTGGAGGGGGCTCCCTGCATCTTGGCCACGAACAGGTCGGCGATCGAGGGCGTGCGCAGCTCGCCGTAGCCGCCGAGCTCCGCGGCGGTGCGGCCCTCGAAGAACATCGCCACCCGGCCGAATATCTCGCGCTCGTAGAACGGGCTCAGCGCGCGGGCGCGCGCGGCCTGCTCGCTGCTCACGGTGAGCTGCCGGTAGCGGTTGCCGAGCTCCTCGACCGAGGAGTTGAGCGTGAAGTGCCCGTGCTTGATGAAGATCACGTCGGTAAAGAGCTGCTCGACCTCCTCCACCTGGTGCGTGGTGATGAGAATGGTGCGCTCCTTGTCGAAGTAGTCGTTGAGCAGCGTGTCGTAGAACTGGCGGCGATACAGCAGGTCGAGACCGAGGGTCGGCTCATCGAGTACCAGCAGACGCGCGTCGATCGCCAGGATGAGCGCCAGGTGCAGCTGCGTCACCATGCCCTTGCTGAGCTGGCCGACTTTGCTGCCGCGCTTGATGTCGGTCCTGGCGAGGAAACTCTCGGCGACGCTGCGGTCGAAGCGCGGGTGCACGTGCTCGACGAAGTCGACCGCCTGGGCGACGCGCAGCCAGCGCGGCAGTACCGCCACGTCGGCGATGAAGCAGACGTCGCGCATCAGCTCATCGCGCTGCGAGCGCGGGTCGAGCCCGAGCACGCGCAGCTCGCCGGTGAATGAGGTGAGGCCGAGGATCGCCTTGAGCGCGGTGGTCTTGCCGGCGCCGTTCGGGCCGATGAGGCCGACGATGCGCCCCGGCTCGACGCTGAAGCTCACCCCGTCCAGGGCGCGGGTCGCGCCAAAGGATTTGGTGAGGCTGCGCGCTTCAATTACCGCTGTCATCTGGCTCCCCTTTGGCAGGCGTCGCCGGGAAGGGCGCCGCGGGTGCGGCGGCTCCGGCGCGCAGCAGCTCCTCGCTCGAGAGGCCGAGGCGCTGGATGGTCGCGTAAACCCTCGGCCATTCGTCATCGAGAAAGCGCTGCCGCTCGTCCTTCATGAGCGCCTTGCGCGCCCCTAAGCTCACGAACATGCCGCGGCCCCGGCGTTTCTCGACCAGCTGCTCGTCCACCAGCTGCTGGTAGCCCTTGAGCACCGTCAGCGGATTCAGGCGAAAGTCCGCGGCGACGTTGCGTACCGAGGGCAGTGGGTCCCCTTCCTTCAGGACGCCCTCGAGGATCATGGCGACCACACGGTCACGCAGTTGCCGGTATATCGGCTGGCTGTTGTCCCACTGCGGATCCATGATTCCCGGGGTGAACGTCTGAGTGGACACGGGGGCTGTTTCGGCAGGCTAGCGAACTAATCTACCAAAACGGCCGGCTCGGGCTTGCCGAACCAGGACGGCGCGGACACGTGAGCGAGGCGGATGAACTCGGGCTGCGTGCCCGGGACAACAGCGGTCGACTCGACGAAGGCCATGCTGGACAGCACGCAGATCAGCGCGGCGGCAGCGGCACAGGTGGCATTGCGGGACAGGGTGGCGATTGCGTTCATGGTCATCTCCTCTTTCGGCTTTCTCTCTCTTCGGCTCCCTGCACCATGCAGGTCGCTCTCCTTAGTGATGTACTCTACTAGAACACTACTTGAGTGTCAAACTATCTCAGTAGATGACCTTGGAGGCCCCTTGAGGGGGGTCTGGCGCCCTCTCGGGCCCCTGCGACGCCGGCCCTGGGCTGAGTGTCTTGAGGCGGGGACGTCGTTTTTGCGGGCTGTCCGGGGCGCACACGCTAAACTTTCGGGCCCTCCTTCCGTCGCCGCAAAGAAAATCGCCCATGAAACCCGCCGTCAATGTCGCGATCACCGGCGCCGCCGGCCAGATCGGCTACGCACTCGCCTTTCGCGTCGCCTCGGGTGCGCTGCTCGGGCCCGACACGCGCGTCAGGCTCCATCTGCTCGAGATCCCCGGGGCGCTGGCGGCGCTGCAGGGCGTGCTGATGGAGCTCAACGACTGCGCGTTTCCAACTCTCGATAGCGTGCGGGCGAGCGACGATGCGTACGTTGCGTTCCGCGATTGTCAGGTGGCGCTCCTGGTAGGCGCGCGGCCGCGCGGGCCGGGCATGGAGCGCAAGGATCTGCTGCTCGCCAATGCGCAGATATTCTCCGTGCAGGGCAAGGCGCTCAACGCGGTCGCCGATCGCAAAGTGCGCGTGCTGGTGGTCGGCAATCCGGCCAACACCAACGCGCTGATCACGATGCACAACGCCCCCGACCTGAATCCGCACAACTTCACCGCCATGACGCGCCTCGATCACAACCGCGCGGTGGCGCAGCTCGCGGAGAAGACCGGCACGCACGTGTCGGACATCCGCCGCATGACGATCTGGGGCAACCATTCCGCGACCCAGTATCCGGACCTGACGCACGCGCTGGTGGCGGGCAAGAGCGCGCCGGCGCTGGTCAGCCGCGAGTGGGTCGAGCAGACTTTCATTCCGACCGTGCAGCAGCGCGGCGCCGCCGTGATCAAGGCGCGCGGCGCCTCCTCGGCCGCCTCGGCGGCATCCGCCGCCATCGATCACGTGCACACCTGGGTGCACGGCACGGCCAAGGACGACTGGGTGAGCATGGCCATCCCGGCAGACGGCAGCTACGGCATCGAGGCCGGCGTCATCTATTCATATCCGGTCACGGTCGCGTACGGTGAGTGCCGCATCGTCCCGGGTCTCGCCATCGACGAGTTCAGCCGCAAGCGCATGGACGCGACCAACGCGGAGCTGCGCGAGGAGCGCGACGGCGTGAAGAGCCTGCTCGGCTGAGACATAGGAGGACACCATGTTGGGCGCGATCGTCTCGCTCCTCGCGGTAGTGGCTGCGGCCTACGCGGTCACACAGATCGGCGGCTTCATCACGCTGGTGTTCGTCGGCGCGCTGCTGTTCCTCGCCTACCGGCGGCTGTCGCTGCTCGCCTTCACGGTAACCTTCACCGTGCTGCTCGCGCTGTACACCACCGCCGGCGCGCCGGCGGGCCTGTGGAAGGGGCTCCTGTGGGTGCTGCTCGCGGGACTGTGGCTGCTGAACGTGCGGCCACTGCGCAAGGCGCTCATCACCCGACCCTTCCTCGGCGCGTACCTCAGGCTCCTGCCCTCGATGTCGCAGACCGAGAAGGAGGCGCTCGAGGCCGGCACGGTGTGGTGGGACGGGGAGCTGTTCACGGGCGCGCCCGACTGGCGCAAGCTCCTCGCCGCGAAGCCGCCGCAGCTCTCGCAGGAGGAGCAGGCGTTCCTCGACGGACCCTGCGAGGAGCTCTGCCGGATGCTCGATGAGTGGCACATCACCCACGAGCTCGGCGATCTGCCGCCGGAGGCCTGGGAACTGCTCAAGACGCGCGGCTTCTTCGCGATGATCATCCCGAAGAAGTACGGTGGACTCGAGTTCTCGGCTTACGCCCACTCGTGCGTGCTCGCCAAGATCTCGAGCAGGAGTCCCACCGCCGCCTCCAACGCCGCCGTGCCCAATTCACTCGGGCCCGCGGAGCTGCTCAATCACTACGGTACCGAGGCGCAGAAGAACTACTACCTGCCGCGTCTGGCGCGCGGCGAGGAAGTGCCGTGCTTCGCGCTCACAGGTCCCCGCGCCGGCTCCGACGCCGCCTCCATCCCGGACACCGGGGTGGTGTGCCGCGGCATGTGGCAGGGGTCGGAGATCGTCGGCCTCAGGCTCAACTTCTCCAAGCGCTACATCACGCTCGCCCCGATTGCGACCGTAATCGGACTCGCCTTCCGCATGTTCGATCCGGAGCGGCTCCTCGGCGGCAAGGCCGACATCGGCATCACCTGCGCGCTCATTCCGCGCACCACCCCCGGCATCACCATCGGGCGGCGGCACTTTCCGCTCAACGTGCCCTTCCAGAACGGCCCCATCCAGGGTCGCGACGTGTTCGTGCCGCTCGACTTCATCATCGGCGGGCCGGCGATGGCGGGCAGCGGCTGGCGCATGCTGGTCGAGCAGCTCTCCGTGGGCCGCTGCATCTCGCTGCCCTCCAACACCACCGGGGCGGCCAAGGCCGCAGTCTGGGCCACCGGCGCCTACGCGCGCATCCGCAGCCAGTTCAATACGCCGGTCGGCAAGTTCGAGGGAGTCGAGGCCGTGATCGCCCGCATGGTCGGCCTCACCTACACGATGGACGCCGGGCGCTCGGTGACCGCGGGCGCGATCGACGGCGGCGAGAAGCCGTCGGTCCCCTCCGCCATGCTCAAGTACCACGTCACCGAGATGGGCCGCCAGGTGGGGAACGACGCCATGGACGTGCACGGCGGCAAGGGCATCATGCTCGGGCCGAAGAATTATCTCGCGCGCGGCTATGAGGTCACGCCGGTCGCGATCACCGTCGAGGGCGCCAACCTCCTCACCCGCAACCTCATCATCTTCGGCCAGGGCGCCATCCGCTGCCATCCGTTCGTGCTGCGCGAGATGAACGCGGCGCGCAATCCCGACCGCGCCGCCGGCATCGAGGCGTTCGATCGCGCGCTGTTCGGCCACGTCGGCTTCACCATCTCGAACGCGGTGCGCTCCTTCATCATGGCCCTGACCCACGCGCGCTTCACGCGCGCGCCGGTCGCGGGCGGCACCGCACGCTACTACCAGCACATCGTGCGCTTCAGCGCCTCGTTCGCCTTCGCGGTCGATGTGGCGATGCTCACGCTCGGCGGCTACCTCAAGAAGAAGGAGGGCCTGTCGGCGCGCCTCGGCGACGTGCTCTCCGCGATGTACCTCGCCTCGATGGTGCTCAAGCACTACGAGAATCAGGGCGCGCGGGCCGAGGATCTGCCGATAGTCGAGTGGGCGTGCCGCAACCTCCTCTATCACGCGCAGGAGCAGCTGCACGGCTTCCTGCGCAATTTCCCCAACCGCGCCCTTGCCGGCTTGATGCGCGCGCTCATCTTCCCCCGCGGCCTGATCTATTCAGCCCCGGGTGACGGACTGGCGCACCGCGTGGCCGCGCTCGTCACCGCCCCGACCGAGGCGCGCGAGTGGCTCTGCCAGGGCATCTACTGGACGCTCGAGCCGCGAAATCCCCTCGGGCTCCTGCAGGAGGCCATGCTGCTCGCCGGGCAGCTCGAGCCCCTCGTCAAGCGCATCCGCGTCGAGGGCGTCAAGACCGGCAAGGTCACCGCGCTCGACCTGCCGGGTCAGATCCAGCAGAGCCTCGCCGCCGGCATCGTGTCGGAGACCGAGGCGGCGGCGCTGCGCGAGTACGACCGCAAGACCATGGACCTCATCAACGTCGACGACTTCGCCTCCGAGGAGCTCGGCACCCAGGCGCAGCCGCTCGAGGTGGAACCGGCCGCCGGGCAGTCGCGGCCCTACGTCGCATGAGCACGCCGGCGGCCGCCGCGGCGCCGCCGGAGGTGGCCTCCGCGGCTGCCCCCGCAGCCGCAGCCCCGGCACCGGCCGCTGCCGCCCCCGCCACCCCGCGTTGCGACAACTGCGGCGCGAGCGTGCCGGAGCGCTACTGCGGCAACTGCGGCCAGCGCGTCGAGCCGCCGGTGCATACGCTGTGGCATTTCATCCAGGTCGCCGCCGAGGATGTCACGCACGCGGACTCGCGGCTGTGGCGCACGCTCTGGGCACTGCTCTTCAAGCCGGGCTACCTCACCCACGAATTCCTCGCCGGCCGCCGTGCGCGCTACCTGCCGCCGGTGCGGCTGTACCTGGTGCTGTCGGTGGTGTTCTTCATCTGGTTCAGCGCCACGAACCAGAAGATGACAGTCCTTCAACTGGATGCGCCGCGCAGCGCCGGCAGCGATGCTGCGGCCGCTCCCGGGCGGCACGAGTATGGCCCCATGGCGAAAGCAGAGCCGGGCGAGTCCCCGCAGCAGCGCGCCGAGCGCGTGTGTCCGGATCTCGGCCATCTGGGGCCCTGGCAAGACGTGATTTTGCGCAGGGTTACGCATGCCTGCCGCCTGGTGGTGCTGGATAACGGCAGCTCGGTGCGCGATGCGTTCCTGCACAACCTGCCGCGGGCGATGTTCCTGTTTCTGCCGCTGCTCGCGGGGGGCATGATGCTCGTGTACTGGCGGCCGCGGCACTACTACGTGGAGCACCTGCTGCTGTTCGTGCACAACCACGCATTCGGGTTCCTGCTGCTGCTGCTCGCGGCGGGGGTGTCGGCGCTCTTGCCAGTGGCCGCATCCTGGGTACGCTTCGCGCTCTGCCTGTACATCCCCTGGTACGTGTATCGTTCCATGCGGGTGGTCTACGGGCAGGGCCGCTGGCTCACCTTCGGGAAGCTCTTGCCGCTCAGTCTCTTTTACCTGGTGAGCGGTGTGCTGATGCTCGCGCTCACCATCGCCTACAGCGGACTCTCACTGTGAAAGGAGATCATGATGCGTACGTTCATCGTTGCTGCACTGGTCCTCGCGCCCGCGCTCGCCGCTCCGTTCGCCGCTCACGCTCAGACACCTGCGGCGGCACCCATGGAGCGCACGCCCTCGCCCCCCGGTGCCGAGGTCTACATCATCGCCCCCAAGGACGGCGCCCGGGTGAAAACTCCGGTGCTGGTGCAATTCGGCTTGAACGCCAAAATGGGAATCGCGCCCGCCGGCGTGAAGTTCGAGAACACGGGGCACCATCACCTCCTCATCGACACCGATGCTCCCGCCAGCATGGGTGCGCCACTCCCCGCGACCGACAACATCAAGCATTTCGGCAAGGGTCAGACCGAGACCTCGCTCACCCTGACTCCCGGCAAGCACACGCTGCAGCTGCTGCTCGGCGACCAGAACCACATCCCGCACGATCCAGCGGTGATCTCGAAGAAAATTACGATCACCGTCGAGAAGTAAGCACCGGGGCGCGGGACAGGAGACCGGCCAGGTGAGCCGTGCGGTGCTGCACGTCGACATGGATGCCTTTTATGCATCCGTGGAGCAGCACGACAACCCGGCGATCGCCGGCAAGCCGGTCATCGTCGGCTGGACCGGGGGCCGGGGCGTCGTGACCGCCGCCAGCTACGAGGTGCGCCCCTTCGGCGTGCGCTCGGCCATGCCGATGCGCACGGCGCTGAGACTCTGCCCGCACGCGATCTGCGTGCGGCCGCGGATGGCGCGCTACAGGGAAGTCTCGGGCACGGTGTTCGGCGTGTTCCGCGAGGTCACTCCGCTGGTCGAGGGACTATCTCTCGATGAGGCGTTCCTCGACGTCACCGCGAGCCAGGAGCTCATGGGCGGCGCAGTCGAGATCGCGCGTCGCATCAAGGCGCGGATCCGCGAGTGCACCGGCCTCACCGCCTCGGTGGGTGTGGCGCCCAACAAGCTGGTGGCGAAGATCGCCTCCGATCTCGGCAAGCCCGACGGCTTCACGGTAGTGGCGCCCGCGCGGGTGCGCGAGGTGCTCGATCCGCTCTCAGTGCGGCGCCTTCCGGGCCTCGGGCGCAAAACCGGCGCGCGGGTGGAGGCGGCCGGGATCCACACGCTCGCGGAGCTGCGCAGCGCGCCGGATGCGGTGCTGTGGCCGCTGTTCGGCCGCTATACCGCCTGGGTGCGCGAGCGCGCCTCGGGTATCGACGAGCGGCCGGTGCTGCCGGAACTCGAGGAGAAGTCGCTGTCTGCCGAGGACACCTTTGCCGAGGACATCGACGATCCGCGCGCCCTGCAGACGCAGCTCGCGCGGCTGGCGGACCTGGCGTGCTCGCGGCTGCGCAGCCGCGAGCTGGTCGCCGGCTGCGTCGGGGTGAAGATCCGTCGCCACGACTTCACGACCTTCACCCGCCAGCGCGCCATTGCGCCTCCCACCGCGGCCGGACGCGTCATCGCCGGCGTCGCGGCCGAGCTCCTCGGGCGCTGGCTGTACGCGCACCCGGACACGAAACTTCGCCTGCTCGGCGTGGTCCTCACTGAGCTGAAGCCCGCCTCCCAGCTCGGCCTGTTCGAGGACCTGCGGCGCGGGCACGCGGTTGACGCAGCCCTCGACGAAGCGCGGGCACGCTTCGGCGAAAGGGCGCTGCGCCGCGGCAATACGCTCGGCTAGCATCCGGCACCGCATGTATCTCAAGTTCTTCGGCCTGAACGAGAAGCCGTTCGCGATCACCCCGGATCCGCGCTACCTCTACCTGAGCGAGCGCCACGCCGAGGCGCTCGCGCACCTCATGTACGGCATCAACGAGTCGGGGGGCTTCGTGCAGCTCACCGGCGAGGTCGGCACCGGCAAGACCACGATCGTGCGCTCGCTCCTCGCCCAGGCACCGAAGGACGCCGAGATCGCCCTGATCCTCAACCCGAGGATGACAGCACCGGAGTTCCTGCTGACCATCTGCGAGGAGCTCGGCATCGAGGTGCCGGCTGCATCGAGCGCGAGCCTCAAGGACCTGGTCGACATCCTGTCGCGCCACCTGCTCGAGGCCCACGCCGGCGGCAGGCGCGTAGTGCTGGTGGTGGACGAGGCGCAGAACCTCTCGCCCGACGTGCTCGAGCAGGTGCGGCTCCTCACGAACATCGAAACCAACACGCAGAAGCTCCTGCAGATCATCCTCATCGGCCAGCCGGAGCTGCGCGAGCTGCTCGCGCGCAACGAGCTGCGCCAGCTGGCACAGCGCATCACCGGACGCTATCACCTCGATCCGCTGTCGCGCGAGGAGACCACGGCCTACGTGCGCCACCGCCTGCGGGTCGCCGGCGCGACCACCGACATCCTGAGCCCCTGGGCGCTGCGCGAGGCGTTCCGGCTGTCGCGCGGCGTGCCGCGCGTGATCAACGTGCTCAGCGACCGCGCGCTGCTCGGCGCGTATTCCCTCGACCGGCACAGGGTCACGGGCTCTCTGGTGCGCCGCGCGGCCGCCGAGGTGTTCGGGCGCGGCTTTGGGGCGTACTGGCTGCCGTGGGCGGCCGCGGCCGCCGTCGCCGCGTTGCTGGCGGTGATCGCCGCGTCGCTGTGGGCGCTCGGGCCGTGGAGCCCGCTCACGCACGCAGCGACGGCGGGCGCGCGGCTGCCGGGCGCGGCGGCGGTCGCCGTCGCCTCGGCAGCGCCGGCCGCTAGTGCGACGCCACCGCTGCCGACACTTGCGCAGCTGCTCAGCGCGCACACGGCCCAGACCGACACCGACGGCGCCTTCGGCAAGCTCTTCGAGCTCTGGGGTGTGAAGTACCAGACCGACGGCACCGACCCGTGCACCCAGGCGATGCATGTGCACCTCGAGTGCCTCGCCGCCCGCGGCTCCTTCGGTCAGCTGCGTCTCTACAACCATCCGGCGATCCTGATGCTGAGCGACTCCTCGGGCAGCAGTCACCAGGTCGTGCTCACGGGACTCGACGACGAGCATGCGCGGCTCGACCTCGGTGGCCCGCAGTCAGTGGGCCTGGGCGAGCTGACGCACTTCTGGCTGGGCGATTTTGTCATGCTGTGGCGCCCGGCCAGCTCACCGGTCAAGGCGCTGTCGGCCGGGATGCGCGGCGCGGAGGTGCGCTGGCTGCGCCAGAGTCTCCAGCGCCTCGCGCACCTCGAGTCGGGCGCGCCGGCGAGCGACGTGTTCGACGCCGAGCTCACCGCTCTGGTGCGCGAGTTCCAGCGCCAGCACCAGCTGTCGGTCGACGGCATCGCGGGCCGGGAGACGCAGATCGCGCTCGCCGCCGCGGTGGCCGGCCCCGGTGTGCCGCTGCTCTCGGCCGCAGACTCTCACGGCGGGTGATGCGATGTCGTTCATTCTCGATGCGTTGAAGAAATCAGAGAGCGACCGCCAGCGGCAGGGCGGGCCTGCGCTCTTCGAGGTGAAGGTCGCCCCGCCGCGCCACGCGCTTCCCTCCTGGGCGGTCGCGATTGCGGTGCTGTTCCTCGCCAATCTCGCCGTCGTGGGGTGGCTCCTGTGGCGGCACGCAGCTGCCCCCGCACCCGGCGCCGCGCCTGCTGCCGCGCCTGCTGCCGCGCCTGCTGCCGCGCCGGCCGCCGCCCCGTCCGCGGTCGCCGCGCTCAATACGCCGGCAGCGGCCGCTGCGCCCGCCGTGACGCCCTCGGTGCGCGGCGCCCCGACTGCCCCGCCGGCGCCGGCCGCGCCCGCCGCCTCGCCCGAATCGACCCCCGCCGCCGCGACCGAGCCGCCGCCGAACGCCGATGACCTGGCGCCGGCCACCGAGCCGCCTCCCCACGGGAGCCTCGGGCGCGTGAAGCGCGGCACGGACGCGGGCGTTCCGCTCTACCAGCAACTGACAGCCGCTCCCGGGTCACAACTGCCGCAGCTGCGGCTCGATCTTCACGCCTACGCCGAGCGCCCTGAGGACCGCTGGGTGCTCATCAACATGCACAAGCTCCGTGAGGGCGAGTCGCTCGAGGGGGTGCGCCTCGAGCGCGTCACGCCTGACGGGGCGGTGCTCTCCTACCAGGGCACGCAGTTCCTGCTGACGCGGGAGTAACCCCGGGGCCTGACTTGAGGGCCTCTACTGCCCAAAGTTGGCTGACTTTCCAACTTTGAACCAGTTCACAGAATTGAGTTCACAGAATCCGTCGGCCGTGGGGGACAGCGACGCAGGGCTTGGGCCATCGTATGCGTATGAGCGAGCGACCCACGTCCCCGGCTCGCATGCTGGTCGTCGAAGACGACGTCCGCTATGCCGAATGGCTGCGTCATCACCTCGACGTGCTCTGCCCGCGCGCGAGTGTCAGCGTGCTCAACCTGGCGGAGTTCGAGCGCTGGTGCAGCAATTTCTCGGGACGCGACTGCGATCTGCTGCTGCTCGGCTGCCGCTTCGGCGCGAGCCCTGAGGATCCCGGCTCCTCTGGGCTCGGGCTGCTGCGTCGCCTGCGCGACCAGCCCGCGGCGCCCGCGGTGATCGCGATCGCCGAGGACGGCAACGAGCTCACCGCCGTGCGCGCCCTGCAGCTCGGCGCCCTGGACTATCTGCCGAAGAAGCTCCTCACGCCGGAACGGCTCAGCACCTCCGTACGGGTAGCGTTGCGCCGCGTCGAACGGCGCGTGCAGCGGCGCCTGGCGAGCCTCGCGAGCATGGAGCAGGACCGGGCGGCGCAGGCCGCCCGCGCCAACACCGCGGAGCAAGCCGCCGGAGATGCCGCCGCCGGGAACGAGGCGCCCACCGCTGCCGCGCAGGCGCTGCCGCCGCCCGGAGTGGTCGCGCTGCTGACCGCGCCGGCCGGCGAGGACGTCATTCCCGGCTACACGCTGCGCCTCAAAGTCGGCGAGTCGGAAAAGGCCGCCGTCTATCTCGCCAGCAGCGCGGCGCGCGGCCACAACGTCGCGCTCAAGGTATCGAAGACGCTGCGCGACGAGGTCGCGGGCCGGCAGTTCCTCGAGCGCGAATACACGGCGGTGCAGGCCATCAAGAGCCCGCTGGTCGTGGAGATCTACGACTACGGGGTGCACGCCGGCTACGAGTATCTGGCGATGGAGTACCTGCCGCGCGGGGACTTGAAGGCGCGCATTCTGCGCGGCGTCACGGAGCGCGAGGCGCTGCAGTACCTGCAACGCATCGCTTCCGCGCTGCAGGTCGTGCATCAGGCCGGCCTCATACACCGCGACCTGAAGCCCCCCAATGTCATGCTGCGCGAGAACGACGCGGTGGCCCTCATCGACTTCGGTCTGGCGCGCCAGATCGACGGCGGCACCACCAGTCTGCAGACCGGCCAGACCGCCGTGCTGCGCGGCTCTCCTTACTACATGAGCCCGGAGCAGGCCCTCGGCGAGCAGCTCGACGGCCGTTCCGACTTCTACAGCCTCGGCATCATCCTCTACGAGATGCTCACCGGCAGTAAGCCCTACACCGGCGCCACCGCGCTCGATGTGCTGCAGCAGCACGTCAATGCACCGACTCCGCAGCTGCCGCAGTCGCTCGAGCGCTATCAGCCGCTGCTCACACGCCTCGTGACCAAACCACGCGCCGATCGCTTCGCGACCGCCGCCGAGATCATCAGCGCGGCCGGCGAGCTGCTCGAGGCTACGGCGGCCGAGCCGCAGTCGAGCGCGGCTTAAGTCCGCGGGGTGCCGCGCTGCTGGAAAGCGCGGCCCAGTCCGAGCGCCAGCACCGTCCACACTGCCGCGATCAGAGCGCCGATCCAGCCCACGGCGGCGTGACCCGCGCCCAGGCCCTCGACCAGCAGCTTGTGAAGCGAGCCGCTGGTCGCATCGCCTCCGCGATAGGCGAAGGTGTCGATGAGGCTCTTCGCCTGGTACTTCTCCTCGCGTGACACGACGGTGAACAGCGAGTCGCGGCACGGACGGGTGATCGCGTAATCGGCGACGCGGCGCACCGCGTAGACGACGACCAGCACCATGAAGGCGGGCACCAGGGCATAGAGCGCGTAGCCCGCCGTCATCAGCAGCGGCACGCTCGCCAGCAGTGCGCGCATACCGAACCAGCGGTACAGGCGGCCGAACAGCAGGAACTGCATCGCGAGCGATGCGATCTGCACATACAGATCGATGCTGGCGAAGAAGCGCGTGCGCTGATCGGCGCTGGTGAACGCCTTGGCGACGAACGCCTGCTGCTCGAGGTAGAAGAAGGTATTCACCCAGGTCATGAGCAGCACGAACGCTGCGATTCCGAGCAGGTACGGCGAGCGAAACACCTGGGTAAATGCCGCCAGCACGCCGCCGCCTATCCCGCCGCGCGTGTCGGCACCGGCACTAGCCTCGGGCGTCGCGGACGCCGCCTGGGGCGGGCGCGCGCCCCCGGCGCGCTGCCACTGGATAACCGGCCGCATGAAGACGAGCGCGAGCAGCAGCAGCCCCGCCGAGATCAGCAGCAGGTTAACGGCGCCGACCGGCACGGCGAGCTTCCTGTCGATGAACGGGCCGATCACGCCGCCGGAGCTGGCGCCGGCCCAGATGAAGCCGAACAGCCGCCCGGCCTGCTCGCGGCTGAACACGTCAGCCATCAGGCCCCAGAAGGCCGCCAACACGAACAGATTGAACACGCTGACCCACACGTAATAGCTGCGGGCGATCCAGGTGTGATCCGTCTGCACGCGAAACCAGACCCAGAAGAGAACCAGGTTGGCGGCGAAGAACAGGTATATCCACGGCAGGAACAGCGAGCGCGGAAAGCGCGAGGTCAGCCAGCCATACACCGGCTGCAGCAGCAGCATGCAGACAAACACCGCCCAGAAGAGGTACGGAATGGTCTCGAGCCCGGAGGTGATGCCGAGCGCATCGCGCACCGGACGCAGCATGGTGTAGCTCGAGAAGGTGCACAGCAGCGTCGCGAACGAGGCGAGCAGTACCGGCGCCTCGCCGGGCTGCAGCACAACCAGGCGGCGCAGGAGTTGGCTCAGCATGAGAACACCAATCGGATTTGTGCGAGGCGGCGCTAGTGAACTATCCCGCGGCCGCTACGTCAACTGAACGCCAACATCGAACCGGCGGCTTGACACCCTTTCCTCATGCGGGTGCAATGCCCCGCGGATGGACCGCCTGCACCTCGTCGACACAACCCTGTTCTATTCGCCGACCAGCGGCGGCGTACGGCGCTACCTCAACGCCAAGCACGCCTGGCTCGGCGCGCATACGCACTGGGAGCACAGCATCGTGGTCCCGGGCCGCCGCGACTGCTTCGAGCGCGGTGGCCTCTGCACCCTGTCGGGCTTCACCGTGCCCGGCACTTTCAACTACCGCCTGCCGCTCAACGTGCGGCGCTGGAAGCGCGTGCTCGAGCGGCTCGAGCCGACGCTCATCGAGGCCGGTGACGCCTTTCACCCGGGCTGGTGCGCCGCCTCGGTAGCCCGGCGGCGCGCGATCCCGGCCGTGGGCTTTTACCACTCGAACGTGCCGCAGATCATCGGGCGCCGCGTGCGCGCCATCGAGCGTCCGGTGCGCCGCTATATGCGCACCCTCTATGAGCGCTTCGACGTGGTGCTGGCTCCGAGCCGCGTCATGTGCCAGTACCTGGGCGAGCTCGGTGTGCGCCACACGATCTACCAGCCGCTCGGAGTCGACGCCGAGCTGTTCCACCCGCGGCGCCGTACGCTCGACCTGCGCGCGCGCTTGCACCTGCGCCCCGGCACGCGGCTGCTGGTCTACGCGGGCCGCTTCGCCGGGGAAAAAAACCTGCCAGTGCTGCTGAAGGCGTTTGCGCAGCTCGGCGCCCCCTACCACCTGCTGCTGATCGGCGGCCACCGCCGCGCACGCCCCGCGCACAATGTCACCACGGTGCCCTACCGGCGCGACACCCTGGAGCTCGCCACCTGGCTCGCCTCCGCCGATGCGCTGGTGCACGCCGGCACGCGCGAGACCTTTGGGCTCGTGGTGCTCGAGGCCATGGCGTGCGGGCTGCCGGTGATCACGGCGCGCGCCGGTGCCTTCCCCGAGCTCGTCGACGAGAGCGTCGGCGGGCTCGCCGAGCCCGACAGCCCCACCGACATGGCGGCCAGCATCGCCGCGCTCTACCAGCGCGATCTCGCGGCGCTCGGTGCCGCGGCGCGCGCCCGCGTGCTCAGGCAATTCACCTGGGACCGCACCTTCCGCCAGCAGATCGACACCTACGCGGCACTGATCGGCGCCCGCCGCCCGGCCGTCGCGCAAGCCGGGGAGCTCGGGCTCAGCTCACTCAGCTCACCTGGCCCCTGAGCGAGCCGCAGCGCGCGCCGCAGCGTCCGCTCAGCGCCGTAACGCCTTGACCAGCGCGATCCCCGCACGGCTCGCGGCGAGCCTCAGCATCGTGCCGAACACCAGGCGCCGCACGAGCGGTGCGGGACGCGGCGGAATCGCCCGGTAGAAGTCCGGCGCGACGTCGCGGTGCAGATGCATCGAGCGTGCGGCGAAGGTCCAGGAACGCGCGCCGCTCGCGATGCGGTAGCGGCCCGGACCGGTGCGCTCGATCACCGCGTCCTCGAGCTGTCCGGGAAGATCGCCGGGCGCGGCGTCAGCGAAGGCGAGCTCGAGCTGCTCACCGGGATGCCCGGCAGCACGCCCGCTCAGCGTAAGCCGAAGCGGTCCGCCGGGCGCGCGGCTCAGCCTCACCGTCCCGGCGAAACGCACCACGGTTGCGACCTCCGGCTCAGGCATCCCAGACAGGCTCGCAACGCACCTCGGTGGTCACCGAGTTCGCGATGAAGCACTCCTCGTGCGAGCGGTGATGGAGCGATTCGATGTCGGCGCGCTGCGGCAGCCGCTCCCCGGAGAACAGGACGCGGGGGCGCAGCGTGACGCGCACCATGGCGGTCCGGCCGGCAGCATTCTTCCCCATGACGCCGCTCGCCGCATCGCTGTAGTCATCCACCCTGAAGCCCCGTGCGGCCGCGAACGACAGGAAGAACAGCATGTGGCAGCTCGAGAGCGAGGCCACCAGCGCTTCCTCCGGATCGACGGCGTGCTCGTCGGAGAGCGGTATCCGCACCACCTGCGGCGAGGAGGAGGCCGGCACCTCGACACCGCCGTCGAAGTGCCAGCGGTGCGCGCGGCTGTAGCGGTTGTCGGTAAAGACGGCCGCGCCGCGGCTCCAGTGGATGCGCGCCTGGTACTCGTGTCCCGCCATTGCTTTTCCTCCACGCGCCTGGGTTGGCGATTGTACGATAAGGCGGTGACCAACCCCGCGCTCGAGCCCCGCCGCGACCTGACTCTCGTACACGCGACCTCGCTCGTCGTCGGCGTCATCATCGGTACCGGCATCTTTCTCAAGGCGGCGAGCATGGCGCAGGCGGTGGGAACGCCCGGCCTGGTGCTGGCCGCCTGGGTCGCCGCGGGGCTGGTCGCGATGCTCGGAGCCCTGTGCTTCGCCGAGCTCGGGGCCCTGCTGCCGCACGCGGGCGGCGAGTACGTATACCTGCGCGCCGCGTACGGCGAGGTCGCGGGGTTCCTCTTCGCCTGCAACGCCTTCGTGCTGAACGGCGCGGCCGTGGCCGCCTACGGCGCGGCGGTCGCGATTTTCGTGTCCGACATTCACCGTTTCGACGCGCGCTGGTACCAGCACACGCTGCACCTCCTCGGCCTCACCTGGACCTTCGAGCTCGGCACGCGGCAGCTGATCGCGGTCGGCGTGATTGCGGTCTTTGCGGCCATCAATTGCCTGGGTGTCATGCTGGGCGGCCGTGTGCAGGCCGCGCTGACCGTGACCAAGGCGGCGGCGATTCTGCTCGTGGCCGGCGGAGTGTTCGCCTTCAGTAACACGGGCGACTGGTCCAACCTGCACGCCGACGCCGGCGCGGCCAACGGAGGTCTCGCAGGTTTCGGCGGCGCGATGTTCGCCGCACTCTGGGCCTACAGCGGCTGGCAGTTTCTGCCGATGGCGGCCGGCGAAGTGCGTGAGCCGCAGCGCAACCTGCCGCGCGCGATCGTCGGCGGCGCGCTGCTGGTGCTGGCGCTCTATCTCACCGTCAACACCGCCTATCTCTACGCGCTGCCCTTCTGGCAGGTCGCGAGCGCCAACTCGACCGCCTACCCCGAGGCCCCCTCGGTGGCGGCGCGCGCCGTGCAGACCTTTCTCGGCGGACGCGCCGCCCCGATCGCCGCTCTGATCTTCCTGATCTCGACCATCGGCTCGCTCAACGGGGTGATCCTGAGCGCCGCGCGCGTGCCGTACGCCGCGGCACGCGACGGACTGTTCTTCGCGCGGTTCGGGCGCCTCGGTCCGCGCAGCCGCGTGCCGGTCTTCTCACTGGTGCTGCTCGCGGTATGGGGGGCGCTGCTCGCCGCCTCCGGCACCTTCGACCAGCTCACCAACATGGCCGTCATGTCCTACGCGCTCTTCTGGATCCCGGTATCGCTCGCGGTCATCGTGCTGCGCAGGAAGCTCCCCGATGCGCCGCGGCCCTTCCGCGTGCCCGGTTATCCGGTGGTGCCGCTGCTGTTCGCGGTGGTCATGGTATGGATCGTCGTGAGCGCGCTGCGGACCGCGACCCGGGAGGCGGTCGCCACGCTGTTCCTCATAATGATCGGCCTGCCGCTCTATCCGCTGTTCCGCCGCCGCGCCGCCGGGGCGCCTTAGCCTCACTGCGACTCGAGCTCCCACAGCGTGAGCGGCACGCCGCGCCGCAGCCACACGCCGAGGCCCGCCTCGCGGAAATGACGCTCGAGGCGCCTGCGGTACCAGCGTGCGCTGCGCAGATGTACCCCGGCGTCGGTGCGCGCGCGGTCGCAATTGCGCGCGAAGTCGCCGCGCGTGAGCGCCGAGAAGTAGAGCGCGCCGCGCGTGAGGCGCGCGAAGTTGCGCAGGGCGCGCGCGGCGCGCGCGCCGTCGAGGTACTGCAGCACGTCGTAGCAGACGAGGAGATCGAAGGGCTTCGCGGCACGGAACTCCTCGATAGCCCCTCGCCGCCAGCCGTAGCGCCGGCACAGGTATTCGCTCGCCTCGAGCGCGGTGTAATGGGCACGCGGCAGGAGCCTCTTGAGCTCGGCGCGCAGCACCCCCGTACCGCAACCCGCCTCGAGGATGCGTCGCACCGGAAGCCCGAGGTGCTGAACGCACGCGGCGATCAGCCGGGCGCGGGCGCGCGTCTCGGCGCGCGTCACCACCGCGGTGCGCGGATCGTAGTAGTAACGCCGGTAGTACTCGCGGTCGAAGGGCACGCGGACTTTCAGGGCCCTGGGAGGGTGGAACTCATGTCGGGGCTCGTGCCTGTACACTCGCGGCGGTCGCGCGCGTTGTTCCTAATATGTTCCGGCACCAAGGCCGCGAACAAGAGGAGACGCTTGATGAGAGTCCATTCCCTGCGAGTCACGGTTGCCGCCGCGCTGCTCACGGCGGCCCTGAGCGCCTGCGTCGTGGCCCCGGCACCGGGCTACTACGGCGGCGAGGTGGTCTACACGGCGCCGCCGGCGCTGCAGTACGAAGCGGTGGGCGTCGCACCGGCGCCCGGCTACTTCTGGATCGGCGGCGGATGGTTCTGGGAGAGCGGGCGTTACGGCTGGCACCCAGGCTACTGGGCCGCGCCGCGCCCCGGCTACCGCTGGGCGCCGCGCAGCTGGGCGCGCGCGGGTGGCGGCTGGCGCGCGCGTGAGGGCCACTGGGAGCGCCACTGACGGCGAACGCCGCTGACGGGGAGCGCCGTTAGAGCCCCAATTTGCCTCGCGGGCCCAAGCCGCTGCACACTCCGCCGCCTGGGGGTTACGCAGCAGGCCCGGGAGGAGCGCACCCATGAGTACGGCGTGGATTGCAGGCGGCTGGCTTCTCGCGGCGCTGACTATGGCCGCGGCGCAGAATCCCAAGGCGGGTGGCGGCGGCCGGTTCACGCTGTCGAGCCCCGACCTCGCCGAGGGCAAGACGATCGCCGCCGCGCAGGTCTTCAACGGCTTCGGCTGCAGCGGCGGCAACATCTCCCCCGCGCTCTCCTGGAGCAATCCGCCCGCCGGCACCCGGAGCTTTGCGCTCCTCGTGCACGATCCGGATGCGCCCACCGGCAGCGGTTGGTGGCATTGGGTCGTCTATAACATCCCCGCCACCACCACCTCGCTCCCCGCCGGTGCGGGCGATCCAAAGAAGAGTCTCATGCCGGCCGGCGCGATCCAGGGCCGCACGGACTTCGGCACGGCGGGATACGGCGGCCCGTGCCCGCCGCCCGGCAAGCCCCATCGCTACTACTTCCGGCTCTACGCGCTCAAGGTCGAGAAGGTCGACGTCCCGGCGGACGCAAGCCCGGCGCTGATCGGCTTCAACGTCAACTTCGCCTCACTCGGCAAGGCCGAGCTCATGGGACTCTATGGCCGCTGACGGACGGCTCGAGACGGGCGGCCCGCGCGAGCGGCGGCCGGCGATCTGGCCGTGGCTGCTCATGCCGCTGATCGTGCTGCTGGTGTTCTGCGCGCTGCTGCGGATGCACCACCATCCCGGCGCTCCCTGGGCGGGCGCCTGGAGCCATCCGGCGGGCGACGAGAGCCCGCAGCCGGCACACTAGGGCGATCATGACATCGGCACTCACCAGGCCGCGCGGCGCGCGCGCGGCGCGCACGCGCGCACCCAGGGTCGGATTCGTGAGCCTCGGGTGCCCCAAGGCGCTCGTGGATTCCGAGCGCATCCTGACCAAGCTGCGCTCCGAGGGCTACGAGGTCTCGCCGACGTATCGGTCGGCCGACCTTGTCGTCGTCAACACCTGCGGCTTCATCGACGCCGCGGTCGATGAGTCGCTCGATGCGATCGGCGAGGCGCTCGAGCACAACGGGCGCGTGATCGTCACCGGATGCCTGGGCGCGAGGCCGGAGCGCATTCTCGAGCGCCACCCGCAGGTGCTGAAGGTGACCGGTCCGCAGCGCTACGAGGAAGTCGTGGACGCCGTGCACACGCACCTGCCGCCGCGACACGATCCCTTTGAGGACCTGGTGCCGCCGCAGGGCGTACGGCTGACGCCGCGCCACTACGCGTACCTGAAAATCTCAGAGGGCTGCAACAACCGCTGCAGCTTCTGCGTCATTCCCTCGATGCGCGGGCGGCTCGCGAGCCGCGCCATCGACGAGGTGCTGCGCGAGGCCGAGCGGCTCACGGCCGCCGGCGTGAAGGAGCTGCTGGTCATCTCCCAGGACACGAGCGCCTACGGCGCCGACCTGCGGTATGCCGGCGGCGAGTGGCGCGGCGAGAAGTGGCAGACGCGCTTCATTGATCTGGCGCGTGCGCTCGGCTCGCTCGGCGCGTGGATACGGCTGCACTACGTCTATCCCTATCCGCACGTGGACGAGGTCATCCCGCTGATGGCGGAGCGGCGCGTGCTGCCCTATCTCGACGTTCCCTTCCAGCACGGCAGTCCCTCGGTCCTGAAGCGCATGCGCCGGCCGGCACACGCGGAGAACACGCTGAAGCGCATCGCGCAGTGGCGCGCGCAGTGCCCGGATCTGACGCTGCGCAGCACCTTCATCGTCGGCTTCCCGGGCGAGACCGAGGCGGAGTTCGAGGAGCTGCTCGCGTGGCTCGAGGAGGCGCAGCTCGACCGCGTCGGCTGCTTCAAGTACTCGCCCGTGGAGGGCGCGGCCGCCAACGCACTCAGCAATCACGTGGCGCCTGCGGTACAGGAGGAGCGCTACGGCCGTTTTATGGAGCGGGCCGCCGCGATCAGCGCCGCCCGCCTGGCGGCGCGTGTCGGGCGTACCCAGCGCGTGCTCATCGACGCGGTGGCGGAGGGCGCGGCAACCGCGCGCAGCGAGGCCGACGCGCCCGAGATCGACGGGGTCGTGCGGATCGCGGATGCCCGCCGCGTCCGCGTCGGGGACTTCGCGGACGTCGAGATCGTCGGCTCTTCCGCCTACGATCTCGCCGGCCGTCTCGTGTGAGGCTCAGCCCGGGGGATTCATCCCGAGCGACTTCATGATCGCCGTCGCCTTGTCCTTCACCGCCTGCGCCTTCGCCATCGCGGTGGTGTAATCGCCCGAGGACGAGGCGTTGGCAGCATCGGCCCAGCCGGACTTCAGCGAGTCGAGGCCGGTCTTCGCCGCGGCCACTGCGTCCTTGGTGACGCCGTGCGGCAGCTTCTTCGTCTTCGAGAGCGCCTCGACGCGCTTGGCGATCTCGTCGACCATCTTCGGCACCGCGGCGCTCGCCGGGCCCCAGTCGTCCTTCGCCTTGGCGAGTGCCTGCTCGGCCTCGAGCTTCTTGGCGGCGGCGGCATCCTTCAGGCTCGCGAGCGCGGCGGTCATGGCGGGCGCCGCCTTGAGCACGCCCGCGTAATCGCCCTTCTGGAAGCTGCCCTTCAGGTCGCTGAGCTGCCCCTCGACGCCCCCGAGTTTCTCGGGCGCGTACTTCTGCGCGTCGTCGCGCACGGCATCGAGCGCGGCGCTCGCGCCCATCACGGCCTGCTCGGCCGGCCCCTTTTGAGTATTGCAACCGACCAGCAGCACGGCCGCGAGCACGGCCGTCAGGAAGAAGGAATGTTTCTTCATTGTTGAAACCTCTCGGGTGTTGCAAAGCCGCAGCAGGCTGCGGTGCAGCGCGGGAGAGTAGCACGAAACGCCCCAACACGGCGTCAGACGCCCTTGACGTTGCGCCGCTACCACGCCGCGCGCGTGCCTGTCAGGCAGGAGTGCCTTGCGGCGGTGCGGGAGTCACGCACTCGCCCCGCACGGCGTCATCGACGCTCGAGTAATCCAGTGCTGCCGCGGGGAGCGCGGGCAGCCCGGCGCGCAGCAACGCCTCGCGCGTGCGCTCCTTGAGCCGTGCCACGCGCAGCTCGGCACCGCGCGCGCTCAGCCAGCCGCAGAACTCCGCGAGCGTCTCGAGCGCGGTGCTGTCGAGGTCGGGAGACTGCTCGAGACTGAGGACCACCAGACGGGTGTCGGGCTGGGCACGCACCCGGGCGCGGGCCGCGGCGAGCAGCGGCTCGGCGTTGGCGAAGAACAGCGGCTCCTCGGGCCGCAGCACCAGCATGCCGGGCACGGCGCGCGCTTGCGGGTAGCGCTCGATGCTCACGTAGTCGTGCTCGCCCACGTGCCCGAGCACCGACAGGCGCGGGCTCGCGAGCGACTTGAGGAGCCAGGCGAGGCTGAAGGCGATCGCCGCCAGCAGGCCGTTCAGTACGCCGAACACCAGCACCGCGAGCACCGCGGCGAGCGCCACCTGCCGGTCGCGCTGCCAGCGGAAGTAGTTGGCGAACACGCCGAGGCGCAGCGACTTGCTGACCGCGTGGATCACGATCGCCGCCAGCACCGGCTCAGGGATGCGCTCGATCCAGCGCAGGAACAGCGCGAGCAGCAGCAGCACCGCCGCCGCCGCCAGCAGGCCCGCGTAGCGCGACCCGGCGCCCGCCGCCTCGTTGGCGGAGGTCGCCGAATAGCCCGCCCCGACCGGCGTACCCTGCAGCAGCCCCGCGACCGCATTGGCCACGCCGAGCGCGAGCAGATCGCGGTTCGGCTGCACCGCCTCGTCGTGCTTCAGGGCGTAGGTGCGGATCGCGCCATAGGACTCGGCGTACAGAATGAACATGAGGGCGAATGCGAAGCCGGCGAGCGCCGGCCAGTGCACGCCCTCGGGCAGCGCGAGCCTTGGCAGCGCCAGCGTCAGGTCGATGGGACCGGTGAGCGCCACGGCGTGGGCGCCGAGCCAGGGCGCGGCCACGATACCGGCGGTGATCACCACCAGCGCCCCGGGCACGCGCCGCACGTGCTCGAGCGCAAAGAGGCCGAGGAGCGCGGCCACTCCACAGCCGAGCGAGGGCAGCTGCCAGGAAGGCAGCCCGCGCAAGAGCTCGACGATCAGCGCAAAGAAGCCGCCGCTCGTCACGTGCACGCCGGCGACCGTCGGCCACTGCTTCACCGCGATCACGAGTGCCAGCCCGAAGGCGTAGCCGCGCAGCACCGGCCTCGCGATGAGGTTCGACATGGCCCCGAGCCGCAACGCCGCGCACAGCGCGAACGCCACGCCGGCGCCCGCCACGAGGAGCACGGCGAGCGCGGCGCGCTGCGCGGCACCGCTCGCGCCGAGGGCGAGCAGCGCCGAGGCGAGCACCGCCGCCGATGAGGAAGTCGCTGAGACGATGGCGAAGCGGCTGCGGCCGATCAGGCCGTAGCAAACGAGCCCGGCAAAGAGGGCGATCACGCCCGCCTGCGGCGGCAGGCTCGCGAGATGCGAGTAGGCGACCGCCTCGGGCAGCAGCAGCCCCGCGATCGAGAGACCCGCGAGCAGGTCCGCGACCGACGCCCCCCGGGGAATGCTCATCGTGCAATCCTACCGTGGCCGAGGCTCAGCCCTGAGGGAATTGCAGCCGCAGCGTGCCCATGATCTGCTCGCGCTGCTTCGCGCTGACGCCTGCATCGCGCGCGTAGCGCGGCCAGTCGGCCGCGACGGCGGTGACCTCGGTCAGGATCTCGGAGTCGGCGCCGCGCTTCAGGCCCGCGACCCGGGCGCAGGCGAGGAAGTCCGCGCGGGTGAAATCCTCGGTCTTGCCGTTGATGCTCATCTGGTGTCGCGAGGTCCACGCGCCCTGCGGGTTATAGGCGTACGTCACGTCGAAGGCGGGCGACAGCGACCAGCCGCCGCTCTTGTCCATGAGAAACGCGATGTTCTTCACGTGATCGTCCTGGTTGCGGGCCACCACGTTGAAGAGCATGCGGCGAAACTGCTGCTCGACGGAGCGCATCGGCAGCGCGAGACGGCGCATCACGTCGAAGGCCTGCTCGTAGGAGTGCGCGCCGGCTGAGTTGAAATCGAAGTGCGCGAGCGCACCGAGCGATTGCATCTGGAGCTTGCCGCCGTCGCCGTCGCGGTCGAAGCGCCGGGTCATGAAGTGCCGCCGCCCGCCCTCCTCGAGCAGCCGGCACTCCGTGATCTCGATACCGGCGGCGCGCGCCATGAGCGAGTAGGCGTACTCGATGGTGGTGTAGCCTTGCGGATCGTCGAGCTCCTTGTCGCGGTTGGCGGTCACGCCGTCGAACTTGAGCAGCCAGTACCCGAAGCCCGGAGGCGCCCGCACCTGGCCCGAGCGCACCTCGTTGGTGTCCGGGTTCCAGGCGATGACGGCCTTGGCGCGCGCGCCACCAGCCGAGGTGCCGACGCGCAGAATCTCCTCGAACCCCTCGTGGCGCTCGCCCGGCGCGAACGAGGCCGGCAGCGTGTCGCGGTGCCTGAGCACTTCGGAGGCGAGCGCCACCAGCGCATCGACCCTGACCCTGGCCGAGCGGCGCAACGGGGGACCGAGCGCCGGGGCGTACTCGAGAGCGCCCATGCCGCGCACGCCGATGTAGCAGAGCCGCTCGACGGCGCTGAAGCTCTCGGGGCTGCGGCCCTCCGTCGCGAGCCAGGCATCGATCAGCGTGTGGCCGAAGCGGTCGGGGAGCGAATCCGCCAGCAGTCCCGTCAGCCCGTGGAACGACACGGCCGGGAGCGAAGCGAACTGGTAGGCGCGCGGCGACAGCGGCATCGTAAGGGGCGAGAGCTGGATGCCGCTCGCAACGAAAGCGGGGTCGTACTGGAAGGCGGCGGCCGGCGCTCCTTCCTCGAGCGACACGGCGCCGATGGTTCTGCCCCAGAGCCGCACTTCGGCGACGGTGGCCATCGGCTACTCGCCCCACTTCCACGGGGTTGCGGGCGGCGCGTCGCCCGTAGTTTCCCTGCGGCGCGGATGAGCTGCGCGCTTGCGCTCGCGGCCTTTGTGCCGCAGCAGCGCCATCGGACTCTGCGGCGCCGCGGGGATGAGGGCCTCCAGGCCCTCCATCAGGCCGAGCGCGCGCAGCACGCGCACCACCATGCGCAGGTCCGTGCCACGTCCTGCTTCGAGCCGCTCGATCGTGCGCTTCCCGACGCCGGCCTCCTCGGCGAGGCGCGCCTGCGTGAGATTGGCGTCGATGCGGGCGCGCGCCAGGCGTGCGCCGAGCTCCTCTAGGACTGCGGAGTCGGTCAGCTCGCGGGTGAGTTTCACGGGTCGTCCCTCTCGAGGCCTGGCCCTTTGGTAACCTCGAAGTCGTCTAATGGGACGAATTATATCGTAGTATTCTACTAGCCTTATTAGGCGACTTATCTATTATAACTGTGATAAATCGCCTTATATGGCGATAAATAGAAATTAAATTTACAGCCAAGCTTGAGCGCTGTTTGAAAAGTCCGTCGGTTGGACGGCCCGTCAATCGGGGAGACCGTCCGGCCGGGCGCTGGCGGGCGAACCCAAGTTCACTGCGGCAGCGTAGGCACGCGCCACGTGATGCTGCTTCACATCCTGCACCGTCTGCCACACATCGTAGAGCAGCACCGGCGTGAGGGCGACGGTGACGATCCATGTGAGCGGCTGGATTCTCGGGCGCGCCCGGCGTGCCGGGACCCGCTCGGGAAGCGCGTGATCGAGCTCCGGTAGTCCGTCGGCGAGACACATGTGAGGTCCTCCTCCGCTTAAGTCCAGTTCCATGCCCTTCCATCGACGAGTGACATTTCACCCGAGGCAGGTTCTGGCTGGCATCGAGGGGGAGGGGGGATTCGTAGTCCGGGCGGCTTAGAGTCCGCCTGCGTCGCTTCTTGTGGCGCCTGCGTGCAGCAGAGTGCGCGCTATTCCACCGTCACGCTCTTGGCGAGGTTGCGCGGCTGGTCGACGTCGGTGCCGCGCAGGATCGCCGCGTGGTAGGCGAGCAGCTGCAGGGGAATCGTGTAGACCACCGGCGCCTGCACGTAACTCACGTGCTTCGGCATCTCGATGACCGTGACGCCGTCGCTCGCACTGATGCCGGCCTCGGGGTCGGCGAATACGATCAGCTCGCCGCCGCGCGCACGGACTTCCATGAGGTTGGACTTGAGCTTCTCGAGCAGGTCGTTGTTGGGGGCGACCGTGACCACCGGCATGTCGGCGTCGACCAGGGCGAGCGGCCCGTGCTTGAGCTCACCGGCCGGATAGGCTTCGGCGTGAATGTAGGAGATCTCCTTGAGCTTGAGCGCCCCCTCCATGGCGATCGGATAAAGCGCGCCGCGCCCGAGGAAGAGCGCATGGTGCTTGTCGGCGAAACGCTCCTCGGCGAGGCGCCGGATCACCGGATCGAGCTGCAGGGTCTTCTCGACGAGGGACGGCAGCTCGATGAGGCGGGTCACGAGGCCGCGCTCGCGCTCGGCGTCGGCGCCGCTATGGCGCGCCAGCGCCACCACCAGCATGCCGAGTGCGGCCAGCTGCGTGGTGAAGGCCTTGGTGGAGGCCACGCCGATCTCCGGTCCCGCGCGCGTCAGCATGACGAGCTCGGACTCGCGCACCAGCGAGCTCTCCGGCACGTTGCAGATCGCGAGCTGCGAGAGGTAGCCCGACTGCTTCGCGAGCCGCAATGCCGCCAGCGTGTCCGCGGTCTCGCCCGACTGCGAGATGGTGACGAACAGCGAGTCGGGCGGCACCAGGGGGCTGCGGTAGCGGTACTCACTGCCGATGTCGACCGCGCACGGGATCTTGGCAATCTGCTCGATGAAGTAGCGCGCCACGCAGGCGGCGTGATAGCTCGTGCCGCAGGCGATGATATGCACGTTGCGCGTGCGCTTCAGGACCTCGGTGGCCGCGGGGCCGAACGCCGCCTCAAGCAGGCGTCCGTGGGCGACACGCTCCTGCAGCGTGTTGGCGAGTGCGCGCGGCTGCTCGTGGATCTCCTTGAGCATGTAGTGCGCGAACGGGCCCTTCTCGGCGGCATCCGCCGACAGCTCGCTCTCGCGCACCGCGCGCTCGACGGCGGCGCCGCTGCGGTCGATGACGCGCACCGCCGTGCGCCGCACCTCGGCGACGTCGCCTTCCTCGAGGAATATGAAGCGGCGCGTCACCGGCAGCAGCGCCGCAACGTCGGACGCCACGAAGTTCTCATCCTCCCCGAGCCCCACCACCACCGGGCAGCCCTCGCGGGCGAGGATCAGCCGATCGGGGTCGTGCTCGCTCACCACCACCAGCGCGTAGGCGCCCGCGAGCTCGGCGACCGTGGCGCGCACCGCCTCGAAGAGATCGTGCAGCGTCTGCAGGTGGTAGTGCACGCGGTGCGCGATGACCTCGGTGTCGGTCTCGGAGGCGAACTTGTAGCCGCGCCGCTCGAGATCGGCACGCAGCTCCTCGTGATTCTCGATGATGCCGTTGTGGACGATGGCGAGCCCGTCGCGCGAGATGTGCGGGTGGGCGTTGCGCTCGCTCGGCGCGCCGTGGGTGGCCCAGCGGGTGTGGGCGATGCCGATCTTGCCGGCAGTCGGCTGCTGCGCGAGGGCCTCATCGAGCATGCGCACCTTGCCCACGGTGCGCAGGCGGGTCAGATGCCTGGTGCCGTTCAGCACCGCGATGCCGGCGGAGTCGTAGCCGCGATATTCGAGCCGCCGCAGACCTTCCATCAGCACGGGGACGATATCGCGCTCGGCAACCGCTCCGACGATTCCGCACATGGCGTCACTGCCTCGAGTGGACTCAAAAAAGCCGCACCGCCCTCGCCGGGCGGCCGGGGCGCCAAGTGTGCCTCAAAACGCGGTCGCGGGCCGCGCCGCCTGCTCAGCCGCCGCGGTGCGCGTCGCAGAACTGCGCCAGGCGCCGCACGGCGGCGCGATATTCCTGGTCGACCCAGGAGAACTCCAGCCAGAACTCGCGCTGGGCGAGCGCGGTGGTGGAGCTGCGGCTGACGAGCAAGAGGCGCAGCGCCGCATTGCGCCGGGTGCCGAGCTCCTGAAGGCTCGCCTCGAGCGCGCCGAGCTCGCCGCTGGCGCGGCGCGACAGCAGCTCCGGCCCCGGTTCCGCCTGCCTCACTCGGCGCACGTCCGCAGCGCTTCGAATTCGCCGGCGGTGCGGTCGAGCTCGGCGATCACCTCGCAGTAACGACGCCAGGCCTGGCGCAGCTCTTCGGAGTCGTGCGCCGACAGCTGCTCGAGGCCACGCCGCGCCGCGTCGTGCTCCGACCGGATCCGCTGATGGTGGCATTGCAGGCGATCGAGGCGATCCCAGAATCCCGGACCGAGCCACTCGGCCCGGCGCTGTTGCGATGCGCTCATGAAGGCCGAAGGTAGCGAACGAGTGCTACAGACAGGTTGCAGGCCGTCAGCTCTTTTGCTTCAGCGGCCGCCGCCATCCCTCGATGGTCTGCTGTTGCGCACGGGCGACGGTGAGCTTCCCGGCCGGCACGGAGTGAGTCACTGTCGAACCCGCGCCGATCGTCGCGCCGGCGCCCACCACGATGGGAGCAACCAGCACGCTGTTGCTGCCGGTGTGCACGTCGTCCTCGATCGTGCTGCGGTGCTTGTTGGCGCCGTCGTAGTTGGCGACGATGGTGCCCGCGCCGATGTTGACGCGCGCGCCGAGCTGCGCATCGCCGACGTAGGCGAGATGGTTGGCCTTCGAGCCCTCCCCGAGGCGCGAGTTCTTCACCTCGACGAAGTTGCCGATGTGCACGCCGCGCGCGAGCGTCGAGCTCGGCCGGAAGCGCGCGAACGGCCCGATGTTGCAGTCGGGCCCGATCACGGCGGAGTCGATGACGCAGTGCGCGAAAACCTCCGTGCCGGCGCCTATCTCGCTGTTCCTCACGAGGCACCCGGGACCTACGCGCACGCCGTCGCCGAGCACGACGCGCCCTTCGAGCACCACGTTCACGTCGAGGAACACGTCCTCGCCATGGGTGACCGTGCCGCGCACGTCGAGCCTTTCAGGGTCGGCCAGCGTGACTCCCGCGAGCATCAGATCGCGCGCCGTCTGCGCCCGCCAGGCGGCCTCGACCTCGGCGAGCTGCGCCTTATCGTTGACGCCGAGAACCTCGATGGCGCGCCCGACCACGACCGGCCTGACCGGGACGCGATCGCGTACCGCGAGCTCGATGATGTCGGTCAGGTAGTACTCGCCCTGGGAATTGTCGGGCTTGAGACGCGCGAGCCAGCGGCGCAGCAGCCGCGCCGGGGCCGACAGGACCCCGGTGTTGCATTCGCGGATGGCGAGCTCGGCGCGGCTCGCGTCCTTCTCCTCGACGATGCGGCGCACAACCCCACCGCGCGCGCGCACGATGCGGCCGTAGCCCGCCGGGTCGTCGGTTCGCATCGTGAGGAGTCCGACCGCGGTACTGGCACTGCCCGCGAGGAGCTCGAGGAGGGTGGCACGGCGGATCAGCGGGACGTCACCGTACAGCACCAGCACCGTATGTCCGTCCGGGATATGCGGCATCGCCTGCAGCAGCGCATGTCCCGTGCCGCGGCGCTCCGCCTGCAGCGTCCAGGTGACCGGCTCGCCCGCGAGCGCCGTGCGTACCTGCTCGCCGCCATGCCCGTACACCACGTGGATGGCGGCCGGCTCGAGCGAGCGGGCGGTGTCGATGACGTGCTTCAGGAGCGGCCGGCCGGCGAGCGGCTGAAGTGCCTTGGGACGAGAGGACTTCATGCGCTTGCCCTCTCCCGCGGCGAGGATCACCACGGAGAGCGGTGCCGGGGCGGGCGGGGCGTTGCGGCGCGCCGCGGCCCGCTGAGCGGTCTTGCGCATCGGCAAATTGTACTCTAGCGGGCGACGATCACCGGGTTGCCGGCGGCGGCGGGGCGCGAGGATTCGAGCTCCGTCAGCTTGTGGCGCATCAGCGCGCCGACGTACAGCTGCGGGTTGGAATGCACCTCGTGCTCGCTGTCCTCGCGCTGCACGATGAGCCTGGCTGCCTTGCCGAATGCCTCCTCGAGGGAGTCGCTCGCGGGCAGCGCGTCCTTGAGGAACGCCTCGCCGAACCAGGTGAGCTCGCGGTCCTCCTGACAGCCGAAGGAGCTGTGGGCGGCATCGGAAGCGGTCACGATCGCGGTCGTCTCGTTCTTCAGCGCGTCGATGAACACCCCGGCATAGCAAGCCGAGACCACCACCACGCGCCAGCGGATCCCCGAATCATCGAGCACCTGCCGCAGGTCCTCGGGCTCGAGCTGCGCGAGCGGCAGGCTGCCGTTGCGCACCTCGAGGCCGTCCGCCGAGCCGTGCGAAGTGAGAAACAGCACCAGCACGTCCTGCTCCGGGTCCATGCGGGCGGCGAGCAGCTTCAGCGCCTGCCCGAGCCCGGAGAGGCTCGCGAGCGGCCAGGAGTCACGGTCTCCGGCATCGTTAATAAGGAGTACCGAGCGGTCGGCCGAGCCGAAGCGTGCCGCGAAGGCCTGCCGGGCGAACTGGGTCTCGCGGCTGAAAACCTCGGGGTCCGCATCCCCCGCGAAGCCGACGAAGTAAGCCCGCGGTGCGCCGGGCTGCGACGGCGTGACGCGCGCGACCACGGCAGCGATGCGCGCCGGCTGATCGTAGAGCAACGCCTCTGCCGCGGCCGGGTCGTCCTCGCTCTGCGCCTCCTCCGCCTCCGGCGGCACCCACAAGCGGGTGTCGAGATCGAGCCAGCCGAGCGCCCAGGGGGAGGCGAGCACCAGCGCGATCGCAACCAGCGCGGGCGCTAAGCGCACCGGGCCGAACGCGGCGCCCACCACGCGCACCGCCAATACCGCGAGATAGAGGAGTGCGAGTACGGTCGCGAGCATTGGCCGCGCGGCGAGCCAGGGAATATCGCCGGCGAGCCACAGGAACGTGAGCACGAACGGCGATACGGCGAGCACCGTCACGATGAGGGCGCGCGTCGGCGCGGCGCGGCTCTGAACGCGCGCCACCAGCGCACAGGAGAGGTGCGCCAGCAGCAGGTAGCAGGCCCAGCCGAAGAGTCCGTCGGGCACGAAGTCGGAGTGCCGCTCGGCGTGCAGCCGGTCGAGCGCCGCCCAGACGATGAGATTCACTGCGAGCAGCGCGGCGAGCTGGTCGACGCCGACCGCGAAACGCGGCGGCCAGCAGCGGCGCAGCAGCGCGAGCGCCAGTCCGCCGCTCAGGTTTTTCTTCAGTCCCGCGGCCAGGCCCGGCGGTGGCGCTTCCGGCGCCGCCGGTGGGGAAACCGCATCCATTCCGCCGTCCAGCTGATCAGCCCCGCTGGTCGCGCAGCCGCTTGAGCACCTTCATCATGGCAGCGACGCGCGCCAGCTCCGCGAGCGCCTCCGCCTCGGTCATGTGCCCGCCCTTCTCCCGCAGGGCGTCCTCGGCGCGCTGTTTGGCGGCGAGCGCCGCCGCCTCGTCGATGTCACGGGCGCGCAGCGCCGTATCGGCGAGCACCGTGACGCGCGAGGGCTGCACCTCGAGCGCGCCGCCGCCGACGAAGAAGTGATGCTCCTCGCCGTCGGGGGTGCGCACCCGCACCTCCCCGGGCCTGAGCAGCGTCAGGAGCGGGGCGTGCCGCGGCAGGATGCCGAGATCGCCCTGCGAGGCCGGCGCGAACACCTCGGACGCGGCTCCGGAAAAGAGCTCGCCTTCCGCGCTCACGATGTCGACCTGGATCGTTAGTGCATCAGCCATGGCAACTCGTCTCCGTCTCCCTGGTCTTTACTGCAGCGTCTTCGCCTTGGCGACCGCTTCCTCGATGCCGCCCACCATGTAGAAGGCCTGCTCGGGAAGTGAGTCGAACTCGCCGCCGATGATGCCCTTGAAGCCGCGGATGGTGTCCTTGAGCGCCACGATCTTGCCATCCTGGCCGGTGAACACCTTGGCGACATTGAAGGGCTGCGACAGGAAGCGCTGTACCTTGCGCGCACGGTACACGGTGAGCTTGTCCTCTTCCGACAGCTCGTCCATTCCTAAGATCGCGATGATGTCCTGCAGTTCCTTGTAACGCTGCAGCACCGCCTGCACGCCGCGGGCGGTGTTGTAGTGCTCCTCGCCCACCACCAGCGGATCGAGCTGGCGGCTGGTGGAATCGAGCGGATCGACCGCCGGGTAGATGCCGAGCGAGGCGATCTGGCGCGACAGCACCACGGTCGCATCGAGGTGCGCGAAGGTGGTCGCGGGCGAGGGGTCGGTCAGGTCGTCGGCCGGCACGTACACCGCCTGGATGGAAGTGATCGAGCCGGTCTTGGTGGATGTGATGCGCTCCTGCAGCACCCCCATCTCCTCCGCGAGCGTCGGCTGGTAGCCCACGGCGGAGGGCATGCGCCCGAGCAGCGCCGACACCTCGGTGCCGGCCAGGGTGTAGCGGTAGATGTTGTCGACGAAGAACAGCACGTCGCGCCCCTTGCCGCCGTCCTCGCGCTGCTCGTCGCGGAAGTACTCGGCCATGGTGAGGCCGGTCAGGCCGACGCGCAGGCGGTTGCCCGGCGGCTCGTTCATCTGGCCGTAGACCATCGCCACCTTGGAGTTCGACAGGTTGTCCTTGTCGATGACGCCCGACTCGATCATCTCGTGATAGAAGTCGTTCCCCTCGCGGGTGCGCTCGCCGACGCCCGCGAATACCGACAGTCCCGAGTACTGCTTGGCGATGTTGTTGATGAGCTCGAGCATGTTGACGGTCTTGCCGACGCCGGCGCCGCCGAACAGTCCGATCTTGCCGCCCTTGGCGAACGGCACCAGCAGGTCAATGACCTTGATGCCGGTCACGAGCAGGTCGCGTCCGCCGGCCTGCTCCTCGAACGACGGCGGCGGCCGGTGGATCGGCAGGTGCTCTTTCGCCTGCACCGGACCGCGGTTGTCCTGGGGCCTGCCGAGGACGTCCATGATGCGCCCGAGCGTGCCCTTGCCGACCGGCACCGAGATCGGCGCGCCGGTCGAGAGCACCGCGAGTCCGCGCTTGAGGCCCTCGGAGGAGCCCATGGCGATGGTGCGCACCACCCCGTCACCGAGCTGCTGCTGCACCTCGAGCGTGAGATCCACATCTTTCAGCTTCAACGCCTCGTAGACGTGCGGAATCGCCTCGCGCGGAAACTCGACGTCGATGACGGCGCCGATGATCTGGGTAATCTTTCCCTCGCCGGGAGTGGCCATGGCTTAACCTCTAAACCGCTGCGGCGCCGCCCACGATCTCCGAAAGCTCCTTCGTGATCGCAGCCTGGCGGGCCTTGTTGTAGATCAATTGCAATTCGTTGATGAGCTTGCCGGCGTTGTCGGAGGCCGCCTTCATGGCGACCATGCGCGCCGCCATCTCGGAAGCCACGTTCTCGACCGCGGCGCGGTACACCTGCGACTCGATGTAGCGCATGAGGAGCCCATCGAGGATGCCGGCGGCGTCCGGCTCGTAGATGTAGTCCCAGTGCTCCTGCAGTCCTTCCGTGTCGAGCGCCTCGATCGGCAGCAGCTGCTGCGTCACGGGCTTCTGCGTCATGGTGTTGACGAACTGCGCGTTGATGAGAAACACGCGGTCGAGCTCGCCGGCACGGTAGGCGTCCAGCATCACCTTGACGGTGCCGATGAGGTCCTTGACGCGCGGCTTGTCGCCGAGATGGGTAACGTTGGCGAGGATCGGCACGCTCAGGCGCCGGAAGAAGGTGAGCGCCTTGGTGCCGATCAAACACAGCTTGACGGCTGCCTCCTTGCCTTGCCACTCGCGCATCAGGTGCAGTGTCTGCCTGAAGACGTTGGCGTTGAGGGCTCCCGCCAGCCCGCGATCCGAGGAGATCACGATGATGCCTACGGCCCTGGGCTCGCGCGTCACGAGGAACGGGTGGCGGTAGTCGGGGTTGGCCTCGGTGAGGTGGCCGATGACTTCCAGCATGCGCTTGGCGTACGGGCGCGCCAGCTTCATGCGCTCCTGGGCACGGCGCATCTTGCTGGTGGCCACCATCTGCATTGCCTTGGTGATCTTCTGAGTGCTCTTGACACTCGAGATCTTGGCGCGGATTTCCTTGGTACCCGGCATGGGTTATCTCGATTCCCGACAGTGAACCATTTGGTTCACT
>DATMMK010000020.1:0-12264 GCA_035569755.1 Steroidobacteraceae bacterium
CTACGACTGTGTGGGCCCAGGCTCCGGAGATGCAAGGATCGGCGGGCACGGCCGCCCAAGGCTCGGCGAGCACTCCGAGTTCCCAGGCGGGCGCTCAGGCGTCCGGCGCCGGGAGCACGCAGGCAAGCGCCGCGGCGTCCGAGCCCCCCGAACAGGCCGGCTCGTCGCTCGCGGCCGGGAGCTCGGTGAATGCGGTCCTTTCGAAGCCCGTGGACTCGGAGCGCGCCAAGCCCGGCGACCCGGTCAGCGCGCGCACGACCCAGGCTGTGAAGACCGAGGACGGCATCCTGATCCCGAGTGGATCGCAGCTCATCGGTCACATCGGTCCGCGGGAGGCAGCCGCAGGGGGTGCCGCGGGGTCCTCGATCGCGCTGGTGTTCGATCGTGCCGTGATGAAGGACGGCCACGAGGTGCCTCTGCGCCACGTGACCATCCGTGCCCTGGCCGCGGCGGAATCGGGAGCCGCGGCCGGTGTCGGGGACAGTCGCGCGATGATGGGCGCCTCGGGCGCCATGGCGGGAGGCGGACGGGCGGGACTCGGCGGCGGGCTTGTCGGTCGCACGAGCGGTACTGTCGGAGGCACGGCGGGCGGTGCGGTCGGGAGCGCGGGCTCGATCGGGAGCGCCGGCAGGCGCGCGCTTCAGCCAGGTCCGGGTGCGAGCGGCGGTCTCGACGCCTCGGGCATGCTGACGACTCAGAGTGTCGGGGTGTTTGGTCTCAGAGGGGTGAGCCTCGCGACGGACGACGCGGCTTCGACGACCGGATCGATCGTGAGCTCGGGTGGCAAGCGGCTGCGGCTCGATGAGGGTACTCAGCTGCTGCTAACTTCGTCGGCGGGTGCGACGAGCGACTCGAAGAGGCCGCCGGCGAAGGCTGAGCCTGACCGCCGCTAGCCGCGGTCGGGCGTGGTCGTCGCGAGGCGCCTCCTCGCGTCTGCGCAGATGCTGACGCCTGTGCGGCTCACAGCCGCATGGGCATCACCACGTACTTGGTATGCGTCGTCCCCGGCGCGTGAATCAGGCAGCTGCTGTTCGAGTCCGTGAGTCCGATCTCGACCTTGTCGCCATCGATCGCGCCCAGCGCGTCGAGCAGATAATTGACGTTGAAGCCGATCTCAACTTCCTCGTCCTTGTAGTTCACTTCGACCTGGTCCTCGGCTTCCTCCTGCTCCGGGTTGTGCGCCTGGATGACGAGGAGCCCCGGCCGCGCGGTGAGCCGGATGCCGCGGTATTTCTCGTTCGAGAGAATGGCGGTGCGCTGCAGGGCCAGCTTGAGCGACTCCCGCTCGGCTTCCACGGTCCGGGAGGGATTGACGGGTATTACCCGGCCGTACTCCGGGAAACGACCGTCGATCAGCTTCGAAGTGAAGCGAATGTCGCCGATCTGGGCGCGAACGTGATTAGTTCCGACCGCCAGCTCGATGTCTCCCTCGGATCCGAGGATCCGCTGCAGCTCGAGGACGCCTTTTCGGGGAACGATCACCTGCTGACTCGTCTTCGCCTTGGCGCTGAGCTCTGTCTCGCAGAGCGCGAGCCGATGCCCGTCGGTCGCGACCGCGCGCAGTGTCTTGCCGTCGGTCTCGAGCAGCAGGCCATTCAGGTAATAGCGCACGTCCTGCTGCGCCATCGAGAAATGCGTCTTGTCGATCAGCCGGCGGAACTCTCCCTGCGAGACCGTGAGCGTCTGCTGTGCGTTGATCTCATCGACGAGCGGGAATTCCGACGCCGGAAGGCTCGAGAGCGTGAAGCGGCTGCGGCCCGCACGGAGCGACACACGCTCGCCTTCGGTGCTGAGCGCGACGCTGGTTTTCTCGGGCAAGGAGCGAAAAATATCGAGGAGCTTGCGGCCCGGCACGGTGATGTCCCCGGCCTGGCTCACATTGGCCTGGCTGGCCGCGACCAGCTCCACCTCGAGATCCGTTCCGGTAATGCTGATCCGCCCGTCGCGTGCCGCGAGCAGCACGTTGGCGAGCACCGGCATGGTCTGCCGCCGCTCGACGACTCCGATGACGCTTTGCAGAGGAGTGAGAATATCTTCGCGGGTGGCGGTCAGCTTCATGTGCGGCGCTCTCTTCTATCTTCTTAAATCTTCGTTCTCAGAAGTATTGTTATTGAGACTATAGAGCCTGTGAGTTACGGGCATAAAGATACTTCTCCCGTCCGCTCCATCACTTAGGAGCGGAATTCTGCGCTCAGTTTGCGGGAGAAGCTGCCCGGGAGCTGCGCGCGGCCTGTGTATAACTTTATCCCCACTCGCGTCCACAGCAAATGCACAGGAATGCACGGTCAGCCCGCGAGGGTTCTCAACAGGTTTGAGTAATCCTCTTTCATGCGCTGCTCGAGGTCGCGCAGGTCCTTGATGCGCTTGCAGGCGTGCAGCACGGTGGTGTGATCGCGGCCACCGAAGGCATCGCCGATCTCCGGCAGGCTGTGGCTGGTGAGCTCCTTGGCGAGGGCCATCGCCACCTGGCGCGGGCGCGCTACCGAGCGGCTGCGCCGCTTGGACAGCAGGTCCGCCATCCGCACCTTGTAGTAGTCGGCGACGGTCTTCTGGATGTTCTCGATCGTGACCAGCTTCGCCTGCAGTGACAGCAGGTCCTTGAGTGCCTCCTTGGTGAACTCCAGCGTGATCGCGCGGCCGGTGAAGCGCGAGTTGGCCATCACCCGGCGCAGCGCTCCCTCGAGCTCGCGCACGTTGGAGCGGATGCGCTTGCCGATAAAGAAGGCCACCTCCTCGGGCAGCTGCACGCCCGCGGCGCCAGCCTTGGTCATGAGGATCGCCACGCAGGTCTCGAGCTCGGGCGGCTCAATCGCCACCGTGAGGCCCCAGCCGAAGCGCGATTTGAGGCGCTCCTCGAGGCCCTCGACCTCCTTCGGGTAGCGGTCGCAGGTGAGGATCACCTGGTGCTGGCCCTCGAGCAGCTCGTTGAACGTGTGGAAGAACTCTTCCTGCGAGCGCTCCTTGCCGGCGAAGAACTGGATGTCGTCGATCAGGAGCGCGTTCAGCGAGCGGTAGGCCATCTTGAACTCGTTCATCGAGTTGTGCTGCAGCGCCCGCACCATGTCGCCGACGAAGCGCTCCGAATGCACGTAGGCGATGCGCGCCTCGGGGTCGTTCTCCTTGATGAGGTGCGCGATCGCATGCATCAGATGGGTCTTGCCGAGGCCGACTCCGCCGTAGAGGAACAGCGGGTTGTAGGCGCGCCCGGGGTTCTCGGCCACCTGGCGCGCGGCGGCCTTGGCGAGCTGATTGCTCTTGCCCTCGACGAAGCTCGAGAAGGTGAAGTCCGGGTTGATGCGTGCGCCGACCACCAGCCCCTCGGCCGGACGCGCGCGCACGGCGCTCACCGCAGCCGGCGCGCCGCGCAGCGGCTGGGCGCGCGAGCCCACCTCGACCGTGATGATGGGCGCATCTCCGGAAGCCTCATCGCGCAGCAGCTCGCCGATGCGCGGCAGGAGATTGGCGTTCACCCACTCGACGACGAAGCGATTGGGCGCGAGCAGCTTCAACGCGCCGTTGCCTTCCATCGCCTGCAGCGGTCGCACCCAGGTGTTGAACTGCTGCTCCGGGAGCTCCGCCTCCAACGCGCCCATGCAGCGAGTCCAAAGCAAAGCTTCCACGCGCGATTGCCTCCGCGTCTTGATCTGGAGATCGTTGAGGAAAGGGCCGCGAAGTCTATACCGATCGGCGCGCGCGCTGAAGGCGTAGCAAGCGCCGCGCGGCGGCGTTGTGCCGCGCGCGCTGTATTGACACCTTGGCGCTCAACGGCTTAGCCTTGCCGCCCTTTTTTCTCAGCCCGTCGACGGAGCCCGCGGCAATGGCAACCAAGCGTACCTATCAGCCGAGCAAAGTGCGTCGCAAGCGCACCCACGGGTTCCGTGCACGCATGGCCACCAAGAATGGCCGCAAGGTGCTCGCGCGCCGCCGCGCCAAGGGCCGCCACAAGCTGATACCCTGAACGGCGCGGCTGGCTTTGGCGCCTCGGGCGCGGAACCGCGGGCGCGCGCCGCCGATCCTACCCAAGGTCTCATCAGGGGCCCGATGCAAGCGCGGCTGACTCTGCCGGTACAGCTGCGGCTGCGGCGCAAGCGGGATTTTGACGCCGCCTACGCGCGCGGGCGGAGACTGAATGACGGGTTTTTCACGGTGATTGCGACAGCGAACGAATCGGGCGTGCCGCGTCTCGGGCTCGCGGTGGCGGTACGGGCCGCCGGCGGCGCGGTCGCGCGCAACCGCCTGCGGCGCATCATCCGCGAGTCGTTCCGGGTGCACCAGCACTCGCTCCCGGCGTGCGATCTGGTGGTGAGCGTACGGCCCCGGGCGCGCGAAGTGCCCGCACGCGCCCTGCACGAGAGCCTCGCCGCGCTGTGGCGCAAGCTCGCGGAAACGACGCCGCGATGAGGCGCCTCGTCACCGGCGCGATCCGCTGCTACCAGCTCGCGGTGAGCCCGCTGCTCGGGCCCACCTGCCGCTTCTATCCCTCGTGCTCGCAGTACGCGCTCGAGGCGGTGGCGCGCTTCGGCGTGCTGCGCGGCGCTGGTCTTGCGGCCGCCCGCCTGGCGCGCTGCCACCCCTGGCACGAAGGCGGCTACGACCCGGTGCCACCGCTCCGTTGCCCGACACACCATGCCCACGATCAATAACCCGCGCATCTTTCTCTGGGGCGCGCTCGCCCTGGTGCTGTTCGCCGACTACAACACGTGGACGAGCGACTACGCCGCGAAGGCGCCGGCAACGACGCAGGCCAGCAGCGCCGAGCGCGCGCACCCGACGGCGCCCGCCAATGAGCTCGGCAACCGCGTGCCCGAAGCCCCGGCACCGGCCGCGAGCGCCGCGCCAGCCGGCTCCGCCTCGCCCGCTCCCGCTGCCACCGCCGGCGCTGCCGCTGCGGCCCCGGCCGCGGAGCCCGGCGCGGAGCCGCAGAATGCTCCGAGCGTGCACGTGCGCACCGACGTCCTCGACATCGAGATCAGCACGCGCGGTGGCACCATCACGCAGGCCGACCTGCTCGAGTACCCCAAGGTCAAGGGCGAGGCGGCGCCGGTGCGGCTCGAGAACGACGACACGCCGCAGTCGCTCTACGAGCTGCAGTCGGGACTCACCTGGCCTGGGAAAGAGCCCTATCCGACCCACCTCGCGACGTTCGCGAGTGCTGAAGCGAGCTACACGCTCGATGGCGGGAAGGAGCTGCGCGTGCCGCTCACCTGGCAGGGAGGAAATGGCCTCAGCGTGACGAAGACTTTCGTCTTCCGCCGCGGCAGCTACCGCATCGACCTCGAGTACCAGGTGCAGAATGGCGGCAGCGCGCCGTGGCAGGCGCGCTCCTATGCGCAGATCCTGCGCAACGACCCGCCCACCAAGCGCTCGTATTTCAACACCGACAGCTACGCCTTCCACGGGCCCGCGATCTGGGACGGCACCAAGTACCGCCGCCTCGATGTGAGCGACGAGAAGGACAGCCATCTCGCGCTCGACGTGACCGGCGGCTGGGTCGCCGCGCTTCAGCATTTCTTCGTGAGCGCCATCGTGCCGCCGCGCGGGGCCGAGTACCACCTGACGCTCAACATCGACCGCGATCAGTTTCTGCTCGCCGCCGAGGGGCCGCCGCGCACGGTGGCGAGCGGCGGAGAGGGCGCGTTCAGCGAGACACTCTACATCGGGCCGAAGCTCCAGGGCGCGCTCGAGGCGACCGCGCCCGGGCTCGATCACGTCGCGGACTACGGGCGGCTGTGGTTCCTGGCGAGGCCGCTGTTCAGCGCGCTCAACTTCGTGCACCGCATGAGCGGCAACTGGGGCGTGGCGATCATCCTCGTGACCTTCCTCCTCAAGCTGCTGTTCTATCCGCTGTCGGAGGCGAGCGGCCGCTCGATGGCGAGGATGAAGGCGCTGCAGCCGCGCATCAAGAACCTGCAGGAGACCTACGCCGACGACCGCGAGAAGCTCGGGCGGGCCATGATGGACCTCTACAAGCGCGAGAAGATCAACCCGGTCGCCGGCTGCCTGCCGATCATCATCCAGATTCCGGTGTTCATCGCCTTCTACTGGGTGCTGCTCGAGAGCGCCGAGATGCGCCAGGCGCCGTTTGCGCTCTGGATACACGACCTGTCCGCGCGCGATCCGTGGTTCATCCTGCCGGGCATCATGGCGGTGGCGATGTTCGTGCAGTACAAGCTGAACCCGGCGCCGCCCGATCCGGTGCAGGCCAAGGTATTCATGATCATGCCGCTCGTGATGTCGGTGACATTCGCCTTCTTCCCGGCTGGACTGGTGCTCTACTGGGTCACGAACACGGTCCTCTCGATCGCGCAGCAGTGGAACATCAACCGGCGCATCGGCGCTTTGGCGGCAAATCGCAACTGATGTCCGCGGCGGCCGGCTCGCGCGTAGGCAGCGCGCCTCAAGCGGCGCTTGTTGCCGGCCTCAGGTGGCCGGGCACTCGTCCTCGAAGCCGCCGGGCTGCTCGGTGCTCGGGGCATCGGGCGGCGGATAGGTCTCGCGAAAGGTGAAGGCGTCCGGGTGCGGCCCGCGGCGGCGCAGCAGCTCGAGACGCGCGATCGCCTCCTCGACACTCGGGCGATGCCCGCACGGCACCCACCACAGCACCATGAACGCCTCGCTCATTCTCTCGAACCACTCGCGCCGGCGGCGCAGGATCTCGGCGTGCGCCGAACGGTACACGAACTTGCGGAGGCTGTCGGCGTCCTGCCACACGGACATGTTGACGAGCATGCTCTCGTTCTCGAACGGGCGGATGTCGGTGGCGTTGCCGGCGGGCGTCTGCAGCCGCCACACGAATCCCGGTGAGCGCTCTGCGAGCGCGTTGATGCGCTCGAGGTTGGCCGCGAACTCGGCCATGACGGGCGAGTCCATCGGTCCCCTGATGATCCCGATGTTCAGCTGCGCGAGCTCGTAGGCGGACATGCTGCCTCCGCGGAATACGTTACCCGTCAGCATACCCAGGGTGGCGCTCGAGGCGACATCGCGGGGAACACTGCGGTAGCCTTCGGGCCGAGGGCGCATATGACGCGCACGGAAACCATCGTGGCGGCCGCGACGCCTCCGGGACGGGGCGGCATCGGCATCGTGCGGCTCTCCGGCCCCAAGGTGCCGGAGATCGCCGCGGTGCTGCTCGGGGAGCTGCCGGCCGCGAGGCTCGCGACCTTCGCGCGCTTCCTCGATGCGCGCCACGAGCCGATCGATGCGGGACTCGCGCTGTTCTTCCCGGCGCCCGCCTCCTACACCGGCGAGCACGTACTCGAGCTGCACGCACACGGCGGGCCACTCGTGCTCGAGGCGCTCATCGCGCGCGCGCTCGAGCTCGGCGCGCGCCGCGCCCAGGCGGGGGAGTTCACGCAGCGGGCGTTTCTCAACGACAAGCTCGACCTCGCGCAGGCCGAGGCGATCGCCGACCTGATCGACGCCGGCTCGCGCGAGGCGGTGCGCGCCGCCATGCGCTCGCTCCAGGGGGAGTTCTCGGCGATGGTGCGCGGGCGCACCGAGGCGGTGATCGACCTGCGCACCTATGTCGAGGCGGCGATCGACTTTCCGGAGGAGGAGATCGATTTTCTCGCCGACCGCGAGCTCACCGAGCGCTTCCAGGCGCTGCGCGCGCACTTCGGCGGCGTGCTGGAGAGTGCGCGCCAGGGGAGGTTGCTGCGCGACGGCATGACCGTGGTCATCGCCGGCCGCCCCAATGCCGGCAAGTCGAGCCTCCTGAACCGCCTCGCCGGCTACGACGCGGCGATCGTCACAGCGACTCCGGGCACGACGCGCGACGTGGTGCGCGTGCCGGTCGCCATCGACGGGATGCCGCTGCACGTGCTCGACACGGCGGGGCTGCGCCACGCCGGCGACCCGATCGAGGAGGAGGGCATGCGGCGTGCACGCGCCGAGATCGAGCGCGCCGATCGGGTGCTGTTCGTCATCGACGCGGCCGAGGACCCCGCGGCCGAGGCGTTCCGCGAGGAGCGGGCGCGGCTGCCTCACGACGTGCCGGTCACCCTGGTGCTCAACAAGTGCGACCTCGCGGTGGCGCAGGGCGCCAAAGTCGCGCCTTTGGCGCCCGCCAACGAAGCTACTGTCCGAAAAATCGCCGCAGGCGATTTTTCCCATGAATCAGCCCCGCCGCAGCTTTACGTCTCGGCCCTCACCGGCGCGGGCATCGAGGAGCTGCGGGCGCACTTGAAGGGCTGCATGGGCTTTCAGACGGTCGAGGGCGGCTCGATCAGCGCACGGCGGCGGCATCTCGAGTCGCTCGCACGCGCCCGCGAGCACGCCGAGGAGGCCGCACGGCAGCTCACCGAGCGGCGTGCCGGGGAGCTCGTGGCCGAGGAGCTGCGCGCCGCGCAGACGGCACTCGGCGAGATCACCGGGGAGTTCACCAGCGAGGATCTGCTCGGGCGTATCTTTGCCGGGTTCTGTATAGGGAAGTAACGCGCCCGGCGGCGCGTAGGCACATGAGGAGGGACCGCCATGAGAACTTCAGGGAGCTCGAGGCCGATCGGACTGCGAAGCGCGGCGTGGCTGCTCGCCGCCTGGCTCGCGGCCTGCACTGTCACGCCGCCCGCCGCCCCCTCGGGCCTCATATGCCCCTACGCGCCGTGGTACGGCCACGCCTACCGGCACGGAGCGGTGCCGACGCGCGAGGCGCAGCGACTGATCCTCGCCTGGAAGGCGTCACGGCGGGAAGCGCAGGCAGCGGTCAGCGGCGCGATGCTGGTGTTCGGCGGGGGCGTCGACGGCATCGGAGTCACGAGCGGCGTGCCGCGCGTGTACCTGGTGTTCTACGGCAGCCAGTGGGCGAGCGGCGGCGATCCGGCCGGTGCCGCCCCGTACCTGCAGCGCTTGTTTCAGGGCATCGGCACCGGGCGCGAGCTGTGGTCGGGCACCATGACGCAGTACTGCGATGGCCCGAGTGTGCTCAAGGGGGCGAGCAGCTGCGCCCCCGCGAATACCCCGCACGTCGGCTACCCGCAGGGCGGCGCGCTCGCCGGAGTCTGGTTCGATACCGACGCGCCCTCACCCGCCAGCGCGACGCCTGAGCAGCTCGCGCAGGAAGCGGTGCGGGCGGCGCAGCACTTTGGCAACACCTCGGCGGCCGCCAACCGCTACGTGCAGTACCTCATCGTGTCGCCGTCCGGCACTCATCCTGACGGGTTCGGGCTGGCGGGCTCGAACTTCTGCGCCTGGCATGACTTCACCCCCTCCGCGGATGGCGACATCGCCTACAGCAACATGCCCTACGTCAGCGACGCCGGCAGCAGCTGCGGAACGAGCTTCGTCAACGCGGGCGCCGCGGGAGCGCTCGACGGCTTTTCCATCGTCGGCGGCCACGAGTACGCCGAGACCCTCACCGATCAGAATCCGCCCGGCGGCTGGACCACCGCCGCTGGAGAGGAGACCGGCGATGAGTGCGCCTGGATTGGCAGCGGCCAGGGCGCCTCGGCGGATGTCACCATGGGGAACGGCGCCTACGCGATGCAGAGCACCTGGTCGAACGACACCGGCCAGTGCGAGATCGCGCACACGTTGCTTTAACCCGGTCGCCGCGCGAGCGACAGCCAGATTCCCCCGCCGATGAGCGTGAGTCCCGAGGCGCGCCCGAGGAGCTTCGCGCGCGACGGTGCCATGAACCAGGCGCGCCCGAGGCCCGAGGCGATGGCCCAGCAGGAATCGCTCAACGCCGCGAGCAGCACGGTGACCGCGCACATCACGGTGAGCTGGCGCGCCGCCGGCAGCGCGGGATCGACGAACTGCGGCAGGAATGCCGTGAAGAAGGCGATGGTCTTGGGGTTCGAGAGCGCCACCAGCAGGCCGCGCCGGAAGTGCACGTGGTTGCCGGCCACGCGCGGCGCGGGCGCGCCGGCGTGGCGCCAGGCCTGCACCCCGAGCCACACGAGGTAGGCCGCTCCGAGCCAGCGCAGCGCCTCGAAGAGATAGACCGCGTGCGAGAGCACCCAGCTCAAGCCGAGCGCGATCGCCGCGATGAGAATCGCATTGCCGGTCGAGGTGCCGGCGACCGTGATCAGACCCGCGCGCATGCCGCGCGTTGCGGAGGTCGAGATCACGAGCGTCACGATCGGGCCCGGCGCGAGCAGCAGCACGAGGGTGATGGCGAGAAATCCGGCAAACAGATGCCAGTTCATGGTTTGAGCCCCAGGTCCTTGCTGTAGGTGACGTTCATGACGTTGTCGTACCACCCCAGGACCTGTGGTTTCACCAGGTGCTTGGTGACGTAGAAATAAAGCGGCATCAGCGCGTGGTCGGCCAGCATCGTCCGCTCGGCCTCCTCGAGCAGCGCGCGCCGCCTGCCCTGGTCGACCTCGGCGGCGGCGCGGGTCACCAGCGCATCGTACGCGGCACTCTTGTAGCGCGGCAGGTTGAGGGCAAAGTCGCCCTTCAGGTACTGCGCGAAGGTATAGGGGTCGTTGTAGTCGCCCGCCCAGCTCGAGCGGAAGAGCTCCACGTCGCCGCGTGCGATGTCCTGCAGCAGCGTCTTGAACTCGACCTGGGTGAGGCGCACCTCGACGCCGAGCGCCTCCTTCCACATCGAGGCGACGGCGATGGCGAGCTTGGTGTGCACCTCGCCCGCGTTGTAGGCGAGCTCGAGCGAGAGGGGCCGCGCGCGCGAATAGCCCGCTTGGGCATACAGGCGCTGCGCCTCGGCGACGCGCGCGGGCAGCGCCTCGCCCCGGTAATCGAACGACTGCGGCGTGTAGTTGTCGATCCCCGGCGGCACCCAGCCGTAGGCCGGCAGCTCTCCGACCCGCAGGACGAGCGTGGTGAGCTTCTCGCGGTCGATGACGAGCGAAAGCGCGCGGCGCAGCTTGCGCTGGTCCCGGAAGGGCGCGCGGCGCAGGTTGAAGCCGTAGTAATAGGTCGAGAGCTGCGGGCAGATGTGCAGCTCGCCGGCGAGGTACTCCCGGATCCAGTCGAACTGCCCGCGCGGCACCACGGCCGTGACCTGCAGCTCGCCACTTCGGTAGCGGGCGAGCTCCGCGTTCTCATCCGAGATGATGAGGTACTTCACCGCCGCGAGCCGCGTCGCGGCGTCGTTCCAGTAGTAACGGTTGCGCGTCGCGAGGATGTACGAGCCCGGCACCCATTCCCTGAGAGCGAAGGCGCCGTCGGAGACCATGACCCCGGGGCGCGCAAAGCCGTCCGGGTGGCTCGCGAGCGTCGGCCGGTGCACCGGGCAGGTGCTCGGATGGGAGAGGAGCGACGGCAGGTACGGCGCCGGGGCGGCGAGGGTCACCACCACGGTCGAGTCGTCGGGTGCGGCGACGCCTAAGGTCTCCGGTGGCTTTCTCCCCGCGACGATGTCGTCGGTGTTGGCGATGACGTCGGCGTACTGCGCGTAGCCCGAGGCGGTCGCGGGATCGACCAGGCGGCGCAGGCCCGCCACGAAATCCGCCGCGACCACCCGCTCGCCGTTTGACCAGCGCGCCTCCGGTCGGAGCGTGAACGTATAGACCTTGCCGTCGGCGCTCACGCTCCAGTGGCTCGCGACGCCGGGGGCGACCGCCGCGCTCTTGTCGAGCGTCGTGAGCCCCTCGCACAGGTCCCGCACGATGCCCTGGGCCTCGGTGCCGCTGACTTTCTGCGGATCGAGCGAATCGGGATCGGCGCCCCCGCCGCGCACCAGCACGGGGCCCTCGGCCGCGGCACCTGCGTGGTCCCCGGCCGCCCCGCCGCCGCCCGGCGAGCAGGAGGCGAGTGCGAGGAGCGCAGCGCCCGAGGCGAGCCTTGCGAGCCAGAAAGTCGCGTGACGGATCATGAGGCACGCCGCCCGGCGCGGCTCGAGTTGATCTGTGCGCGCAGCGCCTCGGCTGCCGCGCGCGCGCCGGCGGCGAAGTCTGCACCCGCGCTGCGCGCCGAGCCGTAGAGGATGGCGCGCGAGGAGCTCATCATGAGGCCGGTGCCTTCCGCCGTCTGGCCGTTCTCGACCGCCTGCGCCACGTCCGCCCCCTGCGCGCCGACGCCCGGAAGGAGCAGCGGCATGGCGCCCACGATGCGGCGCACCTCGGCGAGCTCGCGCGGATAGGTAGCGCCCACGACCAGCGCGCAGTTGCCGCGGTCGTTCCAGCGCGTGGCGGCGAGCTCCGCGACCACGTGGTAGAGCCGCCGCGCGCCGACCTCGAGGTCCTGCAGATCGCGCGCGCCGGGATTGGAGGTGCGGCAGAGGATCACGACGCCCTTGTCGGCGTGCTTCAGGAACGGCTCGAGCGAGTCGCCTCCGAGGTAGGGATTGACGGTCACGGCGTC
>DATMMK010000021.1:0-20138 GCA_035569755.1 Steroidobacteraceae bacterium
CGATCACGGAACCGGGCGCATCAATGCGACCCTGCGTGGCTAACGTGTTTCCTATGTCCCCGGAATGATCTGTTACCTATCTGTCCGCAACAGACCCGTTTGGTTGGTTTGGGCCCGGTAGGATTCGAACCTACGACCAAGGGATTCACTTGGCCCCGGCGTTTCCGCCGGGAGTGGACTATCTCTTCACCCGTGCACCAAGTCGCGCGTGTGGGTGCGGGACGCTCTTGTGCCTGTTATTAAGGGCGCTGAAGCCCTCAGGTAGTCTCTGCACCTTCCGCCGGTGTACCGGCGGCTCGGCTCAGGATTGCCATGGGATAAGTCCCCGAAGGTTTCCCTGAATTCATCCCGTCCACTTCGCGCGTTTCCGCGCGAAGGCACCGTCTCGATGAGTCCCCTGCACTAACCGCTGTGCTACAGGCCCAACCGTCGCAATTGTAACAGTGGCGGCGGCCTCAGGAGCGAAACCACCCGCCGCGCTCGCTGCAGGTGCGGTGCGAGAAGGCCTCTTCGAGGGTGCCCTGGAACCAGGAGATTTCGCTCGCCCCGTGGCTCGGGGCGCTGCGCTGCGCCTCAGGGCTTCGCGCGCTGGCGGCGCTCGGGAGGGCGGTCGATTGCGGGCCGGGAACGGGTTCCGGCCGCTTGTCAGGGCAGCCGCCCAGCGCGATCGCAGCAGTAAGGATCGCGGCCGTATTCAGAAGCGACTTCATGGCACGAGCCTCTTGCCATCGCTGCCGGCAACGTTAGCATGACCCCCGCGTGACGGATACGCCGGGTGTCCCGGACTGCTGTGCTGCCAGGAAGGAGATCGACATGAAGCTCTACTATCTTACGGGTGCGTGTTCGCTGGCTTCGGACATCGCCCTGCGCGACGCCGGACTGAAGTTCGAGCTGATCAAGGTGGACCGCAAGACCAAGAAGGCGGCCGACGGTCTGGATTTCAACGAAGTCAATCCCAAGGGCTACGTGCCGGCGCTCACCCTCGACAACGGCGAGGTGTTGACCGAGAACGTCACCCTGCTGCAGTACATCGCCGACCGTAACCCGGCGGCCAAGCTCGCGCCGGCCGCAGGCACGATGGAGCGCTACCGCCTGATGGAGTGGCTGAGCTTCATCAACTCCGAAATCCACAAGAGCTTCTCGCCGCTGTTCCGCGCGGACGCCCCGGAGGATATGAAGGAGTACGTGCGCAAGAACATTGCCAATCGCCTCGATTACCTGCAGCGCGCGCTCGGATCGAAGCAGTTCGTGATGGGCGAGCAATACACCGTCGCCGATCCCTACCTGTTCACCGTGCTCAGCTGGGGCCAGCACGTCGGCATTGACCTCGGCAGGTGGCCGCAGCTCAAGCGCTACGTTGACGGCGTGGGGGCGCGGCCGAACGTCGTCGCAGCGCAGAAGGCCGAGGGCTTGACTAAATAGCGCGCCGCAGCGTGTCGGCGGCCCGCCGGGCGCAATCCGGCGGTTTGCTGTTACCATCGTGCAGACTGGGAACGTGAGAGGATTCAATGGCTACCAAGCTCAACAAGCAACTCAAGCGCGAGATCGACGTGGAGGGCAAGCCCTTCATGGTGACGCTGTCTCCCGAAGGACTGAAGCTCACCGAGAAGGGCAAACGTCTGGGGCGTGAGCTCACCTGGAAGGATCTCGTCAGCGGCGATGCCGCACTGTCCGCCGCCCTCAATGCCTCGGTAGGCCAGGGGAGTTAGGGTTCCGCGGCGATGAGCCAGCAGAGCCTGCGGGAGATGCTCGCGCGGGTGCGACAGCATCTGAACGCGAGCCCTTCCGTGGATGCCGAGTCGCGCCGGCAGCTCGGCGGCGTGACGGGCGAGCTCGAGCGTGCCCTGGGCTCGGGTGTGCCCGATCCGCTGCGCGTCACGCCGGCGGGGGTGGCGCCGCGGCTGGAATCACTCGCGGTGCGCTTCGAAGCCGGGCACCCGGCACTCGCGGAGACCCTGCGCGAGATCATCGACACACTCGGCAAGGCCGGAATCTAGCAGCCTGAAAGTGACAGGCCCCGGCGTGGTCGCCAACGCCGGGGCCTGTCTGTCCTTGCAGTGCTGCTGGGCGGCTTTCAGTCATCCATGAGGAAGCTGCGCAGCTGCTCGCTGCGGCTCGGGTGACGCAGCTTGCGCAGCGCCTTCGCCTCGATCTGGCGGATGCGCTCGCGCGTGACGTCGAACTGCTTGCCGACCTCTTCCAGCGTGTGGTCGGTGTTCATGTCGATGCCGAAGCGCATGCGCAGCACCTTGGCCTCGCGCGGCGTGAGCTGCGCCAGCACCGAGTGCGTGGTCTCGCGCAGCGACTCCATGGTGGCCTGATCGATGGGCGAGGCCACCGAAGTGTCCTCGATGAAATCCCCGAGATGCGAGTCCTCGTCATCGCCGATGGGAGTCTCCATCGAGATGGGCTCCTTGGCGATCTTGAGCACCTTGCGCACCTTGTCCTCGGGCATCTCCATGCGCACCGCCAGCTCCTCCGGGGTGGGCTCGCGGCCCATCTCCTGCAGCATCTGCCGCGAGATGCGGTTGAGCTTGTTGATGGTCTCGATCATGTGCACCGGGATGCGGATGGTGCGCGCCTGGTCGGCGATCGAGCGCGTGATCGCCTGGCGGATCCACCACGTCGCGTAGGTGCTGAACTTGTAGCCACGGCGGTATTCGAACTTGTCGACCGCCTTCATCAGGCCGATGTTGCCCTCCTGGATCAGATCCAGGAACTGCAGCCCGCGGTTGGTGTACTTCTTGGCGATGGAGATCACCAGGCGCAGGTTGGCCTCCACCATCTCCTTCTTGGCGCGGCGTGCCTTGGCCTCACCGATCGAGACCTCGCGGTTGATTTCCTTGATGTCGTTGATCGAGAGGTGATAGACCACCTCGAGCTGCTCCAGCTTCTTCTGCCGCCGCTCGATCTCGTCGCGGAACCGGGCGAGCGGGCCCGAGTACTTCTTGCCGCCCTTGATGTGACGCGCCAGCCAGCGCGGGCTGGTCTCGTTCTTCGGGAACGAGGCGATGAAGTCCTTGCGCGGCATGCCGGCGTCGCGCACCGCGATGATCATGATCTCCTTCTCGAGCTGGCGGACCTCCGCCACGTGAGTGCGGAGATTGAGGATCAGCGCATCGAACATGCGCGGCGAGAGCCGCAGCTCCATGAACTGATCGGCGAGCCGCTTGCGCTGGCGCAGCGTCTTTACGTCCTTGGCGCCGAGCTTGGCGATCGAGCCGAGCACCTGGTTGTGGATCTTGGCGATGCTGGCGAAGCGCGCGGCAGCCTCGACCGGATCCGGGCCGGTGTCGATGGCTTCCTCCTCGCTGTCGCCGTCCTCATCGCCTTCCTCCTCGTCCTCCGACTTCTCCTCGGCCGCGACGATTTCCACCTTGGTGGGATTCTGCGGCTGCGCGATCACGTCGGGCGCATTCGGGTCGATGAAGCCGACGATCACGTCGACGAGGCGCGCCTGGCCGGCCTTCACCGGCTCGTAGGCACGCAGCAGGAAGTCGTAGGTCGCCGGGTACATGGCGAGTGCGCTGCGCACCGCATCGAGACCTTCCTCGATGCGCTTGGCGATGCGGATCTCGCCCTCACGGGTGAGCAGCTCCACGGTGCCCATCTCGCGCATGTACATGCGCACCGGATCGGTGGTGCGGCCGAGCTCGGCGTCGAGCGCGGCGAGCGCCGCGGCCGCTTCCTCGATCGCCTCCTCATCCGCGGGAGCGGAGGGCTCGCTCGCCAGCAGCGATTCGGTATCCGGTGCCTTCTCGTACACCGGAATGCCCATGTCGTTGATGGTGTTGACGATGTCCTCGATCTGCTCGGGATCGACGATCTCGGACGGCAGGTGGTCGTTGACCTGCGCGTAGGTGAGGTAGCCCTGCTCCTTGCCGCGCGCGATCAGCAGCTTCAGCTGCGACTGCCGGTCCTCCGGCATGACGCCCACGCGCCGCTCGGGCGCCGGCGCGCGCTTGTCGCTCCCCGGCTTGCCCGGCGCGTGCCGGGCGTCGGCGGGACGGGGACTGTCGTTCACCTTGCCGTGCGCACCCTGAGTGCGCAGCGGCGCGCCACCCTTGCGCGCGGCAGCCGCCGCCGCGTGCGCGCGCTCCTTCTCGCGCAGGCTCGCCACCGCCGCTACTGCCTTGTGGGTGGCAGCCGACTTTGTGACCTTAGGGGCGTGTGCGGACGGGCGCTTCTTGTGCGTAGTCTGGGGCTTGTGCTTGCGTGTCATGTGTCCGGGGGGCGCGGTGGGCTTCGTTCCCCTATGTGCTGGCGAAAAGCAGCCGGCGCAAGGGGGGTCTGGACAAAGCCCGCAATTCTATTTGACAAGTGGCTAAACGCCAAATTCCGCTTAGCCACGCCGGGCCTCGCGGGCGCTCAGAATGGAGATAAGTCTTTGAAATTCCTGAAGCTCGTGTTCCGTGAGGGCTCCCGAGCGGCTCTTCGCCTCGAGCGCCTGCAGGCGCCGCTCCGCGGCCAGATCCGCGAGCTTGACGAGCGCGCCGCGCAGCTCCCCCGCCGCCGCGGCCGCATCCGTGATGACCTCCTCACGCTCGAGGAGCTTCTGCAGCGACTCGCCGCCCTCGCGCCCGGCCCAGCGCTGGATGACCTGGGCGGAGATCTGCGCCGGCTGCTCCCGCAGGTTGTCGAGGAGCTCGCGCAGCAGCTGGATGCCCGCCTCTTCCGATGCGTCGAGCCCGGAGCGCTCCGCCGGGCTCACCTCGGCGGCGATCGACGGGAAGTGCACCAGCCGCACGATCGCCTGGCGCACCAGGCTTCCGCGGCCAGCGCTCGTGCGGGTGCGCGCCGGTGCCCGTGACGCGGATGGTGCCGCGGTCGATGCTGGCGGCGCGCCCGGCGCCTTGCTCCAGAGTTCCTCGAGCCGCTGCGGCGCGAGGCCCACGACCTGTGCGAGCCGTCCGAGCAGCAGCTCGCGGTAAACGCCCGCGGGCACCTTCTGATACAGCGGCCGCGCACTCTCGGCGAAGCGCGCGCGCCCGTCGGCGTGGCTCAGGTCGGCCTGTTCGCTGAGCTCGCGCACCAGGTACTCGGAGAGTGGCAACGCCTGAGTCAGGCGTTGCTCGAACGCGGCGGACCCCTCGGCGGCCACCAGCGTGTCGGGATCGTGGCCTTCGGGCAGGAACAGGAAGCGGATCTCGCGCCCCTCGCGCGCCTCGGGCAGCGCCTGCTGCAGCGCGCGCCACGCCGCTGCGCGCCCGGCGCGATCGCCGTCGAAGGCGAATATCACCTCGGGCACCAGGCGGAAGATGCGGCGGAAGTGCTCGGCCGTGGTGGCGGTGCCGAGCGTCGCCACCGCGTAGTCGATGCCGTCCTGATGCAGCCGTACGGCGTCCATGTAGCCTTCGACGACGACGAGACGCTTGAGGTTGGAACGCGCCCGGCGCGTCTCGTAGAGGCCGTAGAGCTCGCGGCCCTTGTGGAACAACACGGTCTCCGGTGAGTTCAGGTACTTGGGCTCGCCGGCATCTATGATGCGGCCGCCGAAGGCGATGACCCGGCCGCGGGAATCGCGGATCGGAAACATGATGCGGTCGCGGAAGCGGTCGTAGTGCCGGTCACTGAATTGCGCCTGGCCGCGCTCGCGCTCGATGATGAGCCCGGTCTCGGAGAGGCGCCGCCGCTGCGCGTCGTCCGCGCCGAAGCGCTTGAGCACCTCGTTCCACGAATTGGGCGCGTAGCCGATCTGAAAGCGCTCGAGCGTCGCGGCGGAGAGCCCGCGTTTCGCCAGGTAGTCGCGCGCCCGCGCCTCGCGCCCGAGGCCCTCGACGTAGAACCGCGCGACGCGCGCCATCAGGTCGTAGAGCTGCTCGTCGGCGCGCGGCGCGCCGCCCTCCGGCGCTCCTTCGCGCGGCACCTCAAGACCCAGGCGCCCGGCGAGCTCCTCGACCGCCTCGGGGAAGGCGAGGTGATCGTAGTCCATGAGGAAGCCGAGCACCGTACCGTGCTTGCCGCACCCGAAGCAGTGATAGAACTGCTTGTCGGGACTCACCCAGAAAGAAGGAGTCTTTTCGTTGTGGAACGGGCAGCAGGCCTTCCACTCGCGCCCCGACTTCTTCAACTGCACGCGCGAGCCGATCACCTCCACGATGTCAGCGCGGGCGATGAGCTCGTCGATGAAATGCTGGGGAATGCGTCCCACTGCTCGAAGGGGTGCGGCGCCTGGGGGGCCGTCGCGCTGCGACTATAAAGGAATCAGCTGAGCTTCTGCTTGACCCGGGCGCTGACGGCGCCGAGATCGGCGCGCCCCTGGGCCTTCGGTTTCACCAGCGCCATGACCTTGCCCATATCCTTGACCGAGGTGGCGCCGGCCGCGGCGATCGACTGCGCGATGAGCTCATCGAGCTCGGCCTCGCTCATCTGCGCGGGCAGGTAGCCCTGCAGCACGCCGATCTCGGCCGTTTCCCTGGCGACCAGATCCGCGCGCCCGCCGCTCTGGAACTGGGCGATGGCCTCGCGGCGCTGCTTGATCATCTTGTCGAGCACCGCCAGCACCTGCGCATCATCGAGCGTGATGCGCTCGTCGACCTCGCGCTGCTTGATGGCGGCGAGCGCCAGGCGGATGGTGCTCAGGCGCTCCTTGTCGGCGGCCTTCAGCGCCGTCTTCATGTCCTCGGTGATGCGATCCTTGAGCGCCATGGGAGGCGCCTGCGTCAACGGGAGCTGCGCACGCCGTCGCGGGAGACGCGCTTCATGTGGCGCTTGATGGCCGCTGCCTTCTTGCGCTTGCGTTCCTGCGTGGGCTTTTCATAGAACTCGCGGCGCCGGAGCTCGGTGAGAATGCCGGCCTTCTCGCAGGCGCGCTTGAAGCGCCGCAGGGCGGCATCGAAGTACTCGTTCTCACGCACTCGCACGCTCGGCATCGAAACCTCAGGTCATTGACAGATAAGGATATTTATCCCGCGCCCGAAGGTGGTGTCCGAAGGCCACGCCGCTCGGGGGCGGGGGATTCTACGAGAGCGGCGCAGCAAAGGCAAAGAAGCACGGCACCCGGTGACGTCTGCGCGACTTCAGAAGAGCTTCAGAAGAGAGCGAGAGACGAGGGGTCCGGCACCGTGCAGGCGCCGGACCCTCCCCCCACTACGTATCTGCCACCGGGCACTCGCTCCGCGCTACAGATGGTGCGGACTCCAGCCCGCCGGCTTCTTCGGATCCTGGCCGCGCTGCACGTTGAGCGGCACGCCCTGGATGTGGTCGTCGGGGATCGTGGGCGTGAGCTGCGGCAGGTTCTTGGCCCGAGCCTGGGTGGCCGCCTCGAAGCCCGAGGCGAGCGTGATCAGCTTCGGCTCGCTGAAGGCGGTGCCAAAGAAGGTGATGCCGAGCGGAATGCCGAACACGTTCGCCGCCGGCACCTGCACGTAGGGATAGCCGCCTGGAGCGCCGAGTCCCGAGCTGCCGAAGACGAAGTGATCGCCGTACAGCAGATCGGTCGACCAGGCCGGGTTGTCGGTCGGCGCCACCACCGCATCGAGGTGATAGGTGGAGAGCGCGAGGTCGATGCCGTTGACCGTTGCCGCCTGATCGGCCGCCAACGCCTGGTTATAGGTCATGCCCGGGAATTGAAGGAAGGTCGCATCGGGCTGCGGAGTATCGGCACCCGGCAGCAGCGCCGCTGTCTCCTCGAAGATCTCCTGCCCCCAGAAGGGCATTTCCGCATCGGCGTTGGCATTGTTGAACGCGACAGCATCGGCGATCGTCTTGCCCGCCATCGGTACCCCGACGCGGGTCGCGAAGTAGGCCTGCAGGTCACTCTTGAAGTCGTACTCGAGGACCAGCAGCTCGCCGGTCGCCGGCGGGAAGGTAAAAGCCGGCGCGACGTCGGCGTTCGGGCCGTCGAGCTGGATCACGGTCGCACCAGCCGCCTTGAGCGCCGCGAGCACGGACTCAAAGGCCGCCACGACCTGCGCCGGCGCGTTGTCGATCCCCTGCCGCGTCACGCCGAGCCGCGCACCCGCGAGTCCGTTCGGCTTGAGGAACTGCGTGTAGTCGGCCGGAATGTTGGACGGCCGCGTGAAGCGTCCCTGCCAGCCGAGCGGCACGCCGCCGGTCGCCGGATCGCGGCCGTCGTAGCTGCGGCTCTGCATGACGCCGAGCGTGACGGCGGCATCGGCCACCGTGCGCCCATGGGGACCGATGGTGTCCTGCGTGTGCGAGATGGGTACCACCCCGGCGCGGCTGGTGAGGCCCACGGTGGGCTTGATGCCGACCACGCCGTTGGCATTCGCGGGACAGACGATGCTGCCGTCGGTCTCGGTGCCGATCGACACGGTGGCGAAGTTGGCGGACGCGGCGGCGCCCGAGCCCGAGCTCGAGCCGCACGGATTGCGATCGAGGCCGTAGGGGTTATGGGTCTGACCGCCCACCGCGGACCAGCCACTCACGGAGAAGAAGGAGCGGAAGTTCGCCCATTCCGACAGGTTGGTCTTGCCGAGGATCACGGCGCCGCCGGCGCGCAGGTTCGCGGCCACGGTCGAGTCATTGGCGGGCGGCGTGCCCTGCAGCGCGAGCGAGCCCGCGGTGGTCTGCATCTTGTCGCCGGTGTCGATGTTGGCCTTGAGCAGCACCGGAATTCCGTGCAGGGGTCCGAGCACCTTGCCCTGCCGGCGCAGCGCGTCGGCCTGGCGCGCGAGGGCGAGCGCGTCCGGATTCAGCTCGATGAGCGCGTTAACCCCGACGCCCGCGCCGCCCTGGTCGAGCTGCGCGATGCGCTGAATGTAGGCCCGGGTCAGCTGCTCGGAAGTCAGAGACCCGGCCGCCATCGCGGCCTCGAGCTGGGCGACGGTCGCCTCGAGATACGGGAAGTTCTTTTTCTGGGCGTGCGCGACGAGCGGCGAGAGTAACGCTGCCAGCACGAGAGCCCATCCGGCGGTGCGCGGTGTCATGTGATTTTTCCTTGCTGTTGATTGTTGGCGACGTGTTGGTTTCGTCGCCCGCTCGCGGATGCTACGCGCGCGAAAATTCGACTTCAATCGCGCCGGTTCGCGCCGGGCGTTCCCGGGAGCAGCGTTGTAGCTGGGGCACTACACGGATGCGTAGCGCGTCACGGCACGAGCCCGTGGCTCGCGGCTTCCTCGGCGATCTTGGGGAACAGCGCGGTCGCCGCGGCGACATCGGCCGCGCCCGGCGCCGCCTGCCCGAGGTGCTGCCGCGCGAGTCCGCGCCCGTACAGCGACCAGGCGAGCTTCGGATTGAGCGCGAGCGCGGCGTCGTAGTCGGCGACCGCCTTGGCGTATTCGCCCTGGCGCAGGTAGACGAGTCCGCGGCTGTCGTGAAACGCTGCCACCTTCGGCCGCGCGTGCACGGCGGCGCTGCAATCGGCGAGCGCCCGGTCGAGCTGCTGCCCTGTCAGTGCGCGCACCCAGCAGCGCGAGTTGCGGGCAGCCGGCATCTGGACGTCATCGGGGCCGCGAGCGTCGATCCAGCGATCGTATTGCGCGATCGCCGCCGGGTAGTCACGCACAGACTCGAATAGATGGCCGAGGGCAAGGCGTATTTCCGCCGCCTTGGGCGCCGCGCGGTCGGCCGCATCCAGGTCGGGGCGAATGGACTCGACGGGATCACGCCGCCCGGCTCGCAGCTCCGCACGTGCCACGAGCGCGGGCACATCGTCGGGCTTGATCCCGATCGCCGCGCCGAAGTCCTCGAGCGCCTTATCCGGTTCCTTGTTCTGCCAGTGCGCCATGCCGCGCTCGTAGTGGTAGGTCGCTTCGCCAGGTGCGAGCTCGATGGCGCGCGTGAGGTCGGCGATGGCGTGCTGATAGTCGCGGCGCGCGGCGGTGGCGCTGCCGCGGCGTGCATATCCGGCAGCATCGGGCGGTTCCTCGGATGCGGGCTGCGCCGCGGCCGCGCCGGAGGCCGGTGCAGGCACCGGCGGCTCCGTGCCGCCCGGGACCCCGCCCGGCTCAGGCGTGCCCAGTGCGGACTCCGGCATCGTCGTGAGATTGAATACCGGGCCGCCGTTATAGGTGAGATAGAGCTTGCGCTGGCTGCTCGCAACCAGAATGCGATGGGAGAGAAAGAAGTCCGCACCGATCAGCATGTCCCAGTTGGCTACCCGCTCATCGCCGATGCGCAGGTGGGTGTTGCGGACTTCCTCGTCGCCGATCTTGAAGCTCGCAAACGGGGCGATCCAGGTGCGAACCAGGCCTGGGCCGATACCGGAGGAGCTGCCCCCGGGCTTCACTCCGGGGCTGTCCGGCGTGACGCCGACGTGCTTTGCCGCACTCAGGCTTATGATTGAGGCCGCTGCACCCGTATCGAAAAGAACACGGATTTTGGTGCCGTTCACGTAGGCACTGCCGGTCGTATGCGGCCGCATCCTGTCGGCGAAGTCAATGTCGGTCTCCGAGTACGGCAGGCCCTTGGAGCTCGCCCAATAGGCGAGGCCGACATTCCTGCAGTCCCCGAGCGTTTTCAGGATACGGATCATGCCGTTCGCGAGGTCGTACTCCACGTCGCCGATCCGGAAGACATTCTGTCCCAGGAGCCCGACTGCCCCGTGGCTCAGATCGTTGCCTCCGACGAGAAATTCCACGTCGTGCACGTCGACCTTGAAGATCGTGAACTTCTTGACCGTCGTGATCCCGACGCGCGCGGTGCCGCCAACCCCGGTGAGGTACCCCTGCGTAGTCATGACACGCAGGTGGAGCTCCTCGGCGGCCGCGGGTGTCAGCATGCTGTAGAACGCGCCGCTATCGGCGACGAACGACTCGTCCGTGCCGTTGATCGCCGCGTGCACGATTGGGCGCGTGCCCTCCATCGTGACGGGAAGCTCTCCGATGAGACTGGCCTTGCAGGGCTCGCCGGCCGCTGCGGCCGTCGTAAAGAGCGTCAGCAGCGGCAACGCGAGGGCGACGGATAACTGGGGCAATGCAAGCCGGCGCGTCGGCGCACGCCCCGTTAGTGTGCTCGAGCACATCTTGAGCCGACTATACATGCACAGCCCGCGGCCCGCGCGGCCTTGGGGATGGTCTAGAATTTCCCTCCATGCGCGTGCTCGCCATCGAATCCTCCTGTGACGAGAGCGCCGCCGCGGTGCTGGACGCTGAGGCGGGGCTGCTGTCGCACGAGCTCTACAGCCAGGTAGAGTTGCATCGCACCTACGGGGGCGTGGTGCCCGAGCTCGCCTCGCGCGATCACGTGCGCCGGCTCCTGCCGCTGGTGAAGGCGGCCCTGGCGCGCTCGGCCACAGCTCCTCAGGATCTCTCCGGCATCGCGTACACGGCGGGCCCGGGTCTGATCGGCGCGCTGCTGACCGGAGCTGCGCTCGGCGCGAGTCTCGCCTACGCCTGGAGAATCCCGGCGATCGGCGTGCATCACCTCGAGGGACACCTGCTCGCGCCGCTGCTCGAGAGCGATCCGCCACCCTTCCCGCATGTCGCGCTGCTGGTCTCCGGCGGTCACACCCAGCTCATCGAGGTCGCCGGCATCGGCAGCTATCGCCTGCTCGGCGAGACGCGCGACGACGCCGCCGGCGAAGCCTTCGACAAGACCGCCAAGCTCCTCGGGCTGCCGTATCCCGGCGGGCCGCAGCTCTCTGAGATCGCCCGCCGCGGCACGCCCGGGGCCTACGTGTTTCCGCGCCCCATGCTCGATCGCCCCGGGCTCGAGTTCAGCTTCTCGGGCCTGAAGACCGCGGTGCTGCATGCGGTGCGCGCCGCGCCGCTCACCGAGCAGCGGCGCGCCGACATGGCGCGCGCCGTGGAGGAGGCGATCGCGGGCACCTTGAGCGCCAAGGCGCTGCGCGCACTCGATTACACCGGCCTCAGCGTGCTGGTGGTCTCCGGCGGCGTCGGCGCCAATCGCGCCCTGCGCGAGCAGCTGACGGAGGCCGCGCGCGCGCACGGGGCGCGCGTGTACTATCCGCGCATCGAGTTCTGCACCGACAATGCGGCGATGATCGCGGTGGCCGGGCTGGCGCGCCTCGAGGCCGGACAGCGTGGCGGGCTGGCCATCGAAGCGCGCGCGCAATGGCCGCTCGCCTCGCTCCCGCAGCTGCCATGACACAGCACTCCGGCGACCGCATCTTCCTCCACGGCCTGACCGCCGACTGCATCATCGGCTTCATCGACTGGGAGCGGCGCGTCCGTCAGACGGTCGTGGTGGATCTCGAGATGCCGGTCGATTGCCGGCACGCCTCGCTCACCGACGAGGTCGCCGACACGCTCGACTACAAGAAAGTGGCCAAGCGGGCGCTGGAGTTCATCGGCGCCTCGGAGTTCAAGCTGGTGGAGACGCTCGCGCACCGGCTCGCGCTCCTCATCCTCGAGGAATTCGGGGTCGAGTGGGTGCGCATTTCGCTCAACAAGCCGGGCGCCATCCGCAACTCGCGCGACGTCGGAGTGGACATCGAGCGCACGCGCGCCGACCTGCCGCGCTGAGGGCCGATCCATGCCGGAGGTCTACGTCGCGGCGGGCAGCAACGTCGAGCCCGAACGCCACATGAGCCAGGCGGTCGCGGAGCTCGAGCGCGCCTTTCCCGGCGTGCGCTTCTCGTCCTGGTATCGCAATCGCGCGCTCGGCTTCGAGGGTGAGGACTTCATCAACCTGGTCGCGGGCTTCACTACCACACTGCCGGTGCGGGCGGTTCTCGAGCGCTTGCACGCGATCGAGGCACGCTGCGGCCGCCCGCGCGAAGCGCCGCGCTGGGCGCCGCGCTCCATGGACCTCGACGTGCTGCTCTACGGCGACCTGGTATGCGAGGAGCCGGGACTGAAGCTCCCGCGCCCGGACCTGGTGAAGCGGGCCTACATGCTGGGTCCGCTCGCCGAGCTCGCCCCCGAGGTCATGCACCCGACCGCGCGACTCAGCGTCGGCGAGCTGTGGCGCCGCTTCGACCGGGACGCACATCCCCTGGAGCGGCTGACCCGTCCGCTCGGCCCGGGAAGCTGAGCCGTGTCACCAGCCGATGCTGCGCCCGCCGTCGACCGCGAGGATCTGGCCGGTGACGTACGGTGCCTCGGTCGCGAAGAACAGGCACGCCCGCGCCACATCGACCGCCGAGCCGGGTCGCTTCAACGCCGTGCGTGCGAGGATCCTCGCCTGCAGCGCGGCATCCATGCCGTCCTCGGGCCACATGACCGGACCTGGCGCGATGGCATTCACCCGCACGTGCGGGCCGAGCTCACGCGCCAGGGACAGGGTCAGCATGATGACGCCGGCTTTGGCGAGGCTGTACACGGGGTAGCGGCGCAGCGGCCGCATGCCGTGGATATCGGCCAGATTAATAATGAGTCCGTTGCGCTCATGCAGCGCGGGGGCGGCCGCCTGCGAGAGGAACAGCGGCGCCTTCAGGTTCGTTCCCACCAGATCGTCCCAATCGATCGCGGTGATGTCGCCGACCGGGGTGGGGTAGAAGGTCGAGGCATTGTTCACCAGGATGTCGAGCGCCCCGAAGGCCTCGACCGCGGTGCGGACGAGACCCGAGTGCTGCGTCAGGTCGAGCAGATCGCACTCGGCGAGGGTCGCGGAAGCGGAGCGCGCCGCGTTGAGCTCGGCGACCAGCCGCGCGGCATCCTCGGCGGAGCTGTGGTAGTGAACCAGGACGTTGGCGCCGGCCCCGTGCAGCACGCGCACGATGGTCGCGCCGACACGGCGCGCTGCGCCGGTAACCAGCGCGGTCTTGCCGGCGAGCACGTTGCTCGGCGCCGGCAGTGCCTCGGGCGGCTCGGGTTCAGCTCGGGCCATGGGCGCCGATTATGACTCCATCAGGCGCGCGCTCAATGCTTCCCGCTCTCAGCGCCGACGAGGAGCGCCACAGCGAGGCGGTCGCCGCGCTCATCCGCACCGAGCTCGCCGCCGCGGGCGGCTGGCTCTCCTTCGAGCGCTTCATGGAGCTCGCGCTCTATGCGCCGGGACTCGGCTACTACAGCGCGGGAAGCTGGAAGCTCGGCAGTGGCGGGGATTTCGTCACCGCTCCGGAGGTCTCGGAGCTCTTCGGCCGCTGCGTTGCTGCGCAGTGCGCGCAGGTGCTGCGCGCGACCGGCGGGCAGATCCTCGAGCTCGGCGCCGGCACCGGGGCGCTCGCGGCCGCAATCCTCGCCGCGCTCGATGCCGAGGGGGTGCTGCCGGAGCGCTACGCGATCCTCGAGGTGTCGGGCGATCTCGCTGCCCGTCAGCGCGCGCGCCTCGAGCTGCTCGCGCCGCACCTGCGTGCGCGCGTCGCGTGGCTCGAGCAGCTGCCGCAGACGCCGCTGCGCGGGGTGGTCCTCGCCAACGAGGTGGCGGATGCGCTGCCGGTGCGGCGCTTCGGGTTGCGCGGCGGGACGGTGCAGGAGCTCGGCGTCGCGCTGAGTGTCAGCGGCGCGCTGCACACGGCCGAAGGGCCGCCCGACACCGCGCTGGCGCAGGCCTGCGCGGCACTGTTCGGGACGCCGCCGCGCTCACTCCCCGAGGGTTACACCTCGGAGGTCAATCTGCGCATCGCGCCGTGGATCGCGACGCTCGCCGGATGCCTCGAGCGGGGCGTCGTACTGCTCTTCGACTACGGCCTGCCACGCTCTCACTACTACCACGCGCAACGTGTCGCGGGGACGCTCCGCTGCCACTTCCGGCAGCGTGCCCACGACGACCCGTTCATCAACCTGGGCGTCCAGGACATCACCGCCTGGGTCGACTTCACGCGCGTCGCCGAGGCCGCCACGCTCGCCGGGCTCGAGGTGTCAGGCTTCGCGACGCAGGCCGCGTTTCTGCTCGCGCTCGGCGTCGAGCGCATCGTGGCCGCGGCACCCGACGCCGTGCGCCGGGCGCGGCTCGCCGGGGAGGCGCGCCGCCTCGTGATGCCGGAGGAGATGGGCGAGGCCTTCAAGGCCATGGCCCTCGCGCGCGGTTACGCGGCGCCGCTCGAGGGCTTTACGCTCCAGGATCTGCGGCGTTCGCTGTGACGCGGCGCGCGGGCCCTGCGCACGTTCGGCGGTTAAGATGGCGCCCCCGATCCGACCAGGAAGTCCACGCCCGTGTCCGACACCCTCAACACCGTGATCCTCGGGATCATCGAAGGCATCACCGAGTTCCTGCCGATATCGAGCACCGGACACCTGCTGATCGCAGAGCGCTGGCTGGGGGAGCGGAGCGAGCTCTTCAACGTCTCGATCCAGGCGGGCGCCATCCTCGCGATCGTGCTGATCTACTGGCGCCGCCTGCTCGATCTGCTGATGCACTTCAACCGGCCCGCGCAGCGCGACTACCTGACAAAGCTCGTCGCCGCCTTCCTCATTACCGCAACCGGCGGCTTCATTGCGACGCGCCTCGGGTGGAAGCTGCCCGAATCGGTGCTGCCGATCGCGCTCGCCACTTTAATCGGCGGAATATTGATCCTCGTCATCGAGGCCTACGTCGCGCGCCGCCCGCAGAGCTCGTTGGTCACCTGGAACGTCGCCGTCTGGGTCGGCCTCTGTCAGATCCTCGCGGCCGTGTTTCCGGGTACCTCGCGCTCGGCGTCGACGATCTTCGCCGCCATGCTCGCCGGGCTCACCCTGCGGCCCGCGGCCACCGAGTTCGCGTTCCTCGTGGGGATCCCCACCATGTTCGCCGCCACCGGGTACGAGCTCCTGAAGGCACGCGGGCAGGCGGGCAGTGAGGACTGGAACGCGGTCGCGGTCGGCTTCGCGGTCTCCATGGTGGTGGCATTCATCGCGGTGAAGTGGCTGCTGCGCTACGTGCAGTCGCACCGCTTCACTCTGTTCGCGTGGTACCGCATCGCGCTCGGCTCGACGCTGCTCGTGCTCGTGGCGACGGGGGCGATGCGCTAGCGCGAGGCGGGCGTCCTCAGGGTGCGGGCAGCGCCGCCGCCTTGACCTCGCTCACGGCCGCGAGCCGCCGCCGCTTCATCTCGGCGCCGATAGCCGGACCCTTGAGTCCCCGCCGCTCGGCCTCCGGGATCGTCACGGCCCCCGCCGCGGCGAGCGCCGCCTTGAGATAGGCCGCCTGCGGGTACGGCTGTGCCTCGCGCCCGGTGCGGCCGCGGGCGTCGGCTTCGCACGCCTGCAGGAGCTCCGCGAAGCGCTCGGGGCGGCGGAACGCGTCGCACTCCTGCAGCAGCTTCAGCACGGACTCCGGGCGCAGCTCGAGCGCCCGGTGCACCAGCGTGTGCTCGCGCGCGGCGAGGATTGCCAGCTCGCGGTGCGTGCCCGGGACCCGCAGGCGATCGGCCACGGCCTCGACCAGCGGCACGCCGGCTTCCTCGTGGCCGTGATGCTTCGGCCAGAGCTCGCGCGGCGTGCGCGCCTTGCCGAGATCGTGCATGAGCACCGCGAAGCGCACGGCGCTCGAGGCACGGCTGCGCGCCGCGCAGGCGAGCGCGAGCATGACGTGTACGCCGGTATCGATCTCCGGGTGCCACTTGGGCGGCTGCGGCACGCCGTAAAGCGCGTCGACCTCGGGGTAGATGATCTTGAGCGCGCCGCAGTCGCGCAGCGTCGCGAAGAACACCTCCGGGCGGTCCTCGGCGAGCGCGCGCTCGGTCTCCTGCCACACCCGCTCGGGCGTGAGCGCGCTCACTTCGCCGGAGACGGTCATGCGGCGCATGAGCTCCATGGTCTCGTCGGCGATGCGGAAGCCACGGCCGGCGAAGCGCGCCGCGAAGCGCGCCGCGCGCAGCACGCGCACCGGGTCCTCGGTGAAACTGTCGGACACGTGGCGCAGCACGCGCGCCTCGAGATCGGTGCGGCCGCCGTAGGGATCGATGAGCTCGCCGCTGTCGCCCTCGGCCATGGCGTTGACCGTGAGGTCGCGGCGCTTCAGGTCCTCCTCCAGCGTCACCTCCGGCGAGAACTGGGTGGTGAAGCCACGGTAGCCGGGCGCCACCTTGCGCTCGAGCCGCGCCAGCGCGTACTCCTCGTGGGTGGTGGGATGGAGAAACACCGGGAACTCGCGTCCGACGGGCAGATAGCCCTGGGCTTCGAGCTCCTCGGGTCGTGCGCCAACGACCACCCAGTCGCGCTCACGCACCGGCAACCCCAACAGGCGGTCCCGGACCGCACCGCCGACCAAGTAGACTCGCATGGTGCGCATGTTAACCGAGACCTCGAGTGGCAGCGCGCCGCGGCGCCACACGGGGGCGCGAGCCGCGCGCAGGCTCGCGCGCGTGGTGCTCGGCGGCGCCCTGAGCGCGCTGCTCGGCGGCTGTTATCTCATGCAGGCAGCCGACGGCGAGTACCGGCTGCTGCACGCCCGGACTCCGATCGCCGAGCTGATCGAGGCTTCCGGGACGCAGCCCGCGCTGCGCGCGCGCCTCGAGGAAATGCGCGCCGCGCGCGACTTCGCCTCGCGCGAGCTCGGGCTTCCCGACAACGAGAGCTACCGCAGCTACGCCGACATCGGCCGCCCGTTCGTCGTGTGGAACGTAGTAGCGGCACCGGAGTTCTCGCTGCAGCCGAAGCGCTGGTGCTTCCCGGTGGCCGGCTGCGTTGCCTACCGCGGCTACTTCCACGAGCGGCGGGCGCGCGAGCTGGCGCTCGCGCTCGAGGCGCGCGGCTTCGATGTCGTGGTCGAAGGGGTGCCGGCCTACTCGACGCTCGGCAAGTTCGCCGACCCGGTCATCTCCAGCATGCTGCGCTACGACGACGATGAGCTCGCCGCGACTATCTTTCACGAGCTGGCGCATCAACTGATCTATGTGAAGAACGACTCGGAGTTCAACGAGGCGTTCGCCACCACGGTCGAGGAGGCAGGGCTCACGCGCTGGCTCGAGCACCAGGGCGCGGCGCAGCGCATCGGTCGCTTCCACACCGAGCAGGGGCAGGAGGCGGCGCTGCTCGCGCTGTTGCGGCCGGCGCGTGCACGGCTCGAGGCGCTCTACGAATCGGGGGCCCCTTTCAGCGAGCTGCGCGCCGGCAAGCGGCGCATTCTCGGCGAGCTGGGCGCGGACATCGCCGACCTCGAGCGGCGCCAGGGCGTGCACTATCCGGTGTACGACCAGTGGATCGCCGCCGGACTCAACAATGCGCAGCTTGCGGCGGTCGCGACCTACTATGACTGCGTGCCGGGATTCAAACGGCTGCTCGCCGGCGAGAACGGCGACCTGACGCGCTTCTACGCCGCGGTGCGCACGCTGGCGCAGGCGCCGCGCGCGACCCGCCACGCGCAACTGTGCGGGGCAGGCTAGCGGTCCGCGGTGCGGCGCAGCAGCGCGAGCTGCGTCTCGGTGTCGTCGTCGCCGAGGTAGGTGGGCAGCACCGCCAGCATGTGCTGCGGCCGGATTGCGAGCCGGCCGCAACCGTCCTCCTGGCACACGCAGTCGACGGTGAGCGAGCGGAAATTGTCGAGCGAGAAGGGCTTGCCAGGCAGCAGGCCCATCACGAATCCCTGGACACGCGCCGCCAGGTCGGGCAGCGGCACGATGTGGCAGGGAAGGCCGGCGACACGCGCGCTCATGCGGACGATCTGCGCAAGCGTCAGGACTTCGGGTCCGCACAGCTGATAGGTCTGGCCGAAGCTCGCGCGCGCGCCGAGCGCGCGCCGGAAGGCTTCCGCCACGTCGGCCACGTGGATGGGCGCGAAGCGGGCGCGGGCGCGCGCCAGCGGCAGAAAGCCGGCCGTGAGGCGCAGCAGCCTCGCGAAACGGTTGGTGAGCGAATCGCCGGCACCGAAAATCACCGACGGCCGCAAGACGGTGACCGCCGGCTGTGCGTGGGCGGAGGAGGGCGCGGTGGCGCGCAGCTGTGCCTCACCCTCGGCCTTGGTGCGCAGGTACTGGCTCGGGGCGCGCGCGTCGGCGCCGAGCGCGCTCATGTGCAGCACCTGCCGCACCCCAGCGCCGCGCGCCGCCGCGATGACTTTCGCCGGCAGCTCGGCGTGCACCGCCTGAAAGCTGGCGCCACGCCGCGGGTTGAGAATGCCGATGAGATTGATCACGGCATCGCAGTCGGCGAACAGCTGGCTGAGTGCCGAGGGTGCGTGCACGTCGGCGACACGCAGCTCGATGGTCTCGAGCACCCGCAGGCGCTGGGCCCGCGTCAGGTTGCGGGTCGGCACGCGCACCCAGTGACCGTCGAGCGCCAGGCGGGCGACGAGCTCGGTGCCGACGAAGCCGGTCCCGCCGAGCACGCAGATGTTCACGGCGTCTCCTTCGGTCCCGGGACGGCGGCTATGACCGCCGTCACCCGCATGGGCTTGCCGTCGCGCACCAGCCCGATGTCCATGCTGTCGCCGACGCGCATCAGGCCGATCGCGTTGCGCAGCTCGCTGTTGGACTTTACCGGCTGGCCGTTTACCGACGTGATGACGTCGCCGACGCGCAGCCCGGCCTTGTCGGCCGGTGAGCCCTCGACCACCTGCGATACCAGGGCGCCGATCGCGCTCGCGAGCCCGAGCGAGTGGGCGATGTCGGGAGTGACCGTGTACATCGAGACCCCAAGCTGACCGCGCTTGACCGCGCCGTACTTGATGAGCTGGTCCACGACGATGCGCGCCATGTTGACCGGAATCGCGAAGCCGATGCCGACGTTGGCGCCGTTGCTGGAGATGATCTCGGTATTGATGCCAATCAGCTCGCCGCGCAGGTTCACCAGCGCGCCGCCGGAGTTGCCGGGATTGATAGAGGCGTCGGTCTGGATGAAGTCCTCGTAGCCGTCCGGATTGATGCCGGTGCGCGACAGCCCGCTCACGATTCCGGAGGTGACGGTGTGTTGCAGGCCGAAGGGATTGCCTATGGCTACGACGAAGTCCCCGACCTCGAGGTGCGAGGAGTCCCCGAGCGGCATCTGCGCGAGCCCCTCGGCGCTCACTTTGAGCACGGCGACGTCCGAGGGCTGGTCGCTCCCGACCACCTCGGCCTTGAGGTCGCGCCCGTCCTGCAGCGTCACGGTGATCTCGTTGGCGTTCTGCACGACGTGCGCGTTGGTGACGATGTAGCCCTGGCGTGCGTCGAAGATGACACCCGAGCCGGCGCTGCGGAACGGGTGCTCGCGCGGTGCCCCGCGCCGTTGCATGTCGAAGAAGCGGCGGAAGAAGGGATCCTGCAGCAATGGGCTTTGCGCGCCGCCGTCGCGCACGGTGCCACGGGTGGCGACGTTCACCACCGCGGGGGAGACCTTGCGGACCATCGGCGCGAGCGTCGGGAGCGGTGTGTCACCTACCGCCGGAGGAACTCCGGCCGTAGCGGGCGCGACCAGCGCGAGCGCGCAGAGTCG
>DATMMK010000022.1:0-6287 GCA_035569755.1 Steroidobacteraceae bacterium
CGCACTTCTCCGAGGCGCGGCTGCTGAATGCCGCGCACGCCTTTCAGGGTGCGACCGACTGGCATACGCGCATCCCGCGGGGCTTCGCATGAGCGCCTGGGAGACCGTCATCGGGCTCGAGGTCCACGCGCAGCTCGCGACGCGCTCGAAGATCTTCTCGGGCTCCGCCACCGCCTACGGCGCACCCCCCAACGCGCAGGCCAACCTCGTCGATCTCGGCTATCCCGGCGTGCTGCCGGTGCTGAACGCCGCGGCGGTGCGCATGGCGGTGAAGCTCGGACTCGCGATCGACGCGACGATTGCGTCGACCTCGATATTCGCGCGCAAGAACTACTTCTACCCGGACCTGCCCAAGGGCTACCAGATCAGCCAGTACGAGCTGCCGATCGTCGCCAAAGGCACGCTCGACATCGTGCTCGAGGACGGGACCGTCAAGCGCGTCGGCATCACGCGCGCGCACCTCGAGGAGGACGCCGGCAAGTCGCTGCACGAGGGGCTGCCGGGGCTGACCGGTGTCGATCTCAACCGTGCCGGTACGCCGCTCGTCGAAATCGTCTCCGAGCCCGAGCTGCGCTCGGCGAAGGAAGCGGTCGCCTACATGAAGAAGGTGCACACGCTGGTGCGCTACCTCGAGATCTGCGACGGCAACATGCAGGAGGGCTCGTTCCGCTGCGACGCCAACGTCTCGGTGCGCAGGACCGGGGCCACGAAGTTCGGCACGCGCGCCGAGATCAAGAATCTGAACTCGTTCCGCTTCGTGGAGCGCGCCATCAACTACGAGGTCGCGCGGCAGATCGAGCTCCTCGAGGCGGGCGGCTCAGTGGTGCAGGAGACGCGCCTCTACGATCCCGACAAGGGCGAGACGCGCTCCATGCGCTCCAAGGAGGAAGCCAACGATTACCGTTACTTCCCCGACCCGGACCTGCTGCCGGTGGTCCTCGAGGCGGCGTTCATCGAGTCGGTGCGCGCGACGCTGCCTGAGCTTCCCGACCAGAAGGCCGCGCGCTTTAGCTCGCAGTACGGCCTGCCCGCCTACGACGCCGGGGTTCTGACGGCGAGCCGCGAGCTGGCCGACTACTACGAGTCCGTGGTGCGCGCGGCTCCCGCCGATGCAAAGCTCGCCGCCAACTGGGTCATGGGCGAGCTCGCGGCCGCATTGAATCGGGAGAATCTCGAGGTCACCTCGAGCCGCATGACGGCCGGGCGCCTCGCGGGCCTCCTCGAGCGCATCTGCGACCAGACCATCTCCGGCAAGCTCGCCAAGGAGGTATTCGAGGCCATGTGGTCGGGCGGCGCCGACGCCGACGCCGTGATCGCAGAGCGGGGCCTGCGGCAGATCACCGACAGCGCGGCCATCGAGCGGGCGATCGAGGAGGTGCTGCAGAAGAACCCCGGGCAGCTGGCCGAGTACCGCGCGGGGAAGGACAAGCTCTTCGGCTTCTTCGTCGGTCAGGTCATGAAGGCGACGGGCGGCAAGGCGAACCCGGCGCAGCTCAACGAGCTCCTGCGCCGCAAGCTCAGCGGCTGAGCTCGGTATTCCTCGGCCGGCGCGCCTCACGTCCGGGTTGAGTTGGGTTCCTGCCTGCCCCATTGTGCGGGGATGGACCGTCGCGAGACCGCCGCCGTCGATCTGGTGCGGCGTTTCATCTTCGAAAGACAGGCCGTACGCGGCCATTGGGTGCAGCTCGAGGCCGCCTGGCGTGAGCTGCGGCTGCACGCCCGCTATCCCGAGCCCGTCGAGCGGCTGCTCGGCGAGGCGGTCGCCGCCGTGGTGCTGCTCGCCGCGAGCCTCAAGTTTCGCGGCACTCTCACGTTCCAGCTGCAGGGAAACGGCGCCCTGCGGCTGCTGGTCGCACAGTGCACCCACGAGTTCGGGTTGCGCGCCCTGGCGCGCTTCGACGAGCGCGCGGTCGGCGGCCTGCCGGCCGGCGCCCCGCGCGGCGCGGTGTTTCGCGAACTGGTTGGCAGCAGCGGCCGCCTCACCGTGACCATCGAGGCGGACGAGAAGGGCGGGCGCTACCAGGGCGTCGTGCCGCTCGAGGGACGCTCGCTCGCCGAGTCGCTCGAGGCTTATTTTGCGACCTCCGAGCAGCTGCCGACGCGGGTGCTGCTGGCGGCGGACGCCACCCGCGGCGCGGGTCTGCTGGTGCAGAAGCTCCCCGGCAAGGGCGCCGCGGGGGAGGAGGAGTCGAACGCAGCCTGGCAGGGGGCGCAGCGCGGCATCGGGCAGTTGCACGAGGGAGACCTGCTCGAGCACCCGGTGGAGCAACTGCTGCCGCGCGCCTTCTCCGAGCAGGACCTGCGGCTCTTTCGGGGGTCACCCGTGCACTTCGAGTGCCGCTGCGGCGAAGGGCGGGTGGCGGGCCTTCTGCGCGCCCTGGGGGAAGAAGAGGTGAGAGACGTCCTGCGCGAGCAGGGGTCGGTAACCGTGACCTGCGAGTTCTGCCGGCGTCCCTACAAGTTCGAGAAGCGGGATGTGGACGCCCTCTTTGCCGGGGGTGTCGGCGAGAACGGGCCGCAGGAGATCCATTAGGGGAGCCTCTGGAATCTACTGTCTCCCCACCGAGCTAAACGGCTGAGGAGATTTTCAACTCGGCCGGCCGGATACTTAAAGAGATGTACAATTATTGAATGAACCCGACAAGCCCCTCTCAGATGCTGGCCTGGCTCAAGGCGGCCGGCGAGCCCAGCCGGCTGCGGCTGCTGGCGCTGTGCGCGGAGGGGGGATTCACCGTCTCGGATCTCGCCCATGCCCTCAGGCAGAGCGAGCCGCGGGTCTCGCGGCACCTGAAGATCCTGTGCGGGGCGGGGTTGCTGGCACGGACGCGGGAGGGACAGTTCGTGAGCTACGGAATAGCGGACGATGTGCGCGCGATCGGCTTCGTGCGGGGGCTCCTGCTGCAGGTCGATCGGCGCGATGCGCTTTTGCTTCGCGACCGCGCCGAGGCGCGCGCCGCCGCGCCGCCGGAGGGCGAGGGCGTAACGGCACATTCCTCGCGCCTCGAGCGCGCGCTGCGGGCGTTCGTCGAGGAGAGCGGTGCCGGGGCCGCGGGCGAGAGGGTACTGGTCGTGGGGACCGCTCACCTCGGGCTGCTCGCGAGCGTTGCGGCTCGCGCGCGTGACTGCACCGTCATCGTCCACTCGCGCCGCCGGGCGCAGGCGGTGCGCGCGTTCGCCGAGCGCCGCGGCTTTCCCTGTCGCGTGCTCACGGCGAGCGGCTCGCGGGAGGGCGCGGACGGGGACCTCGCCCGCGCCGGCGGACCGTTCGATGCCGTGCTGGTGAGTCACCAGGCGGGCGGCGAGCAGCCGCTCGCGCAGCTCCTCGCGCAGGTCCGGTCGGCGGCCGCTCCGGCCGCACGGCTGTGGATCCTGCAGCGCTATGAGTCCCTCGAGGGCGCGCGCGCGCGCGTCGTCGAGCATCCGCTGGCGCGCCTGCGTCGACTGCTCGATGAGGCGGGCCTGGTATGCGAGCGCTTGAGTCCCATCGAGGCCGACGGCGAGCACGTACTCGCTGCGGCGGCGCATCCGGCGAGCGACTTCGCGCAGCGCGCCGGGAGCGGCCGATGAGCGCCGCGGCGGCGCACGGCGCGCCGGGCCCGATCCGTGTCTCTTTCGAGTTCTTTCCGCCCGGCGATGAGGCCATGGGGGCGATGCTGTGGAGATCGATCGAACGCCTGGCGCCGCTCGCCCCGGCCTTCGTCTCCGTGACCTACGGTGCCGACGGCTCGACGCGCGAGCGCACGCACGACGTCGTGACCCGCATCCAGCGCGAGACGCCCCTCACCGGTGCGCCGCACCTCACCTGCATCGGTGCCGCGTGCGGCGAGATCCTCGAGGTAGCCCGTGGCTACTGGGATGAGGGCATTCGCAATCTGGTCGCCCTGCGCGGCGACCCGCCGGGCCACGAGGCGCACTACCAGCCGCACCCCGGGGGCTTTGCCTACGCCGCGGATCTGGTCGCGGGGCTGAAGCGCGTCGCGCCGTTCGACATCTCGGTCGCGGCCTACCCCGAGGTGCACCCCGAGGCCCGCTCCCCGGAGGAGGACCTCACGAACCTGAAGCGCAAGATCGATGCGGGTGCGAGCCGCGCCATTACCCAGTTTTTCTTCGGCACCGACGTGTTCCTGCGCTTTCGCGACCGCTGCGCCGCGGCCGGCATCGCCGCACCCATCGTGCCCGGAATTCTTCCCATCACGCGCTTCCCGCAGGTACTGCGTTTCGCCGCGCGCTGCGGCACCAGCGTCCCCGCCTGGCTGCACGAGCGTTTCACCGGCCTCGAGGCCGACGACGAGACGCGGCGCCTGCTCGCCGCCAGCGTCGCGATCGAGCAGGTCGAGGCGCTGAAACGCCACGGGGTGCGCGAATTCCACTTCTATACGCTCAATCGCGCCGAGCTCAGCTACGCGATCTGCCACGCGCTCGGATTGCGGCCGGCGCCGTGCGCCCCGGCGCCCGCGGCCCGCAACCGAGTGCCGGCATGAGCGGCTGTGCGCACAGCGCGCACCGCCGGGACCGCACGCGCAGCCTCACGCCGGCGCGTGCCGATCGCGAGCAGCGCCAGGCAGACACCGCGCCGCCGGCGCTCGCCGCGCCATTCGCCGTCGAGCCCTGCGATGAGACCGAGAGGCGCACGCGCATCGAGCGCCTGAAGAGCCTGCCCGCCGAGCGCATCGTGCTGCTCGATGGCGCCATGGGCACGATGATCCAGCAGCACCGGCTCGATGAGCGCGGTTTTCGCGGCGAGCGCTTCGCCCGTCACGGCCACGATCTGCGCGGCAACAACGACATCCTCACCCTGACGCGCCCCGACATCGTCACCGGCATCCATAACGCCTACCTGGCGGCCGGGGCCGACATCATCGAGACCAACACCTTCAACTCGAACACCATCTCGCAGGCCGACTACGGCACGGCGGCGCTGGCAGCGGAGCTCAACTACAGCGCCGCGCGGCTCGCGCGCGCCGCCGCCGACGGGTTCGCACGGCAATCGGGCGCGCCGCGCTTCGTTGCCGGGGCGCTCGGGCCCACGACCCGCATGACCTCGCTCTCCCCCGACGTCAACGACCCGGGGCACCGCAGCGTGAGCTTCGATGAGCTCGTAGCCGCCTATCTCGAGGCGGCGCGGGCGCTCGTCATGGGCGGGGTCGATCTGCTCCTCATCGAGACGGTGATCGACACGCTGAACGCCAAGGCGGCGATCTACGCGGCGCTCACCCTGTTCGACGACTCCGGCACGAGCGTGCCGCTGGCGGTATCCGGCACGATCACCGACGCCTCGGGCCGCATCCTCTCCGGGCAGACGCCGGAGGCGTTCTGGAACTCGATCCGCCACGCCGAGCCGCTGTTCGTCGGGCTCAACTGCGCGCTCGGCGGCGCGGCGCTGCGGCCCTACGTGGAGGAGCTGGCGCGGGTTGCCGACACCTTCGTGTGCGCCTATCCCAACGCCGGGCTTCCCAACGCCTTCGGGGAGTACGACGAGGCGCCGCAGCAGACCGCGGAGATCCTGCGCGAGTACGCCGAATTGGAGCTGGTGAACATCGTGGGCGGCTGCTGCGGGACTACGCCCGAGCACATCCGCCTGCTGGGCGAGGCAGTCGCCGGGCGCGCGCCGCGGCGCGTCGCGCCGCAGCCGGTCAAGTGCCGCCTGTCGGGCCTCGAGCCACTCAACATCGACGAGGACAGCCTGTTCGTCAACGTCGGCGAGCGCACCAACGACACGGGCTCGGCGAAGTTCCGCAAGCTCATCGAGGCGAACGACTACCCGGCGGCGCTCGAAGTCGCGCGTCAGCAGGTGACGAGCGGCGCGCAGGCCATCGACGTCAACATGGACGAGGGCATGCTCGACTCGGAAGCGGCGATGACGCGCTTCCTGCAGCTGGTGGCCTCCGAGCCCGACATCGCCCGCGTGCCCGTCATGATCGACTCGTCCAAGTGGTCGGTGATCGAGGCGGGACTCAAGTGCGTGCAGGGCAAGGCGATCGTCAACTCGATCAGCCTCAAGGAGGGCGAGGAGATCTTCATCGCGCACGCGCGCAAAGTGCGCCGCTATGGCGCCGCCGCGGTCGTCATGGCCTTCGACGAGCAGGGCCAGGCGGACACCGTCGAGCGGCGCGTGGCGGTCTGCGCCCGCGCCTACCGCATTCTCACCGAGCGCCTCGGCTTCCCGCCCGAGGACATCATCTTCGATCCCAACATCTTCGCGGTGGCGACGGGCATCGAGGAGCACAACGACTATGGCCGCGCCTTCATCGAGGCAGCGGAGATCATCCGCAGGGAATGTCCGTACA
>DATMMK010000023.1:0-43609 GCA_035569755.1 Steroidobacteraceae bacterium
TTCGGTTGCGCTGACGGGTGGGTTTAAACCAAGACGCCGCGCGGTCACGGCTTCATACAGGGCGCGACCCTTTAGTTCTGGATGTTCACGCTGTTCACGCCGGAACAGGTCCAGCAGTTGTTCGCTTGCCTCTTTGGCGTAGCGCCGCTCGGCAGGGCCGGCGAACAAGCCGAGATCGCGTGCCAACCCCCTCATCTTGCTCCCCCAAGGCAGCTGCCGAGCAGACGGGTCGCACCCTAGCGACAACAAGATGAACGGCGCATGAACAGCTGGTCGGGGTGACAGGATTTGAACCTGCGACTCCTACGTCCCGAACGTAGTGCTCTACCAGGCTGAGCTACACCCCGAGAATCGGCTTGCACCCCTGCGCACAGTCCATCGGCAGGGGCGGGGCAGTCTACTGAAGCGGCCTCGTGGCTTCAAATCTCTAGCCGCCAGGCTTCTGCACCACGATCTTGCCGAGGTGCATGACGAGCAGCGGGTGCTCGGTGGCGCGGATATCGGTGAGGACGTTGCCCGGGACCGCCACGACGTCGGCGACCTTGCCGGCCTCGAGGGTCCCGACGTCGGCCTCGATCCCCAGGAGCTTCGCGTCATCGCGCGTACCGGAGAGCAGCGCCGCCGCCGGGCTCATCCCCAGACTCACGTACAGGCCGAACTCCTGGCCGTTCATTCCATGGGGGTAGACGGCCGCATCGGTCCCGAGCGCGATCGGCACGCCGACCTTGATCGCCGTCTTGAACATATTGCCGTGAGCTGCAGCCGCGGCACGCGCCTTGGCAGCGATCTGCGGCGGATAGTTCTCCACTACCTTCAGCACCCATTCGACGGTGATGCGCGTCGGCACGAGGTACACGCCCTTGGCCTTCATGAGCCTGAGAGTGTCCTCGGTGAGGAAGCTGCCGTGCTCGATGGAGTCGACCCCTGCCTCGATCGCGAGCCGCGCCGCGGCGTCCCCGTGGCAATGGGCGGCGACCTTGCGCCGCCAGGCGTGTGCCTCCGAGACGATGGCCTTCATCTCCTCGAGCGTCAGCTGCGGGACGTCGACCGGGTCGGCTTCCGAGAGGACGCCGCCGCTGGCGGCGATCTTGATGACGTCCGCACCCCATTTCATCTGATAGCGCACGGCCTGGCGGCACTCCTCGGGCCCGCTGCAGATGCCCTCGATGGGACCCTCGGGGTGGATGCGGTCGGGAGGGTACGAAGCCTCGTCGAAGTGTCCGCCGGGCGATCCGATGCCGTGTGCTGCCGTCAGCATGCGCGGCCCCTCGGTCACGCCCGCGTTGATGGCATTGCGCAGACTTATGTCGACGAAGTCGGCGGCACCGACGTTGCGCACGGTGGTGAAGCCGGCCTCCAGTGTGCGCTTGGCGTAGAGCGCGGCGTAGAGCGCCTGCTCGGCGGGGAAGCGCATGAGGTCGTGATACCTCATGAGGTAGTAGTTGCTCTCCAACTGCATGGTGAGATGCGTGTGCGCGTCGATGAATCCTGGGAGGAGCGTCGCATCGCCGAGATCGATCACGCGGGCGCCCGCCGGCGCGCTGCCGCCGACCGACACGATGCGATCGCCCTGCACGACGACCAGCCCGCCGTCCTTCAGGGCCGTGCCCGTGGCGTCGAAGATGTGCGCCGCCTTGAGCACGAGGGTCTCGGGCGCTGCCGCGGTCTGCGCCGGCGCCAGCGCCGGCGCCGCGAAGGCGACGGCGGCCAGGGGAGCGGCGAGGGCACAGGCAATCTTCACGGTTCTCATCGTGGTCTCCCTTGGACTCGTCAGGTGGTGTGCTCGACCGCGAACTGCGCGAGTGCGGCGAGACCGTTCTTATAAGAGGAGTCGGGCAGCAGGGCGAGGGCGCGCAGCGCCGCGTCCGCCTCGGCGTGCGCGAGGCGCGCGGCGTAGTCGAGACCGCCGGTCGATTCGATGGCGTCAACGACGGCGCCGAGCTGCACGCGGCCGCCGTTTCTGATCGCCTCGCGGATCGCGGTGCGCTGCGCCTCGCTGCCGTGTCTCAAGGCGTGGATCAGGGGCAGGGTCGGCTTGCCCTCGGCGAGATCGTCGCCGAGGTTCTTGCCGCGCTCGGCCGGGCTCGAGCGGTAGTCGAGCACGTCGTCGACCAGCTGGTAAGCGGTACCGACGTGGCGGCCGTAAGCGGCGAGCGCCGCGCGCCCCTCGGCCGATGAGCCGGCGAGCACCGCGGCCACCTCGGCGCCGGCCTGGAAGAGCCGCGCGGTCTTGCGGTAGATGACCTCGAGATAGCGCTGCTCGGTCGTGTCGGGATCGTGCGCATTCATCAGCTGCAGCACTTCGCCTTCGGCGATCACGTTGGTCGCCTCGGCCATGATCTCCATCACCGGTTGCGAGGCGAGGGCTGCCATCATCTGGAAGGCGCGCGAGTAGACGAAGTCCCCGACCAGGACGCTCGCCTGGTTGCCGAATACCTCGTTGGCCGTGTAGCGCCCGCGGCGCAACGATGATCCGTCGACGACGTCGTCGTGCAGCAGCGTCGCCGTGTGGATGAACTCGATGAAGGCGGCCGCCTCGCTGTGTGCTGTGCCACCCTGGCCGCAGGCACGGCCCGCGAGGACCACGAGGAGCGGGCGCAGCCGCTTGCCCCCGCCCGAGACGATGTGCTCGGCAACGCGGTCGACGAGGGGCACGGCGCTCTTGAGGCGTGCGCGAATGACGTGGTCCACGGAATCGAGGTCCGCCTGAACCAGGGCACGAATCTCAGCGAGGGTCACCGGGCGCATCCTACGCGACCGGGGGTGGGCTCGATAAGTCCTCGCCAGACTTGAGGAAATGGTGGTTTGACCGGGAGGGGTCCGCTCAGTAGAATGCGCGGCCTTTCTCTGACCCCCACTCCATTTCTCGAGCACTATGTACGCAGTCATCGCCACGGGCGGCAAGCAGTATCGGGTGACGAAAGACGGCGTGCTGCGCGTCGAGAAGCTCGATGCGGAGCCGGGCGCCACGGTCGAGTTCGGTGAGGTGCTCCTGGTCGGGGAGGGGGCGGACGTCAAGGTGGGCAAGCCCACCGTGAAGGGCGGCAAAGTGCTCGCCACCGTCGTGCGCCACGGCAAGGGCGCCAAGGTGTCGATCGTGAAGTTCAGGCGCCGCAAGCACTACCTGCGGCAGAAGAACCACCGGCAGCTCTATACCGAAGTGAAAGTCACGGACATCCGGGCGGGTTGAGGCATGGCACATAAAAAGGCAGGCGGCAGCACCAAGAACGGGCGCGACTCCCACTCCAAACGGCTGGGAGTGAAGCGCTTCGGCGGCGAGCAGGTGCTGGCCGGCAACATCATCGTGCGCCAGCGCGGCACGCAGGTGCGCCCGGGCTCGAACGTCGGGGTCGGCACCGACCACACCCTGTTCGCGAAGGTGACGGGCAAGGTGCGGTTTCAGAAGAAGGGCGCCGAGCAGCGCATGTACGTGAGCGTACTGCCCGAGCCGCAGAAGGCCTGACCCAGCGCTCGAAGGCCCCGAGGCCTCGCATGCGAGCAACGCCCCGGCCTCCGCGCCGGGGTTTTTGTTTGTGGGCGGAGCGTGTGCTCTCCTGATTCTCAATGGTGAACCACTTGGTTCACTATGCGAAATAGACACCTACACCGCGGAGCTAAGGCGCGGCAGGTCCGGCAGGCAACAGTTGCAGCAATGAAATTCGTCGACGAGGCCCGGGCCCGGGTGCAGGCCGGCAACGGCGGGCGCGGCAGCACCAGCTTCCGCCGCGAGAAGTTCGTGCCTCTCGGAGGACCGGACGGCGGTGATGGCGGCCACGGCGGCAGCGTCTATCTGCGGGCGGCGACCGGCATCAATACGCTCGCTGACTTTCGCATCGAGCGCACCTTCAAGGCCGCGCACGGCGAGCCCGGAAGCTCGAACGACTGCACCGGGCGCGGTGGCCCGGACCGCTATGTACCCGTGCCGGTCGGCACGGTGGTGCGCGATGCCGACACGCACGAGCAGCTCGGGGACCTCACGCGGGACGGCGAGGAGCTCCTGGTGGCGCGCGGCGGCAAGGGCGGCTGGGGAAACCAGCGCTTCAAGTCGAGCACCAACCGCTCACCGCGGCAGTTCGGCCCCGGACTCCCGGGCGAGAAGCGGACGCTCGAGCTCGAGCTGAAAGTGATCGCGGATGTCGGCCTGCTCGGGCTTCCCAATGCGGGCAAGTCCACGCTCATCCGCGCGGTCTCCGCCGCGCGCCCCAGGGTGGCCGACTATCCCTTTACGACGCTGCACCCGAACCTCGGGGTCGTGGCCGTGGGCGAGCATCGCAGCTTCGTCATGGCCGATATCCCCGGTCTCATCGAGGGTGCCGCGGAAGGGGCCGGACTCGGGCATCGGTTCCTGCGGCACCTGCAGCGTACGCGGCTGCTGCTGCATCTGGTGGACATCGCGCCCGTCGACCCGCAGGCCGATGCGGTGCGCGATGCGCGCGCGATCGTGGCGGAGCTCAGGAAGTTCAGCCGCGAACTCGCGGCCAAGCCCCGCTGGCTGGTGCTCAACAAGCGCGATCTTCTGCCGCCGAAGGAAGCGGAACAGCGTGCACGCGCGATCGTGCGCGCGCTGCGCTACCGCGGGCCCCACTTTCTCATCTCCGGCGCGACCGGCGCCGGGACGAGGGAGCTGTGCGAGGCGGTTATGAGGCTTTTGGAGGCGGACGCTCGCGCGGCACGCGAGCGCGCATCATCTCCAGCAGGAACTGCCGCCGGGCCGCAGGCCGCAACTTGAGCGGCGTCGGCACGACGGGGGTCGGAATCCGGGTCTTGTCGTTCGCGTTCATCGAAGCCTCATTGCATCGCGCGGATACGGGCCGACAGGCGACTCTTGTGCCGGGCGGCCTTATTCCGGTGGATGATCTGCTTACCGGCGAGCGTATCGATGACCGGGACGGCTTCGTTATAAGTGTTCTGGGCGGCCCCTTTGTCCCCGGAGGCGATGGCCGTGGTCACCTTGCGGACCGCCGTGCGCATGCGGGAGCGCAGGGCAACGTTGCGGGCGCGGTGTTTCTCAGCCTGTCGGGCAGCCTTCTCGGCGGACTTCGTATTGGCCACTCAATCTCCGTGCAATCGGTACGTACCCCGTTTCGCGGGGCCGGTAGTCTGCTAAACAGAACCGGGACTTGTCAACGCAAACCGCGCCTCCTGGGGCGGGCGCTTCACATAAACTACTGCGCACCCTGCCCGAGCAGCGGCCTGCTTGATTTAGTCCTTCAGACTCAGTGACTTAAGAGTTTCATGAAGCTCATTCGCGGACAGGTGGATCTGCCCCGCCGGCATGGCGGATGCGTCGTCACGATCGGCACCTACGACGGCCTGCATCTGGGGCATCAGGCGCTCATCGAGCGGCTGCTCGAGCACGCCCGGCGCCTGGGCCAGCCGGCGATCATGCTGACCTTCGAGCCCATGCCACGGGAGTTTCTCTCGCCCGCGGATCCCCCGGCGCGGCTCACAACCTTCCGCGAGCGCTGGCGGATACTCTCCAGGGCGGGTCTCGATTACCTGTGGCTGCTGCGCTTCGACGAGGCTTTGCGTAACCTCTCCGGGGAGGACTTCGCGCAGCTGCTCGCGCGCCGGCTGCGCCCGAGTGTGGCCGTGGTGGGGCACGATTTCCGCTTTGCCCGCAAAGGCGAGGCGACCGCGGCGGCACTCGCCGCCTCCGGGGAGCGGCTTGGATTCGCGGTGGACGTGGTGCCCCCCGTGACGCTCGCCGGGGAGCGCGTCTCGAGCAGCGGAGTGCGCGCCGCGCTTGCCGGGGCGGACTTTGTGCGCGCCGCGCGCTGGCTCGGCCGGCCTTATTCGATGCGCGGGCGGGTGATCGGCGGCCGGCGCCTGGGACGCGATCTCGGATTTCCCACCGCGAACCTGGCGCTCGGGCGGCGCCGCGCCCCGGTCGCGGGCATCTTCGCGGTGCAGGTGCACGGCGTAGCGAAAGGCGCGTTGCCCGGCGTCGCGAGCCTCGGCACGCGCCCCACGATCGGTGGCGGCGAGGCGCTGCTCGAGGCGCACGTGTTCGATTTCAGCGGCGATCTCTACGGGCGCGAGATCGAGGTGGAGTTCGCCGCGAAGCTGCGCGACGAGGAGCGCTTTGCGAACCTCGAGGCGCTTACGGTGCAGATGGAGCGCGATGCTCGGGACGCGCGGGCGATCCTCGCCGGCGCGGGCGTATATGTGAACGGGTGACCATGGCGGATTACAAGCAGACGATCAACCTGCCGCGGACCGAGTTCCCCATGAAGGCGGACCTCGCCCAGCGCGAGCCCGCCATGGCGCGCGCCTGGGAGGAGCGCGGCACCTACGCGAAGCTCCGCGAGATCGCGCGCGGCCGGCCGCGCTTCGTGCTGCACGACGGCCCGCCTTACGCCAACGGCGCGATCCACATCGGCCACGCCGTCAACAAGATTCTCAAGGACATCGTGGTCAAGTCGCGCTCCCTCGACGGCTTCGACTCGCCCTACATCCCGGGCTGGGACTGTCACGGGTTGCCGATCGAGCTGCAGGTGGAGAAAAAACACGGGCGGCCGGGCGTAAAGCTCGACGCGCAGGCCTTTCGCGCCGCCTGCCGGGCCTACGCCGCCGAGCAGATCGACCTGCAGCGCACCGACTTCAAGCGCCTCGGGGTTCTCGGCGACTGGGACCATCCCTATATGACCATGTCGCCGCGCTACGAGGCGCAGCAGCTGCGGGCCTTCGGCCGCATCATCGAGAACGGCCACCTCTACAAGGGGGTGAAGCCGGTGCACTGGTGCATCGACTGCCGCTCAGCGCTCGCCGAGGCTGAGGTCGAGTACGAGGAGAGGACCTCCCCCGCCATCGACGTCGCTTTCCGGGTGAGCGACAACGCCGACCTGGCAAGGCGCGTCTCGCTCGGGCTCGCGCAGCTCGGCAGCGAGCCCGTCGATGTGGTCATCTGGACCACCACGCCCTGGACGCTGCCGGCAAATCAGGCCGTGGCGCTCAATGGCGAGTTCCGCTATGTGCTGCTCGAGGCGCAGAAGGACGGCGAGCGGCACCGGCTGATCCTCGCCGCCGAGCTTCTCGAGGCCTGTCTCAAGCGCTTTCACATGCGCGCCGGCGCCGTGCTCGCCGAGTATGCGGGCCGCGTCCTCGAGGGGCTCGAGCTCGAGCACCCGTTCCAGGAGCGGCGGGTGCCGGTGGTGCTGGGCGAGCACGTCACCCTCGATGCCGGCACCGGCGCGGTACACACCGCGCCCGGACACGGCCAGGAGGATTTCGCGACGGGTCAGCGCTACGGGCTCCCGGTGACCAACCCGGTGGGGAACGACGGGCGCTTTCTCCCGGGCACGCCGCTCGTGGCGGGCCTCAGGGTAGACGAGGCCAACCCCGTTATCATCGCCGCGCTCGCCGAGCGCGGCCGGCTGCTGCGCGAGGAGAAGGTCCTGCACAGCTATCCCATTTGCTGGCGCCACAAGACGCCGGTGATCTTCCGCGCGACGCCGCAGTGGTTCATCAGCATGGAAAAGGCGCAGCTGCGCGAGCACACGCTGCGCGACATCCCCGGCGTCCAGTGGACGCCGGCGTGGGGCGAGCCGCGCATCACCGGCATGATCGAGAGCCGCCCGGACTGGTGCATCTCGCGCCAGCGCACCTGGGGCGTCCCGATTCCACTGTTCGTCCACCGGGAATCGGGTGAGCTGCATCCGCGTACCCAGGAGCTCATCGAGGCCGCCGCCGCGCGCGTCGAGCGCGGCGGGATTGATGCCTGGTTCGCGCTCGCACCGAGCGAGCTCCTCGGGGCCGAGGCCGAGCACTATGACAAGGTCACGGACGTCATGGACGTCTGGGCGGACTCGGGCCTCTCGTTCGAGTGTGTCGCCGCGGAGCGCCCCGAGATCGCAGCTCCCGTCGACCTGTATCTCGAGGGCTCGGATCAGCACCGCGGCTGGTTCCACAGCTCGCTGCTGATGTCGGAGGCGCTGTACGCGCGTGCCCCGTACCGCGGCGTCCTGACGCACGGCTTTACGGTGGACGAGAAGGGGCGCAAGCAGTCGAAGTCGCTCGGCAATGTGATCGCCCCGCAGCGCGTCATGAACAGCCTCGGCGCCGACGTGCTGCGCCTGTGGGTCTCGGCGACCGATTACGCCAACGAGATGAGCGTCTCGGACGAGATCCTGAAGCGCATGGCGGACTCCTATCGCCGCATGCGCAACACGCTGCGGTTCCTCCTCGGGAATCTCCACGACTTCGATCCGGTGCGCGATGCACTGGGCCCGGATCAGCTGGTGGCGCTCGACGCCTGGGCGCTCGCGCGCACGCGCGCGCTGCAGGCGGAGGTCCTCGATGCCTACCGCCGCTACGCCTTCCATCTCATCTATCAGAAGGTCCACAACTTCTGCAGCGTGGATCTCGGCGGCTTCTATCTCGACGTGCTGAAAGACCGCCTGTACACCACGCCCACCCACGGTCGCGCGCGCCGCTCGGCGCAGACGGCGATGATCCACATCGCCGAGTGCATGGTGCGCTGGCTGGCACCGATCCTGTCGTTCACCGCGGAGGAGGTCTGGCGCTACCTGCCGAACGAGCGCGCCGCCTCGGTGTTCCACGTCACCTGGCACGTGCCGCCCGAGGTGCCCTCGGGTGCCATCGACTGGGACGCCCTCATCGAGCTGCGCACGGACGTGACGCGCGAGCTCGAGAGGCTGCGCGACACGGGTGCCATCGGCGCGCCCCTCGATGCGCGCATCGACGTGTACTGTCTGCCGGAGCAGCACCGGCGCTTCGCGGCGCTCGGCTCCGAGCTGCGCTTCCTGCTCATCACGTCCGAGGCGCGCGTGCACCAGGTGGCGGCCGCACCGGCCGGTGCGGTACCGGCGGCGAATCTTCCGGGTGTGTGGCTCGCCGCGGTCGCGAACGAGGATCCGAAGTGCGTGCGCTGCTGGAACCGGCGCCCCGATGTCGGGACACACGCGCACCATCCGGAGCTCTGCGGGCGCTGCATCGTAAACCTCGGGATGCCGGGCGAGGAGCGGCGCTTCGTATGAGCACCACCTCGCTCCCCGCCGCCGCGAGCGGCTGGCGCTGGCTGCCGCTATCGCTCATCGTGATCGCTGCCGACCAGGCGTCCAAGGCCTGGATCCTGCACCACTTCTTCCTGTTCGAGCGCGTGCACCTGCTGCCGGTACTCGACTTGATCCTGACTTACAATACCGGCGCGGCCTTCAGCATGCTTGCCGATGCCGCCGGCTGGCAGCGCTGGGTGTTCGTGTGCCTGGCGCTCGGGGTGAGCGTGACACTGGTCCTGTGGCTGCGGCGCCTTGCGGCCGCGACCCATGCGCCGATTGCCTGCGGACTCGCGCTGATCGTCGGCGGAGCGCTCGGTAACATGCTCGACCGGCTGCGGCTCGGACACGTGATCGACTTCATCCATGCCCACTGGGGGCCGCATTACTTCCCGGCCTTCAACGTCGCCGACTCCGCCATCACGATCGGCGCGGGCCTGCTGCTGCTCGATGCCTGGCGCGAGGCGCGCCGCGGCCCGCGCGGGAGCGGCTGATGCAGGTGCTGCTCGCCAACCCGCGCGGCTTCTGCGCCGGCGTCGACCGCGCGATCGACATCGTCGAGCGGGCGCTCGAGCTCTTCGGTGCGCCGATCTACGTGCGGCACGAGGTGGTCCACAACACCCACGTGGTCGAGCGGCTGCGCGCTCTCGGGGCGGTGTTCGTCGATGAGCTGGCCGAAGTACCGTCCGGCTGCACGGTGATCTTCTCGGCGCACGGCGTTTCGAGTGCGGTCGAGCAGCAGGCGCACGCCCGCCGCCTCACGGTCTTCAACGCCACCTGCCCGCTGGTCACCAAGGTGCACATGGAGGTGCAGCGCTACGCGCGTGAGGGGCGCGATGTGATCCTCATCGGCCACGCCGGGCACCCGGAGGTGGAGGGCACCATGGGCCGGTTCGATGAGTCCTTCGGCGGGCGCATTCACCTCGTTCAGAATCTGGAGGATGTCGCAGCGCTCGCCGGGCGCGGCGGGCGCGAGCTCGCGCTCGTCACCCAGACGACGCTCTCGGTCGACGACACCGCGGAAATCGTCGCGGCGCTCCAGGCGCGATTCCCGGGGCTGGCGACGCCGCGCCACGAGGACATCTGCTACGCCACGCAGAACCGCCAGGACGCCGTCAAGAAGCTGCTGGAGCAATGCGACGTGCTGCTGGTGGTGGGCTCGCGCACCAGCTCGAACTCCAACCGCCTGCGTGAGCTCGCCGATCGCGCCGGCGTCCCCGGCTATCTGGTGGACGGCCCCGACGACCTGCGGGCCGAGTGGTTTACGGGCAGGCGTGCCGTGGGCGTGACGGCCGGCGCCTCGGCTCCGGAGCTGCTGGTGCAGCAGGTTCTCACGCGCCTCGCGGAGTGGGGCGCGCAGCTGCCCCGCGAGGTCATCGGGCGCGAGGAGCGGGTGTACTTTGCGTTGCCGCGCGAGCTGCGGCGCGCGGAAACGCCCGAACCGACCGACCCCGCCCGACGCTGAGTCCGTCATCCCGTGCGGCTGTTGCCGCGCCGCGACGGACGCGGCGCGTTCCCGCTCCTGCGGCCGCCGGAACCGGCGCGCCTCGCCGAGCCACTCACGGTCGGGCAAACAAGCTATTCAGCGGGACAACCCTATGCACGCGCGTAATGCAATTCTGACCCGGTTCTTCATGGTTCTAGCCGGCGCCCTGCTGGCGACGACCCTTGCGGCCTGCGGCGGCGGCTACGGCAGCAGTGGCGGTGGCGGTGGGGGCGGAGGCATGTGCGGTGGTGCCTACCAGCCCATGTGCCCGCCGCCGACGGTTTCCCTCACCGCGCCGATGGCCGGAACGGTGAGCGGCACGGTGGCGATCACCGCGACCGCGATGGCCTCTACCACCTACAGCCTCACTATCGTGAGCGTCCAGTTCTTCGTGGACGGGACGTCGCTCATGACGGTGACGACGTCCCCCTACACGGTCAACTGGGACAGCACCAAGGTCACCGCCGGCAACCACTCGCTCACCGCCACCGCGACCGACAGCCATGGTGGCACCGCGACCTCGACGGCGGTCATGGTCACCACGACGGGAATGGCGGCGGCGGCGATGTCCGCGGCGCAGGTCTTCCCCACCCCGAGCTCCAAGGCCGTTGGTGTGGCGCGGATCAGCGTCGCCCCGGACACCGGTGCCGTCAGCGGCACGGTGAGCCTCAGTGGCATGACCGCGCGGACGGTGACCGTCAACCAGGGCTTTGCAGGCTCGACCGGTGAGGCCGTGGTCACGCTCGCGCCGCGAGCCGGCAGCGCCGGTGAGTTTGCGGTACCGGCGAACGTCACCTTGAGCGCCGAGCAGGTGACGGCGTTCTCGCAGGGCAGGCTCTATGTCATCGCGACCTCGACCGCCAATCCGAACGGCGAGATTCGCGGGCAGCTCGCGCCCGACAACGTGCGCGTGACCTTCTCGGAGCTCACTGCCTCGCGCGAGGCTGCCGCTCTCGGCATGCGCGCCTCGGGGGTTGCGGCGGCGACCGTCGATACACGCGCCGGTACTCTGACCGTGCACGTCAATTCGGCGGGTGTGGAGGATGCGACCAACGCACGGGTGCTCGGCGCAGCTGCCGGCAGGCCGCTCGCTGACCTCGCCCGCAGCCCGGTCGAGATGGGCCACTTCTCGACGGAGCTCGCGCGCATCAGCGCGGCCGAGGTCGAGAGCTTCGAGGCTGGGAGACTGTCGGTGTCCGTCGCGGCCGCGGCGACGCCCGCGGGGGCGATCGGTGGACCGATCGGCCCGGACGCTGCGACCGGGGCCAATTGATCGAAGGCTCCCCTCTGGCCGGCTCGCACGTGAGGTGTGGGCCGGCTGCTTTTTTTCAGGCCACGCGGTCCTGATAGACCGACTTCTTCAGCCGCCAGCGCTTGTGCGACCAGGGCCAGTCGGGAGGCGCCGCGCGGATCTGCTCCTCGACCAGGCGCGCGTAGCGCTCGGTGAGCGCGCCGGGCGCGAGCGCGCCTCCGGCGGGCGCGAGCGGCAGGAACTCCATCTCGTAGTAACCGCGCGCCCGCCGCCGCATGGCGATGAAGAACACGGGAAAGCGCGTGACGCGCGCGATCTCCTCGGGGCCCATGTAGAAGGCCGTGTCGCGGTTCAGGAACCGCGTCCAGTACTTGCGCTCGGACCGGGTCGGCTCCTGGTCGGCGACCATCGCGACGGCGCGCACCTGGCCGCGGCGCTGCAGGATGTCGGGTAACAGGTCCTGCGCTGGCACCAGGCGGCTGCCGAAGCGGCTGCGGAGCTTGCCCATCTCGCGCTCCGCCCATCGGTTCACGAGCGGCTTATACGCTGCATCGAGCGGGTAGCCGAGCTCGAGCGACAGCGCGAGCAGCATCCATTCCCAGTTGCACTGGTGCGCCGCCACCAGCAGCACCGATTGGCCCTGCGCGAGGAGCGAGCGCGGCTCCTCGAGATTCACGATGCGCACCCGGCGGCGGATGTCGGCGGGCGAGAGCGCGGCTCCCTTGACGAGCTCCGCCAGCATCTGCGCGAAGCCGAGGCAGTACCGGCGGCGCACCGCGCGCAGCGCATCCTCGGAGAGCTCGGGAAAGGCCCTGGCGAGACTCGCGTGGATCATCGCCGCGCGGTAGGGCACGACGCGATAGGCGAGCCAGCCGAGGAAGCCGGTGACGCCGTAGAGCGCAGCGAGCGGCAGGCGCGACAGCGCCCGCACCCACCAGGCCGGTCGTGCGGCGCCGACCTCGGCGGGCATGCGCCCTCAGGCCGCCGGGCGCGGCCGCGACTCCGGTGCGGAATCCGGTGGCGGCTGCGGCACCAGCACGCGCCCGACCCGGGGCGCGAGCCAGCGCTCGACGTCGTCGATGAGCGTGAACGCTGCCGGAACGATCACCAGCGTCAGCGCGGTGGAAGTGATGAGGCCGCCGATGACCGCCACGGCCATCGGGGCGCGAAACGCCTTGTCGCCGCCGAGGCCGAGGGCCACCGGCAGCATGCCGGCCACCATGGCGACGGTTGTCATCACGATGGGCCGGGCGCGCTTGTGGCCGGCTTCGACGATGGCCGTGAGGCGGTCCTTGCCGGCGCGCATCTCCTCGATGGCGAAGTCGACCAGCAGGATCGAGTTCTTGGCGACGATGCCCATCAGCATCAGGAAGCCGATCATGACGGCGAGCGACAGCGAGTTGCCGGTGAGGGCAAGCGCTGCGACCGCGCCCCCGATCGACAGCGGCAGCGCCGAGAGGATCGTGATCGGCTGCAGCACGCGCGCGAACAGCAGCACCAGCACCGCGAACACCATCAGCACGCCGGTGATCATGGCCAGCACGAAGTTGGCGAACAGCTCGTTCATGTACTTGGCATCGCCCTGGTCGACCCGGTGCACGCCGCGCGGCAGGTGTGCCAGGGTGGGCAGCGCGCCGATCTTGGTCTGGGCCGTGCCGGTCGTGACTCCGTCGGTGAGGTCGGCTTCGATCATGAGCCGGCGGCTCTGGTTATAGCGCCGCACGCGCGTCGGCCCCTGGCCAAAGCTGATGTCGGCGACTGCCTTGAGCGGCACGGTGCTGCCGCTCGCGGTCGGCACCGGCAGGTTCTCGAGCGTCGACAGGTTCTTGCGGCTCTCCTCGGTCAGGCTGACGCGAATCGGCACCTGGCGATCGGACAGGGAGAATTTGGCGCTGTTCTGGTCGAGATCGCCGATGGTCGCGATGCGGATCGTATCGCTGATGCTCTCCACCGTGACGCCGAGCTGCGATGCCAGATCGAGGTGCGGGCGCACCTCGATCTCCGGCCGCGGCAGGTCGTTGTCGATGCGCGCGTTGCGCACCACCGACAGCGTGCGCATCTCGTCGACCACCTTGCGCGCGGTGGCATAGGTGAGCGCCGGATCATCGCCGGTAATGTAGAAGACTATGTCGCTGCCGCCGTTGCCGCGGAAGAAGTGCACCTGCACGTCGGGGATCGCGCGCAGCAGCTTCAGCACCCGGTCCTCGAACTCGCGCTGCGTCACGTGACGCTGCTTGGGAGGCACGAGCGCCACGTCGAGCTCCGAGGTGCGTACGCCCTGGTCGCTGTTGCCGACCAGCTCGACCACGTCGGCGACCTCGGGCTGGCGCGCGATGATGCGGTAAGCCGCGGCGGAGGCGGCCGAAGTGTCCTCGAGCTGTACCCCCGGCGGCAGCTCGATCTGCAGCGCCGAGGAGCCGATATCGTCCTCCGGGACGAAGGACTTCGGGATCATGGCCAGTCCGACGATCGACAGGGCGAAGAACGCCGTACCTGCAAGTATCGTTTTCCAGCGGTGGCGCGCGCACCAGCTGAGCGTGCGCAGGTACCAGAGCATGATCGGGCCGTCGGTGTGGTGGGGCAGGCCGTCCGAGTTGAGCGTGTAGGCGGCGACCACCGGCGTGATGAGCCGCGCCACGAGCAGCGAGAAAAATACCGCCACCGCCACGGTCAGGCCGAACTGGATGAAGTACTGGCCGGTGATGCCGCCCATGAAGCTGACCGGCAGGAACACCGCGATGATGGTCGAGGAGGTTGCTACCACCGCGAGTCCGATCTGGTCGGCCGCATCGAGTGCCGCCTGGAATCCACTCTTGCCCATGCGCATGTGGCGCACGATGTTCTCGATCTCGACGATCGCATCGTCCACCAGCACGCCTGCGACCAGTGACAGCGCCAGCAGGCTCACGTTGTTCAGGGTGAAGCCCGCCCACTGCATGAAAGCGAAGGTCGGGATCGCCGACAGCGGGATGGCGAGCGCCGAGATCAGGGTCGCGCGCATGTCGCGCAGGAACAGCCACACGACCAGCACCGCGAGGAGCGAGCCTTCGATGAAGGCACTGAGCGCCGAGTGGTAGGTTTCCTTGGTGTAGTCCACGGTGGTGAAGATCTGCGTCATCTTCACCTCGGGGTTCTCCTTGCGGATCTTGGCGAGCTCCGCCTGGACGCCGTCATAGACGGCGACGTCGGAGGAGCCTTTGGTCTTGTTCACGGCGAAGGTGGTCGCCGGGCGTCCGTTGAGACGCGCGATGGTGCGGATCTCCCCGACACTGTCGCGTACGTCGGCCAGGTCCGAGAGGCGCGCGAAGCGCCCTCCCGGCAGCACGATCTGAGTGTTGCCGAGGGCGGCCGCGGTGCGTGCTCCGCCCAGCACCCGGATCGCCTGCTCGCCGCCGCCGAGCTCGGCGCGGCCGCCGGGCGAGTCGAGGTTGAGGCCGCGCAGCTGGTCGTTGACCTGGACCGCCGTGATGCCGAGCGCCTGCATGCGCGCCGGATCGAGCTCGATGCGGATTTCGCGGTTCACGCCACCGCCGCGCCATACCTGCGCCACACCCGGCACTCCGAGCAGCCGCTTGGTGAGGGTGTTATCGACGAACCAGGACATCTCCTCGTCGGTGAGCGCGCTCGAGCTGACGCCGTAGTAGACGATCGGCGGGCCATCGGTGTCGATACGCCGTACCTGCGGCTCCATGATGCTCGGCGGCAGCTGCGAACGGACCTTGGAGACCGCGTCGCGCACGTCGGCGACCGCGCGGTCGATCGGCGTACCGATGTTGAACTGGATCGAGATGTTGGCCTCGCCCTCGGGGGCCCACGAGGTGATGTTGTCGATGTTGCCGATGCCGGCGACGGCGCCCTCGACCTTCTGCAGCACCTGCGTCTCGATGTCCTGGGGCGAGGCTCCGGGCTGCGAGATGTTGACCATCACCACCGGGAAGGAGATATCGGGATTCAGCGTAACGGGCAGGCGCGAGAAGGCCGCCACGCCCATGAAGAAGAGCACGACGAACAGCATCACCGGCGGCAGCGGGTGCCGGATGGCCCAGGCAGATATGTTTTTCATGGCGGCGTTGCGGAGTCGTCGGTGGTGGCCTTTACGGCCTCGCCTTCGCGCAGGAATCCGCCCGCGGTCTTGACCACGCGGTCACCCGGCGTGATGCCGGAGGCGATGGCGACGCCGGCCTCTGAGGTCTCGGCGAGGCGCACCGGACGGCGCGTCGCGTGTCCCTGCGCATCGACGACGAACACATAGCTGCCCTCGCCGTCGGAGAACACGGCGGTCTTCGGCAGCACGGGCCGCTGCGCCTTGGCGATGGTCACCTCGGCGCGGGCGAAGGCGCCGGGCCGCAGCGCGGGATCGGGCGTAAGCGCAATGCGGATGTCACCGAGGCGGGTCTGCGGATCGATGATCGCACCGAGGAGGCGCACCTTGCCCTCGAACGGACGCGTCAGCCCGGTGAGGTAAACGGTGGCTGCCTGACCGACCTTCACCTGCGCGAGGTCCTGTTCCGCGATTTGGCCGCGCATCTCAACCTCGCCGCCGCTCGCTACGCGAAACAAGGCATCGCCGCCCGGATTCGCGATCTGCCCGACCTCGGCGCGGCGCGTCAGCACCGTGCCGGCGAAGGGCGCGACGATCCGCGTACGGGCGAGCCGCGCCTTGGACTCGGCGAGCTGTGCGGCCGCCACTTTCACGCTGGCGGCATCGGTCACGGAGGTCGCGCGCCGCTTCTCGATATCCTCGGCCGAGAGCGCTCCGGCGGCCTGGACTCCGAGGGCGCGCCTGTATTCGGCGGCGGATAGCTCCGCCTGGGCGCGCGCCTGTTCGAGCGCCGCGGCGAGCCGGTTGACCTGGGGGACCATGACGGACTCGTCGAGCCTGGCGAGGAGTTGCCCCTTCTGCACGTGGTCGCCCGCCTCGACGTAGACCGCCACGACGCGCGCCGTGTCACCCTCATTGGCGATCGGCATGTCGTAGCGTGCGGCAATTGCCCCGGTAAAGCTCACGCTGGCGGTCACTTCTTGAACCGGTGCCGTCATGACCGTCACCAGGGGGAGCTCTTCCTGATGCATGAGGGGCGTCACGTGGGGCTTGCGGCCGAGGAGCATGAATGACGCCGAGGCGATGAGGAGCGCGATGAGGACTACCGAGGCCGGCAGCAGCCACTTGCGCCAGAGGCTCGGCCCCTCGGGTCCGCTCACCGGAGCCTCGTGCACGGCCGTGCCTTCCGGGCCGGTCACCCGCTCGAAGGCCCCGCGATCGCGGCCGATCCAGGTCACCTGCTCACCGTCGGGGTGACCGCTGAAATGTTCCGGGTTAGTGCCCACGGAGATTCCTTTTAAATTAAGCCGTCCCATACGCCCGCCTGAGACCGCGCCGATACACTTTAGAACCAGCGTGTTGCGCGGAGTTTAATCGCAACGAAGAGTATTTCCGCTGCGTAACGCGCCAGGGGGACGCGGCCCGGCGACGGGCCGAGGGGCGGGTGGCCGGGGGCCCTGAGCTGGGGGCCGGCAGGATAACAGGACACCCGCCTCGTAGCTAACCGGAGACAGGTGGCGCGTGGGTCGGGCGCGCGAGTAGCTTAGGTTCGAGCGCCGGCATGGAAGCGCTCCGCTATGTCAGCCAGGAGGACATATGAGTGAAGGCACTGAGATCAGCCGGTTCCGAGCCAGCCTGATCGGCAACACAGATACCTCCGCCGGATGGAGATACCGCAAGGCGCGCGAGTTCCCCTGGGACGCGAGGAACGTCGAGAGCGCGAAGTCACTGCGGCGGCTGTACGCCGCACTCAATGAGCTGTCCCCCGGCAACGAGCTGTGGGGCAGGTACGCGGCAATCTGGGCCACGGCAGGCGAGGACGAGTGCCAGCAGCTGGCCGACATCGAGCACGAGATGCTGCATTCCTATGGATTCTCGTTTCGGGGCGCGTCGGGCAGCGCGGAGAAGTTCCTTGCCGAGCTCGTCAGCGCTCTCGCGGGCGAAGACGCCCCGGATAGGATGGTGCCGGGAAGAGGACTCGAACCTCCGACCCGCGCATTACGAATGCGCTGCTCTACCAGCTGAGCTATCCCGGCCCGGGAGAGCGGCAATTCTACAAAAAACCGCCCGGCCTACTGCTTTTTCCGCAGGCGGATCACCAGATCGATGCCCGCGACCTCGGTACCGGGGGGTGGCGGGGGCAGGCGGCTGAATTCGACCTCCGGCACGGGCACGTCGATCAGCGCACCGCTGGCGAGATCGTGAAAGTGATAGTGCGGGTCGACGTTCGAATCGAACCAGGCGCGCGAGCCGTCGACCGAGAGCTGGCGGATGAGGCCGCGCGAGGCGAACAGGTTCAGCGTGTTGTACACCGTGGCCTTGGAGACGCGCGCGCCGCTCGAGCGCAGGTTGGCCAGGATCTGCTCTGCGGACAGGTGCTGCGGAGCCGAGAGCAGCACGGAGGCGATGCGCACGCGCTGGGCCGTGGGGCGGATACCGCAGTCGCTCAGGCGGCGCTCGCAGCGGCCCGGGGTGGGGGCGGCGGAAAGCATCTCGGGCTCCATAATCCAATGATTATAGGCACAAAATGCCCCGCGCCCGCCAGAGCCTCCGCCCGCCTCAGGTGGCGAGCTTGCCCTCGAGGTGTTTCGCGAGCTCGGCGATCGTCGGAAAGTCAAAGAGCTCGGTGAGATCGACCTTGCCGGGATAGAGCCGGTCGATCTGCTCGTGAATCTCGATGAGCTTCAGCGAGCTCGCGCCGACCTCGAAGAGGTTGTCGTGCACCTCGAGGCGCTTGCCCTCGAGCGCCGCGTCGCAGATGGTCTTCAACTGCTCCTCGAGCTCGCTGCGCGCGCGATGCCCGGGCCCGCGCTGTGCCGCGCGCCGCTCGCGAAGCTCGCCGAGCTCGGCATCGAACTCGCCGTCGGCGTAGCTCTCCTCGAGCAGATGCCGCTGGACCTTGCCGCTCGTGGTCTTGGGGATGCGCTTGACCGGGATCACTTCGGCGACCTCGAGCCCGGTCTGCTCGTTGATGAGCCGCGAGACTTCGGTCGCTACGGGCAGGAAGTCTGCGATCGCACCGCGATGCAGGACGAACACCACCAGCTGCTCGAGCTCGGCGCGCGGCAGGCGCACACCGGCCGCCACCACCTTGCCGAGCTCGAGGCCGGCGGCGCGCTGGGCGATCCCCTCGAGATCGTGCGGATAGTAGTTCTGGCCGTTGACGAAGATGATTTCCTTCGCGCGGCCGGAGATGTAGAGATCGCCGCCGTGCCGCAGCCCGAGGTCGCCGGTGCGCAGCCAGCCGTCGGCGGTGAAGGCGGCGGCGTTGGCGGCCGGGTCCTCGAAATACCCGCGCGTCACGTTGTCGCCCGTCATGTGCACGTGGCCGATACGATCCTCGGGGAGCTCCTGGTCGTCATCGCCGGCGATGCGTACGCGGGTGTAGGGAATCGCCTTGCCTTCGCTCACGAGGCTGAGGGCGTGCGGGTCGTCGCGCGCAACCTGCTCGATCGGGTCCCCGGGATTCATGCGGTGGCGGTTGAGCGTGAGCGTGCGCAGCGGCGCGCCGACCGGCGGGAAGCTCACCGCGAGCGAGGCCTCCGCCAGCCCGTACACCGGGTACATGGCGTTGCGGTCGAGGCCTGCGGGCTCCAGGCGCGTCAGAAACTCATCGCACAGCTCGACCGAGATCGGCTCCGCGCCGTTGAAGATGAGGCGCACGGAGGCGAGATCCAGGCCTTCGACCGGCCGATCGCCGAGGACCTTCAGGTAGTGCCGGTAGCCGAAGTTCGGCGAGCACAGGATGGTGGCGCGGATGCGCGACGCCAGCGTGAGCCACAGCAGCGGGCGGCGGATGAAGAGCTCCGTCGGCATCAGGTGTGAGTGCACGCGGTTCGCGAACATGACGAGGTGAAAGCCGATGAGCCCCATGTCGTGGGTGAGCGGCATCCACGAGAGGCTCACATCGTTCTCGTTGAAGCCCGCCGCTTCGGTCGAGCCGCGCCAGTTGGCGATGATGTTGCGGTGGGTGAGGACGACACCCTTCGGCTCGCTGGTCGAGCCCGAGGAAAACTGGATGAAGGCGACGTCGTCGGGCCCGGCGCGCTGGATGGTACCGGCGCGCGAGATGTCATCGAGGTCATCGACCAGGAAGGTGCGCGCGCGCAGGCTCTCGAACAGCTGCTGTTCGCCGGCGGTGGCCGCAAACGCACCGATGCGCTCGAGCGAGCGGCGCTCGGTGTACAGGAACGGCGATCCGAGCCGGCGTGCGATGCGCAGCACCTTGTGGCGGTGCTCGTCGCTGATGCCGAGCGCCACCGGCACCGGCACGATGCCGCCGAGGATCGCAGCCCAGAACATGTCGATGAACTGCTCGTTGTTGCCGAGGAACAGGATCAGCCTGTCGCCGCGGCGCGCGCCGATGCGCTGCAGGTGATAGAGGATGCCGAGCGCGCGCTCGTAGAGCTCTGCGGCCGAGACGCTGCGCGACTCGTTCTCACCCTCGAGGTAGGTGATGCTGCGCGGGGCGGCGCGGTTCGCCTCGAGCACTTCGGTCAGAGTCGTGGCCTTGATCATCGTCGGGCTTCCAGCCTCACGTGGAGCGGATGGCGGGTGCGCAGGTTGATCTGCGCCTCGAGCTCGAGCGGCTTGTCGGGCACGTGCACCAGGCGGTAGCGGCGCGCCACCTTGTAGAGGTGCATCAGCATCTCGTAGAGCGCGAACGTCTCCCCGATGCAGTGGCGCGGGCCGGCGGCGAACGGCATGTAGGCGAAGCGCGGCCGCTCGGCCTCGTGCTCGGGGGCGAAGCGCTCCGGCCAGAAGCGGTCGGGCTCCTTCCAGTAGCGCGGATGCCGGTGCAGCAGATAGAGCGGCAGCAGCACGTTGGTGCCGGCGGGCACCTCGAAGCCGCCGAGCAAATCCGCGCCGATCGTGCGCCGCGACAGCAGCCACCCAGGCGGATAGAGCCGCAGCGCCTCATTCACCACCTGGCTGGTGTAGGCGAGGGCCTCCGTCTCGGCGAGGGTCGGCGCGGCCAGCTCCGGCGCCGCGTCGAGCTCGGCGTGCAGGCGCGCCTCCGCCTCGGGGTGCTGCGACAGCAGGTACCAGCTCCAGTTGAGCCCGCTCGCGGTGGTCTCGTGCCCGGCGACGATCAGCGTCATGACCTCGTCGATGAGCTCGCGCGCGCCCATCGGCTCCCCGGTCTCCTTGTCGCGCGCCGCCATCAGCATTGCCACGTAGTCGAAATGCTCCTCGGGCTCGGCGCGCCGCCGCTCGATGAGCTGCGCCACGAGCTTGGTGAGCGAGCGGAACTTGTAGGCGAACTGCAGATCGCGGCTCTGTTCCCGGGTGACGACCTCGAAGGGATTGCCGCCGAGCTGCTGCGTGAGGCGGTCGAGATCGCGCCCGAAGATCGAGCGCAGCACGATCTCGAGCGTCAGCTCGCTCATCTCGTCGGTGAGATTCACCAGCTCGCCGCGCCCGGCGAGCTGCTCCCAGCGGGCGATGAAGCGGTCGTTGGCGGTGGCGATCAGCTGGGCGAATTCGGTGATCACCCGGCGGTGAAACAGCGGTTGCATCATGTAGCGCTGGCGCTTCCACAGCTCGCCCTCGCTGGTCATGAGGCCCTTGCCGAGCAGGATCTTGACGCGGTCGAGACCGACACCCTTGGTGTAGTTGCGGTGGTTCCCGACCAGCACCCGCTTCACGTCGTCCGGGTGGTGAATGACATAGGTATAAGATCGGCGTGCCGGAACAAACACGCGATAAGTGTCACCGTGGCGGGCAAACAGTTCGACCATGCGCTCCAGCGAATCGTCGGTGGAGCCCACGTCGAACTGCAGCTCGGCCTCAGGTGGAAGGCTGTTCGCGGGCGCGGCGGCGGTCATGCAAGCTGTTGAAAGCCAAAGTCAAACTTTGATCTTATATCACTCGGACCTGCGCGGTCAGTGGCCGCAGGAGACAGCGCGCGAGTTCGCCCGCCGCCTGCCGTACGCGAAGCGTCTCGAGGTCGCCGCGCACGCCGCGCGCGCGCCCGCGACGCTCGCTGGCGTGGCGCTCGCCCTGCGCGCGCTCGAGCGGCTCACCGGCACGAGGGCCGCACCCGGGGAGCTCATGTTTCCCGACGGCGGCAAGCCACATCTCGCGCGCAGGCCGGCCGCGACCGAGGAGGAGCCCGACTTCAGCATCAGCCACTCCGGCCCCTGGGTGGGATGCGCGGCGGTCGCACACGGGCTGGTCGGCTTCGACGTCGAGCTCGGGACCGAGATGCGGCTCGCCACCTGGGCGGCGCGCGAGGCGGCGCTCAAGGCCTGCGGAGCACCACTCGGCGAGGCGCGTGACGTCGAGCTCATCGAGGGCGGTGCGCGTTGTCGCGGGGTGAGGCTCGCCTCGTTCCCGCTCGGGCTGTTTGCGGGCGCCGCGGCCTGCGTGATGACGAGCCTCCCGGTGGACCGCCTCGAAGCGCGGGCGCTGTCGCTCGCGGAGCTGTTCTCGCCATGAGCGGCGGCGACGACGGTAACCTGCGCAACACGCTCTATCGGACCGCGACCCACTCGAGCCGGCGCATGACGCCGGCCCGGCGCGCCCTCTATGCGGTGGCGGCACCGCTCGGTGCGGCGCTCATCCGCGCGTGGTGGCGCAGCTGCCGCGTGGTACGCATCGAGGGCGAGGAGCAGCTGGCGGCGGCGCTGGCACGCACGCCCTCGCTCATTCCCTGCTACTGGCATCAGCACCAGCTCTTCTGCGGCAAATTTCTGCTCGAGCAGCGAGCGCGCGGACTCTCGGCCGGCTGGCTCATCAGCCCGTCGGTCGACGGCGAGCTCGGCGCGATGCTGGTGCGGCGCTTCGGCGGGGCGGTGATCCGCGGCTCCTCCACCCACACCGGCGCGCGGGCGCTGCGCGACTACTACCAGGCTCTGACCCGCGACGGCATCTCCCCGGTCATCACGCCCGACGGCCCGCGCGGCCCGCGCTTCAAGTTCAAGCCGGGCGCGCTGCTGCTCGCGCAGATGTCGCAGCGGCCGGTCCTGCCGATGGCGTACGCGGCCTCGCGCGCCTGGCTGGTGAAGTGGGACAAGTTTGTGATCCCGGTGCCCTTTCTCGCGCGCATCGCCATCGCGATCGGGACGCCGCGCTACGTCGCGCGGGTGACGGATGCGGCGGCGCTCGAGCGGCTGCAGGAGGAGATGGAGCGCGAGCTCCAGCGCCTGTACGGGGTCGCCCGGGATGTGCTCGGGGAGCGCGCATGAGCGCGGGCCTGCCCGACGGGCGGCTCGCGCAGGCCGCCACGCTGCCGCCGCTCGTCATGCGCTGCGGAGCCTTCGGCGACATGGTGCTGCTCACGGTGCTGCTCGAGCAGCTGCACGCACGCTTCGGTCGGCGCGTCGATGTCATCGCCTCCGGTCCCTGGTCCGGGCCGTTGCTCGCCCGGCACCGCGCGGTGGGACAGCTGCTCATCCTGCGCAGCCGCCGCACCCCCTACTGGCTGAGCCCGAGCCAGCAGCGGCTCGTGGCGTGGCTCAAGGCGCGCGGCGCCGGCCCCACCTGGTTCTGCGATCGGGGCGAGGGGCGCGCGCTGCTCGCGCGGGGCGGGATACCGCCGGGTTACATCTGTGACTCGACGCGCTATCCGTTCCTCGAGGGAGAGAACTTCGCCGACCGGTACCTGCGCCTCGGAGCCCTGACCCCGGCGGCGTTCAGCGGCCTGCTGCCGCTCGCCCCCCCGGCACCGGCGCGGGCGGCGCATCTCGAGGTGAGTGAGGAGGCGCGAGGCGAGCTCGATGAGTGGCTCACCCGCCGCGGGCTCGCTGGCCGATCCCTGATGGTCATCCACCCGGGAAGCCGCCACGTGGCGCGGCGGCGTCTGCGCTCGCGCAAGGGAGCAGCCAAGTACTGGCCGGAGGAGCGCTGGGCGCAGGTGGTGCGGGCCGTGCGTGCGCGCTGCCCGGACCAGGCGATCGTCTTCTCAGGAATGGGCGCCGAGAGCTCGTTCATCGCCGACGTGCTGCGCCGGGCGGACGTGAGCGACACCGTCAACGCCGCGAATGATCTGCCGGTGACGCGGCTCCTGGCACTGCTCGAGCGCGCGAAGAGCTTCATCGCGGTGGACACCGGACCCGCGCACGCAGCGGCCGCGCTCGGCTGCCCCACGGTGGCGCTGTTCGGCCACATCGATCCGTGGCTCTACCGCCCGGGAGGGGCGACGACCCCCGCCGTCACGCTCACGGGCGCCGTTAACGGCAGCCCCAGCATTCTCGGCATCGAGTCTGAGCGGGTGATCAGGGCCTGGGAGGGTCTGATCGGCGCTCCCGCCGCGCGCCAGAGGTGAGGATTTTGTTAACTGACAGCCCTTGTCGCAACAGGGTCTTACCTTGTAATCCTCCATCAGTGTGCGAGAATCTTACGTAACCCTCGGAAAGCGGCACTGAATCTCAATCACGCGCTTCCGTGACGGGGTATCAAGTCTGCGACGTAACATTTGGATTACGCTGCCTGGGTTCGGTAAAGGGAGGTCACGGATAAATGGCGACTCCGCCCCCGTCGGATAAGCCACAGGACTTCACCGCGTCCGACATCCTTTCGGCTGACGCCTGGAGTGGGCGCCAGCCCAAGCCTGTTTTCGGCCTCGACGTCGCCTGCACCAAGATCGCGGTCGATTTCCAGAACATGCGCCGCGAAGAAGTGGACGGCTGCGTGCGGCGCAATCTCGAGCTGCTGCGCGGGGCTACCGGCTGCGATTGCACTTTTCTCGCCGCGCTGCATCCCGATGAGGCGGTGATCCAGGACGTACAGGTCGCGCGCAGCGCCTTCGCGCAGTGCAAGCCCGAGGGCCTCGTGGGCGTCAGTCTCGAGGGCCTGCCATGGCTGCGCGGCCGGCTCGAGCACCTGCGGCTCTCGGAGCTGCGCGACACGAGCTCCCCACGCAAGGAGCAGGCGGCGGAAGCCGCCAAGCTGACGGCACTGCAGATCGGTTCGGCGCTGATCATCAGCTTCCGCGTGCAGGGCAAGCCCGCCGGCATGCTCGGCCTCGCGCATACCGTGCCGCGCGGGGCGTGGGATGTGAACCTGCAGCTGCTCATGAAGCTGATCGGCACGAGTCTCGCCACCGGGCTCGAGCGCATCCGCACCGAGGCGCGACTCGCCAAGCTCGAGGAGCGCACCAATCTGTTCCAGGCCGCCGCCAACGACGGCCTGTGGGACTTCGACGTCGAGAGCAACGAGGTGTATTTCTCGCCCCGCTGGAAGGCGATGCTCGGCTACGCGGACGAGGACATGCACGGCTCGCCCGACTGGCGCAGCCTCGTGCACCCGGACGATCTGGCGCGCGTACAGACTGCGATCCGCGATCACGTCGCGGGCAAGACCCCGATCTTCGAGAGCACCCACCGCATGCGCCACCGCAACGGCGAGTGGCGCTGGGTGATCAGCCGCGCCACCGCGCGCGTCGACCAGCACGGCCGGCTGCTGCGCCTGGTCGGCGTCGAGCTCGACATCACCGAGCGCAAGCTGTACGAGGAAGCGCTGTTCCGCGAGAAGGAGAGCGCGCAGATTACGCTGCAGTCGATCGGCGACGGCGTCATCACCACCGACGCCAACTCCACCATCGACTACATCAACCCGGTCGCCGAGGAGCTCACCGGCTGGCGACTCGAGGACGCGATGGGCAGGCCCGTCGAGGAGATCTTCCGGGCCTTCCATGAGGAGACCTGCGAGCCGCTCGAGAATCCATTGACCGTCTCGATCCGCCGTATCCGCCCGATCAAATCGGTGCGGCCGATGCTGCTCATCCGCCGCGACGGCAACGAGCTCTACGTCGAGAGCACCGCCGCGCCGATCCGCGACGGCCAGGGACACGTCGCCGGCGGCGTGCTGGTGTTCCACGACGTCAGCGAGTCACGCGAGCTCAACCGGCGGCTTTCCTATCACGCGAGCCACGATCTGCTCACCGGGCTGGTCAACCGCCGCGAGTTTGAGAGCCGGCTCGAGCGGGCACTGAAGAGCGCCAAGGCGCGCGAGGCCTCCTACGCGCTCTGCCATCTCGACATCGACCAGTTCAAGATCGTCAACGACACCTGCGGGCACTCGGCGGGAGACGCGCTCCTCGGGCAGGTGGGTGCGCTCCTCAAGTCCAAGATTCGCTGGCGCGACACGCTCTCGCGCCTGGGGGGCGATGAGTTCGGGATTCTCCTCGAGAGCTGCTCGCTCGATGAGGCGATGCGTACCGCCGAGACGCTGCGCGAGGCAGTGCGCAACTTCCGCTTCACCTGGGAGGATCGCGTGTTCCGCCTCGGCGCCTCGATTGGTGTCGTGCCGATCAGCGCCGAGAACGAGGACGTGGCTTCGGTGCTGTCCGCCGCCGGCAGCGCCTGCAGCGCGGCCAAGGAAGGCGGGCGCAACCGTGTCCACAGCTTCGCCGAGAACGACATCGAGCTCATGCGCCGCCGCCGCGAGATGCAGTGGGCGGCACGCATCAACGCCGCGCTGGAAGAGGGCCGTTTCGAGCTGTATCGCATGGCGATCCAGCCGCTGCAGCGGGTCGAGGTCGGCGCACACTATGAGCTGCTGCTGCGCCTGAAGGACGAGACCGGCCGCATCGTGGCGCCGAATGATTTCATCGCCGCCGCCGAGCGCTACGGCATCACCCCGGCGATCGACCGCTGGGTGATCGAGAACGCTTTCCGCTGGCTGGTGTCGGAGGCCGACGAGCGGCAGAACCTGGCGCAATGCTCGATCAATCTCTCCGGCCAGAGCCTCGGCGACGACAAGTTCCTGCCGTTCGTCATCGAGCAGCTGCGCCACAGCGGGCTCGACGCATCGAAGATCTGCTTCGAGATCACCGAGACCGCCGCGGTGGCCAGCTTCTCCCAGGCCAACCGCTTCATCCAGGCGCTCAAGCAGCAGGGCTGCAAGTTCGCGCTCGATGATTTTGGCACCGGTCTGTCCTCGTTCGGTTACCTCAAGCACTTCCCGGTCGACTACCTGAAGATCGACGGCAGCTTCGTGCGCGAGATCCTGCGCGATCCCATCGACCGCGAGATGGTGCGCTCGATCAACGAGATCGGGCATCTCACCGGCAAGCAGACCATCGCCGAGTTCGCCGAGAACGCCGAGATCATCCAGATGCTGACCAGCCTCGGCGTCGACTACGCGCAGGGCTACGGCGTCGCCCAGCCGCAGCGCGTGCTCAAGTCCGCCGCGGCCTAAAGGCCGCGCGCCCCACTCCCTGCGCGGTCCTCCGACGCCAAGCTCACTTCGCGGCGGGCGCGAAGAAATAATAGTCGGCGGTGTAGGGGATCCAGGTCTCGGCGCCCGGCTTCGACGGGTCGCACTTCTCGGCAGGCGGCGCCTGTCCTCCCTTGGTATGCAGGCGCTGAATGCTCGTGACGCGGGCAAAGATCCCCGTGCCCTCGTGGCTCACCGCCGTCAGCAGGAGCCAGGGAATGGAGCCCGCCTCAGGAGAGGGCGCCTTGGCGACCATTTTCCCCGTCACCGAGCTCCCGTCGATGTGCTTCCACGAAGGTCCGGCACCGTGGTGCCCGATCAGCGCGCCCACGGTATCGCGCAGCTGCGCCTCCGGGGCCTTGAGCGTCCATTGCGACTTGCCGTCGTCTCCCTTGGCGCAGGTGTAGATCTGCGAGCCGGCCGCATGCGCGACGAACACGACCTGCTCGCCGGTCGGCGCCTTGATGGCGTCGGGGACTTCGGGGCGCTGCGGGCCCTGCGCACTCGTGGCGGTGCCGCCGAGCGCCAACGCGGCGGCGACGGCGATCTTCGTAAGACGGGTCATCGACTCACCTCCTGGCGCGCGGTAGGGCCCGCAATCATACGCCGCGCGGGCTAGTCCGCCCGGCCTCCCTGGAGCTTGCGGTAGGTGAGGCGCAGCCACAGCGTGCGCGCGTTCAGGAGATAGAAGGACTCGCTGCCGAATTCGCTGGCGCTGACCGGCGGACGCTGGTTGGTGAGGTTGGTGCCCACGAGGGCGAGCTCATAGTGACCGAGGCAGTACCCAAGGGTCGCATCCAGCCTGGTGTAGCCGCCGACCGGGGCGATGTTCTCTTCGTCGAGATACCGCCGTCCCACATAAGTCAGAGCCAGCGTCGCGCCGAAACCCTGCGGTGGCCGATAGAGGACGCCCGCTGAGATGAGCTGGCGCGGCGAGAGCGGTAGCTCATCGCCCGCCACGTTCACATAGGCGCCGGCGTCGGCATCGAAGAACTGGTATTGCGTGAAACGCGCTTCGTGATATGAGTAATTGGCGGCGAGGGTGAGATCCGCGCCGATTGCACCGCGCGCCTCGAGCTCGGCTCCCTGGAGGCGCTCGCCGCCGGCGTTGGTCAGAAAGCCAGACTCAGTCGACACCACGAGGTTGGTGAAGTCGAGGCGAAAGGCTTCAGCCTGCCACGTCAGCCGGCCGTCGGCTGCGACACCCTTCAAGCCAGCCTCGTAGCTCCTGGCAGTCTCGGGAAGGAGCACCGCCGGCTGGTAGTCGGGACCGAAGTCGAGCGCGGCTGGCTTGAAGGCGTTGCGGAAGTCGGCGTATACGATCAGCTCGTCCTTGCCCCCGGCCCACGCGCGGTAGCTGACGCCCGCGGTCTCCGTGGGACGGGTGACGTTGCGGCTCGCACGCTGTGCGTCGTACTGCTCGGTAGGGGTGAACGGCGGCAGGGTGAGGTCGCTCGCGAGCTTGCTCTCGCTCGTTTCGTTGAGCCGCACGCCGAGCAGCAGGTCCCAACGCGCTTCGGGCTTCCAGTCGAGCTGCGCGTACTGTCCGGCGAACAGCCGCCTGTCGGCGACGAAGCCCACCTCGTCGACCGGCAGCTGCGTGGTCGGCGGCGGCACTACCGATCCATCGAGCGGCACGGTGTAGGCGCTGTTGCCGTTCAAAGTGACTTGCCGGCCGTACCCATAGAGCAGGTCGGCGCCGACGACGAGGGACACGGGGTCGAGGTCGCGCGCGAGGTGCGTGTCGAAGTAGTCATCGAGCAGCGTGCGATTCTGGTTCTGCGTGTCGGCGCTGCCGCTCAGGTCCGGATGCAGGAACGCACGGATGTCATCGACGTGGGAGCGGGAGAAGGAGGCCAGGGTCTCCCAGGTGCCCCAGGGCGTCGGCCGCGTGTAGGCGAGGGCCAGCTGATATTTGCTCTCATCGAGCGCGGCATCGGCGGGGTTGAAGTTGGCGTTGAGCGGGGTGAGGTCGGTGAGAGCGCTGCCCACACGGATTACCGGGCTCGGCGGCGCGTCGCGCACGACGCCGAGGTTCGCATCGACGCGCAGCTCGCCGGGACCGAGGTCGAGCGCGCCGCGATAGAGCAGCCGTCCATCGGAGACCTTTTCACGTCCGTCGGCAAAACCGCGGTTCTCACCGTCCGCCGCCAGAGACTGCTTGTAGCCGCCGATCTGCGGGAGTGCGAAGGCGGCCGCGCCGCGCGAGGAGCCGTAACTCCCGAACGCCACGGAAGCCTCGTCGGAGGCCTCCCCGGCCGGGTAGTGCAGTACGTGCACGACACCGACAAAGGAGGTCGCACCGTACATGACGGGACCGGCACCCTTCAGCACCTCGATGCGCTCGACGTCGTTCAGATTGAGGGTGGTGATCGACGGGTTGAAGGCCCCTCCCCAGGGCACCTGGTCCATGACGAGGAGAAACGCATCGAATTCATGCAATCCCCAGAAGGACGGCACCGCGCTCGACGGACCCGCATCGCCCCCGGCCGGCGCCTCGACCCCCGACACCAGGCTGAGTGCAGCAGCCATGTCCCAGGAGTCGCGTGTGCGCAGCTCCCCGCCGGACACGGTCGCAACCGAGGCAGGAATCTGATCGACCGGCTCGGGAATCCGCGTTGCCGTGATTGTGATCTCGCGCAGCGCCGAGGCGGCCGCTGCGCTCTCCACTTCGGCGGCCTGCGCGCCGGGCGCGGTGGACACAGACAGGCCCAACAGGCATCCCTGCAGGATCCAGGGTGGAACCGAACGCTCTCGCACCAGATCTGTTCTCGACAGCGGGCGCGCTCAGGGCCTGGCGGCGGTGAATTCCAGCCGCATCGACAGGTCGATCGCACGCACGTGCTTGGTGAGCGAGCCGACCGAGATGTAGTCGACGCCGGTCTCGGCGATCACGCCCGCCGACTCGAGCGACACGTTGCCAGAGGCCTCGAGCTTCACGGGCCGCCCGCGCGCGAGGTTCAGGGCGACGGCAGCGCGCAGGTCCGCGAGGCTGAGCTCATCGAGCATCACGATGTCCGGTGCGGCCGCGATCGCCTCCTCGAGCTCGGCGAGCGATTCGACCTCGACCTCGACCGTGAGGCCGGGCGCGTGAGCGCGCGCGGCGCGGATCGCGCCGGTGAGCGAGCCGGCGGCGGCGATGTGATTCTCCTTGATCAGCACCCGGTCGTAGAGGCCCATGCGGTGGTTTTGGCCGCCGCCGCACAGCACCGCATACTTTTGCGCACTGCGCAGTCCGGGAATGGTCTTGCGGGTATCGAGGATGGTGCAGCCGGTGCCGGTCACGGCGTCGACGAAGCGATGCGTGGCGGTCGCGGTCGCCGACAGCAGCTGCAGGAAGTTGAGCGCCGTGCGCTCGCCGGTCAGGACGGCACGGGCGCTGCCGGCGATGTCGAAGACGACCTGATTAGCCGCGAGCGGCTCGCCGTCGTTGGCATGCCAGTCGAGCTGCACGTGCGGATCGAGATGGCGGAAGGTCGCATCGACCCAGGGCCGGCCCGCCAGCACCGCGCTCTCGCGCGTGATCACGCTGCCGCGCACCCGCTGTGCCGCAGGCACCAGCGCCGCCGTCACGTCGCCGCTCCCGATGTCCTCGCGCAGCGCCGCCTCGACCTGGCTCGCGAGATCGCGCGGGGGCTCGCGCATCCGCGCTTAGCGGATGAGCGGCAGGCCGTGGCTCGCACCTGCCATGCACATGAGCATCGGGATCGACAGCACGAAGTTGATGCGCGAGGCCATGCCGGCGGTCTTGCGCGCCCTGGCCTTCTCCTCGTCAGTTGCGGCCACGATCCCCAGGATCTTTTTCTGGTTCGGCCAGATCAGCACCCAGACGTTGAACAGCATGATGGTCCCGAGCCATGCGCCCGTGCCGATGGTCAGAAAATAATGAGAGGGGTCGTCGAGGCCCGCGCCGAGCGTGAAGGCGCCCACGAACTTGCCCGCCCGCCCGAGCAGCCACGCGCCGCCGAGCCAGGTGGCCACCGCGCCCCAGCGGAACCAGAACAGCGCCCGCGGAGCGACATACTTGGTGATGCCGGCTCCTCCCGGGCCGCCCTTATCCGCCGCCGCATCGGCGAGCGCCGGGGTCTGCGCAACGTTGAAGTAATAGAGCAGGCCGATCCAGAACACACCCGCGACGATGTGGAACCAGCGCGCCAGCCCCAGCTCGTTGAAATTGAAGCCGCCGATCAGGAGCGTGAGCACCACGGCTATGACGACGCCGAGGACCAGGGACTGTCGATGGTTGTTCAGGGGATTCATTTGCTTCGGTCTCCAAGTTATTGTTTCGATTGACCTGGGCCAAAATGCAGCGTTTGAAGAATAGGCGAGGCACCCCCATAATTCAACGCATGCGGACTCGAGCGTGACTGAGGCGCCCGCGCGCGTGGCGCCACCGGAGCGCCCGCCCTCACCCTGCATCAATATCTGCTCCCTGGACGAGCGGGGATACTGCATCGGATGCCTGCGCACGGGGGCGGAGATCGGGCGCTGGCTCGCCATGAGCGCCGAGGAGCAGTGGCGGCTGATCGCGGAGCTCGGGGAGCGCCGCAGACAACAGAGGTAGGTAGTTACGATGGACGTCGTCGAGAGAATCAAGGCCGAGCTCGGCTCGGGTCCCGTGGTGCTGTTCATGAAGGGCACGCCGGACTTCCCGCAGTGCGGGTTTTCCGCGCAGACCGTCGCGGCGCTGCGCGCCGTGGGCGCCAACTTCCGTTACGTGAACATCTTCGAGGAGCCGGAGATCCGCGAGGCTCTCAAGCGCTACTCCAACTGGCCGACTTACCCGCAGCTGTACGTGAAGGGCGAGCTGGTCGGCGGTTGCGACATCGCGCTCGAGATGCTGAAGAGCGGTGAGCTGAAGAAGCTCATGACCGAGGCGGGGGCGGCGCAGTAATCGCCTCCGCGAGCGGCGCGTCTTCGCCCGCCGCATCGTCCGCCGCCGCGTTCAGCCAGCCGAGCGCGGCCGCGCGCTCGCGCGCGCCCGCGAAGCTTTCCCGCAAGCGGTTGCAGACCAGGCAGAAGATCTCCGCGCTGCGCTCAGCGTCATAGCGCGCGTTATGCGCGCTGCCGGGATCCCATTCGAGCCCCGCGACCGTGAGCGCCTTGGCCAGTACCGTTTGCCCGAGCGCCGCGCCCGCGAGCGTCGCCGTGTCGAAGCACGAGAAGGGATGGAAGGGGTTGCGCTTCACCTCGGCGCGCGCCACCGCGGCGTTGAGGAAGGCGAGGTCGAAGGCGGCGTTGTGGCCGACCAGGATCGCGCGGCGGCAGCCGTAGGCGCGCAGCGCGTGGCGCACCTCGCGGAAGATGCGCTGCAGCGCGTCGCGTTCGGGGATCGCCGGGCGCAGCGGATGATGCGGATCGATGCCGGTCACCGACAGCGAGGTGGGGTCGAGGCGCGCGCCCGCGAACGGCTGCACGTGATAGTAGTGAGTCGCGCCGCGGCGCAGGGTGCCGTCGGCGTCGACGTCGATGAGCACGGCGGCGATCTCGAGCAGGGCATCGGTCGCGGCATGAAAGCCGCCGCTCTCAACGTCGATGACGACCGGCAGGTAGCCGCGGAAGCGGCACGCCATGAGCGCCGCGGCCGCGGACGGCGGGGGTGAGGCGCTCGCCTCAGCCTCGCTCATGCTGCCGGCCGTGAGGCTGGGGGCGCCAGCCGCCAGGCAATGCGCTCGCCGGCGCGCAACGGCACCAGCTCGTCGGCGCCGAACGGGTAGTGGTCCGGTACCTCCCAGGGCTCGCGCAACAGCGTGACCGTACCCGCGTTGTGCGGCAGGCGGTAGAAGTCGGCGCCATGAACGGCCGCGAATCCTTCGAGGCGGTCGAGGGCGCCGGCGGCTTCGAAGGCTTCGGCGTACAGCTCCAGTCCTGCGTGCGCGGAGAACACCCCGGCGCAGCCGCACGCCGACTCCTTGGCGCGGCGCGCGTGCGGTGCACTGTCGGTGCCGAGAAAGAAGCGCTCGCTGCCGCCGGTAACCGCGCTGAGCAGCGCCACGCGATCCGCTTCCGCCTTCAGCACCGGGGCGCAGTAATGATGCGGGCGGATGCCGCCGGCGAACAGGGCATTGCGATTCATCAGCAGATGCTGCGGCGTCACGGTCGCCGCCACGCCCGGGCGCGAGGCCAGGACGAACTCCACCGCCGCACGGGTGGTGATGTGCTCGAACACGATGCGCAGCTTCGGCAGCCGCTCGACGAGCGGCGCGAGGGTGCGCTCGATGAAGCGTGCTTCGCGGTCGAAGACGTCGACGGTGGGATCGGTGACCTCGCCGTGCACCTGGAGCACCACGCCGAGCTCGGCCATGCGTTCCAGCACCGCGGCGATGTGTCGCACGTCCGTCACGCCGCTGTCGGAGTGGGTGGTAGCGCCGGCCGGATAGAGCTTGAAGCCGAAGATGCAGGCGCTCTCGCGCGCGCGCTCGACCTCGGCGGGGGGCGTGGCGTCGGTGAGATAGAGTGTCATCAGGGGCTCGAAGGCGACACCCGGCGGCAGCGCCGCGCGAATGCGCCGCCGGTACTCGAGGGCCTGCGCGGTGGTGGTGACGGCGGGGCTCAGGTTCGGCATGACGATGGCGCGCGCGAAGCGGGCCGTGCTGAAGGGCAGCACCGCGGCGAGGGACGCCCCGTCGCGCAGGTGCAGGTGCCAGTCGTCGGGCCTGCGGATGGTGAGCGCCGTCATGGGGCTCACTTGCTTTACCTGCCGGCGCTAGCCATCATTACTCACTCATTCTATCGCGAACGCGGCACAACACGCCTGCGACGAAGACCCGCGACCGCGCCGGTCGGAACTGGCTCGAGCCGCGCGCGCGAGCGCAAACCAGGCAGACCACATGACCGAACCGCCCAAGCTCGAAGACCTGGATCCGGTCGAGACCCGAGAGTGGCTCGAATCCATCGATTCGGTGCTGAAGACGCACGGCCCCGAGCGCGCGCACTTCCTGCTCGAGCGGCTGATCGACTACACGCGCAGGAGCGGCGCCTACCTGCCGTTCAAGCCCAACACAGCCTACGTCAACACCATCCCGAATGGGCGCGAGCCGGAGTATCCGGGCAATCGCGCGCTCGAGCGGCGCATCGAGGCCTATATCCGCTGGAATGCGCTCGCGATGGTGCTGCTCGCGAACCGCAAGTCCTCCGAGTATGGCGGGCACCTCGCAAGCTACGCCTCGTCAGCGACTCTCTACGAGGTGGGCTTCAATCACTTCTGGCGCGCGCCCTCCGACCACCATCCCGGTGACCTGGTATTCATCCAGGGGCACTCCTCACCGGGCATCTACGCGCGCGCCTTTCTCGAGGGGCGACTGACCGAGTCGCAGCTGCGCCATTTCCGCCAGGAGGCGGGCGGCCCGGGCCTGGGACTTTCCTCCTATCCGCATCCATGGCTGATGCCCGATTTCTGGCAGTTCCCCACGGTGTCGATGGGCCTCGGCCCGATGATGGCGATGTTCCAGGCGCGCTTCACCCGCTATCTCGAGCATCGCGGACTCGTCAAACCCTCCGACCAGAGGGTCTGGGCATTTCTCGGTGACGGCGAGATGGACGAGCCCGAGTCGATGGGCGCGCTCACCATGCCGGTGCGCGAGGGCCTCGACAATCTCGTCTTCGTCATCAACTGCAACCTGCAGCGCCTCGATGGCCCGGTGCGCGGCAACGGCAAGATCATCCAGGAGCTCGAGGCGGCCTTCCTCGGCGCCGGTTGGAACGTCATCAAGGTGCTGTGGGGCTCGCGCTGGGATCCACTGCTCGCGCGCGACTACAAGGGGATCCTGCGCCGCGTGATGGAGGAGAGCGTCGACGGCGAATACCAGAACTTCAAGGCCAAGGGCGGCGCCTTCACCCGCGAGCACTTCTTCGGCAAGGACCCCGAGCTCAAGGCGATGGTCGCCAACATGTCGGACGACGAGATCTGGCGCCTGAACCGCGGCGGGCACGACCCGCTCAAGGTGTACGCCGCCTACGCCGCCGCCACCACCACCAGGGGCCAGCCGACCGTGATCCTCGCCAAGACCGTGAAGGGCTTCGGCCTTGGCAAGGGTGGCGAGGGGCAGATGATCGCCCACCAGCAGAAGAAGATGGGCGAAGAGGATCTGAAGATATTCCGTGACCGCTTCAACATTCCGGTCGCCGACGACGAGCTCGCACAGCTGCCGTTCCGCAGGCCGGAGGAGAATTCCGAGGAAGCAGCCTATCTGCGCGAGAAGCGCGCGGCGCTCGGCGGCTTCATGCCGCAACGGCGCCACGACGCGCCGCCGCTGGTGATTCCGCCGCTCGAGGCGTTTGCGTCGATCCTCGAGGGCACCGGCGAGCGCGAGATCTCCACGACCATGGCGTTCGTGCGCATCCTCACGGTGCTGCTCAAGGACAAGAATGTGGGGCGCAACATCGTGCCGATCGTGCCCGACGAGGCACGCACCTTCGGCATGGAGGGCCTGTTCCGGCAGATCGGCATCTATTCCTCGGTCGGGCAGCTGTACACGCCGCAGGACGCCGAGACCCTCATGTCCTACCGCGAGGACAAGAAGGGACAGATGATCGAGGAAGGCATCAACGAGGCGGGGTCGCTGTGCTCGTGGATCGCCGCCGGGACCGCCTACAGCAACCACGGCATCAACATGGTGCCGTTCTACATTTTCTATTCCATGTTCGGCTTCCAGCGCGTCGGCGACTTCATCTGGGCGGCGGGCGACAGCCAGGCGCGTGGCTTCCTGCTCGGCGCGACGGCGGGGCGTACCACGCTCGCGGGCGAGGGGCTGCAGCATCAGGACGGCCACAGCCAGCTGGTCGCGAGCACCGTCCCGAATTGCATCGCCTACGATCCGGCCTACGCCTACGAGCTCGCCGTCATCATTCACGACGGACTGCGGCGCATGTTCGCCGAGCAGGAGAGGGTCTTCTACTACCTCACGGTGATGAACGAGAATTACCCGCAGCCGCCGATGCCGCCGGGAGTGGAGCAGGGCATCCTGAACGGTGCCTACCTGCTGCAGATCGGCGGCCGCGGCAAGGTGCGCGCGACGCTGCTCGGCTCGGGCACCATCCTGCGTGAGTGCCTGGCGGCGGCGAAGATTCTCGAGGACAGCTACGGGATCCCCGCCGACGTGCTCTCGGTGACGAGCTTCAGCGAGCTGCGGCGTGAGGCGCTCGAGTGCGAGCGCTGGAACCTGCTGCATCCGGACCGTGCGCCGCGCGTCCCCTACATTCGCCAGCTGCTGAAGGACCGCGAGGGTCCGGTGATCGCGGCCACTGACTACATGCGCACCGTGCCAGATCAGATCCGTCAGTGGGTGCCCAGCCGCTACCTGACGCTCGGCACCGACGGCTTCGGCCGTTCCGACTCGCGCGCCGCGCTGCGCAGCTTCTTCGAGGTGGATCGCAACTACGTCGTGGTTGCGGCGCTGAAGGCGCTCGCCGACGAGAAGCGCGTGGATGGCAAGACCGTGAGCGGGGCGATCAAGGCACTCGGCATCGATCCCGAGCGGCCGGTTCCGTGGAAAGTCTGAAGGCCGTCGCCCCATGAGCGCGGCCCCGCTGATGGAAGTACGCGTGCCCGACATGGGCAACTTCAAGGACGTCGCCATCATCGACGTCCTGGTGAAGCCCGGTGAGGCCGTCGAGGTCGATACACCCCTCGTCACGCTCGAGTCGGACAAAGCCACCATGGACGTTCCTTCGACCGCCGGCGGGATCGTCGAGAGGGTCCACGTGGCAAAGGGCGGAACGGTCTCGACCGGCGATCTGATCGCCACCGTCCGAGGGGCCGCGGCCGGCGCGGCAGCCGGCGCCAGTGCCCGACCCGCGGTGCAGCCACCGCCGCCGTCGAAGCCGGCGCCTCCGCCACCCACTCCAGCGACGGCCGCTGCCGCCACGCCTTCGCCCGCGCCGGCTCCTCCGCCGGCCGCGCCGGCGGGCGGCGAGCGCCCGGGAAAGCTCGTGCCGCTCTCCGAGCTCGGGACTCCGACCTCATACCGCCCCGATCTGCCGGCCATCGACGGGCCCGGATTCTCGCGCGCGCATGCGGGTCCCTCGGTGCGCAAGTTCGCCCGCGAGCTCGGCGTCGATCTCGCGCGCGTCAAGGGCACCGGCTTCAAGGGTCGTATCACGCACGAGGACGTCAAGGCCTTCGTGAAGGGCACACTCGCCACGCCCGCAGCGGCCGCGCCCGCGCCCGCGTCGGCGCTCGCCGCACGCCCGGGGGCGCCCGCGCTTCCCGCGCTTCCGGTGGTCGACTACTCGCAGTTCGGACCGGTCGAGACGCAGCCGCTCACGCGCATCCAGAAGATCTCGGGTCCGCGCCTGCAGGCGGCCTGGGTGAACATTCCGCACGTCACGCAGTTCGATGAGGCCGACATCACCGACCTCGAGGAGCTGCGCGCGAGCCTCAAGGACAAGGCGCAGGCGGCCGGAGTCAAGCTGACACCGCTCGCCTTCATCATGCGCGCCTGCGTCAGGACACTGCTGGAGTTTCCGCGCTTCAACTCCGCGCTCGATGCCGAGGGTGCCAATCTCATCGTGCGCAAGTTCATCCACATGGGGTTTGCGGCCGACACGCCCACCGGGCTCGTGGTGCCGGTGGTGCGCGATGCGCATCGTAAGGACGTCTACGAGCTCGCACGGCAGCTCGGCCAGTTGTCGGAGAAAGCGCGTGCCGGGAAGCTCCCGCCGCTCGATATGCAGGGAGGCTGCTTCACCATCTCCAGCCTCGGCGGCATCGGCGGCACCGCCTTCACCCCCATCATCAACGCGCCCGAGGTGGCGATCCTCGGCGTGTCCCGCTCCACCATGCGCCCGGTGTACCGCGGCTCGAGCTTCGTGCCGCGCCTGATGTTGCCCCTGTCGCTGTCGTACGATCACCGCGTGATCGATGGCGCGATGGCGGCGCGCTTCACCACCTACCTCGCCCAGACGCTGGCCGAGCCGCGTGCCCTGCTCGAGGCGGTGCTGTGAGCCGCGTCGAGCTGCTGGTTCCCGATCTCGGCAACTTCACGGACGTTGACATCGTCGACGTGCTGGTGAAGCCCGGCGACGTGGTCGCCGTCGACACGCCGCTCGTCACTCTCGAGACCGACAAGGCCTCGCTGGACGTACCCTCGACCGCTGCCGGCACCCTCACCGAGGTGCTGGTGAGGCGCGGCGACAAGGTTTCCAAGGGCTCGGTGCTCGCGCGCCTCGATAGCGCGGCGAGCGCGGCGCAGCCAGCCGCCGCCGCCGCGCCGGCCGCGACACCGCCCGCGCCGGCAGTTGCGGCGCCCGCCGCACGTGCGCCGGCGCCACCGCCGGCCGCGCGCATCGAGGCTGCGGGCGATACGGTGCGCATGCCCTCGCAGAAGGGCGGGCCGGCCGAGCGCGCCGGTGCCGACTACAACAGCTCGACGCAGCTGCTCGTGTTCGGCTCGGGGCCCGGTGGCTACACGGCAGCATTCCGCGCCGCGGACTTGGGTTTGAAGGTCACGATGGTCGAGCGCTGGCCGGAGCTCGGTGGCGTGTGCCTCAATGTCGGCTGCATTCCCTCCAAGGCGCTGCTGCACGCCGCCAAGGTGATCGAGGACGCTGCCGAGATGACCGGCCGCGGCATCGTCTTCCGGGCTCCCGAGATCAACTCCGGGAAGCTGCGCGAGTGGAAGACCTCGGTAGTGCGCAAGCTGACGAGTGGCCTGCGGGTGCTCGCGCGCCAGCGCAAGGTGGAGCTGGTGCAGGGGAGCGGGCGCTTCGTGAGCCCGAACGTGCTCGAGGTCATGGGCACGAGCGGCTCGCAACGTATCCGCTTCGAGCAGTGCATCATCGCCGCGGGTTCCGAGCCCAGCGGGCTGCCGGGCCTGCCCGCCGACCCGCGCATCCTCGACTCGACCGACGCCCTCGAGCTTCCCGAGTTTTCCGGCGGGCTGCTGGTGATCGGCGGCGGCATCATCGGGCTCGAGATGGCCTGTGTGTTCGATGCGCTCGGCAAGCGGGTGAGCGTCGTCGAGCTCACCCCGCAGCTCATGCCGGGCTGCGATCCGGATCTGGTGCGGCCGCTCGAGCGGCGCATCCGCTCGCGCTACCAGCAGATCCTCCTCGGTACCAGGGTGGCGGCCGTCGAGGCGAGGTCCGAGGGGCTGCGGGTCAGCTTTTCGGGCGACAAGACGCCGGCGCCGCAGGTGTTCGACCGGGTGCTGGTGGCGGTCGGGCGTACGCCCAACGGCCACAGTGTCGGCGCCGAGCTCGCCGGGGTGAAGGTCTCGGAGCGCGGCTACATTCCGGTGGACAAGCAGATGCGCACCAACATCCCGCATATCTTCGCGATCGGCGACATTGCCGCGCCGCCCATGCTGGCACACAAGGCGATGCACGAGGGCAAGGTGGCCGCGGAAGTCGCCGCTGGTCACAAGCGCGCCTTCGATGCCCGGGTGATTCCGTCGGTGGCCTATACCGATCCGGAGATCGCGTGGGCCGGGCTCACCGAGACCGAGGCGAAAGAGAGGGGCGTTGCCTATGCCAAGGGCAATTTCCCCTGGGTGGCGAACGGCCGCTCGCTGTCGCTCGGTCGCGAGGAAGGCTTCACCAAGTTACTGTTCGACCCTGAGACGCATCGCGTGCTCGGCGGCGGTATCGTCGGCACCAACGCCGGCGAGCTGATCAGCGAGGTCGCGCTGGCGGTGGAGACCGGCTGCGACGCCGCCGACATCGGCCTCACGATCCACCCCCATCCGACGCTCTCGGAGACCGTGGCCGGGGCAGCTGAGGCGTTCGAGGGGACGCTCACGGATCTTTACCTGCCAAAGAAGAAGTAGGGGCACCAGTGGCAATCAAACGTTCATCCAAGAGCCTGGGAACACCCGTGCGCCGGCAGGTGACCTCACCGGGCTTGCGCCACGTCGACGTCATGATGCCGAACCAGATGGTCGCAGGCGATCTCTACCCCGGCTGGTTGTGCAAGAACAAGTCGTGCGGGCGTGTCATCGCAATTGCACCTGCACCAGCGGGAGGCAAGCCGGCCGCGGCCGGATCCGACGACCAGCTTGCCGCCCTCAAGTGCCCGCATTGCGGGAACGAGGATCTGTACCGCTGGAGCGCCCGGAGCGAGCACCAGTACACGATGGGCAACGCCGCTCCCTGAACCTCGGCGCGCGCGCAGCGCGCCGGCCAAGGCACTCCCTTCAGCGCTGCGCGCGCCGCGGCTTCGCGCGGCGCTCACGCGGCGTCCTGGCCGCCGCGCCGCGTGCCTTGCCGGTGCCGGCGCGGCGGAGTGCAGCACTCACGCCAGCGCGTTTCGCGGCCGGGCGGGTCTTGTGCTTGTACTCGCACAGGTCGCGGATGATGCAGGTCGGGCACTTTGGCGCACGCGCCGTGCAGACATAGCGCCCGTGCAGGATCAGCCAGTGATGCGCGTCCTTGCGGAACTCGGGCGGCGTCCCGGCCACCAGACCATCCTCGACTGCGCGCGGTGTCTTGCCCGGGGCGAGCCCGGTGCGGTTGGCGACGCGGAATATGTGAGTGTCGACCGCGATCTCGGGCTGACCGAACACCATGTTGAGGATGATGCTGGCGGTCTTCCTGCCGACGCCCGGCAGCGCCTCGAGCGCGGCCCGGTCCGAGGGCACCGCGCCGCCGTGGCGCTCGACGATCTGCCGGGCGAGTGCCACCAGATTCGCGGCCTTGGTGTTGTAGAGCCCGACGCTGCGGATGTACGGCTTCACTCCCTCGACGCCGAGCGCGGCGATGGCTGCGGGTGTGTTCGCAACCGGGAACAGCACGCCGGTCGCGGCGTTCACGCTCTTGTCGGTAGTGTGTGCCGAGAGCATCACGGCGACCAGGAGCTCGAAGGGCGAGCCGTGCACGAGCTCGGTCGTGGGGGTGGGATTCGCGGCCCGGAGGCGGCGAAAGATCGCGGCGCGCGTGGCAGGTCGCATGGCCGGTGATCTAGTTTGCCTGCTTGCGCTCGGCGACCAGCGAGGCACGCTGCTGCGACCGGGCGGCGAGGCGCGCGCCGTGGGCGTCGTGGCGTGCGCGGTTGTCGCGCGCTGCGGGCGCTGCCGGCGCCGCGGGCAGGCTGGCGCGCGGCACCATCGCGATGCAGTCGACCGGGCAGGGCGCGACGCACAGCTCGCAGCCGGTGCACAGCGCGAGCACCACGGTGTGCATCTGCCGCTGCGCGCCGACGATCGCATCGACCGGGCAGGGTGGCAGGCAGCGGGCGCAGCCGATGCAGGCCTGTTCGTCGATCAGCGCTACCAGCTCCGGCCCTTCGCTACCGTTGGCCGGGTTGAGCGGCAGGGGCGCGCGCCCGAGGAGCAGCGCGAGCGCCTCGATGGTGGCGGCGCCTCCGGGCGGGCACTGATTGATCTCGGAGAGCCCGGCCGCAATGGCCTCGGCGTACGGCTGGCAACCGCCGTACCCGCAGCGCGTGCACTGGGTCTGCGGCAGGAGGGCGTCGATGTCGCGCGCGCTGACCATGTTCGCCGGCTGCGAGGCTCGAGGCGCGCTCGCCTCAGGTGATCTTCATGCCGGGTGCCGCGCCGCTGTCCGGCGAGAGCAGGTACAGGCCCGGACCCTCGCCACTCGCGGCCAGCACCATGCCTTCGGACATCCCGAACTTCATCTTGCGCGGCGCCAGGTTGGCGACCATCACGGTCAACCTGCCCTCGAGCGCCGCCGGATCGTAGGCCGACTTGATGCCGGCGAACACATTGCGGGTTTCCGTTCCCAGATCGAGCGTCAGCCGCAGGAGCTTGTCGGCGCCGGCGACCGCCTCGGCGCGCACGATCCGCGCCACGCGCAGATCGACGCGCCGGAACTCCTCGATCGAGACGCTGGCCGGATCGGCGGGACCGGGCGCAGGTGTCATGGTCGTCGCGGGAGCCTTGGCGGCCGGCGCCGGTGCATCGCTTTCGAACAGCGCTTCGAGCTGCCGTGGCTCGACGCGCGTCATGAGGTGCTCGTAAGGGTTGACGCGCTCGGGCAGCACCGCCGCGTCGCTCCAGCGGAACGGCCGCTCGAGCCCGAACAGCTGCCGCGCGACACGCTCGGTGACCGCGGGCAGCACCGGCGCGAGCAGCACGCTCAGGAGCTTGAAGCCGGCGAGCGCGCGCGAGCAGACGTCCTGGAGCTCCGCGGCGTGCTTGCCGTCCCGGGCCAGAACCCAGGGCCGGCGTGCGTCGAACTCCTGATTGATCTGGTCGGCCAGGCCCATGATGTCGCGCATGGCCTTGCCGAACTCGCGGCTCTCGTAGCACTCGCGAACCAGCTCCGCCTGCGCTGCCGCGCCTGCGGTGAGCTGCCCGGTGTCGCCGCCGTAGCGCAGCGCGCCGCCGGAGTGTTTGGTGATGAAGTTGGCGGCGCGGCTCGCGATGTTGACGTACTTGCCAATGAGATCGCTGTTGACGCGCGCCAGGAAGTCCTCGGGATTGAAGTCGAGATCTTCGACGCTGGCGTTGAGCTTGGCTGCGATGTAATAGCGCAGCCACTCGGCGTTCATGCCGACGTCGAGGTAGCGCAGCGGGCTGATGCCGGTGCCGCGCGACTTGGACATCTTCTCGCCGGATACGGTGATGAACCCGTGAACGTACACGTGGTTCGGCACTTTGTACGGGGCGCCGGCGAACCTGAGCATCGCCGGCCAGAACAGGGTATGGAAGTAGATGATGTCCTTGCCGATGAAATGGATCTGCTCGGTGTCTGGTGCGGCCAGGAACTCCTCGAAGCCGCGCGCCTCGCCGCGCGCGGCGGCCTTGCCGCTGGTGAAGTAGTTCTGCAGCGCGGCGAGATAGCCGATGGGCGCATCCAGCCACACGTAGAAGTACTTCCCGGGTGCATCCGGGATCGGTATGCCGAAGTAGGGGGCGTCGCGCGAGATGTCCCAGTCAGCGAGCGCGCGGTCGCCGCGCCCGGACAGCCACTCGCGTGCCTTGTTCACAACCTGCGGCTGCAATCGCCCCGCGGCATCGAGCCACGACTCGAGGAACGCGACGCACTTCGGGTCCGAGAGGCGGAAGAAGAAGTGCTCCGAGCTCTTGAGCACCGGTGGCGCGCCCGAAAGCGCCGAGTAGGGGTTGATGAGATCGGTAGGCGCGTACACCGTGCCGCACACCTCGCAGGCGTCGCCGAACTGGTCGCGCGAATGGCAGTTGGGGCATTCGCCCTTGATGTAGCGGTCCGGCAGGAACATGCCCTTGACCGGGTCGAAGAACTGCTCGATGTCTTTCTTATATATGAGCCCTGCGCCCCTGAGCCGGGCGTACACGTCCTGCGACAGGCGGGTGTTCTCCGGCGAGTCGGTCGAATACCAGTGATCGAAGCTCAGGTGAAAGCCCGTCAGGTAGCGCGGCCGGCCGGCGGCGATGCGCGCCACCAGCTGCTGGGGAGTCACGCCCTCGGCTTCGGCCTTGAGCATGATCGGGGCGCCGTGCGCGTCGTCGGCACAGACGAAATGCAGCTGGTGTCCCTGCATGCGCTGGAATCGCACCCAGATGTCCGCCTGGATGTACTCCATGATGTGCCCGATGTGGAACGGGCCGTTGGCGTAGGGGAGCGCCGTGGTGACGAAGATCCGCCGGGTCATCCGGCTAGTTTACCGTTCCGGCGCGCAGAGTGCCGCGCCGTCAGCCGACCTCGCGGAACTCCTCGAACTTCGCCTTGTTGATGGCCTTCTTGTAGGCCTCTTTGCCGGTGATCTG
>DATMMK010000024.1:0-30148 GCA_035569755.1 Steroidobacteraceae bacterium
TCGATGGTGCGCGCGGTCAGGTCCTCGGTGGAGCCGTTACCGCGCTCGAGCTTCAGCCGCCTGGTCGGATGGAACGGCGTCAGGTTCTCGAACAGCACCTTGTTGCGCGAGCTCTCGGGGGAGTCGAAGTTGATCTCGCCCACCTTGAGCAGCGCGAAGTAGCGCTCGCCGTCCTTGGGCGCACGGATGAGCCCGGAGATGGTGTCGCCGGTACGCAGGTTGAAGCGGCGGATCTGGCTCGGGCTCACGTAGATGTCGTCGGGGCCGGCGAGATAGCAACCGTCGGCCGAGCGCAGGAAGCCGAAGCCGTCCTGCAGGATCTCGAGCACGCCGTCGCCGTAGATATTCTCGCCGTTGCGGGCGTGTGCCTTGAGGATCGAGAAGATGATGTCCTGCTTGCGCGAGCGCGCCAGGCTCTCGAGCCCCATGGTCTCGGCCATCTTCACCAGCTCGTGGATCGGCTTGGCCTTCAGCTCCGTCAGGTTCATGGAGCTGCGCGACTGCACCAGCTCCGCCGGACTGATGATCTCCGAGTCATCGGCGTCGAACGGCTCGGGGTCGTGCATCATCATGTCGTCGGGACGCCCGCCGTTGTTGCCCAGGCGGTTGCCGTCACGGTTGCCGTGGCGCGGTCCCTTGTTGGGCCGGTTGCGGCCCTGATTACCGAGGTAGCCTCTCATTGGTGCTCTTTACGTGTTTCGACCGAATCCAGATTGCTATCCAGAAATGCGGCGAGTTGGGATTTGGACACGGCCCCGACCTTCTGGGCCTCGACCGTGCCGTTCTTGAAGAGAATCAGCGTGGGTATGCCGCGAATGCCAAACTTGGGCGGCGTCTGCGGGTTCTCGTCGATGTTCAGCTTGGCGATCTTGATGCGGTCCTGATACTCGCTCGCGATCTCATCGAGTATCGGGGCGATCATCTTGCAGGGTCCGCACCACTCGGCCCAGAAATCCAGTAATACCGGCTTGTCGGATTTGAGGACGTCCTGGTTAAAGGTGGCGTCGGTGGTATGCACGATGTTCGGGCTACTCACGCGGTTCAACCTCCGTTGATACAGAGTGTGGAGGACTGGGGTCCTGGGAGATTGCGGAAAAAACCAAGGCGGGTCGGCACAAGTGCAGAAAAGCGCTGCCAGTTGCACCCGTCAAACGGTTACACTAACTCGTCGGTTGAGTATCAGACCCTTAGGGGAAGGATTTTACCGGACTGGCGGGTGCGGACCTGCTCAGGCCCGCTGACTGAGACACTTTGTAGCGCTTCCGGGCCGCTTTTTCAAGTCCCTCGCGGCTTTTCGCATAACACTCCGGCCATAAGTGATGACTGATCCACACTCTGCTTCCGTATCGTTCGCGTCCCTCGGCCTGCGCGAGGAGGTCATGCAGGGAGTGCGGCAGGCAGGGTTCAGCCAGTGCACGCCCATCCAGGCGCAGACACTGCCGATCGCACTCGCCGGGCGCGACGTCGCGGGCCAGGCGCAGACCGGCACCGGCAAGACGGCGGCGTTCCTCATCGCACTGTATCAGGCGCTGCTCACGCGCCCCGCCGCGCCCAGCCGCCACGCGACCTCGGTGCGCGCGCTGATCGTGGCGCCGACGCGCGAGCTCGCGGTGCAGATCCACCACGACGCACTCACGCTCGGCGCACATACCGGGCTGCGGCACTCCGTCGTGTTCGGCGGCATCGACTACGAGAAGCAGCGCCAGGAGGTCAGCTCAGGCTGCGAGGTGCTGATCGGCACGCCCGGGCGCCTCATCGATTACTTCAAGCAACACGTCTACGATCTGCGCCACGCGCAGGTGATGGTGCTCGACGAGGCGGACCGCATGTTCGACCTGGGGTTCATCGCCGACATCCGCTACATCCTGCGCCGGCTCCCGCCGCCACTGCGGCGGCAGTCGATGCTGTTCTCCGCCACGCTCTCCTACCGGGTGCTCGAGCTCGCCTACGAGCACATGAACAACCCCGAGCTGGTGCGCATCGAGCCCGACAAGCGCACCGTGGACGAGGTGCGGCAGATCATCTACTACCCGGCGATGGAGGAGAAAGTACCGCTCCTCATCGGGCTGCTGCACCAGAGCGAGGCGCACCGTACCCTGGTGTTCGTCAACACCAAGCGCAGCGCCGAGCGGCTCGAGAGCGTGCTCAAAGCCAACGGCTTTCACGCCCAGGCGCTCTCGGGCGACGTGCCGCAGGGGAAGCGGCTGAAGTTCCTGCGCAATTTCCATGACGGAGAGCTCGCGGTCCTGATCGCGACCGACGTCGCCTCGCGTGGCCTGCACATCCCGGACGTGAGCCACGTATTCAATTTCGATCTGCCGCAGGATCCGGCCGACTACGTGCACCGCATCGGGCGCACGGCCCGCGCCGGCGCCGAGGGCGATGCCATCAGTTTCGCCTGCGAGGAGTATGCGGTCTCGCTGCCGGAGATCGAGGAATACCTCGGACACAAGATCCCGTCCGGCGCGATCGCGCCCGAGCTGCTCGCGACGAAGGTGCTCCCCGGGAGCCTGCCGCCCCGTTCCCACCGCCCGCAGGGCCCGCGGCGTGGCCGCCCGGGCGCCGGCGCCCGCGGCGGGAGGGCGCAGCACTCCGGACGCCACGCCCGCGGCCGCTAAGCGCCTGAAAATGCTTGCTTTGGGAGGCCGCGGTCTGCGCTCGCTGCGCCCGTGGCACTCGGCGCGCCGCTCGGATAAGCTCGGCCTCTTGGGGGCCGCCGCCAGCGGTTCCGGGGCCGTCCAGCCTGTTTTTCCTAGCCCGACGACTGGCGACAAGCATGGCGGAAATCGAAGACAACGTTGACCGCGAGCTGTTTCGCAATGTGGAAAAGCTCCGTCAGTTGCGCATCGAGCACCGCGACCTCGATGAGGTCATCTCACGTCTGTCGCTCGACCTGCACATCAACGAGCTGCAGTTGAAGCGCCTGAAGAAGCGCAAGTTGATGCTCAAGGATCAAATCGCACGCCTCGAGAGCCAGCTGATCCCGGACCTGAATGCCTGATGAGTAATGCCGAAAGCGCCGTAAAGGGCCTCATCCTCCGGCTCACCTCCCCGCAGTTCCTGGCCGAGACGCTCGCGATCGTCATCGCGCTCGTCATCGCCTTCGCGGTCGCGCGCGCATCCTGGCGCAGGCCGACGCCCGCCGGAGCGCGCGGCCGCTGGAGCGATCGACTGCTCGATGCCTTCGGCGTGCTCGCGCCGCTGCTCGCCGCCCTGGCGGCGCTGCTCGCAGCGCGCGCCGTACTCACCGCTGCAGCTCTCGGCACGGCCGCGGTCGACAGCGCCGCGCAGGTCGCTGCCGTACTGGTGCTCGTGCGCCTCGGGGTGTACGTGCTCGGCCGGCTGCTCGGCCCCGGCTCCTGGGTACGCAGCCGCCAGATCGCGATCACGGTGGTGCTCTCGGTCATCGTAGCGCTGGCGCTGCTCGGTTGGCTGGATGCGATCGAGGCGGCCCTGAATCGCGTCAGCCTCGTGCCGGGCCGCAGCCAGTTCAGCCTCTGGGCCCTGCTCAAGGGACTGGTGGTCGTGACCGCCTTCGTCGTGGTAGCGAGCCTGCTGGCGCGCGCGGCCGAGCGCCACCTGATGCGGCTCGAGCAGCTCGCGGTATCGACCCGCGTCGGCATCTCGAAGTCCAGCCATTTCCTGCTGGTCGGGCTCGGCATCCTGCTCGGGATCAACGCCGCAGGCGTCGACGTCACCACCCTCAACGTGCTGACCGGTGCCATCGGCCTCGGGCTCGGCTTCGGCCTGCAATCGGTCGCCAGCAATTTCGTCAGCGGCTTCGTGCTGCTGATCGACAAGTCCATCAAGCCGGGCGACGTCATCAGCTTCATCTCCGCCAATAGCGGCGACAACACCGGCAGCAGCAACTTCGGCTGGGTGCAGGAGCTGCGCGGCCGCTACGTGGTGGTGCGCGACCGGGATGGGGTCGACACGCTGGTGCCGAACCAGAATCTCATCACCAGCCCGTTCATCAACTGGAGCTACTCGGACCAGCGGGTGCGCATCCGACTGCCGGTGTCGGTCAGCTACGACGACGATCCGGAGGTGGCGCTGCAGCTGCTGCTGCAGGCGGCCGAGGGCCACCCGCGCATCCTGCGTGATCCGCCACCGGTCTCGCGCCTCATCAGCTTCGAGGACAACGGCATGCGCCTCGAAGTGCGTTTCTGGATCGCCGACCCGGTGAACGGCGTCAACAACGTGCGCTCGGACGTCAACCGCGCCATCTGGCGGATCTTCCGTGCGCACGGCGTGCACATTCCGGTGCCGCAGCGCGACCTGCAGATCCTCGATGGCCGTTCACGCCGCGCGCGCGCGGGGGGCGAGGCCTCACCCGGCGCGCCCGGCCGCGACCGCGCCGCGGACTGACGGCGCGCTCCGCTCGAATCGCACCTGTGACGCTGGCGGTCAACGCGCATCTTTCGATTCCCGACGGCGAGCTGTCCTGGTCCTTCGTACGCTCCTCGGGGCCGGGAGGCCAGAACGTCAACAAGGTGGCGACCGCGGTACAGCTGCGCTTCGATCTCGACGGCAGCGCGGCGCTCAGCGCTGACGTCAAGGCGCGCCTCACGGCGCTCGCCGGCCGCCGCGTCACCGCCGACGGGGCGCTGCTCATCATCGCGCGCAATCATCGCACCCAGGAGCGCAACCGCCGCGAGGCTGGCGAGCGGCTGGCGGACCTCATCCGCCGCTCGCTCGAGCCGCCGAAGGCACGCCGGGCCACGAAGCCGACCCGCGCTTCGCGCGAGCGGCGCCTGGAGAGCAAGACCCGCGTGCAGCGCGCCAAGCGACTGCGCGGGCGGCCGCGCTGGGACGAGTGACGTGGGCAATCTTCAGGAGGTACTGATGTATTCGTCGCCAGTGATGGCCTTTCTGCACCACCTCGCGGCCTTCACGCTGGTAGCGGCCCTCGCGGTCGAGGTCGCGATGTTCAAGCCGCCTCTCTCGCCCGCGCAGGCGCGACGCCTGCAGCGTACCGATCTCATTTTCGGGCTGTCGGCCACCGCCGTGCTCGTGATCGGCGCGCTGCGGGTCGCCTACTTCGAGAAGCCGGCCGTCTACTACCTGCGCGACGTCTTCTTCATCGCCAAGCTTGCCGCGTTCCTCCTCGCCGGCCTGATCTCGATCTACCCTACGATCACCTTCCTGTCGTGGAATGCGGCCCTCAAAGCCGGTGTGGCACCGGCGGTGAGCGCGGAGCGCGCCGGCCGCGTGCGGCTGTGCCTGATGCTCGAGCTCACCGCGATCGTGGTGATGCTGGCGTGCGCGGCACTGATGGCGCGCGGGTTCGGTTACCTGCGCTGAGGTCTCTCAAGGCGGACGGATCAGCCACGCCGCGAGCGCCGGCAGCAGAATGATGGCGGCGAGCATGTTCACGAGGAACATGAAGGTCAGCATGATGCCGATGTCGGCCTGGAACTTCAGCGGCGAGAACACCCAGGTGGCAACGCCGATCGCGAGCGTGATGCCGGTGAAGATGATGCTCGCCCCGGTGACGCGCAGCGTGCGCTCGTAGGCCTCGCGCACCGCGAGTCCCCGGTGCAGGAACTCCTGCATACGGCTGAAGAGATAGATGCCGTAGTCGACGCCGATGCCGGCGCCGAGCGCCACCATCGGTAGCGTCGAGACCTTGAGGCCGATGCCGACGAGCGCCATCACCGCGTACACCAGCACCGAGACCAGCGCGAGCGGCACCACCACCAGCAGCGTCCCGAGGCCTGAGCGGAAAGTCAGCAGGCACATGATGATCACGGCGCCGAACACTCCCGCCAGGATGAGCAGCTCCTTCGCCTTGACCGTTTCGTTGGTCGCGGCCATCACGCCGACATTGCCGGCGGCGAGCCGCACCTGGGCTCCGGGCAGCGGATTGCGTGCGCGCCATTCCTTCACGGCCGCGACCGCGCGCGCGATGGTCGCGGCGCGGTGATCGGTGAGGAACATCATCACCGGGATGACGTCGCAGTTCTCGTTGAGCAGCCCGGTGCTGGTCTCGATGTAGCGCGTCGACTGGGTGAGCTGGGTCTGCTCACGCGGGATGCTGCGCCACTTGAGGCTCCCCTCGTTCCAGCCGGCGATCGCCACCTTGGCGATGAAGGGCAGCGTGATGACGTCCTGGACGCCGGCAACGTTGCGCATGTGCCACGCGAAACGATCCACCCCCGTCATCAGGTCGTGGCTGACGCACAGCGGCTGCTGCGACTCGACGATCGCGGTCAGCACGTCGACGCCGATCGAGAACCGGGTGGTGATGAGGTCGTTGTCGCGGTTGTAGCGCGAGTTCGCGCGCAGCTCCGGCACCCCGGCTTGCGTGTCCCCGATCGGGGTCTCGCGCCCCTTCCACCAGCCCGCCACTCCGAGCAGCGCCGCGATCACGATGATGGCGAGCGCCGGACCCCGCGCGGTGAGCGCGGACAGGTGATGCCACAGCGCCGCGAGCTGTCGCTGCCGCCGCTCCACCCGGCCGCGATAGCCGGGATCGAAATGCACATAGGACACCAGCACCGGCAGCAGCACCAGATCGGTGAGGATGACGATCGCCACGCCGATGCTGGCCGTGATGGCCATCTCGCGAATCACCTGGACCGGGATCAGCAGTATGCTCACGAAGCCGACCAGGTCGGCGAGCAGCGCGACCACCGCCGGCATCAATAGCTGGCGGAATACCCGGCGGGCGGCTGCCTCGCTGTCGAGCCCGGCGAGTGCGGCGTCCGCGGCGGCGCTGATCTTCTGCACCCCGTGGCTCACTCCGATCGCAAAGATCAGGAACGGCACCAGCAGCCCTATCGGATCGATCCCGTAGCGCAGCACCACGAGCGAGCCGAGCTGCCAGATCACCGCGACGACCGAGCACAGCACCGGCACGCAGGCGATGCGCCACGACTGACAGTAGTTGCGCACCGCCAGCAGCGTCAGCACCAGCGTGATGCCGGCGAACATGACCACCGAGGCCGCGCCATCGGCGATGTCGCCCACCACCTTGGCGAAGCCGATCATGCGCACGTCGATGCCGTGCCCCTCGAGCGGCGTGCGCACCTCGCGCTCGAGCGCATGCGCCACCGCGATCGGATCGACCGGCCTGCCCTGCGCGTCCTGGTCGAGCACGATGGCACTCACCAGGGCGCCGGAGAAATCGTTGGCGACCAGGCGGCCGATGATGCCGGCCTTGCGGATGTTGTCACGCACGCGCGCAAAGTTCGCGGCCGTGGGCGTGAAGTCCTCCGGCATCACGTTGCCCGCCTCGATGCCGTCCTCCACCACCTCGAGGTAGCGCACGTTGGGAGTGAAGATCGACTGCACGCGGGTGCGGTCGATGCCGTCCATGACGATGATGGCGTCGGTCGCCTGGCGGAGCGCGGCGAAGAATTCCGGCGTGAACATGTTGCCGTCGCGGGCGATGAGCGCCACCAGCACGCGGTTGGCGCCCTGAAACTCGACCACCTTCGGATCGAGGTAGGTGCGCATGTACTCGTGCCGCACCGGCAGCGTCTTGGTGAAGGAGGTGTCGATGCGCAGCCCGTGCAGCGCCACCGTCCCGAGGACCAGCGTGCCGAGCGCAAACAGCGCCAGCACCAGCTTGCGCTGCCCGAAGATCAGGCGCTCGAGGGCGCGCTCCAGTGCGGGCCGTGTTCCGTCGTCGGCAGCGGCCGTGGCCGTCACGGCCGCGCTCCGGCGCCCGCAGCCGCGCCGCCGCCGAGCGTGAGCAGCCGCGCGCCGCCCTCGCCGACCACGACCAGCGCATCGGCGCCGACGGCGAGCGCGGCCGACAGGCCGCTGCGATCGCTCTGCTGCTCGAGGCTGAAGGAGCGGCCGCCGTCGTGGCTCACCAGCACGACCCCGGAGAGACCGACGAGGGCGACGGCTCCTCCCGGGAGCAGCGCGCCCCCGTCGAGCAGCGCCACGGTGCCGGTCTCGAGGCGCTGCCAGCTCTGGCCGGCATCCTCCGAGCGGTACAGGTTGCCGCGCAGTCCGCACGCGAGCAGCGCGTCGCCACCGAGCGGCAGCACGTCGAAGAATGATCCGCCATAGGGTGAGGCGAGCTCCTGCCAGCTCGCGCCGCCATCCTCGGAGCGATAGAGGTGTCCGGCCTCCCCCGCCAGATAGAGCCTTGAGGCCGACGCGCCCACGATGCGATTCAGGTGGTAGCCGCCGCCGGTCGCCTCGATACCGGACGAATCGCGGGTGGCGCGCGCCACGCCCGCGGACCGCGGCGCGGGGCTCGCCTTGAACGGCCGCTCGCTCCAGCTCGCGCCGCCATCGGCGCTCACCAGGTAAGTGCTGTAGGCGCCGACGGCGATTGCCGCGCCGCCCGCGCCACACCACACATCGAGCAGCGGACGCTGGGCGGCGGGCGCGTAATGGGCGATCCTCCAGTGATCTCCGCCGTCGCCGGTCACCAGGACGACTTCGTCGTGCCCGACCGCCACGCCGCGTCGGGCGTCGAAGAAGCACACGCCCGTGAGCAGGGCCTGGGCCGGCACCTCCGCCGCCTGCGTCCAGCTCGCGCCGCGGTCGTCCGAGAGTACGACGACGCCACGGTCACCGAGCGCCACCAGGCGCTCCCCGGCCGTGGCGACGGCGATCAGGAGCGAGCGGTCGGCGAGCCGGGCATGCTCGGCGGGAATCGGCGGCGGCGGAGTTGCCCCCGGCGGCTCAGCGGCCGCGACAACTATTGAGGCAAGGACAGTCGCGAGTGCAAAAAAGCACTCTCGGGGCGATGGCTTCACGGCGTCCCCGAAAATCCTTGATTTTTACGCTCGCGGCTGCGTTGAGCCTAGCGGATGCCGCGGCGCTCCAGCACGCTCGGCTGATAGTCGTTGGGGCTGCGCTTGATGGCGAAGTTGTAGGACTTCGGCTCCTCGTTCTGCAGGCCGAGCGCGAGATAGCGGCCGTTCGAGAGGTCCATGACCAGCTCGAGCGTCGTCCACAAGGACGGCAGGTCGTAGTAGTTCATGGCGTGCCCCTCCTGGACCCGGTAGAGCTGCCCGCGCGAGTCGTAGCAGTCGACCGCGAGGATCTGCCACGAGTCCTCGTCCACGTACAGGGTACGGCGGCTGTAGAGGTGGCTCGCGCCCGCCTTGAGCTTCGAGTCCACGACCCATACGCGGTGCAGCTCATAGCGCGCGAGGTCCTGGTTGAGGTGATTCCTGTGCAGCATCGCGCTGTAGCTGATCTTCGGGTCCTGCAGGCGATAGGCGTTGTAGGGGACGTACATTTCCTTCTTGCCGACGATCGTCCAGTCGTAGCGCTGCGGACTGCCGTTGTACATGTCGAACTGGTCGGCGGTGCGCAGGTTGTCGGCGTTGGTACCCGGATTGTCGAAGGCCACGTTGGGCGCGCGCCGCACCCGGCGCTGACCGGGGTTGTAGACCCAGGCGCGGCGCGGCTCCTTGGCCTGATCGAGCGTCTCCTGCACCAGGAGGATCTCTCCGGCGAGGCGCGCCGGCGCGGTGGTCTCCTGCGTGAAGTACAGCAGGATGTTGTTCATCTTCGCCTCGTCCATGCCGGGCTCGTAGTACTGGAAGTAGAACTCCTCCTTGAAGTTCACCAGCGTATAGGTGCCGCTCGCCGTGAGTGGCGCCTGACCGACATCGAGCGCGGCGGCGAGACCGCGCCAGCGTGTCACGTGGTTCCAGTAGATCTCGACTCCCGACTGCGGAATCGGAAAGGGCACGCCGCCGAGCGCCCCGGTGATGCCGTTGCCGTCCGGAACGAGCTTGCCGCTGGTCGCGTTGCGCTTGGTGGCTTCGTACACGTGCTCCGGGGACGCGGCACTGCGGTGCGTCGGGTACACGATCAACTTGTAATCGGGATAGGCCTTGAAGAGCGCCTTGTGGCCCTCGGTGAGCCTGGCGGCGTACTGACTCAGGTTCGCCGCCGTAATGGTGAACAGCGGCTTGTCGCTCGCGAAGGGGTCGGGATGTTGGTCGCCGGATCTGTAGTTCGGAAAGCCCGCCTCAGCCGCCGATTTGATGCCGCCCGTCCAGGCGGGGATCGTGCCATCGGCGTTACCCGCCTTCTCGCCGCCGAGCGGCGTGAGGTCCTGCCCGAGGCGGGCCGCTTCCTGCGGGCTCACCGCCCCCCACGCCGACTGCGCGAACAGGATCGCCGCGGCCAAACGCACCAGGATTCTCATTGCAGCCCCCTCCATTGCGCACAGGCCCGTCAGGCTGCGCGGCTCTCAGAACGAAAATTTGACGCTGGCGGCGAGGAAGTCGCGGTCGCCCAGCAGGTTGTACTGACCGGCGCCGCCGTAGTGAGTGTAGGAAACGTCCAGCTCCCACCGCTGGCGCACGCTCGCGGTGAGGCCGACGGTGCTCGCGTAGCGGCCCGAGATGAAGGTGCCGCCGGGGCCCGGCGATACTCCGCTCAGGTCCTGGCTCCAGGTGGCGTGCGGCAGCAGATTCCAGTCCCCTATCACGTTGTCGTACTCGAGACGGCCGGCGACGACGTAACCCCAGGCGAAGCTGGTGGGGAAGGCACTGGCCGGTTCCACACACTGGAAGCCGGGCAGCACACACTTGCCGTTGACCGCCGGAAACTCCGGGTAGCCGCCGAGATTCGGATTGCCGCTCAGGTTTGCCCCGGGGCCGTCATAGAGCAGGCCGAACCCCTGCGGGCCGCCGGTGTAACGGTCCTCGAGGCCGGGCACGTAGTCGGCTCCCGCCTCGACGATCAGCACGGCCTGCGAGGCCTTCAGCACATTGGCGAACACCTGGGTGGCGGTCACGTCGAAGTGATACGTGTCCTTGAGCTCGTATCCCTGCACGGTCTGTCCCAACTTGTAGAGGCCGTACTGGTTGCAGCCCGTGATGGGCGTGGCCGAAGCTGGCACGCAGTTGCCGGGGCCGGTCAGCGGCTCGCCGAGCAGCTGGGCGATGCCCGTCTCGAACGGCGAGAGCGAGGCGTAGATGAGCTCGGGGACGTTCAGCTGCAGCGGCACGTTGTGGCGGTAGGCGACCTCGCCCTGCAGCGCCGTGCCGGTCGCGCCGATCTCGGTGTTGAAGGAGAGCCCGAGCATCCTGATGTCCTTGGGGAACTGCTCGACGACCCCTTGGGTCTTGGCGTACTCGTTGGCCGCCAGGTTGCTCGCCTGGTTGTTGACGCTGCCGCCGGCGAGCAGGGTATTGGCGCCGATGGTGGCGTACTCGGTCGCGGTCGCGGCACTCATATTCCCGCCGAGCTGAGCTGCGCGCTGCTCACCGACCGCCGCGCCGGTGGCGACCGCCGCGGCGAACGGCAGTCCCGCCGCAAGCGCCTGCGCCGCGCCGGCGACGGCGTTGACGGCGCCAAAGGCGTTGCCGAAGCCGGCCTGCGTGCCGGTCTGCACCGACACCACCGGCAGCCGGCTGGTGTAGTTGAGGAAGTAGAAGCCGAGCTGCGTGCCCTGCCCGAGGTTTGGCAGGTAGAGCTTGAAGTTGATGCCCCACTCGCCGGTCTGGTCCGGGCGCTGATCGGGTGTTCGCGGGATAGACTGGAAATTACTGATGAGCGAGCCGCCGAGCGGGGTGAAATTGACACCCTGGTCGGAAAGCCCGCCGTAGCCGAGGACCACCTTGCTGCCGCCGGCGCCCGCGACGTCGTTGGTGCTGAAGTACGCACCGGTGGGCTCGATGATGTCCTCGTGCCAGTCGAAGAGATAGACGATCTGAGTGCTCAGGTTCTGCAGCAACTGCAGGTTGAGGACCGCCGACCCGTCCGGCAGCAGCGCCTGCTTGAGCTCGGCGCCCGGCACCTGCAGCGCCGTCACGTCGAAGTAGTCGACCTGGTTGAGGCCCCCCGGGATGAAGGTGCTCTCGCCCCAGTCGATCACCTGCCGCCCGAGGCGCAGCTCCGAGGGCAGCGCGCCGAGATTGAAACGCGCGTAGCCGAAGGCATCGAGCAGGCGCGTATAAGAGCCGACCACGTCCCTGGCGTCGTGCGTGAGCGCCGTACGCTCGGTGTGATCACCCATGACATAGAAGTCATAGAGACCCGAGCCGCGGACGAACACGCCGAGGCTGTCCTTGTATTTCAGGGACAATTCGGTCACGCCCGTGAGCGCTTCGGTGAAGGTCCCCTTGCCGTAGTTGAGGTCGCCGTCGTCGTTGTTGGGACCGAAGCCGCAGCCGCCGTCGGCGATCGCGATCAGCTTGCAGTTGTGCCCCTCCAAGCGCCACCCCTGGCCGTAGCCGATGGTCGTATCCCAGGAGCCGGTCCAGTCGCCGGCGTTGAAATTGAACGCGCGCGCGTCGGGCGCCACACCCAACGCAAGGCAGACCGCCGCCGGGGCGATCAGCAGCCCACGACGCCCCAAGTGCATTTTCCTCATGACTCCCCCTGCTCCCTTGCGCCCCGCGCCAGCGCCGGAAGTTACGTGATTGCGTTGATCTGCACCCGCTACTCGCGCTTGCACGCCGGGTTCTTGTTTGATCCGCAACACAAAACCTGCGCTCGGGAGTCTACGACTCGGCCACGCGGGGCGGCAAGCAGCAGCCGAATCAGCGCCCTATGATGTGCTGCGGCGGCGGGTCCGCGGCAACGGGCGGCAGTGGCGCAAATGGACACTCTCGCGGGCAGGACGGTATTGATCACGGGGGCTTCGACCGGGATCGGGCGCGCACTCGCGCTCGAGCTCGCGCACCGCGGGGCCCGGCTGGCGCTCAATGCGCGTGACTCGGAGCGGCTCGGGGAAACGGCGAGCGCATGCGCGGCGGCGGGGACGGAGGTGCTCGCCCTGCCGGGCGACGTCACCCGTCCCGAGGACTGCCGCAGCGTCGTGGCGCGTACCGCGGAACGCTTCCGTGGGCTCGATGCGCTGGTGAACAACGCCGGCATGACGATGTGGGCGCGCTTCGACGCGCTCGCGGATCTCGCTCCTCTCGAGCGGCTGCTGGCGGTCAACTACCTCGGCGCGGCGCACATGACCGCGGCGGCGCTCCCCTACCTGAAGAACTCGCGCGGCCTGATCGTGGCGGTCGCGAGCATCGCCGGGCTCACCGGCGTCCCGGAGCGCACCGGGTACGCCGCGAGCAAGCACGCGATGGTCGGCTTCTTCGAGTCGCTGCGCATCGAGCTCCGGGGCAGCGGCGTCGACGTCACGATCGTGGCTCCAGACTTCGTCAGGAGCGAGCTGCACAAGGGGGCGCTGGGCGCGGACGGCCGACCCCTGGGCTCAACTCCCATGGATGAGCCGCACATCATGACGAGCGAGCAATGCGCGCACCTCATCGTCGGCGCCATGAGCCGGCGGCAGCGGCTCCTCATTACTTCCCGGCGCGGACGCCTCGGGCGCTGGGCGCGCCTGGTGGCGCCGGCGCTCGTGGACCGCATCGCCGCGCGCGCCATCCGCCTGCGGCGCTGAAGGGGCCGCGGCCGCTCACTCGAAAGCGATGGCCGGCAGGTCGAGCGCTATGAGGAAGTACTCGAACAGATGTTGGATCACGCGCAGCTGGTTGTGCAGCCGATGATCGCCATCGAGCAGGTGCAGCGCCGCGCGATAGCCGTGCGCAAAGCGCACGCTGTGCTCGTAGGGCACGACTTCGTCGCGCCAGCCGTGCACCACGGCCGCCGGGCAGTCGAGCAGGCCGGCGCGCAGCTCCGGCAGCCCCTCGAGATAGAGTGCCGGCGCCATCAGGAACACCCCGCGGGCGTGCAGCAGCGAGGCGGAGGCGACCGCCACGTAGCCGCCCATGCTCGAGCCGGTCAACACCAGGTCGCCGGCGAGCTCCTTGCAGAAGTCGACCAGCTTCGCGACGCGTGCGCGCGGCATGTCGATCCCGCGGTAGTCGACCGAGTGCGCCTCGTAGCCCTCGCTGCGGGCAATTTCCGCCAGGGCGCTGATCTTGCGGCCCCAGGGGCCGCTCTCCTGCCCGTGGGAGAACACGACGTGCCGGGTCACGTACGCCTCCCGGGAGTGACGGCGGGGACTGGGGGGCGGCTCGACATGGGCGAATAATGCAGGCAATGGAAACGTTAAGCCAATCGGCCGAGGTGCCGACACGGCCAGCGGGATGGCAGTTCTGGATCGACCGCGGCGGCACTTTCACCGACGTGGTGGGACTCGCGCCGGATGGCGCGCTGCACGTGCGTAAAGTGCTGTCGCTCCCCGCGGGCGGCGCCACACCTGGCGACCCGGGACTCGAGGCGGCGCGCGAGATGCGCGCGGCGATCGCCCCAGGCGCGCCGGTGACCGAGGTGAAGGTCGGCACCACCGTCGCGACCAACGCGCTGCTCACGCGCAGCGGTGAACCGGTCGTGCTGGTGACCACCGCGGGCTTCGCGGATGGGCTGCGTGTTGGCTACCAGAATCGCCCTGACATCTTCGCGCGCAACATCGTACTGCCCAAGCTCCTGCACGCGACCGTGATCGAGGCGCTCGAGCGGATCGATGCCGACGGCCAGGTGCTCGTGCCCCTCGATGAGGAGCGGTTGCGTGCCGATCTCGCGCGCGCGCGCCGCGCCGGGCGCCGCGCGGTGGCCATCGTGTTGCTGCACGGCTGGGCTCATCCGCAGCACGAGAGCCGCGCGGCCGCCGCGGCCCGCGCGCTCGGATTCGAGGAGGTCTCGGTGTCGCACGAGCTGTCGCCGCTGGTGCGCTACGTGACGCGCGGCGACACCACGGTGCTCAACGCCTATCTGGCGCTGCCGCTGCGCGCCTACGTCGGCGGGCTCGCCCGGCAGCTGCGCACGCTCGATGCACGCGCGCGCCTCACGCTGATGCAGAGCAACGGCGGACTCGCCGACGCGACCACGTTCCACGCCATGTCGAGCGTGCTGTCGGGCCCGGCCGGGGGACTGATCGGCATGCGCTGGGTGGGGGAGCGGGCGGGAATCCCGCGGCTCATCGGCTTCGACATGGGCGGGACCTCCACCGACGTGTCGCTCATCGACGGGGAGCTGCCGCAGCGCTTCGAGCACACGATCGCCGGAGTGCGGCTCACGCAGCCGATGCTCGACGTGCACACGATAGCCGCGGGCGGGGGCTCGATCCTCGCCTTCACCGATGGGCGCTTTGCCGTGGGCCCGGCCTCGGCGGGTGCGGAACCGGGGCCTGCGTGCTACCGCCGCGGCGGACCGCTGACTCTCACCGATGTGCAGGTACTGCTCGGCCATCTGCGCCCCGACACGCTGCCGGCGGTGTTCGGGCCGGACGGCCGCTCGCCCATCGATCCCGAGGCGGTGGCCGCGAAGTTTGCCGAGCTCGCCGCGCGCGTCGCCCCCCAGGCCGCGCACGACTGTGCCGCGGAGGCGGTCGCGGAGTCGTTCCTCCAGGTCGCCGTCGAGTCGATGGCCAACGCCATCCGCCACGTCGCGGCGCGCCAGGGACTCGACGCAGGCGACTTCGCGCTGTTCTGCTTCGGCGGCGCGGCGGGGCAGCACGCCTGCCGAGTGGCGCGTGCCGCCGGTATGCGCCGCGTGCTGGTCCATCCGCTCGCGGGCGTGCTTTCGGCGTTCGGCATCGGGGTCGCCGACCGCCTCGCCGTGCGGCGCGCAAGTCTGCGCCATCCGCTCACGGAGCCCGGGCTGGCCGCAGCGCGCGAGGCCCTCGCGCTGCTCGAGTCGCAGGCCCGCGCAGAGCTCAGCGCCTTCGCCCCCGAGCCGGGACGCGTGCAGGTGGCACTGCTGCTCGAAGTGCGCGCCGGCGACAGCGACGTCACTCTGTCGGTGCCGCCCGGCACCCTGGCGCAGGTGCACGAGCGTTTCCACGCCGAGCACTTGAAGCGCTTCGGGTTCGCCGCACACACTCTCGAGGTGGTGATCGAGGCATTGCGCGCCGAGGCGCGCCTCGCATCGCTCGATGCGGCGCGGCTCATCATGCCGGCGCCGCGCCCGCTCGCCACCCTGCCGCGCGCCGCGCGCGCCTGGTTCGATGGCTGGCGCGAAGTAGCGCTCGTGCCGATGAGCGAGCTGTGCGGCACGCTCGAGGGCCCGGCGCTCATCGTCGAGCCGCACAGCACCGTGGTGCTGGAGAGCGGCTGGTGCGCGCGGCTTCTTCCCGGCGGGGAGCTGCTGCTCGAGTGCGACCCGGCGGTACCGGCCGCCGGCGCTGCCGCCGCGGCCGACCCCGCCCGGATCGAGATATCGAACAACCTCTTCATGCACATCGCCGAGCAGATGGGAGAAGTGCTCAGGGCGACGGCGCAGTCGGTCAACATCCGCGAGCGATTGGACTACTCGTGCGCGCTGTTCGACGCGCGCGGCGGACTGGTCGCCAACGCGCCCCATATGCCGGTGCACCTTGGCTCAATGGGCGCAAGCGTGCGGGCCGTCATCGAGGCGCGGCAAGGAAAGCTCCGTCCGGACGACTCCTGGCTCCTCAACAGCCCGTACCACGGCGGCACCCACCTGCCCGACATGACCGTCGTGACACCGGTATTCATCGGCGGCGGAGCAGGTGCGGATTTCTTCGTCGCCTCGCGCGCCCATCACGCCGATATCGGCGGGATGACCCCCGGCTCCATGCCCCCCTTCAGCCGCCACATAGAAGAGGAAGGAGCCCTGTTCGAGTGCTTCCAGCTGGTCGGCGGCTCGACCCTGAGGGAGCCCGAGCTGCGCGCCGCGCTCGCCCGCGGTCCCTGGCCGGCGCGCCAGCCGGCGCAGAATCTGGCGGATCTGCGCGCCCAGCTCGCCGCCAACGCGCGTGGCATGGCCGAGATCGGCCGCGCGGTCGCGCGCTACGGGCTCGCGAGCCTCCGGCAACGCATGCGCGAGGTGCAGGACAACGCGGCGCTCTCGGTGCGCAACGCGATCCGCGAGCAGCGCAGCGGGCAATTCCGCTACGAGATGGATGGTGGACAGGCGATCGTGGTGCGCATCGACATCGATCGCAGCACACGCCGCGCGCGCGTCGACTTCACCGGCACCTCGCCGCAGGGCTTGCACAACTTCAACGCGCCGCGCGCGGTGTGCCTGGCCGCCGTGCTGTACGTGTTCCGCACGCTGATCGAGCGTCCCATCCCGCTCAACGAAGGCTGCCTCGAGCCGCTCGAGATCCTCATCCCGCCAGGCTCGATGCTCGATCCGCAGCCGCCGGCCGCCGTTGCGGCCGGTAACGTCGAGACTTCGCAATGCATAGTCGATGCGCTGTACGGTGCGCTCGGGATACTCGCCGCCTCCCAGGGCACGATGAACAACCTGACGTTCGGTGACGAGCGGCTGCAGTACTACGAAACCATCGCCGGCGGGGCGGGCGCCGGAGCGGACTTCGACGGCTGCGATGCGGTCCACACTCACATGACCAACTCGCGGCTCACCGACCCCGAGATCCTCGAGGCAAAGTTCCCGGTGCTGCTGCGCGAGTTTGCGATCCGGCGCGGCTCCGGTGGGGCCGGGCGCCACCGCGGCGGCGACGGCGTGGTGCGCCGGATCGAGTTTCGCGCCCCCTTCTCCGGGGCACTGCTCGCCAATCACCGCCGCATCGCGCCCTTCGGCGTCGCCGGCGGGCACCCGGGTGCGCGGGGTGAGGCGCACATCCGCCGTGCGGCGGGTGCGGTGGAGACGCTCGGGGCAACCGCGCGCTTCGAGGTGGCTCCCGGGGACGAGCTCACCATTCTCACGCCGGGCGGCGGCGGCTTCGGCCCGCCAAGATAGACTTCGCTGCACCGGGGGATTGCGCGAGAGTTAGGCGGGAGACTCGGTTGGAAAGGCATTTCCCGGGGCGTGAAAAACAGGACGTTTTTCCCGCAGCCTCCAGGGACGGATTTACGGCGGCCCGGGAAATGCCTTTCCAAGCGAGGCTGCCGCCAAGGCTAGCCGTGCATTCCCCCGCGCAGTATCGAGGTCTGAATCTCCCACTCCACCCGCTGCCGTGAGGTGGCCGAGCGGTTGACCGACACCGGGCGTACCCGGCTCTCGCCGGGGCGGTGCGTGACGAGCCACGTGTCGAACTCGCCGGCCCGGGTAGTGGCGAAGCCGAACAGCAGATTGAACTTGCCTTCAGCGACGCTTTGCTCGCCGTTGACCCGTTCGTCACAGATTACGAAGTGGCTGTCGAGCTTGCTGGCGCCGGCGAAGGCGCCCTGTGCGGCGAGCGCGTCGAGGAATTCGGCGGCGTGCACGCGGGCGCGCGCCCAGGTTGCCGGCCCGTTGTGCTCGAGCAGCACCCAGCGCGTGCCCGCCTCGATGCTGGCCGCGACGAACAGCGCCAGACGCCGCGCCGACAGGTAGCGCCAGTCCGAGGCACCGCTCCCACCGGCGGCGAGCGTGCGTGGACCCAAGCCGCTGCGCGCTGCTGAGCGCACCGCGAGCAATGTGTTGACGCCCGCCTGGGTGAGGCGCACCCGGTCCGCGTCGGAGACGATGACCGCGGGACGCAATCCCGGGCGCAGTGCTGCCTCCTCGGGCTCGGCGGCCGTCCAGACCGGCCAGCTCTCGTCCAGGCGGGCAATCATCCCGGCCGCCGCGGCGCTCGAAACGAAGGTCTCGATGCGTCCGCGCAGCCGGTCGAACGCCTGGATGCGCGGGTAGTACATCACCGCGCAGTCGCTGCGGAACGGCCAGTTGCGCAGCGCCTGGAGCGCCGCCGGGGCGCTGCTCCACGAGGCGGGCGGATCGACCAGCAGCAGCGCACAGCGCTCGCGGCAGACGCGCGCCGCGACCAGCAGCGTCGACAGCCCCACGTCCTGATCACGGCGCAGCGGCGGAATGCACAGCAGGTTGAAACGGGCCGCGCCGGTGAGCGCGAACAGTCCGGTGCCGCGCACCCGCGAGCCGATGACGTCGTAATCGGTAAGCGGCGCGCCATCATCGCCGTCGGGATTGGACAGCGTGTAGCCGACCGCGACCCCGCCGGGTGCGCCGGCCGAGCGATCAGGCCGGTGCTCGGACACCGGGCCGTGGACCCGCACCAGGCTCGACTGCAGCAACACGTCGGTGACGAAGCCCGGAGCGTCCGTCCTGACCGACACCCGCCGGTAGATCTCCTGGTCCTCGACCAGCTCCGACCCGGCGGTGCGCACCCGCTGCACGACCAGGTTGAAACGGTCCGTGTCGACGGCCGAGAGTCCGTCGTAGTCGACCGAGGCACGCAGGTACTCGCGCGAGCCGGGATTGACGGCGATGAGCGTGAGCGCGCCGCCGGCGGCGGGCAGGGTCAGGGTCGGCGGGCGTGCGCCGTTCGCGACGCGCACGATGCGCGCCTCGCGGCCGCCGTTGTCGAAGAACTGCTCGACGGCGTAGGACAGCGTCGACGGCTGCCACAGCCCGCCGAAGTGGCGCTGGAATTCGGAGAAGCTCTTCACCGTGAGCGGGCGCGAAACCGGACCCTTGAGCGCACGGCCGACGAAAGCGGCGATTCCGGTAGCCACTCCATCGACGTCATGAGAGTCACGACTTTGCTGCGCGAGTTGCGCGCCGGACGCGGGGCTGTTGGCCACTCAACGCCTCTTAGTATTGTGCCCGCGGGACTCTAGCACAGCGGCTCACCGCCGTGAGGCACAATCGGGGCGCTGCGACGCGACTTAACTCAGGTGTGCACCGCCGCGAGAATCGGCGCTCTCCGCGGCGCGCTCGGCACGGCGCCGGGCTTCCTCGGCACGGGCGCGCTCGAGCGCCTCACGCTGGGCGGCCATCTCCGCGAGCATCAATTGAAGCCATTGCGACAGCGCCGGGGCAGGCGACTCTGTCTCCGACAGCGCCGGGGCAGGCGACTCTCTCTCCGACAGCGCCGGGGCAGCAGGCGACTCTTGCCCGGACAGCCCGCGCGGCGGCGACTCGCCCGCCATCAGCTGCCGTCCTTGGGGGGCGGCGGCGGCTTGCCTGCGTTCGCGCCGGCGGAACCCGCGGCGCGAGAAGCCGGGGCGGCGGAACCGGGCGCGGCGACCTCCGGCGTGTCACTCCCGGGCTCGATCTCCGAGAACATTTGCTTGAAGGACGCCTCGTCCATCGGCAGATCGGAGGTGCCATCCCAGGTCGAGCCCGGGGGCAGCACGTTCTGCACCCGCGGTGCAGCAGCGAGCACCTGCTCGAGGCTCTCGTCCGCGGTCGAGACCGGCACCGGGATCCCTCGCGGGTCGTGAGTGAGTGCAGCGACCCGGTCCCAGTCGATCTGCTGGTGCTCGGTCTTGAGCTGCTGCTGCAGGGTAGCGGAGAGCGATTTGCCCAGCAGCTTGCGCTGCGCCTTGCTCCAGTCGCGCTCATCGTCCTGCAGCACATCGATGGGCTGCAGATAGAGCTTCCCGTTCCCCCAGCCAAACAGGAACGGCTGATTCACCACCCGCACCTCGGTTCCGACCGGGACTATGTTGAAGAACTGCTCGATGTCCTCCGGGTAGAGGCGGATGCAGCCATGGCTCGAGCGCAGGCCGACGCCCGCGGGCTTGTTGGTGCCGTGGACCAGGTAGCTAGGCCACTGCAGGTAGAACGCGTACTTGCCGAGCGGGTTGTCCGGGCCGGGACCGATGACCGGATCGAGATCCTCGCCGTTGTCGTGGTGCTCCTTGAGTACCGATACCGGCACGCGCCACGTGGGATCCTTCTGCCGGCGCACGATCTTGGTAACCCCCTCCGGGGTGCGCCACCCAACCTTGCCGATGCCGATCGGATGCGTCAGCACCACGACGCGCTCGCCCTGCTTCACCGGCGGGAAGTAGTAGATGCGCATCGCGGCTATATTGATCACGACGCCGCTGAAGGGGGCGTTCGGCAGGATGAACTGCGTCGGCACGACGATCTCGTGTCCGGCGCCCGGCAGCCACGGGTCCACCTTGGGATTGGCGCGCAGGATCTCCTCGTAGCCGACGTTGAAGCGCCGGGCGATGTCGCTGAGGGTGTCGTCCTTGCCGGCGGTGATGACCTGCACCTCGCCCACTACGGTCTGGCCGGGCTCGAGCTCGAAGCGTTCGGTCCCGACGGGCAGGGGGAGCGAGGGTTCGGGCGGCGCCGGTGGCGGCGGGGCGGGCGACGCCGCGTGGTGCAGCGAATTGAGCAGGGAGCAGGCGGCGAGCAGGCAGCAGCACCCGAGCGCTGCCAGGGCCGCGCGCACCCGAATGATATTCATATGTTTTGCATTATGACCGATGTCGCGGGGCCCCAGTCGTCGCCAAATCGCTACAGCAGCACAGGCTGGTCAGGCAGCTCATTGCCGCCGCCCGTCTTGCCGGGAAAATGCCGCCCGAGAAGCGCGCCCACGCCGAGGATTCCGGCCACCGAGCCTTCACGGAAGCGCCCTTCACGATAGTGGTGCTCCATCTGGCGGCATACCGCCCCCCACTCGGCCTGTGGCACGCGCGCGGCGATGCCGCGGTCGGCGATGATCTCGACCACGCGATCAGCGAGGTCCACGTAGATCAGCACGCCATTGTTGTGCGCCGTGTCCCACACCCCGAGCTGTCCGAACAGCTGCAACGCGCGCTGGCGCGGCGCGAGGTCGTGCCAGAGCTGCGCCAGATCGAAGGCCGTCTCCACCGCGAAGCGGATCTCGCCGGCGTGGCGCTCTTCGCATTCCCTGATTGCCTGCTCGATCGCCGTGCGCACGGGCGGCGGGAAGTGCGCCCGCGTGCGGAAGCGTGTCGAGAGCAGATGCCGCAGCAGGCGTCCGGGTCTCATCGCTTACCAGCTCCCGGACGCGCCGCCGCCGGCGAAGCCGCCGCCACCGCCGCTGAATCCGCCGCCCCCGAAACCACCGCTACCTCCCAGGCCTCCGCCGAAGCCACCGAAGCCCCCGCTCGACCAGCCGCTACCGCGCCCGAGACCACCGAGCAGTGTAAAGAGGAATGCGCCGATCGCGGCCAGCCCCGCGAACGCGAGCGCGTAGCCCGCGATCCACACGAGAAGCCCCGCCCCGGTTCCCGTCAGCAGCGAGCCCACGGTGCGCCCGAAGATTGCGCGCAGCACCACCGAGCCCGCGAACACTGCAAAGAGGAGCGGCAGGAACGACCCCCCGCCGTGGCCGCGCCGGCCCGGCTGCCACTCTCGCTCGGGGGGCGGCAGGGGCTCGCCCTGGATGAGCTTCATCATCTGCTCGAGGCCCGCATCGATGCCGCCGTAAAAGCTTCCCTGGCGGAAGGCAGGTTTCAGCGTCTCGTCGATAATGCGGTTGGAAAGCGCATCGGTAAGCACGCCCTCGAGTCCCCGGCCGACCTCGATACGGACTCTGTGGTCGTCCTTGGCCACGATGAGCAGTGCGCCATCATCGACCCCCTTGCGCCCGAGCTTCCATGCATCGACCACGCGGATCGAGTACTCCTCGATCGTCTCGGGCTGCGTCGTCGGCACGATGAGCAGCCCGAGCTGCGAGCCCTTGGCCGCTTCGAATGCGGCCAGCTTCTGCTCGAGCGAGTTCTGCTGCCCGGCGGTGAGCGTGCCGGTGAGGTCGGTGACGCGCGCGCTGAGCTTCGGGACCGGCTGCAGGTCCTGCGCGCCGGCCGCGAGGGCCAGGCCGAGGAGCAGCGGCAGCGCGACGCCCGCCGCGCGGCGGGCCCGAAGCGCGGATCGGCTCATCGCGTCATTGTTTGACGGGTTGGCCTGCAGCCGCCGGCGCGCCCGCAGACGGGCTGGCAGGCGCCGCGGTGTCGAAGCTGACCTTGGGCGCCGTCGCAATCTGCTGCTCGTTGGCGACCGTGAAGTTCGGCTTCACCTGGAAGTCGAACATCTTGGCGGTGAGATTCACCGGGAACGAGCGCACCGTCACGTTGTACTGCTGCACCGCCTGGATGTAGCGGTTGCGCGCGACGGCGATGCGGTTTTCGGTGCCCTCGAGCTGCGACTGCAGGTCGGCGAATCTCTGGTCGGACTTCAGCTGCGGGTAGTTCTCGGTGATCGCCATCAGGTGGCTGAGCGCCTGGGTGAGCTCACCCTGCGCGGCCTGATACTTCTGAAAGAGCTCCGGGTTGTTGAGTACCTGCGGCGTCACCTGGATGGAGTTCGCGCGCGCGCGCGCCTCGGTCACCCCGATCAGGACCTTCTGCTCCTGGGCGGCGTAGCCCTTCACCACTTCGACGAGATTCGGGATCAGGTCTGCCCGGCGCTGGTACTGGTTGACGACCTCCGACCAGGCGGCCTTGACGCTCTCATCCTGCTGCTGCAGGGAGTTGTACCCGCAGCCTGACAATGCCAGCACCGCGGCGCTGAGCAACGCGATCATCCACGCACGCATCGGCTTCTCCTCGAGAGACGGATCCAGCCCGGGGGATCCGGGGGGTGCGGATTGTCACATGAGGGCGGAAGGGGCGTCGATCAAGGATAAAAAAGACCCCAGGTTTGAGGCCTGGGGTCTGGAAGGGCGGACCTTCGATGAAGGGAAGGAAGTCCGCCAGGGGATTCAGTGCAATCGGGCCCAGTCCAGGATACGGATCTCTTGCGTATCGAGGTCGAAACTCTGTGCGAGGAGCGTGCGCAGCTCGCGGTTGGCGCGACCCTGCGTCAGCGGCTCGCGAAGCTCCACCACACCGCTCCACTCGTTGTCCGCGACGCTGCGCGCCTTGCCGGCGCTGGTTACGAAGTGGGTGTAGTACTTGGTAGCCACGCCCCAAGGTTAGTAGCCTCCCCCGGCTCCCGTCCGTGAGATGTTCCACAGAACCCCGGTCTTCTGTAAAAAGGCGTGCGACACATTTCACAGGATTTTCCGCCATGGGGCGCTTGCCCCCGCGGGAGGCCGCGGGTTCCAAGTACATCACCCCGCAGGGGGCCGAGCGGCTGCGCGCGGAGCTCGATCTGCTGTGGCGCAGCGAGCGGCCGCGGGTCACCCAGGCGGTCGCCGCCGCTGCGGCCCAGGGCGACCGCTCGGAGAACGCCGAATACACCTATGGCAAACGCCGGCTGCGCGAGATCGACCGGCGAGTACGCTTCCTGCGCCGCCGGCTCGACGGCATGGTCGTGGTCGGCCAGCCTCCGGCCGACCCATCGAGGGTGTTCTTCGGCGCCTGGGTGCTGCTCGAGGCCGAGGACGGCCGGCAGTCACGCTATCGCATCGTCGGGCCCGACGAGTTCGACATGGCGCCGGGCTACATCAGCATGGACGCGCCCCTGGGAAGGGCGCTGCTGCGCAAAGGGCTCGAGGACGAGGTCGTGGTCGAGACCCCGGGTGGCGCACGGGTCTACGTGATCGTCTCGATCGACTACCAAGGCCCTACCACAGTACCCGGACGTTCTTGAACTGCCAGGGGTCGCTCTTGTCGATGTCCTCGGGGAAGAGGCGCTCGCGCTCGTGCAGCGGGCTCCAGTCGGTGTACTCCCCGGACACCGGGCCGAGGTAGGGCATGCAGACCTCGAGATTGCGCCGGAAGTCCATCTCATCGGGCTCGACCAGCCCCTGGTTCGGGTTCTCCATCGCCCACACGACCCCCGAGAGCACCGCCACGGTGACCTGGAGACTGGTCGCATTGTTATAGGGCGCGAGCTTGCGGGCCTCGCCTATCGAGAGCTGCGAGCCGTACCAGTAAGCGTTGCGGCGGTGCCCGGCGAGCAGTACGCCGAGCTCGTCGATCCCGGCGGTGATGTCGTCCATGAGGATGCGCTGGCGCTCCTGCTGCACGTAGTTGCGGCCGGCGAGCTCGTGCACCGACATGACCGCCGAGTCGCTCGGGTGATAGGCGTAGTGCACGGTGGGCCGGTACACGACCTGAGCCCCGTCGCGCACCGTGTAGTAGTCGGCGATCGAGATCGACTCGCCGTGCGTGATGCAGAAGCCGTGGAAGTGGCCGGCGCGCGGCGTCCAGGTGCGCACGCGCGTGGCCGCGCCCGGCTGCATGAGATAGATCGCGGCGAGGCAACCGAAGTCGTGGCGCTTGCCGTCGCGCGGAAAATTGCGCTCGTGGGTTCCCCAGCCCATCTCGCTCGGCTGCGAGCCCTCGCTCACGAAGCCGTCGATCGACCAGGTGTTGACGAACTCTCCGGGCAGCTTCGGCTTGTTCGAGACCTGGGTGTCGCGCTCGGCGACGTGGATCACCTTGACGCCGAGCCGGCGCGCGAGCTCGCCCCACTCGGCGCGCGTCGCGGGCTTGCCCGCCTCGAGCTTGGTGTCCTGGGCAATGTTGAGCAGCGCCTGCTTCACGAAGTGCGACACCAGCCCCGGGTTGGCGCCGTGCGTGAGCACCGCGGTCGGCCCCCGCTCGTTTCCCTGGCGCAGCGCCAGAGCCTCCTCGCGCAGCGCATAGTTGGTGCGGCGTGCCACCGGCACCGTCGGATCGGTATAGCCGCCGGGCCAGGGCTCGATGCAGGTATCGATGTACATCGCGCCCTTCTCCCAGCACAGCTTGATGAGAGCGACGCTCGAGACCTCGACCGAGACATTGATGAGGAAATCACCGCGGCCGAGCAGCGGATTGAGCACGCGGCGGAAGGTCTCGCGTGTCAGACGCTCCTTGATGAACTTGACGCCGTATTTGGCGGCCTCCTCGTTCCCCTTGTCCTCGGCGGTCACGATGGTGATGCGCTCGGGCGCGATGCCGATGTGCCGCAGGATGAGCGGCAGCACGCCCTGGCCGACGCTGCCGAAGCCGACAAAGAGGATCCTGCCGGGGAATTCGACGTGAATCTTGTGCTCGTTGCTCATGATGCCTGATGCTTGATGGAGTGAACGCCGTACCGCCCGCCAGTATGGAGCGTATCAACCGAATCCGGGCGGCTCAATTTGCGGTACGCGGCGCGCGCGCGGCATCCCGCGGCGCGCGCGCTCACTTCCAGTGAGGCGGATAGGTGCGTTGGTAGCCCGGCAGCCCTGCCATGCGGGCCATCCAGCGGCCGAGCGCCGGGTAGTTGACCTCCACCGGCATGAAGCGCGAGGACAGCTCGCGCGCCTCGGGTCGCTCGAGCGCGCGCCTCAGCAGCTGGATCCCCGGGAAAATCACCATGTCGACCGCCGAACAGCTCTCGCCCACCACCCACTCGCCCTTCGACAGGCGCCCCTCGATGGTGCGCGCCTCGCTGGCGGCGGCGTGCATGGCGCTCGTGATTTCATCGCCCGCGAGATCCGCCTTGCCCGAGAAGATGCCGCCACAGATCGTGTTCAGGTGCGGCTCGATGTACGCCTGGTACTCGCAGATCACCCGCATGATGACACCGGCCTCCTCGGGCGTGCGGCCGAAGAGCGGTGGCGGCGGATACTTGAGGTCCAGGTAGTAGAGGATCGCGAGCGACTCGAAGCACACATAGTCGCCGTCCTTCAGTACCGGCAGCCGGCCGCGCGGGTTCAGCGCGAGCATCTGCGGGGACTTGTGCTCCTGCTTGGAGAACTGCAGCACGTGGCTGGTGTACGGCAGGCGCTTGTACTCGAGCGCGAGCAGCACCCGCCACGAGTAGGGACTACCGCTGCCCCAATAGACGTCGATTGCCATCGCTGCTCCCGGCGCAGGTGCTGCCGGGATTGTAACGACTTGGGCGTGACGCCGAAAATGCACGGCAAGCGCCTGGCTGCGGAGGACTCCCCATGTACACCACGCTGATCGGGGTGGCAGATCTCGCCCCGCACCTCGACGATACCGACTGGGTGTGTCTCGACTGCCGCTTCGAGCTCGCCCGCCCCGACTGGGGCGGTGAGGCATGGAGCACCGGCCATATCCCACACGCCCTCTACGCCCACCTCGATCGCGACCTGTCCGGGCCGCGCACGGCCGGCAGTGGCCGTCACCCCCTTCCCGACCCGGGGACGCTCGCCGCCACCTTCAGCCGCTTCGGGATCGACGCCGGCGTGCAGGTCGTCGCCTACGACCAGGGGCCGGGCACCTACGCCGCGCGAGCGTGGTGGCTGCTGCGCTGGCTCGGGCACGCGCGCGTGGCGGTGCTCGACGGGGGCTTCGCAGCCTGGGAGCGTGCGCGGCTCCCCGTGAGCAGCGCGCCGGCGGCGCGGCTGCCGCGCCGCTTCGAGCCGCGGCCGAGCCCCGCATGGGTGGTCACGACGGAATCGATCGCCGCGGCGCTCGCCGCAGGCGCCCTTGCGCGCGGTGAGCCGCTCCTCATCGACGCGCGCGCCGCCGATCGCTTCGCGGGCGAGAACGAGACCCTCGACCCGGTCGCGGGGCATATCCCGGGCGCGCACAACCATCCCTACGCCGGCAACCTCGACGCGCGCGGACACTTCCTGCCGCGCGAGGACCTGCGGCGCGCCTGGACCGCGACCCTGCGCGGGCGGCCGCCCACGGCAGTGGTAACGATGTGCGGCTCGGGCGTGACCGCCTGCCACAACCTGCTCGCGCTCGAAGTCGCCGGGCTCAGCGGCGCGAAGCTGTACCCCGGCTCGTGGAGCGAATGGATCCGCGATCCGGCACGCGCGCTGACGCGCGGACCCGACACTGTGTGACGCAGCACTCTCGCCGGTCACGCAATTTTGATATAACGCGCCCCGTGGCCGCCGATCCGAAGATCGCCCTCAACGGCAACCGCAAGTTCAACCCCGCACAACCGTGGCGGATCGAGGACTCGCTCGACCTCTACAACGTCGCCGCCTGGGGCAAGGGCTACTTTTCGATCAACGACGCCGGGCACGTGGTGGTGCGCCCGGACACCACCCAGGAGCGCGAGATCGATCTCTACGAGGTGGTCGAGGGACTGCAGGCGCGCGACCTGAGCACACCGGTGGTGGTGCGCTTCTCCGACATCCTGGCGCACCGCCTGAAGCGCATGCACGACGCCTTCGCCTCGGCGATCACCGAGAACGATTACCGCAACCGCTACTCCGCCGTGTTCCCGATCAAGGTGAACCAGCAGCGCCTGGTGGTCGAGGAGGTCTACCGCTACGGGCGCGAGTACGGCTTCGGGCTCGAGGTCGGATCGAAGCCCGAGCTGCTCGCCGTCATGGCCATGACCGAGAACGCCCCCGAGCGGCTCATCGTCTGCAACGGTTTCAAGGACGACAGCTACATCGAGGCCGTGACGCTCGCCACCAAGCTCGGCCGCACCATCATTCCGGTGGTCGAGAACTTCGACGAGCTCGGGCTGATCCTCAAGCATGCCGCCACCTACCAGGTGCGGCCGCGCATAGGCGTGCGCGTCAAGCTCTTCAGCGAGGGCTCGGGGCGCTGGAGCGCCTCGGCCGGGGAGAAGTCCAAGTTCGGACTCTTCATCACCGAGATCCTCGAGATGTTCAACGTGCTGAAGTCGCACGACATGCTCGACTGCCTGCAGCTGGTGCATTGCCACCCCGGCAGCCAGCTGCAGGACATCCGCCGCGTCAAGGACGCCATCAACGAGCTGGCGCATGTGTATGCGGAGCTGAAGCTCATGGGCGCGGGGCTGCAGTACATCGACGTCGGCGGCGGCCTGGGCGTCGACTACGATGGCAGCGGCACCAACTTCGCCTCGTCGATGAACTACACGCTGAACGAGTACGCGAGCGACGTGGTGTACCGCATCGCCAGCGTGTGCAATGCGCGCGACATCCCCCACCCCATGATCGTGAGCGAGTCGGGCCGCGCCGTCGCCGCCTATCACAGCGTGCTCATCTTCGATGCGCTCGGCTCCTCGGCGCTCGACAAGTTCCGCGTCACCGGCTACGTGGCCGAGGACTACAGCGGTGACGAGGAGCTGCCGCAGCCGGTGCACGACCTGTTCGAGGCCTACCGCGCGGTCAGCGAGCGGCGCCTGGTCGAGTGCTATCACGACGCGCTCACCGCTCGCGAGCAGGTGCTGCAGATGTTCAATCTGGGGCTGCTGTCGCTCGAGCTCCGCGGGCTCGCCGAGCGGCTCTATTGGGCGACCTGTGCCAAGATCCGCGACTCGTGCCGCAAGCTCGAGCGCCTTCCGGAGGAGCTCGACGACCTCGAGTCGATCCTCTCGGACACCTATTTCTGCAACTTCTCGGTGTTCCAGTCGCTCCCCGACAGCTGGGCGATCGACCAGCTGTTTCCGATCCTGCCGATCCACCGGCTCGATGAGCGCCCGACCCGAACCGCGGTGCTCGCCGACATCACCTGCGACTCGGACGGCAAGATCGATCACTTCGTCTCGATGCGCGACGTGAAGCGCACGCTCGAGTTGCACGAGCTGAAGAGCGGCGAGAAGTATTACCTGGCGGTGTTCCTGGTCGGGGCCTACCAGGAGACCCTCGGCGACCTGCACAACCTGTTCGGCGACACCCACGTAGTGCACGTGCGGCTGCACGACGAGGGCGGCTGGTGGATCGAGGAGATCGTCAAGGGCGACACCGCCAACAAGGTGCTCGAGTACATGGAGTACGACGTCGCCGAGCTCTACCCGGCCCTCGCCCGCGACTGCGAGCGTGCCATCCGCGACGGGCGCATGACGATCGCCGAGAGCCAGGCTCTCAAGCGCTTTTACGAGCGCGAGCTCGACGGCTACGCGTATCTGGAGCCCGCCGGGACTTGAGCCGCGGGCGCGCTGCCGGCGCGCCTCTAGAGACTCGCTCCCAGCAGCGTGAGCGCCGCCAGCGCCACGAACACCGCGGCGCCGATGCGCTGCAGGAGCACGACCGGAACCCGCCCGGCCACCACCTTGCCGAGCAGCACCGCCGGCACGTCCGCGATCAGCATGCCGAGCGTGGTGCCCGCGACCACCGGCACCAGCGCGTGATACCTGGCGGCGAGCGCCAGGGTGGCGATCTGCGTCTTATCGCCCATCTCGACCAGGAAGAAGGTGATCACGGTGGTGCCATACGCGCCGTATCGCCCGGGACGCTCGCCGCCCGCCGGCTCCTGGTCGGGAACCAACATCCACAACGCGGTGGCGATGAACGACGCACCCAGCAGCCAGCGCAACAGCGCCGGCGACAGCACCGAGGCGAGCAGCGTCCCGACCCCGCCGGCCAGCAGGTGGTTGGCGAGCACCGCGGTCACGATGCCGGCGATCACCGCCAGCGGCGCGCGGAAACGCGCCGCCAGCAGCAGTGCCAGCAGCTGCGTCTTGTCGCCGAGCTCGGCCAGCGTCACCGCGCCCGCTGATACGAGAAATGCCTCCACGCGAAGCCCTCAGGTTTGCGTCCCGGGGGGGCCGGGAGTAGCATGACACGGGCGTTCGTATCCGTCGTGGATGAGTGCGCCTTGTACGATTGTGTTGACTTCAACTCCCGCCCCGTCCCTCTCATCCGTGCACGAACGCAGGTGCAGGCCGCCGGCCCAAGCGCTGCGCATTGACTGAAACACTGCCGATCGTGTGCCTTGAAGCCTTGACCTGTTTGACTGTTCACGCGGTACATGCGACCGACGCGTGCGGCTCGCCGCTGTCCGCTCTTTAAATAGAGAGACTTCCCAGTGACGACGATTTACGTAGGCAATCTGCCCTT
>DATMMK010000025.1:0-6374 GCA_035569755.1 Steroidobacteraceae bacterium
TCTTCACGCGGCGCACGAAGCGCACGACGTGCTCGGCGACCGGTGCGGCCGGCGCGGCCGGCGCGGCCGCGCAAGGGGTGGCGCCGACTATCGCGGGCACCGCGGGCCCGGCAGGTGCGCTGCCGCCTGCGGCGGGAGCCCCGCGGCCCCGCTCGGCCATCGCGTAAGGGTCGACCGGAGGATTGAGGGGTCCCGGCGCATCGAGATGCGTCGAGTCGATCTCGATCCACTCCGCCGGCGTGCCGCGCCGGACGAACACCGTGCCGCGCACGTCGATGAGGTCGCCGATCGACTCGCCGCCGGCGAGCCGGTGCGCGATCTCGCAGATCTGCCGCTCGCCGTTGCCGTAGACCAGCATATCGGCCTTGGCATCGAGCAGCACCGAGCGGCGCACCTTCTCCGACCAGTAGTCGAAGTGCGCGATGCGCCGGAGCGAGGCCTCGATGCCGCCGATCACGATCGGCACGTCGCGAAATGCTTCGCGCGCGCGCTGCGCATATACGATCACGGAGCGGTCGGGTCGCCGTCCGCCCTCGCCTCCCGGCGTGTAGGCATCGTCGCTGCGTACGCGCCGCTCGGCGGTGTAGCGGTTCACCATGGAATCCATGTTGCCGCCGGTGATGCCGAAGAACAGGTTCGGCCGGCCGAGCTCGGCGAAGGCAGCGGCACTGTGCCAGTCGGGCTGCGCGATGATGCCGACGCGGAAGCCCTGCGCCTCGAGCACCCGGCCGACGATCGCCATGCCGAAGCTCGGGTGATCGACGTAGGCGTCGCCCGTCACGATGACGACGTCGCAGCTGTCCCAGCCGAGGAACTCCATCTCGGCGCGCGACATGGGCAGGAACGGGGCCGTGCCGAAGCGCTCGGCCCAGTGCTTGCGGTAACCGGTGATGTCGCGGGCGGTCTGCATGGCACCAAGTATTAAAGACCCTCGGCAACTCCCGGGCAAGACGCAGGCGGGCGCAGCCCTTAGCGTAAGGGCGCCCCTGCCGGAACGCGCGCCGACGCCTGGCCCGGACGGCGGAACGCCGCCCGCCGCATCGGCCTGGTACGGTAACTTGGTACCATGGTAACATCGGCGGCATGAAGACCGTCACCCGCACCCAGACCGGAGTGCGCCTGGAGACCCGGTTGCTCAAGGTGCTGAAGGCGCTCGCGACCGAGCTCGACCTGTCGCTCGGCGACCTGCTCGAGGGCATTGTGCTGCATGCCTTCGAGGGCAAGGCGCCGTTCTCGGCGCCCACGCTGAAGAAGCTCCGGACCCTGCGCGCCGTCTACGGGCTCGACCTGACGGCGAAGGATTCGCATCGCCTGCGCGAGGATGAGCCAAGATGACGGCTGACTCCCCCGAGCTCGCACGCTTCATGCGCGTCGAGATCGTGCCGAGCGAATTCCCCCACCGCGACCACGTACAGATCGCCTACGAGATGCTGATGCGCCACGACTTCCCGGAGACGGTGCTGCTCTTCAGCCGCACGCTGCGGGCGATGGCGGAGAAGGCCGGCAGACCCGAGGCCTTCCATCAGACGGTCACGATTGCTTTTCTGTCGCTGATCGCCGAGCGCATGCACGGCGCCCCGGCGGAGGATTTCGCCGCGTTCGCGCGAGCGAATCCCGATCTGCTCGAGAAGACCCTGCTGGCGCGCTGGTACGGCGCCGAGCGGCTGAACTCAGCGCTCGCGCGGCGTACGTTCCTGCTGCCGGATCCGCCACCGCCGAGTCCTGGCACGCGCTGATGCGCCCGACGTCAGGGAATTCCGCGCGCCTGCGCTATGCTGCGGCGGCGATGAAGTCCTCACGGGCAGTCGTTGCCATGACGGTCCTGGTACTGCTTGCGGGCGCCGCCCGTGCGCCGGCTGCGGGTGCGCCCGTGACGCAGGGCGGTGCGCAGCGCGAGACCACGCCCGTGTTCCACCGCCTGGTCGCCTTCTCGCTCCCGGCGCCTTTCAAGGTGTCGTTCGAGCGAACCACCGGCAACATCTACGTCCGCGAGCACGTCCCCGAGGGCGAAAGCGTTGACGAATGGTCGCGGCTGATCACCCTCAGCGGGGTGCAGGGCATGGCGTACAGCCCCGAGGCGACACTGCAGAGCTATCTGCAGGCACTGGCGCGCGGCTTCCAGCGGCACTGTCCGGACACCTACGTCGAGCTCGATCTGGGCCCGCAGCCGCTCGTCCGGGAGCCCTCGTTTGCCACCGTGGTCAGCTGCGGCCGTGTCACCTCCGGCGGCAAGGCGCACAGCGAGACTTCCGTCATGCTGGCGATCAAGGGCCCGGACGACTTCTACGTGCTGCAGTGGACCGAGAAGGGACCGGACTCGTCGCACCCGCCCGCGCTCGACAGCAAGCACTGGAGCGCGCGTCTCGCGCTGCTCGGGCCGGTGCAGCTCTGTCCGATCGTGCCCGGCGAGGGGCCGCCGTACCCGAGCTGCGGCGGTCACTGAGCGGCGCGTCCCTCACGGCCAGCTGAGCACGCCTCGGTGCCCGGTCAATACAGCAGCAGCGCGCGGCGCTCCGCTTCCCACTGGCTCTCGTCGGCGCGCGCCAGAGCGTCGAGATCCGCCGGCGTGGCGGCGGCATCGTCCACCCAGCGCCGCAGCAGCTCGCTGCCGTTGATCACGTCGATCGCGAGCTTGCCGGTCTCGTACTCGTAGGGAAAGTCCGCCCACAGGTTGTAGTCGGGGCGCAGGCGCCGCCACGCCTTGAAGGCGAGCGCGAACAGCCGCCACGGCCTGAACGCCTCGTGCTGGTAGAACGCGGCATCCTCCACGTGCACCTGAACTCCCGCGCACAACTGACCGGCGTGCTTGTTGAACGTCGGCTCGAACCAGCAGGGGCGCAGACGGCAGCCGCGCAGCCAGTCAGGCGCGAGCGCATGCATCTCGGCGAGCAGCGCCGGCACGTCGAGATCCGGCGCGCCGAGCAGCTCGAGCGGCCGCGTCGTGCCGCGGCCCTCGGAGAGGTTGGTGCCCTCGAGGAGCACCGAGCCCGCGTAGCAGCGCGCCATCCACAAATTCGGCGCGTTGGGGCTCGGGTTCACCCAGGTGCGCTGCTCGAGCGGCCAGCCGTACCCGGGAGCCGCGTGGGGCTGCCAGCCCTGCATTTCGACGACGCGGCAATCGACCTCGAGACGCAGCGTCGCGATGAACCAGCGCGCCACCTCTCCCATCGTGAGCCCGTGGCGCATGGGGAGCGCCCCCGCGCCGACGAAGCTCTCCCATCCCTGCCGCAGCATCAGCCCCTCCACCGGCCGGCCCGCAGGATTCGGCCGGTCGAGGATCCAGACCGCCTTGCCGGTGCGCGCGCCCTCCTCGAGCACGTAGCGCAGCGTCGTGATGAAGGTATAGATGCGGCAGCCAAGGTCCTGCAGGTCCACCAGCAGCACGTCGAAGGTATCCATCATCGCTGCGGTGGGCCGGCGCACCTTGCCGTAGAGGCTGAACACCGGGATGTGATGCACCGGATCGGTGTAGTCCGGCGACTCGATCATGTTGTATTGCTTGTCGCCGCGCAGCCCGTGCTGCGGGCCGAAGGCGGCGCTGAGCCGCAGCCCGCCGCAGGCCACGAGGGCATCGAGCGAATGCCGCAGATCGCGCGTCACCGAAGCGGGATGCGCCAGCAGCGCCAGGCGCTTGCCGGCGAGCGGCGCACGCAGCGCCGGGTCCTCGATCAGGCGGTCGATGCCGAACTTCATGAGGTGGAGATCTCGAGGGCGAAGGCGTCGGGGTCGTGGAAATCCGGGTTGCCAGGCGCGTGGCGCAATGCCCAGTATGAGAGCCTACCACCGTCGTCCTCCACCACCGCGCTCAAGCCCAGGCGCAGCGGCTGGCCGGCGCGCGCGAGCTCGGTGAGGCCCTCGAGGTAGAGGTTCGCCGTGAGCTCGAGCCTGTCGGGCGTGCGTCGCGCCTTGAGTCCCGGGGCGCGCGCCAGCGAGGCGGGCGTCATTCCATCGCGATAACCGCTGAAGCGGTACGCGGCCCACTCGAGCGACGGCGCGAAGTTGAATTCGTAGTAGCCGCCGCCCGGCGCCGCCGCGAATACCTCGAAGCAGGTGTGCTGCCACAGCCCGTCGGCGCGGCGGCCGGTACGTGCGGCCGGAACGCGCAGCCGGCCGACCTCTCCGTGCAGCTCGTAGTGGCACACGAGCGCCGCTCCCGGCGCCAGCTCCACTTCGGCGCCGATGCTCCACACCCACTCACCGGGTGTGTCCGGATGCGCGAGCAGCTGTGCCCGTTGCCCCGTGGCTGCCATCGCTCCCCTTTCAGCCCGCGAGCCAGTCGAGCAGCGCCGCCGTCACCGCGCGCGGCTGCTCGAGTGTCGAGAGGTGTCCGCACTCGGGCACGCTCACGAGCTGGGCTCCGCGAATGCCGTGCGCCATCTCGGCGGCGCGCTCGGGCGGCGTGAGCTCGTCCTGCTCGCCGACCAGCACCAGCGTCGGGCAGTTGATGACGGCGAGCGTCGGCCGCGAGTCTGGACGCCCCATGATCGCGGCCTGCTGCCTGAGAAAAGCCTCGGGACCCACGTCGGCTGCCATCAGGCGGTTGATCTCGCGCAGCTCCCGATCGAGGCGATGCGCCGGATGCACGGTGCGCTCGAACTGGGCTTCCACCACTTCGGCGAGGCGTCCGGCGGCGGCCTGCGCCATCTGCGCACGCCGCATGGCGCTCGCCTCGGGAGTATCGGCGCGCGCAGACGTGTCGAGCAATGCCAGCTTCGCCACGCGCCCCGGCTGCTGGCGCAGAATCTCGAAGCACACATAGCCACCCATCGACAGTCCCGCGAGCGCGAAGCGGGGCGGTGCGCGGGCGAGCACCCGGTGCGCGATCGCTCTCATGCTGTCATCACGCGTGGGATCGGCGACCGTCACCGGGCCGCGCCGCCACAGCTCCGGGATCTGCGGCGCGTACAGGCGCGCCGAGGCGAGCAATCCCGGGATCAACACGACGGGAAGAGATTCGCTCACGCGCGCCAGCGTAACATGCGCCCATGAGACACCCTATCGCCGGGATCGCCACTGCGCTCGTGCTGAGCGTCTGCGGCGCAACGCCGGTACGGGCCGCCGCCGCGCCCGCGACCTCCGCCACCACCCTGGCGCCGGATGCGGCGGCGCGCTTCGCGGCGCTCGCGCTCAAGTGCCTGCACCAGGAGTACCCGAACCACATCAGCCACACGCTGAACAGCGCCGCCGACGCCCGCCCGCCGCACGAGCTGACGCCGGCCTTCTACGGCTGCCTCGACTGGCACTCGGACGTGCACGGCCACTGGCTGCTGGTGCGGCTGCTGCGCCTCTATCCGCAGGCGCCGTTCGCCGCCGCGGCCCGCGCCGCACTCGCCGAGAGCTTCACCACCGAGAACATCGACGCCGAGGCGGGCTATCTACGCGGCGCCGGCCGCGCCTCCTTCGAGCGCCCCTATGGGCTCGCGTGGCTGCTCGCGCTGTCGGCGGAGCTGCGCCGCTCAGACGATCCGAACGCGCGCCGCTGGTCCGCAGTGCTCGGGCCGCTCGAGACCGAGGTGGCGGCGCGGCTCGAGAGCTGGATGAAGAAACTCCAGTACCCGATCCGCGTCGGCGAGCACGACCAGACCGCGTTCGCCTTCGGGCTCGCCTGGGACTGGGCCGGTGTGACGGGCGATCAGGAAATGCGCCGGCTACTGCGCGACGCCGCGCGGCGCTTCTATCGGCGCGATCGCAACTGCTCGCTGGCCTATGAGCCCTCGGGCGAGGACTTCCTCTCGCCGTGCCTCGCGGAGGCGGACTTCATGAGGCGCGTCCTCACCCCGGCCGCCTTTGCGCCCTGGCTGTCGGGGTTCCTGCCACAGATTCCGCGCACATCACCGCCGGCGGCGCACAAGGCGCGCGCCTGGCTCGAGCCCGCCATCGTCACCGACCGCTCGGATCCGAAGCTCGCGCACATCGACGGGCTCAACCTGAGCCGCGCCTGGATGCTCGAAGGGATCGCCCATGGACTGCCGCGAGAGGATGCGCGCGTTCGGGCGCTGCTCGCGGCCGCCGCGCGCCACGCCGACGCGGCGTTGCCCGCGGTCACCGGCGAGTACTACGAGGGCGGCCACTGGCTCGGCACGTTTGCCGTGTACCTCACGAGCCGCGCGGGACTTCAGCCTTAAAACGCGCGCGGCGCGCTCCTTCAGGGCGATGCGCCGGCTCCGGCCGCGCACTGATTCGCCCGGGCCGATTAAGGAAGGGTTCGCAGGTACTGGTAGCCCTGGCGCGCAGCGTCGAGCTGACTCATCCGGGAGAAGGGCCCCTCCTGCTCGACGAAATAGTGCTTGAGCCCGGCTCTCTCCGCGGCGCTGAGGATCGGCCGGTAGTCGATCATGCCGTGCCCGAGCTCGGCCCCCGGATGTGCCGGCGCA
>DATMMK010000026.1:0-7389 GCA_035569755.1 Steroidobacteraceae bacterium
CCGGTGGCGGTGGCGACCTACCTCATCAACGAGAAGCGCGAATGGCTGCGCACCCTGGAGGACAAGAGCAGCGCCGAGCTGCTCATCGTGCCGAACGAGAACATCCAGACGCCCGAGTACTCGATCAGGCGCGTCCGCGATGACGAGATCGAGTTGCCGGAGAACAAGCAGGCAACCTACCTCATGCCGACTGCGCCCGCGGTCGCCGAGCCCGGTAGCGCCCAGGACAGGAAGCCGCAGCCGGAAGCACCCGCGGTGCCGGCGCTGCTGCCCAGCACCCCGGCACCGGTCGGCGCCCCGGCACCGGCGGCGGCCCGCGAACATGCCGGCGACAGCCAGCCGAGCGCGCACCAGGGTTTCTGGTCGCGCTTGAAGCGCGTCCTGGTAGGCGAGCCTGCCGCGCCGCCTGAAACGCCGCCGGCCGCGGACGCGACGCCCTCCGGGGCCCCGCGCCGCGACGACGGGCGCCGGCGCGACGGACGGCGCGAGCATTCCCGCCAGGGACGCCACGCCGAGGGCGTACGCCGTGAGCGCGGCGACGGGCGGGACCGTGATCGCGGGCGTGGCCGCGACGGCCGCGATATGCGCGATCGGGACCGTAATCGAGACCAGCAGGGCCGTGGGGGTCGGGACCGTTTTGCGAACCGCGCTGGAGGCGAACGGGGCGCGAGCCAGGGCGGCGGCTCCGAAGACAACCGTGCCAGCAGCGCCGAGCGCGCCCCGGCGGATGCGCCCGCGACGGGCGAAGTGCGGGCGGAGCGCGGCGAGCGGCGCGGGCGCCGCGGCCGTCGTCGTGGACGCCGCGGCGGGGGCCTGCGCGAGGGCTTGAGTCCGGCGCCGGGCGCGCCGGGCGCGGGTGCCCCGGGATTCGGTGCGGAGGCCGCCGCGCCCGCCAACGGCGCGCATGAAGCCTCAGCGGCGCCGGTATCCGCACCCCCGCCCGTGGATCGCCCGCGCGAGACGGCCGATGAGCCACCGCGCGAGTTGTTCCACTCCGAGGCGCGTGAGCCAGGTCCCTCGCATGAGGCGGCGCCGCTCGCGCACTTCGAGCCGCCGCCAAAACCCGATCCCGGCAAGCCTTACGTCGTCTGGTCGTCGGCTCCGCCGACGAAGGACGCCGGCCCCCGGGGTCCCGAGGAGTAAGAGTCCGGGCGGGAGATCAGGCGGCGCGCGAGCGCTGGCGCAGGTGCTTCAGCAGCCCGCGCGCGGCCGCCTCCACCAGGTCCAGCACTTCCTCGAAGCCGTTGGGCCCGCCGTAGTAGGGATCGGGCACGTCCTCGGGCGCCGCATCCGGCGAGAACTCGAGAAAGAGGCGCAGTCGCTCATGCGAATGAGAGGGCGCGCGGCGCCGCAGCGCCTTCAGGTTATCGCGATCCATCGCCAGGATGAGGTCGAAGCGCTCGAAGTCGGTGGACTCGACCGTGCGCGCGCGCAGCGCGCTCAGGTCATAGCCGCGCCGCGCTGCAGCCGCGCGCGTGCGCGGATCCGGCGGCTGGCCTACGTGGTATTCGGCCGTGCCGGCTGAATCCACTTCGAGCGTCAACTCCGGCGCCTCGCGCGCCGCGAGTTCACGCAACACCGCCTCGGCGGTCGGCGAGCGGCAGATGTTACCGAGACAGACGAACAGGATCCGCACTAGCGTGCGCTGTAGCCGCGCCCCTGGAGGCAGGCAATCATGGCGCGCTGGTAATCGGCGCGCCGGGCTCCCAGCTGATCGGGAGACACGCCGCCGCCGGCCTGAGTGGGATCGAAACCGGTCTGTGACGACGACCACCTGTGGCACTCGTATTGATCGCTCGCCTGCTGCTCGGCACTCTGGCCCTGCTGCGGGTAGATGAACAGATTGTCGCCCTGAGGCGGCGGCGGCTGCGGGGCGTCGGGCGATGCGCCGCCCTGGTCGCCCGGTGGATCGACGACCTCATAGCCGTTCTGCGCCTGGCTCCACACGTAGTAGGTATCGTTGGCATAGTAGTAGGGGACGCCGCCGAACCACATCGTGGTGTAGAAGGGCGGCAGCACCGGAACGAACAGCCCGATCGGCGCACCAACCACGACGAAGCTCGGTCCATACGGCCGGTACCAGACGCCGCCGGAATAGTAGAAGCGGCCGCCCGGCCGATCGAACTCGTACGGGCGTCCCGGCAGCGCGCGGAAATACGCCCCGCGGTCGGGGTAGTAGCGGTTGTGGGCGTAGCGCCCGTCCATGTGCTCGGGAGCGTGTCCGCCGGAGCGGAAGCCCCCGCGATCGCCGCGATCACCTCGGTCGCCGCGGTCGCGGTCATGTTGCTGCGCCTGCGCGCTCGAAACTGCGAGTGCCAAGGTCACGATGACCAGCCCGCAAGCCCGTACCCATCTCGCTGCGTTCTTCATGTCCGCTCTCTGTCTCACCTGACACTGTAGCCGCGCGCATCGAGACACGCGGAGATCGCGCGCCGATAGCTCAGCGCCTTCTGTTCCTCGGCGGCCGCCGCGCGCCGGTCGGCGACGACGACGGTGCGAGTCGCCTGCGCGTTGGCGGCATCGGCGCTGCTGCCGATCGCGCCGCCCACGACGGCGCCGGCGAGCGCCGCGGGTGCGGCCTGCCAGCGCGGCGCAATCGCCGCGCCGATGATCGCGCCGGCGACGGCGCCGATGGCCGTGTTGGTTCCCGGGGGCGGACCCGCCGAGACCACCTGCACGCGATCGTGCGGCGCAACGCCCGGCGCGCTCGGATCAAAACCGGTCTGCTGCGTCGACCAGGTGCTGCACTCGTAGTGGTCGCGGTCCTGCTGCTCCGGCGTCTGGCCGTGCATCGGGTACGCGTACACCTGGCTGACCGGGGGTGGCGGGGGCGGGGGCGGCGGGTCATAGACCGGGCGCGGCGGCGCTTCCGTCACGCAGGCGGCGAGGGCCAGTGCCGCGGCGCTGAGAGCCAGGCCGGCGAGGGAGGCGCGGCGGTACTTAACTGTGGGGTTCAGCATTGGAGGTGTTTCCGTATCGGGAGCGGATCGCTCTTTGCAAAAACGTCGGGTGCGGGTCCAGGGTTGACACTCAGGCCCCTGCCCCGGCAGAAATTTGGACGGTGCGCCAAGGACTTAAGTTCCGGTCACTGTACCTGATTGTCAAACGTCCCCGGTCGGCGTCAATAGGGATTACGCGAAGTTAATCTCCGCCGTCTAGCCCCCGGTGACGGCGGCGCCGAGCAGCGCCGCGACGCGCGCGAGATCTGCGGCCGTGTTGACGTCCGGGCCCGGCGCCTCGCGCGCATCCGCCACCTGGATGTGGAAGCCGTTCTCGAGCGCGCGCAGCTGCTCGAGTTTCTCGCGCAGCTCGAGCGCCCCGGGGGCGAGTCCGGCGAGGCGCTTGAGCGGGCCCACCCGGTAGGCATAGATACCCAGGTGCCGCCGCGCACCCCCGGGATCGGTCTGACTCACGAGGCCGGCCGCCGCGCCCGCCCGGTTCCAGGGAATCGGTGCGCGGCTGAAATACAGCGCGCGCCCGCTCGTGTCCGTCACTACCTTCACCGTGTTGGTGTCGAGCAGCTCTGCCACCGAGCCGAGGGGAGTCGCGAGCGTCGCGATCTGCGCGCCCGGCACCGAATCGAGCAGCTCAGCCACCTGCGCGATGAGCGCGGGAGGCATCAGAGGCTCATCGCCCTGGAGATTCACGACAATGTCGCGCTCCGGCCAGCCCCGTGCGGCCGCCACCTCGGCGATGCGATCGGTGCCCGAGACGTGGGCAGCCGAGGTCATCACCCCCTCGGCGCCGAACGCGCCCGCGGCATCGCGGATGCGCGCATCGTCGGTCGCGATCAGCACCTCGAGAGCGCCGGCCGCGCGCGCCCGCTCGTACGCCCACTGCACCATGGGCTTGCCGCCGATCTGCCGCAGCGCCTTGCCGGGAAGCCTGACCGAGTCATAGCGCGCGGGAATGACGACCCGGAACACGACGCCGACCGTCAGCGCTCGAGCAGCGGGTCGTCGGCGGTCAGCTGGCGGGCCTCCTCCTCCAGCATCACCGGCACGTTGTCACGGATGGGATAGGCAAGCCGGTCCATGCGGCACACGAGCAGCTGCGCCTCGCGCTGGTACTTGAGCGGCCCTTTGCACACCGGGCAGGCGAGTATCTCGAGCAAGCGGGAATCCATCGGGACCTAACCTCCGCCGCCGGTGCGCAACCTCGCGAGGACCCGCGCGCGCAGAGCCTGCGCATCGCTGTCGCTGAAGGTGGCGCTGACGGGCACGTACCACAGTCGCGCGTTGGCGAACGGCGTGCATTTTACGGCATCCTTCTCCGTCATGAGGATCGGCAGGTCGTCGGCAAAAGCCAGCTCGCGCGCCGTGAACGGGTGATGATCCGGGAAGGGATGGGCGATCACCTCAATGCCGCGCCCCGCAAGCTCGGCAAAGAAGCGCTGCGGGTTGCCGATTCCGGCCACCGCGTGCACGCGCCGCCCCCTGAAGGCCGAAAGCTCACACGGCAGCCCGCGCCCGTCGACCCGCACCGCCGGCTGCGCCGCGAGCCGCATGGTGAGCGTTCCGGCCGGTAGCGCCCCCGCGAGCGAGCCGTGCTCGGGCTCGCCGTTCACGACCACGATGTCGGCACCGCCGAGCGCCGCCACCGGCTCGCGCAGCGGACCCTGCGGCAGCAGCCGCCCGTTGCCGAAGCCGCGGCTACCGTCGATCACGGCTATCGCACAGTCGCGCCCAAGGGCGAGATGCTGCAGCCCGTCGTCGGCGACTATCACGTCCGCGCCGCGGGCGATGAGCGTGCGGGCCGCCGCGACCCGGTCATTCGCCACGAGCGTCGGGCAGCCGGTACGACGCACGATGATCACCGGCTCATCGCCCACGTCGCGCCAGTCCGAGTCCGGATGCGCATCGCGTTGCGCCCCGCGGCGCCTCCCATAGCCGCGCGACACGACCCCGACCCTGAGCCTCTCGGCGCTGAGCAGGCGCGCCACGTAGATGGTGAGCGGGGTCTTGCCCGTGCCGCCGACCGTGAGGTTACCGACCACCACCACCGGCCGCGTCAGCCGTCGTTGGCGCAGGAGCCCCGCGGCATAGGCGCGGTGGCGCGCGTCGGTGATCGTGCCGTAGACCCAGGCGAGCGGCGCAAGGTAGGGGACACCCGCGCGGTCCCCGTACCACAGTCGCTCGAGCCGGCTCCGCAAGGCACGCTCCTTCAGTCGGAGAATTGCAGCTGGTGCAACTGGGCGTACAGGCCACCGCGCTCGATCAGGGCCGCGTGCGTGCCTTGCTCGACGATCCTGCCGGCGTCGAGCACGATGATGCGATCGGCCTGCTCCACCGTCGACAGGCGGTGCGCGATCACCAGCGTCGTGCGGTGGAGCAAGAGCTGCGCGAGCGCCGCCTGAATGTGGCGCTCCGACTCGGTGTCGAGTGAGGAGGTGGCCTCGTCGAGGATCAGGATCGGCGCGTCCTTGAGGAGCGCGCGAGCGATGGCGATGCGCTGGCGCTGGCCACCCGAGAGCAGCATGCCGCGGTCGCCCACCAGCGCGTCGAGCCCGGCCGGCTGGTTGCGCACGAACTCGAGGATGTGAGCGGCCTGCGCCGCACGCTCGATGGCGGCCTCTGCGACATCGCGCCCGAAGGCAATGTTGTTGCGGATGGTGTCGTCGAACAGCACCACATCCTGGCTGACGACCGCAATCTGCTCGCGCAGGGATCGCAGCTCGTACTCGCGCACGTCGCGCCCATCGATCGCGACGCTCCCGGCGCGCACGTCATAGAAGCGCGGCAGCAGGTTTACCAGCGTCGACTTGCCGCTGCCGGAGCGCCCGACGATGGCAAGAGTCTCGCCGGCGGCGATCTCGAGCGATATGTCGGCAAGTGCCGCCGCGCGGCGCCCGGCTGTGACGCCCGCCGGCGCGTCGCCCCCCGGGGAATCCTCAGCGCGGTAGGCGAACGAGACGCGCTCGAACCGCACCGCTCCGCGCACCCGCGGGCTCCGGAAGCTGCCGCCCTGCGGCTCCACCGGCTCATCGAGCAGCTCGAACAGGCTCTGGCCGCCGGCGATCCCCTGCTGCAGGGGACCTGCGACCCCCACCAGATCGCGCAGCGGCTGCGCGATGCTGACCAGCGCCGTGAAAAAGGCGAGCAGGTCGCCCATCGAGGTGCGGCCGTGCACGGCATCCGCGATGGCGATCGACAGGACGACCGCCAGCCCGATGGCGGTGAGCAGCTGCACCACCGGGTTCGACAGTCCCTTGGTGAGAATGAGCCTCATGTTGGAACGGCGGTTGCGCTCGTTTACCGCGTCGAACTGCTGCGCGAGGTGACCTTGCGCGTTGTAGACCTTGATGAGGCGCGGCGCCTCGAAGCTCTCCTTGGCGACCCGCGTGACATCACCCATCGAGTCCTGGATGCGGCGGCTGTAGCGGCGGAACTTCTGGTTGATGACCGAGACCAGCCAGCCGACCAGGGGGCCCATGGTGAGGGCGATCAGCGCCAGGCGCGCGTTCAGCCACAACAGCACGGCGATCGAGCCGATGATGGTGAGCGTCGTGCGCACCGACACGACCACGGAGTCGGTGGTCGCCTGGCCGATCTGCTCGGTGTTGAAGGTCAGCCGCGACAACAGGGCCGCGGGCGAGTTGCGGTCGAAAAAGCCGATCGGCAGATCGAGAATGCGGCGGAAGGCCTCGCTGCGCAGCTGCGCGACGATCTGCCGGCCCACGTAGCCCATGAAATAGGTCTGGGTGAAATCTCCCAGGCCGCGCAGCAAGAACATGCCGACCACGGCCAGCGGCACCCACACGATGGTGCGCGGGTCCTGGTGGGTGAAGGTGCCGTCGCCGAATTTCTTGGCGAGCAGCGCGAAGCTGGCCATCACGGCCGAGAACAGCAGGGCGCCGAGCACGCCAAGGACGAAGTGGCCGCGGTGCGGCCGTACATAACCGAGCAGGCGCCGGTAGGTCTGCCAGCCGCCGCCGGCGGCCTGCGGCTGCGCAGCGCGCACACTCGAGCGGGGGCCCACGTCGTTCAAGGCTTGCCCGCCGCCTCTTCCTTGACGGTGGCGATGTTGATCTCGGCGAAGCCGAGCCGTCCGAGTACGTCCATGGCAGTGATGACGGACTGATGAGTGGCGCGCGCATCCGCGCGCAGCGTGACGGGCGACGAGCGGCTGGTGCCGGCCTCCTTCAGCAGCGCCGCCCGCAGCGTCTCCGGGCTCGCGTTGATCAGCTCGCGCCCGTTGACGAGATAGCCGCCCGTCTCGGTGACACTGACCACGAGCGGCTCGCTGCCGACTCGGTCGGTGGGCACGGCATTCGCGTGCGGCAGGTGGACGTGCAGCCGCCCCTCATCGGTGAAGCGGCTCGAGAGGATGAAGAACACCACCAGCAGCAGTACTACGTCGATCAGCGAGACGACGTTGATCTCCGGCTCT
>DATMMK010000027.1:0-39407 GCA_035569755.1 Steroidobacteraceae bacterium
GAGGAGGTGCGGCCGCTGGTCGGCGCGCTCAATGAATTGCTGGCGCGCCTGCAGGCCGCGCTCGGGCGCGAGCGCGCCTTCATGGCGGATGCCGCGCACGAGCTGCGCACGCCCCTCACCGCGCTCCATCTGCAGATGGACATGCTGGCGCGGGCGAGCGGCGAGGCCGAGCGCGGCGCCGCCATGGAGCGGCTGTCCGCGGGCGTGCAGCGCGCGATCCGCCTGGTCGAGCAGATGCTCGCGCTCGCGCGCGAGGAACCACGCACGCCGCCGCGGCGTGTGCCGGTGGAGCTCGAGCCGCTGGCGCGCGAGGTGATTGCCGAGCACCTGCCGCTCGCCGACGCGCACCACATCGACTTAGGGCTGGGCGCCTCGCGAGCCCTCACCGTGTCGGGCGATCCGGACGCGCTGCGGACGCTGCTGCGCAACCTGGTCGACAACGCGGTGCGCTACGGCGGCGACGGCGGTCGTGTCGATGTCTCGGTGGAGGGTGGCGGGAGCGCCGATGCCCCGCGCGCGACGCTCGCCGTGACCGATTCGGGGCCGGGGATTCCGCCCGAGGAGCGCGCGCGCGTGTTCGACCGCTTCTACCGGCGGGCCGGCACCGCGCCTCCCGGGAGCGGACTCGGGCTCTCGATCGTGAAGGCGATCGCGGATGCGCACGGCGCGACGCTCACGCTCACCCACGGTCCCGACGGACGGGGACTTCGGGTGATCGTGTCATTTCCGCCGGGGTCGTAAATGCCTAGTGGCTCAGCCTCTGCAAGAACGCCGCCGCGGTCTCGAGGTAGGCGTCGCGGTTGGCCTTCTTGCGAAACCCATGGCCCTCATCCTTCGCCGTGAGGTACCAGACCTCGCCGCCCGCGGCACGCACCCGCCACACCAGCTGCTCGGACTCCGACGCCGCAACGCGCGGATCGTTCTGCCCCCCGACGACCAGCAGCGGCTTCTTGATGCGGCTCGCATTGCTGAGCGGCGAGATCCGCTCGAGGAACGCGCGCATGTGCGGGTCGCGCTCGTCGCCGTACTCCGCACGGCGCAGGTCGCGTCGGTAGGCCGCGGTGTGCGTGAGGAAGGTGACGAAGTTGCTGATGCCGACGGCGTCGATGCCGCCGCGCAATCGCTCGCCATAGGTGACGAGCGAGGCGAGCGCCATGTAGCCGCCGTAGGACGCGCCCATGACCGAGACGTGCTCGCGGTCGAAGGCCGGCTGGGCGGCGATCCACACGAGGAGCGAGCCGATGTCGCGCACCGCGTCCTCCCGCAGCTCGCCGTTGTCGAGCGCGAGGAAGCTCTTGCCGTAGCCGGACGAGCCGCGCACGTTGGGTGCGACCACCGCAATGCCGAGCTCGTTCACGAGGAACTGGGTGAACGGGTCCCAGCCGGGGCGGAACTGCGCTTCCGGTCCCCCGTGGATGTCGATCACTACCGGACAGTGCACCGACTGGCGCGGCCGGTAGACATAGGCCGAGAGGATCCGCGCGTGGCCGGCCACTCGATCCCAGGTGGGAAAGCGCACGAGCTCGGGTGCCACCAGGGCGCGCCCCTCGAGCGGCCCCGGCTCGCTCCTCGTCCAGCGCTCGAGCCGCCCGCGCTCGAGGTCGTAGGAGTAGACGTCGCGCGGCGCCTCGGGGGATTCCACCGAGAGGCCGAGACGGTGCCCGGCGCGGTCGAAGGCGAGGCGCGTGATCACGCCCTCGGGCAGCCCCGCGGGCGAGACCTGGCCGTGCGTCTGCGTGTCCTCGATGACGAGATGGCTGCGCCCGTCCTGGTTCACGACGTAGGCCAGGTAGCGTCCGTCGGGGCTCGCATCGAAGCTCTCGACGTCCCAGTTGAGCTCGGGCGTCACGCGGCGCACCTGGTGCGCTACCGGATCGACGAGCCTGAGCGCCGCGAACTCCCCGTCCTCGTCCGACAGCACGTATATCCCGCGGCCGCCGGGGGCGAACTTCGCCGCGCGAATACCCACCTTGCGGCCGCTGCTATCGAGCGCCGTCAGCGCGCCGCTCGCTGCGTCGACGCTGTAGAGGTAGCCCTCGCTGATCGAGACGTAGCGCAACACGAGGAGGCGCGCGTCATCGGCCGACCAGTCGAGCGGATACCAGGCGTCCTGCTTGCCGCCGACGACGAGCCGCGGCGCCGCGCCGCTCGTCACGTCGGTGACATACACATCGAGGCTGGCTCCGTCGCGCTCGTTGCCGTAGAAGGCGATGCGCCTGGCATCGTGGGCCCACACGGGGCTGCCGTGGGTGAACTCGCCATGGGTGAGCTCGCGCACGGCGCCGTCGGGGGCGCGGAAGTAGAGCTGTGAGTTCTCATCGCCCCCCTGGTCCTTGAGGAAGACGAAGCCGCCGCCGCTCTCCGCAGCCCGCGCGAGGCTCACCGGCTCGGCGTAGAACGTGAGCTGCTCGCGCACGCCTAAGGGCGCGGCGACCCGGTGGACCTGATCGGTGTCGCCGAAGCGGGTGCTGATGAGGAGGGAGCCGTCGGCAAGCCAGTCGAGGAGCGTCGCCTGGCGCGACTCGAGGTAGCGGCCGAGGCGCATCGCGAGCGCGGGATCGGGTGCGGGAATGTTGTCGAACACCAGGTTGCCGTGCTCATGGCGCGCCGGCAGTGCCGCCGCCCGGCCGGGCGATGCCTGCGTGGGTGGCGGCTGTGTGGGCCCCGCGGGCTCCGGCATGGCACCGTGCCCCGCCACCGTCGCCGTACACACGGCGAAGCCTAAGACCGCCGCGCTCGCCATCCGGGCGCAGCCGAAAGCGCAATCCCGTCGGGTCATGTGTCTAAGCTAGCGCACGGGTTACGATGTGTACACGCATGCCAGAGGCCCCCGTCACCCCGACGATCTATCGCCACCCGCACGGCATCAGCGCGATCGACGCCGAGTATCTCTATTCGGGCCACGCCGCGGCACATCTCATCGAGGACTCGGGCTCCGCCGCCTTCGTCGACGTCGGCACCAACGACTCGGTGCCGTACCTGCTCGCAGCGCTTGCCGAGCTTGGCATCGCGCGCGCGGCGGTTGACTACGTCCTCCTGACCCACGTGCACCTCGACCACGCCGGCGGTGCCGGACGGCTGATGCGCGAGCTCCCCAACGCGCGTGCCGTGCTGCATCCGCGCGGTGCGCCGCACATGATCGATCCCTCGAGGCTCATCGCCGGCTCCAGGGTCGTGTACGGCGAGGCGCGCTTCGCGCGGCTCTACGGCGAGCTCATTCCCATCGCGCCCGAGCGGGTGCACGTGGCCGCCGACGGCGAGCGCCTCACGCTGGGCAAGCGTACGCTCGAGCTGATCCACACCCCGGGCCACGCCATGCACCACTACGCGGTGGTCGACGGCGCACACCGCAGCATCTTCAGCGGCGATACCTTCGGCATCTCCTATCCCCCGCTCGCTACCGCGCGCGGCAGCTTCATCACCCCTTCGACGGTACCGACGCAGTTCGACCCGGAGCAGCACCTCGCCTCCATCGACCGCATGGTCAGCTACCGTCCCGAGTCGATCTACCTCATGCACTTCAGCCGCGTGACCGGCGTGCCGCGGCTCGCCGAGCTCCTCAAGGCACAGATCCGCGAGCTCGCGGCCATGGCGCGCCGGCATGCCGGGGCAGCCGATCGCGCCGCGGCGATCCGCGCCGAGATGCTGGCGCTGTGGATCGAGCTCGCGCGGCGCGAAGGCAGCACGCTCGAGGACGCCGCTCTCGAGCGCGCGCTCGCGGGCGACCTCGAGCTCAATACCCAGGGACTCATCGCCTGGCTCGATCGCGACACGGAGCGTAAGTCATGAAACCCTTCAAGGCGTTCCGCATCCATTCCGAGGGCGGCAAGATCGCCGCGCGCTTCGAGGACCTGACGCTCGATGATCTCGCCCCCGGCGAGGTGGTGATCCGCGTCGCCTGCTCCGACATCAACTACAAGGATGCGCTCGCCGCGACCGGCGCCGGCAAGATCCTGCGCCGCTATCCGCTGGTGGGTGGCATCGATCTCGCCGGTGCGGTCGAGAGCTCGGACGATGCGCGCTTCAAGCCGGGTGATGCGGTGCTGGTGACGGGCTGCGGGCTCTCCGAGACCCACGACGGGGGCTTCGCGCAGTTCGCGCGGGTGCCGGGCGACTGGGTGATCCCCATGCCCGCGGGGCTCGACGCCCGCATCGCCATGTCGCTCGGCACCGCGGGCTTCACCGCGGCGCTGGCCATTCACCGCATGGAGCAGAACGGGCAGACCCCGGCGGGGGGTCCGATCGTGGTCACGGGCGCCACCGGGGGCGTGGGCAGCGTTGCCGTCGACATGCTCGCCACACGTGGCTACCGGGTGGTCGCGGTGAGCGGCAAGGCGGACGCCGCCGAGTACCTGACGGCGCTCGGCGCCAGCGAGGTGCTCGATCGCAAGAGCCTCGACCTAGGTTCCCGGCCGCTCGAGGCCGCGCGCTTCGCCGGTGCGATCGACAACCTCGGCGGCGAGGTGCTCACCTGGCTCACGCGCACCGTGGATTTCTGGGGCAACATCGCCAGCATCGGGCTCGCGAGCTCGCCCGAGCTCAAGACCACCGTGATGCCGTTCATCCTGCGGGGGGTGGCGCTGCTCGGAATCAACTCCTCGGCGACCCGCCGCGACTGGCGCCTCGCCGTGTGGCAGCGCATCGCGACCGACTTGAGGCCCCGGCAACTCGCACGCATCGTGACCCGCACCATCGACTTCGCGGAGTTGCCGCAGGCTTTCCCCGACTATCTCGCCGGGCGTGTCACCGGGCGCACCCTGGTGCGCATCGGCTGAATCCTACCGGCGAGTAGAATCGCAGCGGAGCGCACGCTTGCCCCGCGTGCGTGCCGCGCGTATAGAATGGCTGTCTCCCTTCGAGGTCGCCCATGTCGGATCGAGCACCCACCGCTGGAGCGCGCCTGCGGGCCGCCGTCGAGGCGGAGCGTCCACTGCAGGTCATCGGCACGATCAACGCCTACGCGGCGCTGCTCGCCGGGCGTGCCGGCTTCCGCGCTCTGTACCTCTCGGGCGCCGGGGTCGCCAACGCCTCCTTCGGGCTGCCGGACTTAGGGGTCACGACACTCAACGACGTCTGCGAGGATGTGCGGCGCATCACGGGCAAGTGCGAGCTGCCCTTGCTGGTGGATGCCGACACCGGCTTCGGCAGCGCCTTCAATATCGCCCGCACCTGCCGCGACCTGATCCGCGCCGGGGCCGCCGGCATGCATCTCGAGGACCAGGTGTCGGCCAAGCGCTGCGGCCATCGACCCGGCAAGGCGCTGGTGCCGGCCGGCGAGATGGTGGACCGCCTCAAAGCCGCGGTCGATGCGCGCACCGATCAGGCCTTCGTCATCATGGCGCGCACGGATGCGCTGGCAGTTGAGGGCCTCGACGCCGCGCTGGAGCGCAGCGCGGCGTACGTCGCGGCCGGCGCCGACATGATCTTCGCCGAGGCGGTGCGCACCCTGGATGAATACCGCCAGTTCGCCGCGCGTGCCGGCGTCCCGGTGCTCGCCAACATCACCGAGTTCGGCCAGACGCCGCTCTTCACCTTGAGCGAGCTCGGGGCGGCGGGGGTGCGTCTCGTGCTCTACCCGCTGTCGGCGTTCCGTGCTGCCGCCAAGGCTCACGAGGTGGTGTACGGGGCCATCCGCCGCGAGGGCACGCAGAAAAGCGTCGTGCCCTACATGCAGACGCGCGAGGAGCTCTACGAGGTGCTCGGCTATCACGACTACGAGAGGAAGCTCGACGAGCTGTTCGGGAAAAGCCCATGAACGACACCCCCAAGGCAAAGAAATCGGTGGCGCTGTCCGGCGTGACGGCCGGCAACACGGCGCTGTGCAGCGTCGGGCGCACCGGCAACGACCTGCACTACCGCGGCTATGACATCCTCGAGATCGCCCACCAGAGCGAGTTCGAGGAAATCGCCTTTCTGCTCGTCCACGGCAAGCTGCCGACGAGCGCCGAGCTCTCCGGCTACAAGGCACGCCTGCAGGCGCTGCGCGGGCTGCCGGCGGCGGTGCGCACGGTGCTCGAGGCGCTACCCGCCGCGGCGCATCCGATGGACGTGCTGAGGAGCGGAGTGTCGGCCCTCGGCTGCGTGCTGCCGGAGAAGGACGACCACGGCGCCGCTGGCGCGCGTGAGATCGCCGACCGCCTGATCGCATCGCTCGGCTCGATGCTCACCTACTGGTATCACTTCAGCCACTCGGGCGAGCGCATTCACACCGAGACCTCCGACGACTCGATCGGCGCGCACTTCCTGCACCTGCTGCACCGGCGACCCCCGCCGGCGGCGTGGGTGCGGGCGATGCACACCTCGCTGATCCTGTACGCCGAGCACGAGTTCAACGCCTCGACCTTCGCGGCGCGCGTCATCGCCGGCACCGGCTCGGACCTCTACTCCTGCATCGCCGGCGCGATCGGCGCGCTGCGCGGGCCGAAGCACGGCGGCGCCAACGAGACGGCGCTCGTGATCCAGCAGCGTTACGAGTCCGCGGACGCGGCCGAGGCCGACATCCGCGCGCGCGTCGCCAACAAGGAAGTCATCATCGGCTTCGGGCACCCGGTGTACACCATCGCCGACCCGCGCAACGAGGTGATCAAGACGGTCGCGCAGCAGCTCTCCAAGGATGCGGGCGACATGCGCCGCTTCGAGATCGCCGACCGCATCGAGGCGGTGATGCGCGAGACCAAGAACCTGTTCGCCAATCTCGACTGGTTCTCGGCGGTTTCCTATCACCAGATGGGCATACCCACCGAGATGTTCACGCCGCTGTTCGTGATCGCGCGCACCACCGGCTGGTCGGCGCACGTCATCGAGCAGCGCGCCGACGGCAAGATCATCCGCCCGGCCGCCAACTACATCGGTCCCGAGAACCTTAAGTTCGTGCCGATCGAGAAACGCAAATAAACCGCGCGCGCCCGGCCTGAGGGGCCGCGTCTCTTCGAGCTGAGATCGCCATGTCCACCCACGACGTGAAGTCCGCCGAGCGCCCGGCCTTTGATGCCGCGCTCACCACCATCGCCGAGTACGCGCGCAATTTCCGCATCCAGAGCCAGACCGCGTACGAGACGGCGCGCTACTGCCTGATGGATACGCTCGCCTGCGGGTTCCTGGCGCTGAAGTATCCGGCGTGCCGCAGGCTTCTGGGTCCGGTCGTGCCGGGAGCGGTGATGGCGGGCGGGGCGCGAGTGCCCGGCACCTCCTTCGAGCTCGACCCGGTGCAGGCGGCCTTCAACATCGGCGCCATGATCCGCTGGCTCGACTTCAACGACACCTGGCTCGCCGCCGAGTGGGGTCACCCCTCCGACAACCTCGGCGGCATCCTGGCCGTGGCGGACTACCGCGCGCGGCTCGCCGTCATGTCGGGTGAGGCGCCGCCCAGCGTGCGCGACGTACTCACTGCCATGATCAAGGCACACGAGATCCAGGGTGTGCTGGCGCTCGAGAACAGCTTCAATCGCGTCGGCCTCGATCACGTGCTGCTGGTGCGCGTGGCCTCGACGGCCGTGGTGACCGCAATGCTCGGCGGGAGCCTCGAGCAGGTCGTGAACGCGGTCTCCAACGCCTGGATCGACGGCGGGGCGCTGCGCACCTACCGCCATGCACCCAACACCGGCTCGCGCAAGAGCTGGGCGGCAGGCGATGCCACCAGCCGCGCGGTGCGCCTCGCGCTCATCGCGCTCACCGGCGAGATGGGCTATCCCTCGGCGCTGTCGGCAAAGACCTGGGGCTTCAGCGACGTACTCTTCAAGGGCAAGCCGCTGTCGCTGCCGCGCCCGCTCGGCAGCTACGTGATGGAGAACGTGCTCTTCAAGATCTCCTACCCGGCCGAGTTTCACGCGCAGACCGCGGTCGAGGCGGCCATGGCGCTGCACCCGGCGGTACGCGATCGGATCGCCGACATCGAGCGCATCGTCATCGAGACTCAGGAGCCGGGCGTGCGCATCATCGACAAGACCGGGCCGCTCGCCAACCCCGCCGATCGCGACCATTGCCTCCAGTACATGGTAGCGGTCCCGCTCATCTTCGGCCGGCTCACCGCCGCGGACTACGAGGATGCGGTCGCGAGCGATCCGCGCATCGACGCGCTGCGCGCGAAGATGCAGGTGCGCGAGAACCCGACGTTCACCGAGGAGTACTACGCCCCCGACAAGCGCTACATCGGCAACGCCGTGCAGGTCTTCTTCCGCGACGGCAGCCGGAGCGACCGCGTGCAGGTCGACTTCCCGATCGGCCACCGCAAGCGCCGTGCCGAGGGGATGCCGGTGCTGGTGCGCAAGTACGAAGCCGCGGTGGGCGCCCGCTTTCAGCCCAAGCAGGCCGAACGGGTGAAGGCGCTGTTCGCCAAACCGGCAGTGCTCGATGCCCTGCCGGTCAACGAGTTCGTCGCCGCGATGGTGACGAACGGCGCCTAACCCACCCGCACCGGCACGAAGATGCGTGCGTCGCCGCGCTGGATCAGGAGCGCGATGTGTCCCTTGGAATTCTCGACCGCGCTCTTGAGCGCCGCGGCGCTCGACACCGGCGCGCCGTTGGCGGAGAGCACGATGTCGCCGGGCTGAATACCGGCCTCGGCCGCCGGGCCCGAGGATCGCTCGACCAGGAGCCCTCCCTGCACGTTCCCCTGGCGCTGTTCATCGCCGGTGAGCGGGCGCACGGCGAGTCCGAGCTTGCCGCCCTCGTGCTGCGGCTCGTTGTTCTTTGCGCTGCGCTGCTCCTCGAGGGTGCCGAGCTTCACGCTGAGGGTACGTGCGGCGTGATTCCTCCACATCTCGAGGTCGGCGGTCGCGCCCGGACCGAGCTCCGCAACCTTCTCCGACAGCTCGGTGGTGCTGTTCACCGGCTCGCCGTTCAACTTGAGGATGACGTCGCCCGGCTCGATGCCGGCGCGGGCAGCCGGGCCGCCCTTCTCGACGCTCGACACCAGGGCGCCCTCGGGCTGCGGCAGTCCGAACGAGTCGGACAGGTCCTGGGTGACGTTCTGGATCAGCACGCCGAGCTTGCCGCGCGTGACGTGGCCCGAGGTCTCGAGCTGGCCGCCTACCTTCATGGCCACGTCGATCGGAATCGCGAACGACACGCCCATGTAGCCGCCGCTGCGGCTGTAGATCTGCGAGTTAACGCCGACCACCTCGCCGCGCATGTTGAAGAGCGGCCCGCCGGAGTTGCCGGGGTTGATCGGCACGTCGGTCTGGATGAAGGGCGTGTAGTCGCCGGTCAGGGCGCGGTCCTTGGCGCTCACGATGCCCGCGGTGGCGCTGTTATCGAAGCCGAACGGCGCACCGATAGCCAGTACCCATTCGCCGACCCTGAGCGCGCGCGAGTCGCCGATGCGCACCGTGGGCAGGCTCTTGGCGTTGATCTTCACCAGCGCGATGTCGGAGCGCGAATCGAAGCCGACCACCTTGGCCGAGTACTCGTGGCGGTCGGTGAGCCGTACCCGCACCTCGGTCGCCCCTTTGACGACGTGCGCGTTCGTCATGATCAGGCCGTCGGAGCGGATGATGAAGCCCGAGCCCTCGCCGTGCATCGGCTGCGGCCGCGGGGACTGGAAGCCGAAGTTATGGAAGAAGGGCGCGAACGGGCTGTTGGGGCCGAACGGGTTCTCGTTGCCACTACCGTTGCCGTTGCCCTCATCGCCTTCACCTTCGTCGCCGTTATCACCCCCCTGCCAGGCCGCCGACACCTTGCTCGTGACGGTGATGTTCACCACCGCCGGGCCGTACTTCTGCACCATGGCGCTGAAATCCGGCAACGCTACGCCGGGGTTGACGTCGGCCGCGGTGGGCGCGGGCGCCGCGGCGGCGGCCGATGGCGCGGTTTTGCTCGGCGCAGCGTGCGCGGCACCCGAGAAGTACAGGGCTCCGACCGGCACGGCGACGGTCGCCGCCCCGAGCATCGCGACGACGAGCGGCTTGCGGACCAGGGAAACGAAACGCATGGATGGCTCCTGGAAAAATGGTTTACGGCTGCTGTGGCCAAACGATAGGAGGGCCGGCTTAACGGAGTCTTAAGGCCCCTCACCGCTCACCTGTCGCAGGCAGCGTCGGGTTTTGAAGGACGGGGAACGCGAAAAGTTCCCGCAGCGGGCCGGGCGCGGGCGCGGCGGGGGGCCGCGGGCCTCGGCCGCTCGGGGTCAGTCAGCGCCGAAGACGGTGTAAGGCCGCGGCTCGGTGTCCAGGGCGGGGCTGAGACCGGAGAAATAGGCCGCGATCTGCGCAATCTCCTCGTCCTTGAGGTTGGCTGCGAAGCCCTTCATGACCGGGTTCTTGCGCCCGCCGTGCTTGTACTCGTTGAGGGCGCGCACCAGGTAGTCCTCGTGCTGTCCGGCGAGTGAGGGGTAGATCGGCGCCACCGCGATGCCGTCCTGGCCGTGGCAGGAGACGCACAGCTGCGCCGCCGCCGGCACCGCAGTCGGCGGCTTGCCGCTCGCGGCGAGGGGCTTGCCGGCGAGGTAGGCGGCGACGTCCGTCATATCCTGCTCGGAGAGCGACTCGGTCTGCGAGTGCATGGTGATGTGCGCGCGGTCGCCGTCGCGGTAGCCGTGCAGCGCGATCACCAGGTATTCCGCGTTCTGTCCGCGCAGCTCCGGCACGCTGTACATGGGATAGGCGTTCTTGTACCCCTCGATCCCGTGGCAGCCGAGGCAGGTGTAGGAAACAGCCTTGCCGTGGTGGGGATCGGGTGCCGCCGGCGCGGCGGCGGCCTCGGCGGTCGCCTGTGGTGCCGGCGTTGTCGCGGCGGGCTCGGCCTTGAGAGTCAGGCCCGCGCTGAGCGCGCCCGCGGCTATCGCCGCGATGGAAACCGCACGCACTGCAGCTGCTCGCCCGCGCAACATTCCGCTCACTCCCCGCCCGGTCTAACGGGCCAAAAACGGCCCCGAATCTTACGGACTCGCAGCCGCGCCGCGCAAGCACGCCCGTGGTGCGCCGCGCGCCGCAGCTGATGGATGATAGCCCCCCGTATGATCGGTCTCATCCAGCGTGTCGAGAGCGCCGCGGTCAGCGTCAACGGCGCCGTGGTCGGCGCCGTGTCCCGCGGACTGCTCGCCTTCATCGCGGTGCGGCGCGGCGATGCGGAGAGGGAGGCCGAGCGGCTCCTCGAGCGGCTGCTCTCCTACCGCGTCTTCCCCGACGCAGAGGGACGCATGAATCTCTCCCTGCGTGAGGTCGAGGGCGGGCTGCTGCTGGTGCCGCAATTCACCCTCGCCGCCGATACGAGGAAGGGAACGCGCGCGGGGTTCTCGAGCGCGGCGCAACCCGAGGAGGCGCGGCGCCTGTTCGGGCATCTGCTCGGGAAGGCCCGGGAGTCATATCCCCATGTTTCCGCTGGCGTATTCGGCGCCCACATGCAGGTGGCGCTCGTCAATGACGGGCCGGTGACGTTCTGGCTCGAGGCTCCCGCGCCCCGGGCCTGAAGGGGTTGGCGGATTTGGGCGAACTTATCGGCTCCGGCGGGCTCATTTGACCTATGATTCCCCTGTTTCACCGCGTTTGCGGACCGCAAGTGGAGTGTTGAGTCATGGGTATTGGAATGCGCGAGCTGCTGATCATCCTGCTCGTGGTGCTTGTCGTATTCGGCGCGAAGAAGCTGCGCACCGTGGGCTCCGATCTCGGAGCGGCAGTCCGCGGGTTCAAGAAGGCGATGAGCGAGGGCGAGGACGAGCAGAGCGCGCAGCAGAAACAGATCCGCTCCGACAAGCCGGACGCGGAGTTCGAGGAAGTCCGCAAGAGCGAGGCTCAGACCCCGCAGACCAAGACCGACCGGAGCGCGTGACCTGTTCGAGGGGCGCTTCTCTGAAGTCCTGATCATCTTCGTTCTGGCACTCATCGTGCTGGGACCCGAAAAACTGCCGCGCGTCGTCTCCGAGGTGGGTCGCTGGGCCGGCCGGGCGCGTGCCATGGCACGGCAGTTCCGCGAGCAGCTGGAAGAGGAAGTCGAGCTCGAGCGGGCGCGCCGCGCGCAGAGTGCTCGCGCGCAGGAGACGCCCTCTCCCGCGAGCGAGGCGACGGCAGCGCCCGGGCCGGCGAGCGGCGCCGCACCGGCCGCCGAGCCTGAGCGGCCCGCGACCTACTCGCACGCGCACCCCACGGACGTCACCGGCGCCAGCACCGCCGCCGCCGGTGAGGCCAGCCAGACTCCGCGCGCCGATGAGCGAGGAACCTGAGAAGCTCGTCGAAGGCACGCTGATCTCGCACCTGCTCGAGCTGCGGGACCGGCTGCTGCGTGCGCTGCTGGCCGTCGGCGTCGCCTTCCTCCCCTGCGTCTTCTACTCGAACGACATCTTCAGCTTCGTCGCCCAGCCGCTGCTCGCCAAGCTGCCGCCGGGCGGCAACTTGATCGCGACCGGCGTGATGTCGCCCTTCACGACCCCCTTCAAACTGTCGTTCTTCGTCGCGCTGCTGGCGGCGATTCCCTACGTCATCTACCAGCTGTGGGCGTTCGTCGCCCCGGGCCTGTACCGCAACGAGCGGCGCTTCGCCGTGCCGCTGCTGCTCTCCTCGATCCTGCTCTTCTACGTCGGCGTTGCTTTCGCGTATTACTTCGTCTTTCCGGTGATGTTTCAGTTCTTCGCGGCCACGACGCCTAAAGGGGTCGCGATGATGACCGACATCAACCAGTACCTCGACTTCGTGCTGACTATGTTCTTCTGCTTCGGGGTCGCATTCGAGGTGCCGGTCGCGGTGGTGCTGCTGGTGGTGATGGGCATCGTGCGCCTCGAGAGCCTGAAGAAAAATCGCGGCTACGTGCTGATCGGCATCTTCATCCTGGCGGCGCTCCTCACCCCGCCGGATGCGATCTCGCAGTGCTCGCTCGCGATTCCGATGTACCTCCTCTACGAGGGCGGCATCATCATGGCGGGCGTGCTCTCTCGCGCGCGCAGCGCCGACGGCGGCGGCCGCGCATGAACCATTCCGCCGCCACGCGCACCCTCCTCGGCCAGCCGGTAGGGATCGCGACGCTGTTCCTCACCGAGCTGTGGGAACGCTTCACCTATTACGGCATTCAATCGCTCCTCATCCTCTTCATGGTCGCGCCGGCAGCGAGCGGCGGCCTCGGCCTCGATGACAAGTCCTCGAGCTCGATCTACGGCCTGTACGTGGGGAGCACCTATCTCCTCGGGCTCCTCGGTGGCTGGATCGCCGACCGCCTGGTCGGCGCGCAGCGCGCGGTGATCGCCGGCGGGCTCCTGATCGCGGCCGGCAACACCCTGCTCGCCCTCGGCACGACCGCGATCTTCTTCGTCGGTCTGCTGGTCATCGCGATGGGCGTGGGGCTATTGAAGCCCAACGTGAGCGCGCTGGTGGCGACGCTCTATCCCGAGGGCGGCGCACGCCGTGACGCCGGCTTCTCGATCTTCTACATGGGTATCAATACCGGCGGGTTCATCGGACCGATGGTGGTCCCGCTGGTCGCCACTGTGTTTGGCTGGCGCTTCGGCTTTGCGCTGACGGCGTTCGGCATGGTGCTCGGCGTCGGCCAATTCCTCTGGACGCGGCGCTTCCTCGGCGGCGCCGGACTCACGGTCGCGCCCGAGCAGCGCGCCTCGTGGACGCCGATCGTGGCGATCTTTGCCGTGCTGGCGGCCGCCGTGCTGCTCGCCCTGAGCGGCGTGGTGCACGTCGATGCGGCGCTGCTCGCCTCAGGCGCCTCCTGGGCGGTGTCGCTCCTTGCGGTGGCGTACTTCGTCTACCTGCTGTTCTTCGCCGGGCTCACCGGCACCGAGCGCAAGCGCGTGCTCGTGATGGTGGCCCTGTTCGTCGCCTCGGTCACGTTCTGGGCCGGCTACTTTCAGCAGGGCGGCTCCTTCAACCTCTTCGCCGCGCGCTACACCGACATGCACATCCTCGGCTGGAATGCGCCGCCGGGTGTGCTGCAGGCGGCGGACTCGCTGTTCGTCATCATCCTCGCCGGGGTCTTCGCCGCGCTGTGGCTCGCCCTCGGCAAGCGCGAGCGCGATCCGCCCGCCGCCGCCAAGTTCGGCGTGGCGCTGCTGCTCCTCGGGTGCGGGTTCCTCGTCATGTACTTCGCCGCCGGGCGCGTACTCGCCGGTCACCGGGTGCTGTCCACCTGGCTCATCTGCGCCTACTTCCTGCACGTCTGCGGGGAGATGTGCATATCCCCGGTGGGGCTTTCCAACATGAGCAAGCTCGTGCCGCCGCGCTTCCTCGGGCAGGCGATGGGCATGTGGTTCCTGTCGCTCGCGCTCGGCGGCATCCTCGCCGGTCAGCTGAGCGGCCAGTACGACGCGAGCCACCTCGAGTCGCTCCCCGCCCTGTTCCTCAAGATCTTCTGGTACGGCGTCATCGCCGGGGCGGTGATGCTCGCCGTGACGCCGCTCGCGAAGCGCCTGATGACGGGGGTGAAGTAGCCGCTCACTCCGTGAGGCGCAGCTCGGTCACGAAGTACTCGGTGTCGCCGAAGCAGGAGGTCGGGATCCACTTGTGCTGCTCGTAGTGCAGCGCGACGCGCTTGCCGACGCTGGTGTTAACCTGGGCGGCGACCGCAGCGCTCGGCACGGTGAACAGGAATTTCTCCGCTACCGTCCCGGGCATGGTCACCATGGCCATCTCGCCCTCCCAGGTCTTGCAGACGAAGCCCTTCCTGGAGATCTTCTGCACGTAGCCGGCGCGCTCGCCCTCGGAGTACGACCAGTGGAGCGTCACCCAGGTGAAGCCCGCGAGTCCGAGCACCGCGACCACGAGCAAGCCGATCAGCACCTTGAACATGCCTCGAACCCCATGCCTCGAACCCCCGCTGACGCGGGCGCGCACCAGCCAAGCATAGCGCGCGCGTGGACGGCGAGGCTAAGATGATCGCTTCCACAAGAGCAACAACCTTCGAGGGGTTTCCGCCATGAAGACCGAATCGCGCGCCGAGCTGACGCTGCGCGGACTTGTCCTCGGCGTGCTGCTCACGGTGGTGTTCACCGCCGCCAACGTCTACTTCGGGCTCAAGGCCGGGCTCACTTTCTCGACCTCGATCCCCGCGGTGGTGCTCTCCATGGCGCTGCTGCGCTGGCTCGGCAACACCACCGCGCAGGAGAACAACATCGTGCAGACGGTGGCCTCCACCGCCGGCACGCTCTCCTCCATCATCTTCGTGCTCCCGGGCTTCATCATGATCGGCTGGTGGACCGGATTTCCCTACTGGCAGTCGGTAGCCATCTGTGCGACGGGCGGCATCCTCGGCGTCATGTATTCCATCCCGCTGCGCCGCGCGCTGGTGACGGACTCCGATCTCCCCTATCCCGAAGGCACCGCCTGCGCCGAGGTCATCAAGGTCGGTACCGGAGACGTGACGGACCCGGATGCGGTGGAATCGGGCGGCAAGGGCCTGAAGGCGGTGCTGATGGGCTCGCTCCTCTCGGCGCTCTTCCTGGTGCTGGTGCAGACACGGCTGTTCCTCGGGGACGTGGCGCACAGCTTCCGCCTCGGGAGTGACTCCAAGGCGCCGCTCACCGGCTTCGATTTCCAGCTGTCGCTCGCGCTGTTCGGCATCGGCCACCTCGTCGGCATGAGCTGCGGCATCGCGATGTTCGTGGGCGCTCTCATCGGCTGGGGCTGGGGGGTGCCGCACTTCAGCGCGCTGCACCCGGGGGCGGGCGAGGCGGGCGAGTTCGCGCACGCCACCTGGAGCCACTACGTGCGTTACGTGGGCGCCGGCGCGATTGCCATATCCGCCATCTGGACGCTGATGAAGCTCGTGAAGCCGGTGATCGGCGGCTTGAAGAGCGCCATCGCTTCCTCCCGGGAACGCAAAGCCGGCCGAGGCGACACGCTCGCGCGCACCGAGCACGACATTCCGGTCGATCAGGTGGGGCTGGTGTCGCTGCTGTGCATCCTGCCGATCTGCTGGCTGCTGTGGAACTTCGCCACCAGCGCCGGCCTCGGCGAGCATGCGCTGCTGCTCACCGTCGGCGGCATCATCATCGTGGTGGTGCTCGGCTTCCTGGTCTCGACAGTGTGCGGCTACATGGCGGGGCTCATCGGCGCATCCAACAGCCCGCTCTCGGGTATCGGCATCCTGGTGGTGGCAACGACCGCGCTGTTCCTGGTGGTGACCGTCAAGTCCTCGCTCCCCCCGCAGATGGGCAAGGCGCTCGTCGCCTACGCGCTGTTCGTCACCGCGGTGGTATTCAACGTGGCGGCCATCGCCAACAACAACCTGCAGGACCTGAAAACCGGCCAGCTGGTGGAGTCGACCCCCTCGAAGCAGCAGTGGGCGCTGGTCGTCGGCGTGATCGCGAGCGCGCTCGTCATCCCGCCGGTGCTCGACCTGGTCAACAAGGCTTACGGTTTCGCGGGCGCCCCGGGCGCCGGGGCGCACGCACTGCCCGCACCCCAGGCGGGCCTCATCTCGGCCCTCGGCCAGGCGGTGATCCAGAACGACCCGGAGAAGTGGCAACTGATGGGCTTAGGTGCCCTCATCGGGGCCGGCATCATCGCCATCGACTGGCTGCTCTCGAAGAGCACCCGCGAGATGCGTCTGCCGCCGCTCGCGGTGGGGCTCGGAATCTACCTTCCCACGGCATCGACCTTGATGGTGACGGTGGGCGCGGTGGTTGGCTGGTGGTTCGACCGGCGCGCCGAGCGCGGCGCGAAGCCCGAGCCCACCAAGCAGCTCGGGGTACTGCTCGCCTCGGGTCTCATCGTCGGCGAGAGCGTGCTGGCGGTGGTTTTCACCGCGCTCGTCGCCTTCACCAGCAAGCCGTTTCCCGTCGGCCTCGTCGGAGATGGCTTCGCCACCGCTTCCGAGTGGCTCGCCGGCGGCGCCTTCGTGCTCCTGATCTGGTGGGTGTACCGCTGGGCGGAGAGGCTGCTCAAGGCTTAGGCGCACCGCCCCTGCCGGTCTCACCCGGCATTTGAAAGATCGACGGATCGAGCGGCTGGCTGACCCTGATCGCAGTGACCGTGTTGGTGGCCTGCCACGCACCGGTGCCGAGATCGGTGTTGGTCGAGAGGAAGGAGCGCAGGACGCCGTCGACGCGCCGGTAATCCGAATAGACGGTCTCGATCCAGGTCTGATGTGCATCGAGCGCGGGGTGGAAGGCGCGGAAATCCCGGCCACGCTCGATGAGCCAGGTGGTCGGATTCACGTAGCGGTAGGTGACGAAGCCATCGCTCAGAGTGATCTTGAGCACGTAATAGTCGACGCCGCCGAGGCGCTCGCGCCCGAGGTACTCGAGCCTGTGCCCGTTCGGCACCAGGTCCTCGAGTCCGAAGATCATCCCGGGGAATTGCGTGCCATGCCACAGCGCGGCAGCATGCGGGTCGAGGGTCGCTGCGGTGCCCTGCGCTCCCCAGTCCCAGCCCTGCTTGCCGTCGAACGCTTCGGTGTAGACACGTTGCCCGCCGGAGTAGATATCGATGCGCATCTGCCCGCGGCGGTTCACCCGGTAGAGCGCGCCGAGCTCCGCGCCCGCCTTGGCATCCTTCATCCGCAGGTCGACCTCGAGAGTGCTGACGAGCGAGGTGTCGGCCGCGCCGTTCACCACCGCGCGATTGTGCGCCACGATCTCCTCGAGCCCCGGCGCCGGGGGGGCGCACGCCGCCAGCGCGACGGCCAACGAGGAGAGGAGCGCGCGCCAGGGCGCCGCTCGCACCGCCGCAGCCACACACGCCACGCGGCTCATGACTACTCCAGTCGATGGCACGGTGCTCGCCGCCCCGCGGGTTTTTACAGGGCGCTGCGCCCGCGGTCGTAGCGCTCGAAGCCGCGATGGCCGATGAGCGCCGAGCCGATCCAGCCGGTCAGCCACACGATGATCGAGGCGAGGAGCGCGGCCCGGAAGCCCCCGTAGAGGTGAAAGCCCGGGAGGATCCAGGCGACGAGCGCGACCATCGCGGCGTTCAGCACCAGGAGGAACAGTCCGAGCGTCACGATGGTGAGCGGCAGGGTGAGGATGAAGGCGATGGGCCGCACGATGGCGTTCACCACGCCGAGCAGCAGGCCGGCGAGCAGCAGTGTCGGGGTATCGTCGATCCGCACGCCGTGAACCCAGCGGCTCGCGAGCCACAGCCCGCAGGCGGCGAGCAGCGCCCGCAGCAGGAACCCGGTCACCCGGCCGCTCCGCTGCCCGCCCCGCTGGTGCGCTGCGCCTCGACCAGCACCTTCAGCCGGTTGAGCGCCGCCAGCCACGAGGTGCGCAGCCGCCAGTACTGCTTATCCCAGGCGGGCTCTCCCGGTATTCCCGAGCCGAGCAGCCGCACCACCGTGCCGCCCGGCACCGCCTCGACGATGAGGTCGTCGGTGAGCACCGACTCCGTGCGGGGCAAGGCGGGGTTGGGGAGGTAGATGAGCCGCACGCGGCGCCCCTTCTCGAACACGTCGATATGCGCCTCGAGCTCCGTCAGCCGGTCAATGCGGGCGCGGAACAGCCCGCCCTGGCGTGGCTGCAGCTCCGCCTCGGGCGAGCACCAGCGCGAGAGGCCCTCGCGCTCGGTGATCGCGCGCCACACCTGCTCGGCGTCGGCCGCGATGTCGACCCGGTGCGCATAGCCACGGCTTCGCTCGCTCATACCTTGCATTGTGCCACGGGTGCGCCTCGCAGCCGTGCGCCGCGCCTCCTGCCTCGTCTAAGCTAGCCGGCGGGGGGATGACTCATGCCATACGTTCACATCGTGATCGCGCTCGCACTGCTCGAGTTCTTCCTGTTCGGTGTCGCGGTGGCCCGTGCGCGCGCCACCTACCGGGTGATGGCGCCCGCCACCGCCGGCCACGAGGTGTTCGAGCGCTACTTCCGCGTGCAGATGAATACGCTCGAGCAGCTCGTGATCTTCGTGCCGTCGATCCTCATGTTTGGCGTTTACGTGAACGCCTGGCTCGCCGCGGCGCTCGGGCTCACGTTCATCGTCGGCCGGGCGGTTTATTTCGTGGGCTACGTGCGTGCCGCCGAGGGCCGCCATATCGGCTTCGTGCTGAGCGCCGTCCCGAACCTCGTGCTCCTCGGTGGCGGGCTCGCCGGCGCGGCGTGGTGGCTGTTGCGCGCTTAAGGCTGCGCGCCCCCGGCGTCCGCGCGCCGCCTGAGCCCAATCGCGAGCGGCACGAGCGATGCCACGATGATCGCGATCGTGACCAGGCCGAAGTGCTGCCTGACCAGCGGAATGTTGCCGAAGAGATATCCGCCCCAGACGAACAGCAGCACCCAGGCACAGCCCCCCGCGAGGTTCCAGGCGAAGAACCTCGCGTAGGGCATGCGGCCGACTCCGGCGACGAACGGCGCACAGGTGCGGATGATGGGCATGAAACGCGACAGGAAGATCGCGAGCCCGCCGTGACGGATAAAGAATTCCTCGGTGCGCTTCAGGTACTCGACCTTCAGCAGGCGGTAGCGGCCCGAGAAAGCGGGCGGGCCGATGGCGCGCCCGATGCCGTAGTTCACCGTGTTGCCGAGCACCGCCGCCACCGCAAGCGCAGCACTCGCGAGCGGCGCGCTCAGTGTGCCGCTGGTGTCGACCGCGGCGAGGGCGCCGACGGCGAAGAGCAGCGAGTCGCCCGGGAGAAACGGCGTCACGACCAGCCCGGTCTCGGCAAAGATCACCGCGAACAGGATCGGGTAGATCCACAGGTGGTAGGCGGCGAGGAGCTCGACCAGGTGGCGGTCGAGATGCAGGACGAAGTCGATGAGCCAGGCGAGCATGGCGGCCAAGGATACCGGCAAGCGCTCAAGCCCAGGGCCCCAAACTCGCGCCTGTGGGCCCCGGTTTTTCCAATGAGCTAGGGCACCAGGTCGCGGGCGATGTGCGGCTCGAGCGCCGCGTGCGCGGCGAGGGTACCCCGGGTCTTAAGAGTCACGAGCCCGGTGTGTACGTCGGGATCGCGTAGCGCGAGCGGCAGAGTGCTGCCGGAGTCCGCGGCGGCTGACTTCTGCGGTCCCGCCTCGACGATGTCGGGGATGATGCCCTTGCCCTGGATCGAGGCTCCCGAGGGAGTGAAGTAGCGCGAGGTCGTGAGCTTCAGCGCCCCGCCATGCGCGAGCGGCATGACGGTCTGCACCGAGCCCTTGCCGTAGGTCGTGCGCCCGATGAGCAGCGCCCGGCCGTGATCCTTGAGCGCGCCGGCGACGATCTCGGAAGCGGACGCGGTGCCGCCGTTCACGAGCACGACGAGCGGGGCGCCGTTCAGGAGATCGCCGTGGTGGGTCGCGTCCATCCGGAAACGCGCCTCGGGGGTACGCCCGTCGGCGCTGACGATCACGCCCTGCTCGAGGAAGTCATCCGCCACGGCGACGCCGGCTTCGAGTACGCCGCCCGGATCGTCCCGCAAATCAAGCACGAGCCCCTTGAGGCCACCCTTGTTGTCTCTCTGCAGACGCAACAGCGCATGCCCCACGTCCTCGTGCGTGGTCTCCGTGAAGCTCGTGATCCGCAGGTAACCGTAGCCCGACTCGAGGGTCTCTGCCCTGACGCTCGAGACTTCGACCTGTGCGCGGCGCAAGTTGAACTCGAGCAGCGCCGCGGTGCCCGGGCGGCGGATGGTGAGCCGCACCGTGCTGCCGGAGGCGCCGCGCATGCGGGCGGTGGCGATGGCGAGATCCCCGCCGATATCGACGCCGTCGATCCTCACGATCGCATCGCCCGCCTTCAGTCCCGCGCGTTGTGCGGGCGAGCCCTCGATCGGATGGCGCACCTTGACCGCCCCGTCCTCGGGCGTCACTTCGATCCCCACGCCGGGATAGGAGCCCATGGTGCTGAGGCGTATCTCCTCGAACTCCTGGGTGTCGAGGTAGGCGGAGTGCGGATCGAGGGCCGCGACCATGCCGCGCACGGCGCGCTCCATGAGCACGTGGTCGTCGACCTCCTCGACGTAGTCGCGCTTGATGCGCTCGTAGACCTCGGCGAACAGGCTCGCCTCTTCCCAGGGGAGAATGGCGCGCGTGGCGGCGCGCGCGGGCTCGGTCGAACGCTCGGCGAGGACGCCGCTCGTCAACGCGCCGCAGAAGCCGAAGATGGCTCCGGCGATGAGCGCAATCAGTGTGCGCGAACGGCTGGTCATGTGCTCGATACTCCCTTCACGGCGTCGCTCCTGCGTACCACATGATGTCGTCTCGTCCCGGCCGCCCGCCTGCCTGCTCGCTCGGCAGCGGCAGCTCGCTCAAGAGCTCCGCGAGCGGGATCGGCCTGCCGATCGCGAAACCCTGGCCATAGTCGACTCCGAGCCCGGCCACGTGCTCGCTGATCTCATCGGTCTCGATGTACTCGGCCACCGTGATGATCGACATGCTGCGGGCGAGCTCGGCGATGGAGCGCACCATCGAAGCGGCGCGCTGGTCCTTGATGACGTCGCGGATGAAGCTGCCGTCGATCTTCAGCATGGTGATCGGCAGCTGCCGCAGGCACGACAGCGACGAGAGTCCCGTGCCGAAGTCATCGAGCGCGACGCCGCAGCCGAGCTTGCGCAGCCGGCGGATCAGCTCCTCGGCGCGCGGCAGGTGTGCGACCGTGGCGTTCTCGGTGAGCTCGAAGCAGAACAGGTCCGGATCGAGGCCGCTGTCGCCGATCGCCTCGACGAGGAAGTCGGCGAAGCTGTCGTCGTCGAGCGATTGGCCGGAGAAATTGATGGTGAAGCCGAGCGCCTTGCCCTCGAGCACGCCGGCGCGCGGCTTGAGCGCTGCGATCACGTGGTTGATCACCCAACGGTCGATGGCCGGCATCAGCTGGTAGCGCGCGGCCGCCGCAAGGAAGCTGTCCGGGCCCATGGTGAGACCGTCGTCGCTCAGCATGCGCAGCAGCAGCTCGTAGTGCGGCCGGGCGTTGTCGGCGGCGGAGAACGGCAGGATGAGCTGCGCTTCGAGCCGCAGACGGTCGTTCTCGATGGCTTCGCGCAGCTGTGCGGCGACGCTGATGTCGGCGAAGCGGCGCACGATGCTGATGTCGCTCGCCTGGTGGATCTCGACGCGGTTGCGGCCGCGGTCCTTGGCGGCCTTGCAGGCGCTCTCGGCGGCCGCCAGCACGTGGCCGAGCTCCCCGCCCTGGGGATCGAGCGGCGCCACCCCGACGCTGATCGAGACCGGCGGATACGACTCGCCCGGACCCGGCACGATGTGCTCCGCGCCGGCGCGCAGCGCCTGGGCGAAGCGGGCGGCATCCTCGACCTGCGCCGGCAGCAACACCGTGAAGCGGTCGCCCGAGATGCGAGCGCCGAAGGAGCCCGGCGTCAGGCTCTTGCGAAACAGCTCCCCGAGCTGCCCGAGCACCGAGTCGCCGATGTGCATGCCGGCCTTCTCGTTGATGGCGTGCAGCTGATCGACGTCGATGTACAGCGCGCTCCACTGCTGGCCGCTCTTGCCGTCGGTCACGACTGCGGCGAGGCGCCGCTCGAAGGCGGGACGGGTGTAGAGGCCGCTCAGGGCGTCGTAGCTCGACTCGACGATGTCGAGCGCCTTGCGGGCGATGATCTGGGCGATGTGCGCATCACGCAGGCTGAACGGCTCGCTCAGCTCGTCGCGCAGCAGCGCCAGCATGCCCATGCAGCGGCCGGCGCGCGAGCGCAGCGCGCAGGCGAGCACGCGGTACGGGTAGGTGTCCTCGAGCGAGACGTCGACGTCGTTGACGATGAGCGGCTCGGGCTGCGCCTGGGCACGCGACAGGAGCTTGCGGTGCGCGCGCATCATGAAGCGCGCATCCGGCTGCGCGGCGCCACTTGAGCGCAGCAGCGTCAGGTTCTTCTCCGGTACCAGCAGCGCCCCGGTCGTCGCGCGCAGGTGCTCGAGGGTGTGCTGCAGCAGCAGCTGCAGATCGTTGGCCCCGTCGGCGGCGGGTGTGTCCGCGCCATGCGAGAGCACCAGCTCGAGATCGCGGTTGAGCTCGGCGAGCGTGCCATGCAGCTCATCGATGTTGGCGCCGGCGATGAACTCGCGCCGCAGGCATTCGAGCGCTGGCGCGAGCAGCGCATGCGCGAAGGAAAGGTCCTGCTGGCGGCGGTCGCCGGCCTCGTTCGGACGGCAGAGGACCGCGACGATGACGAGCAGGCCCCCGGCGTCGTCGCGCAGCGGGCACAGGTACGCCGGCATGTCGCCCTCGAGGGTGCACAGATGCGGGACGTCGGGCTCGCTCGATTGCGCCGCGAGCAGCGCATCCTCGACCGCGTTCATGAGATCCGGCCCCGTCATGGTGTCCGAGGACCAGTAAAGCTCGCCGGCGGCACTGAAAATCGCGAGGCTCGAGGCGCGCGGCAGGAGCGAGCGCATCAGACGGCAATAGGGCTCGAACCGGGCAGCGGACTGCTCGGCCGGTGAATCGCTGAGTTCTGGCGTGCTCACGAGTCGGAGTGGGACAAAACGAAGCCTGTGTCGGACCTGTGCGACACGATTGCGCTTCTGTCGATCGCGGTCTTTGCGCGAGTTGGCGATCGGCCTCTCTGAGCGCCGCGCAGAGCGTAAAAGATTGACGGTGGTCACATCCCCGCAGTCCGCGGCGGATGCCCTGCGCGGGCCAGGAGATCCACCAGGACGGCGGTCAGAAGGGACCGCCAGGGGCCACGCCGGGCCCTGTCAGGGATCGACGGCCCGGAACCAGGGACGGGGATCGACGGGCTTGCCGCCCTTGCGGATCTCGAAGTAGAGCTCGGTGCGCCCGGTTCCACCGCTGTCGCCGGCGGCGGCGAGCGTTTCCCCGGCGCCGACGTGCTCGCCGGCGGCCTTGTAGAGCCGCTCGTTATGTCCATAGAGGCTCAGGTACCCGTCGCCGTGGTCGACGATCGCCAGCAGCCCCAGGCCCGGGAGCCAGTCGGCGTAGATCACCCGGCCCCCGCAGACGGCTCTCACCGGCGTGCCCCGCTCGGTCGCGACCAGCACCCCGTCCCAGCGCACGCCGCCGGCGCGCGCATCCCCGAAGCGCGCCACCAGATGTCCGCTCACCGGCCACGCGAGCTTGCCGCGCAGCCGTGCAAAGGCCTCGTTGGTCTCGAGCGGAAAGCGCTCCATCGCCGCACGCAGCTCCTTGAGCAGCTGCTCGAGCCCGGCCTGCTGGGCGCGCAGCCGCTCGAGGTTCTGGGCACGGGTGCGCGACTCGGCCTCGAGGCCGGCGAGCACCGCTGAGCGCTGTGCGCGGGCGCGCTCAAGCGCGGAGAGCTCAGCGCGCTGCTGCTGCTCGAGCCGCACGAGCGCGGCATCCTCGGCATCGAGCTCGGCGGCGAGCTCGGCGAGGCGCGCGACTTCGGTTTGGATGAGCTTGATCTCCCCGGCACGCGCGCGGCCGAAGTAACCGTAGTAGGAGAACATGCGCCCGGCGAGCGCCGGGTCCTCCTGATTGAGGAGGAGCTTCAAGGGCTCCTGGCGGCCGATGGTGTAGGCTGCCCGTATCTCCCCGGCGAGATCGCTACGGTTCCTCTCGAGCTGCGCCTCGCGCCCGCGCTGCTCGGCGGCGAGCGCGCTGCGGCGTGCGGCGTGCGCGGCCCGCTGGCGTTTCAGATCGGCGAGCGTCTCGCGCGCGTGGCCAACCGAGAGCTCGGCGCTCTTCAGGTCGCGGGTCAGGCGGTCGCGCTCGACCTGGCTGGCGCTCACCTCACGGGTGACGCGCTCGATCTCGGACTTGACGGCCTGCAGCTCCGCCTCGGCCTTTTTCGCGTCCGCCTCGGGCTTGGGGCTGCCGGCCGCGGCCGCGAAGCCGCCCACGAGGCCCGCCGTCACCATGAGCAATACCGACCCGACCCCCCGGAAACGGGCCCGGAGGCTATAATGCGCGGCCTTTTTGGCCGTAACTCCGCGCCCTCGCCCCATGGATCGCCTGCTCGAATTCCTCAGTCATCACCCCTGGTTGGGGATCGCCACCGCAGTCGCGGTGGCGCTCATAGTTGTATACGAAATGCGCGCGCGCGCGGAAAGCCAATTTTCTGTCTCGCCCCAGGAGCTCATCCGCCTCATGAACCAGGGGGCTCTGCTGCTCGATCTGCGGCCCTCGGATCAGTACCAGGCGGGCCACCTCGTCGGGGCCCGGCAGATGAGCGGCGAGGCGCTGCTCAGTGCCGGCGACACTCTGAAGAGGCACAAGGAAAAGACCGTCGTGGTCTACGACGACACCGGCTCGCTCAGCGCCCCGGCGGTGCGCCAGCTCCTCGCCCAGGGCTTCACCCGCGCCTTCACGTTGCGCGGCGGACTCGCCGCCTGGCGCGCCGACAACCTGCCGCTGTCGCGCGCCTGAAGGTCTTGAGCCCGATGAGCACCCCGCAGGTCGAGATCTATGCAGCCGACTGGTGCCCGTACTGCGCACGGGCGCGGGCGCTCCTTCAGTCGAAGGGCGTCGTGTTCACCGAGATCGACGTGGAGGCGGTTCCCGGTGCGCGCGTTGAGATGACGGCGCGCGGCGGCGGCGACACCGTGCCGCAGGTCTTCATCGGTGGCCAGGCGGTGGGCGGCTGCGATGAGCTGCAGGCGCTCGATGCCGAAGGACGCCTCGATCCCTTACTGAAAAACGGAGCCTGAAATGGTGAATGAGACTGCCGGTGCGCCGGCCAATGACCTGCCCGCCGACGCCCCGGTGCTCGCGCTGCAGAGCGTGTACCTGAAGGACTGCTCCTACGAGGCGCCCAACGGCCCGCGTGTCGACGGCAACTGGAATCCGCAGGTGAACCTCGACCTGCAGACCGGCACCAGCCTGCTGTCGCCGGACCTGCGCGAAGTGGTGCTCACGGTGACGGTGTCCGCCAAGCAGAACGACGTCACGGTGTTCCTGGTCGAGGTGAAGCAGGCGGGCCTGTTCCTGATCCGCAACCTCGGCGAGCCGGACCTCAAGCGCGCGGTGAGCACCGTCTGTCCGAGCGTGCTCTTCCCCTATGCGCGCAGCGCCGTCTCGCAGCTCGTGAGTGCGGGCGGCTTCCCGCAGTTCCTGCTGCCGCCGGTGAACTTCGATGCCCTGTACGCAGCCAACCAGGGCCAGCCGCAGCAGCCGCCGGCACAGACCAACTGAGGGCGGCGCGCGCCGCCTTGCGGTCTTCGCCGGAGCTCAACGATGACGGCACGCGCACTCGGGCAACCGGTTGCGGTGCTCGGCGCGGGTTCGTGGGGCACTGCGCTCGCGATCCAGTTCGCGCGCGGCGGACGCGCGGTGCGGCTCTGGGGCCGCGACCGCGAGCGCCTCGACGCCATGGCGCTCGCGCGCCGCAACGAGCGCTATCTGCCGAGCGCGCCGTTTCCGGATTCGCTCGCGGTCGAGACGAGCCTGCCGGCGGCGCTCGCCGCGGCGCGCGACGTCCTCGTCGTGGTGCCGAGCCCCGCGTTTCGCGACGTGCTCGGCGCTCTCGCTCCCCACCTCCAGCCCGCGATGCACGTCGCGTGGGCGACCAAGGGATTTGAGCTCGCGAGCGGCCTCTTGCCGCACCAGGTGGCGGCTGAGGTCTTGGGTCCCGAGCGGCGCATCGCGGTGCTCTCCGGTCCCACGTTCGCCCGCGAGGTCGGCGCGGGACTGCCGACCGCCATGACGGTCGCCTCGCCCGATGCCCCTTACGCCGAAGCGCTCGCCGCGGAGCTCAGCTCCGCGAACTTCCGCGCCTACACCTCGACCGACATCACGGGCGTCGAGATCGGCGGCGCGGTGAAAAATGCGCTCGCGGTCGGGGCCGGGCTCTCCGACGGGCTCGGCTTCGGCGCCAACACGCGCGTCGCGCTCATCACGCGCGGACTGAAGGAAATGACCCGTCTCGGGGTAGCGCTCGGCGCCGATGCCCATACCTTCATGGGGCTCGCGGGGCTCGGCGACCTGGTGCTCACCTGCACCGACGATCAGTCGCGTAACCGCCGCTTCGGCCTGGCGCTCGCCGCGGGCGCGACTCCCGAGGCCGCGCTCGCCGAGATCGGGCAGTCGGTGGAAGGCTACGCCGCGGCGCGCGCCATCCGCGCGGTCGCCGCCCGCACCGCGGTCGAGATGCCGCTCTGCGACGTGGTGTACCGGGTGCTTTACGAGCAAATGCCGGCCCGCGATGCGGTGCGCGAGCTCATGAGCCGCCCGCTCAAGGCGGAAGTCGCTTAAGCCGCGCACGCCGCGCCGGGACTGCCGTGAAGCCGCCGCGTGGGTCCTGTGTGCTCGGGTTCGCACCGCACTCGGGATGGGCTGCGGTCGTCGTCATCGGCGGCACGCCGCGCACCCCGCTGGTTCTGGCACGCGAGCGGCTCGAGCTCACGGATGCGAGCCTGCCGGGCGCGAAGCAGCCTTACCATGCGATCGAGGGGCTGCCGCTCGCCGAGGCCTCCGCGCGGCTCGCGACCTTCCGCGCTGCGGCGGCGACGCGCGCCGCCACGGGCGTGCGTACTCTGGCGGCGATCGCGCGCGCGGCGGGCATCGAGCCGATCGCCGTCGGGATCCTCGATTCCTCGGGGCGGGCCGGCGGCTCGCTCGAGGCGATCCTCGCCTCGCACGCGCTGATTCACACCGCCGACGGCAACCACTTCCGCGAGGCGCTCGCCTCCGCGTGCGCCACGTTGCAGCTACCCTGCACGCGCATCCGGCAGCGCGATCTGTCCGCCGAGGCCGCGCGGGCGCTGCAGCGCGCTCCCGAGGCGCTCACGGCGACGGTGGCCGGGCTCGCGCGCGATGTCGGCGCGCCGTGGGGAGCGGACCAGAAGGGCGCCGCCCTCATCGCCTGGCTGCTGCTCGCGCGCGGGGTCTAGGCGCAGGGCGGTCGCGAACCCGAGCCCACGGTGGGCCGCGTGCGCGCCGACATCGTGGCCTGGGGCTATCCGATGCCTTCGACGATGCGCATGTCGCGATCGACGGCGCTGCCGAGGACGCGCAGCGCCTCCTGGTACGCGGGGCTCTCGTGCGCGGCGACGGCCTGCTCGACGCTCGCGAACTCGATGAGGACGGTGCGCTCTTTGAGTCCGCCCTCGTAGACACGCGCGGGCGTGGCGCGCACCAGGAAGCGGCCGCCGGCCGCCTCGAGCGCCGGCAGCGCGAGCTTGGCGTACGCGGCGAGCGCCTGCGGGTCGCGCACCGAGCGATAGGCGGCGATCCAATATGCCTTGGCCATGGGGTGTCCTTCAGCCCGTCGGGTTTTCGAGTTGCGCCGTCGTGACTGTCAGCAGAGCGAAAACGAAGAGCCCGACGCTCAGCCCGAGCATGACGACGATGAGCTGACGCATGCGGTAGTCCCAGTCGAGGCGGTCGAGGTACACCGAGACCGCGCTCAGCAGATAGACGTAGCCGATGACCGCGAGCGGCGGCATTGCCACGCGCAAGCGCGCGTGGAAGATGGGACCGAATTCGTGGCGCAGCAGCAGGAACCAGCCGATCTCGAGGACGATGAGCGCCCCGACCCAGGGGGGCCATCGGTGCAGCAGGGAGTTGTCTGAAGAGACTCGCATGAGTTGATCCCGCTCTGTTCTCACCCGAGGGTTAGTGAGCGCGCCGCTCTGCCGCTGGCCAGCCACGGAACGCCGCGGTAGGTCTCGGCGACCAGCCAGGCGCCGCTGGCGATCGCCGCTGAAATGAGGATCTCCGACCAATTCCCCTGATCGTGGGGGCCTGCGGCGACGCGCGGCACCCAGACGAGCAGCGTAAAAGCCCAGAGCATGGCGGCCTCGAGGCTCACCGCGAGACGCGGGACGACGGCGAACAGCATACCGGCCGCGGCCGCGAGACTCGCAGCACCCGTGAGGTACGTCCAGCCGAGGGGGAAGCCCATCCACTTCGGTACCAGGCTCGCGGTGAGGTCATGGTAGACGAAGTGACTCACGCCGATCATGGGCAAGGCCGCGATCAGCAGAGCGCGCGCCACGCGGATCCCGCTCTCGCCCACGGCGAAGGCGAGATGGTGTCTTTCCCAGGGGCCCGCGCAGGCGGCAAACAGGCACCAGCCACCGGCCGAGAGGCTGGCGGTCTCGGCGAAGGACTCCCAGCCCACCACCACCTGCGGAGCAGAGAGCAGCGCCGGCAGCTTGAGCAACACCAGCCACAGCAGGAGGAAGGGCAGCAGGACGCGACAGCCGAGCACGGTAAGCGGCCGCCACACGAGGGCGATGCCGCCTGCGAGCGTGACCAGAGAGCACAGATACATGACGACGGGGCGGCCCGGCAGGCTCTTCGGCATCGGCTCCCAGACCTCGGAGGAATTCCCATAGACGAGACCGAGGATGCCGAGGCCGATGAGCGCGCCGGCGAAGGCGGCACGGCTCGGTCGGAGGGGGCCGGAAGGACTCACGGCGCCATCATGAACAGCGCCGCGCAGATGATCAATGCGCGCGGGAGGATTCGCCTGCCTGGCCCGGGGACGGCATCTGCACGCCGTCTTCGCCGAAGAACATGAACCCGTGAGGAGCGCCGAGAAGCCGGTGCCACCAGCGCAGCAGGCCGATGCGGCTGATGGTGAGATAGGGGGCCGCACCGAGATTGCCGATGGCGTACGCGCTCGACGCCCAGTCGGACCGGACCTGCTCCGTGGCGCGAATCTCGGCCTCGACGGGATCACGGGCGCGAAGCTGCACGAGCCGCAGGAAGCCGATGGCGACGGCCGTCCCGACTGGCAGCGCAATGCCGCGTCCCTGAACCGTTACCTCGTATCTCGGCACGTTAGGAGCGCGGCGCAGCTGCGGCGCCCTGTGCCGCCACGCAGCGGCTCACCAGTGACTGGTGGTGAGGCGCATGAGCTTCCAGCGCAACTCCCGGGGCGGTGCCTGAAGGTCGACGGCGACCACCCGCCCGAAGTTATCCAGCTGCATGGACGCGTACCGCGCATCGCCGAATGCGATCACCTGGCCGGGTCTCTGGCCGACGACATTGCGCTCCACGGCGTTCAACACGCGCTGCGCCTCGAGAGCTACCAGGCCGGCGTCGGTCTCCGGGTCGTAGCTGACGCTCTTCACCGTGCTGCCTTCCAACTCGCGAGCGAGGTCGGCACGGCCCGTGGCGCGCAGCTCCCACGCCAGGTCGAAGGCGAGCTCGGGAAAGGCGCCGGCGAAGGACCACATACTGACTTCTGCCTGACCTGCGGTTGACTGTTACTTCATCGGCACAAGGTGTCCGGCACCCTCGGGTCGTGATACCGCAGACGGGCCTGCGCTGGCAAGCGAAAGGACGAGCGCCAGTACTGCACAGGCTACGGCAAAGATGGCTGAATGTTACTTCGGAACGAGGCTCAGGCATTGCCTGGCACCATCGTTCACCTGGTCCAGGCTCAAGAGCACACCTTGCTGTGGATCAAACACGACGCCCTGGAATCGTGAGACCAGGACCGATGCCGAGAGGAAGGCTGCGGCGCATTCCTCAGGGTGCGCGCCGTAGGAGAGGGAATACACGACCGGTTTGATGACGGGCACGCTCGCGAGCGCCGGGTACTGCAGCGCCACATCCGAGGCGGCTTCGACCAGGAAGTAGAAGCCCGTGGCACGCCCCTGTACGCGCACGGGCAGGTAGCCGTGGTGATGCGGCAGGTCGACCGATCGTGACAGGCTCGCCGGCACGCGGGCTTCCCAAAGCGCCTGGTTCCAACTCGACCAGTCGGGGGCTTTACTCGCCGCAAGGACTACGAGGAGCTCGACGGACACGTGCGTCTCCTGCCCCTGAGGCTGCCCTCAGCCTTCGCCACCGCTGCGGCTGCGGTACTTCTGCGCGTCGGCGTCGCGGTCGAGTAGGGTCGCTGCCCGTGCTGCCCAGCGCCAGAACGAGGGCTTGCAGCCGAACATCTCGGCCGTCATCACCAGCTCCGTGAGGGCGGAGGAGAGCTGGGCCGGCGTGGAGTCCGCGCCGACGCTCAGCGCCGGGCGCGCGCAGGGCGCGAGGAACGAGGCCGCCCTCTCGAGATGCGCTACGGCATCGGCGCGGATCTCTTCCTGATGCTCGGGGTTCATCGGCTGCGGGCTCGGGTGGCGGGGCTCTGCACACTCTCCTCGTTGTTCGCGGGCGGCAGCGGCACGCCCAGCAACCTGCTCAGCCAGATCAGCAGCGGCACGCTCAAGCCCGCACTCGCCACGATGATGACGATCGGGTCGGCGATATGACGGGCCATCGAGTAGTGCGGCTCGAGCGGCGCAAAGTATGTCCAGAACAGGTAGCGGGTCAAACGCGCCAGGAACGCCTGCACTCCGAAGCAACCGAGAACGCCTGACACCAGCAGGCCCACTCGGGAGCGAAGCTCCTTCCAGCGCAGCAACACTGCGCTCAGGGTCAGTGCGAAAGGCCATGCGAGGCCGACCACGGCCAGGATGTGCTCCATCCTCACATGAGAGAGCAGCGCCTCCGCGTACGGCTCTGATCCGGACATCTATTCCCAGCGATTGGCGTTCTTCGGAAAGCCCGGGCGCTGTATCCGCACGACGCAGAAGCGCTGGCCGGTAGGCGCCTGCATCACGACCCAACGCTCCAGGCGACTCACCACTGTGGCGCCCAGCTTCTCCAGACGCCCTACCTCGGCAGGGATGTCATCGGTCTCGATGTCCAGGTGCACGCGACTCTCGTGGGTCACGCGCTGGATCTGCACGAGCGGCTCGTCCGGCGGGGTCTCGAGCATGCGGTAATTGCCGCGAGTGCCCGGATGCCTGGGATCCACTGCCCGGCCGAGCGCCTGCGCCCAGAACTGGGCCGCGCCGTCCACATCCGCCGTGTTGCAATCGATGAGCAGTGCACAGAGGCGAGAGTGATGCATATCGGTGCCTTCCAGTCGGCCTGCGCGCGCAGGTCAAAATCGGACTGCCGGGTTTGAGCGCGGCTGTTGGAGATTACCACCGTCACCGGCGCGCTAGCCGGGCGCTGGCCAGGGCCCCGGCTCTGCAGCGCGAATCGGGGCTAATCGAGGTAAGACCTCAGGGTGTCCGCATAGGCGTCGCGCGTTGCCTGGTCGGGCTCCGGTGCCAGGCTCGGATACACCCGCAACATGCCATCACCCACCTTGCGGGCGTGCACGTGGACGTGCAGATGCGGCACCTCCTGGCCGGCCGCCGCGCCGATCGAATGCCACACGCTCAGTCCCTGATTAGGAAAAGCGGCGACCACGGCGCGGCTGATGCGCGCAACCGATGTCATGAGAGCCGCGCCCGTCGCGTAGTCGAGCTCGCGGACGTCCGCGAGATGACGCCTGGGAATGACGAGTGTGTGACCGGGGTGAAACTGGCGACGGTCCATGAACGCGAGTGTCAGCGCGTCTTCCCATACGATGCTGGCAGGCTGCGTGCCGCGCGCAATCTCGCAGAAGACGCATTGCTCGCTCATGAGCCGCTCCGCAAATCCGACGGGAAAGTTGTGCGGCCGGACGACGGCGCTCCCGGGAGCCTCATCGCTGAGAAGACTCCAGCCGGGTTCGGATATCCAGATACGCCGCGGCGATGAGCCCGGCGAGCGCCGCGGAATTCACCGCCATGCCGGGCCGCAGCTTCACGTGGCGCATGTACCTCCCGTCCCCCTCGAGCAACCCTGCCGGGTCAGGCAGCGTCGCGCCGAGAAAAAACCCGACATTGACATGCGCCGCGAAAGCGTTGGTGTAGGCGAAGGCTGCATCACCCACGCACGCCGTCGGATGCCCGTCATGCAGCAGTTCCCGAACGTCGGGGCCGCAGTCGCGCATCCGCAGGAACCACTCCCGCGCGATCGCAGCGAGCGGCGCACGGCGGCCGGCGAACCACATTTCGACCGCGGGATCCCGCGGGGCGGCGCTCGGAAAGCGCATCAACTTGCTCACGATAACTCCTTGCCGACCATGCAAGCTCCTGCGCGCGGTGGATATCACAGCCACCGCGAGCTGAGGAACAGCAACACCTCGGCAACGAGAACGGCACTCGCAGCGGCGAAGGTGAGCCAGTTCGCCGGCACCCGCGGCTCCCGCACCAACGCAGCCACCGCAAGGGCCGCAGCCACGATCGGCGCCAGCGCGGAGACCACGAGCGAGCTGAGCAGAAACGGGCCGGCACCCGGAATGTTCCTGACGTCGAGCGAGGAGAAGCGCAGCAGGAGAAACAGCAACCAGACTGCCGACCAGATAGCCAGACAGAAGAGCGAGGCGGTTCGCAACGATCCCTTAGCCAAGCGGTGACTTGCCCCCTCCGATTCTCAGATGGCCCTCTCGAGCGGGGTCCATCGTTGCTCGCGTCTCCCGAGGCGCTCGCCCGGGCCTTCCGCATCGTAGTCCGCCGCGACGGCTACGGGCAGGTCCGTCGGACGGGGCGTCAGCGTCAGGGTATTGATGATGCCGAAGGCACCGCGAGGAGTCTCTATTTGCGCGCCCACATAGACACCGCAACGACCGCACACGAGGAAGTCCGCGGTTTTCAACCCGAACCGATATCGCTGCACTGCCTCTCTCTGATCGACGCGAAACATCAGCCGCCCGGTCGGATCGGAGGTCGTCACTGCGCCGTGGGCGCGACAGAATCGACACTGACAGGCGCGGACACTCCATTGCGCTGCGGGCAGTGCGGTAAGAAAGACAAAGCTCATTGCGCCGCAGTGACAGCTGCCGGTAAACGTGCGCATCACTTCCAGTGCCCGGTCGGCAAAATCCGTGTCAGTCGTTTCGTACACCACCTGCGCCAAGGCTCGCCCTGAAGGCCCGCCAATCAATCCTCCCAGCTGTTAGGTTCGCCCTTCCAATGACGGACGGCCAGAAACAGCACCAGCAGGCCGAAAAAGAGGCTGAGACTCTTAAACGGGTGCGCGGGCTCTCGCACGTAGGGCGATATGGCAATACAGCTCACGAACACACCGACATCGAACAGCCAGCCCTGCCAGGACTGCGCCCGCCGATATCCCCACCGGTGGGGTCTGGCCGCATACCAATAGCGCGGCTCATCGGGCACGCGTTACCCGCTGGGGACTACGTCGCGGTACCAGCGATTCGCTCCAGGAACAAAGAGCAACACCAGCGAAGCGGTCTGGCAGCATGCCACGGTAATCTCGAGGACGCCGATGAGCGGAACAACGGCGAGGTCGCGGGCAAGCGACGGAATGTCCGTCGCCAGGGCTGCGATGCCGAGAAGCGCCAGGACCCAGCGCGCCCAGTTCTGAGCGCGGTAGGCGCTGTAGGCAACGAAGACAAACAGACAGAAAAAAAACGCCAGCACGATCAGTGCCACAAAGCCGGAACCGCCGGCAAACGCATGCAGTGGTCTCGGGTCGAGGAAACCGATCAGGGGGCTGGCCAGGAGGGTGGCCATGAATAGCCACAGAGAAATTTGAACGGGACGCGGCATGGCGCTTAGGGGTCGAACCGATCACAGAGGTTAGATGAACCACCGCGGCACCCGAGCTCGGTACGCCTCCCATTCTGCTCCGAAGTTGCGAGCCGCCCAAGGTTCTTCCGCCACTAATACTCTGATCTGAACTGCAGCCATCGCCACCAATGTATAGACCAGGAGCGTGCGCGAACCCCAAAGCACCGTCCAGCCGATGAGGATCGTAATTACGCCGAGGTACATGGGGTTGCGCGACATCCGGTAGGGCCCGGTCGTCACAAGGCGTTGCGGCGGAGCCCATGGCGCCAGGGTCCCGCGCCCTGCGACATAGAATTCGCGCACGCACCAAAGCAGCAGCAGCGTTCCCAGAGAGAGAACCAGGGCCCCCGCAGCCGCATGTTGGACGGTGCGGCCCGCCGAGGTCCCGATTGCGATCGGCAGCGCGAAAGCGACGACGCCGGGCAGCGCCAGGAATGCAGCGACGGCGCGCGCCAGCATTCAAGTCCTGACGGCGAAGTTGAGCGGGCGGACGAGCACCTGTCGCGGGCACCCACGCATCACGGGCTCCAACGAGGGTTGACGCCAGGAAAGACGCATGCAGCGAGCAGTGCCAGAAGACCCTTCAGGACTGCTGCGCTCATACATTCCCAGTGTCACTTGGGAACGTCGACCGAAACATCCCGGTATTTGAACTGCCCGGTAGAGCAGCTGAGGCGCACATTCCGCGGCTCAAATGGGCTCACGTGTACGGCGCGAGAGCCGTCGCCCGCCCTCACGGTCAGTTCACCCGATTGAGTGAGCACGAGCGAAAAAGGGATCTCCTCACCGCGCCACGGTAGTGAAATCAGCGCATCGTCCCCGTCGGCTCCGGTCGAACCGATCAGCGAGACGTGGACTGAGTCTTGTGAATCCCAATCGACAGATAGTCTGAGGCCGGCGTAGAAGGATGGGTCTTTGCCGGTGACAAATACGTTTGCGACCGGACGCCACGTCGGGTCCCGACGCGGCTCGATCAACTCTATGGTTCCCGAGACATGCACTTCGCTACCCTTGAGGGTGCGGTTCCACTCAGCGAATCGCCCCTCGGGAACGTCGCAGTCGAAGTAATACGTCTCTGTTTGCCGCGGTGGCCGCGTCACGCAAGCCGCCAGCAGGAGCGCTGCCAACAGGGCGGTGAGCCGAAGCACGCCGGGCCGCATGAGCATGTCGGATGAGCGCCGCAGGCTCACATTGTCTTCCGGGCGCCGAGGATCACCACGTTCGCCAGGAGCAGAGTGCCCGCGGTGGCCTCAGCCCAAATGGTGACGTTCATCATGGCTGAGTGGTGGGCCATTGGCGCACGAGTGTAATGAAGGAGCGCCCCAAAACCGAGCGCCGCATACACGGCCAGCAGCGTCAGCCCAACCTTGCGAAGTGCGAGGCCGTAGAGCCCGTACCCGAGCAGCCCTAGAGCCATGACACAGCACCACGCAGCGTAAACCTCGGCGCGAGACCAGGAGGCGGGGAGATTCGGGTACTGAGCCAGATACTGCGCATTGTGAGCGAAGTGCAGGAGCGTCGCAGCCGCGTACAGGGCGAAAAGCCAGGGCAGTGTTGCAGCGCCGCGCGTGGCGGTTCCCCTGGCGATCATCACAACGCCGCGTGACGTCGAAATTGAAGGGCCGCGTAGTAGCGCCCCGCGGCGCCGGGAGCGCACAACCGCTCAGCGCCCGAGGCGCCAGGCGGACCCCACGTCACGTGTCCCCCCGACGAATCGTGAGACGCGCGCCCGGTGACAGAGCACGCAGCACTCCCCTCCAACGATGGTCAGGCGGATGGCCCACGACCACGCACCAATAACCGCAGTGCCCAGAGCGCGAGTCCCGCACCCACGATGAACAAGGCCACGTTGTGCGTGATGAACCACCGATCTGACAAAGAATGGCCCTCAACAAACAGACGAAGCACATGCGCAACTCCGACAATGCCAAAGATCGCGCCGCTTACAATCAAATAGGCCTTCATAGTCGCGGTCCTCCTTCAGGGTTCTGCGCCAAAACGCGGGTCGCCCCGCCGCACCGCCAGCGCGTCACGGCCGCCTCGAGCGATTCTTGCACCGCATGCGCCTTGCCCTGGCCAACTGAAGAAATTAACCCACAAGCCGTAGCCATGAGTTATCGACTCAGCGATCTGCAGTAAGAATATGAGCTTGAATCTTTCCATCGACACGTCCTGTACCAAATCGCCTCTCCAGGGCCGCCGCAGCAATGTCCGTGACTTCCTGCAGCCGACCGGCGTCACGCGCCTCCACCTCATTCCGCAGAGGCGTCCCCTGGCAGTATGCAATCGCAGGCACGCGCGCAGAGTCCGCGATGCTTCTGGCAGCAACCGTCTGGAACCCAGCAGGCTTTTGAAAACCACCCTTGATCAGGTCGCCCTGAATATTCTGAAGATCATGATACCCATGTGGAGTCCGGGCCAGGAATCGAGGCGGGTCATTCGGGAAAACGGCTTCCAGCGCCCTGGAGACCGTGTCAGCAAACTCGTTCTCTCGAATCTGATCCCACACGTTAAAAATAAAGAACCCTCCGGGACGCAACACACGATATGCCTCAGAAAACGCCGTTGCTTTGTCTGGAAAGAACATGACTCCGAATTGGCACACGACTGCATCGAAGGACGTGTCGGGGAAAGGTAGATGCAATGCATCGGCCTGACGCCACTCAACTGAGGGCAGTGGCCCATGAGCGGCCGCTTCATCCAGCATCGCTTGATTGAGGTCACTGGCGATAATCGCCGCCTTCGGTCCAAGCGCTAAGGAAAGTGCTCGCGTCACAACGCCGGTTCCCGCCGCGACCTCCAGGATTCGCGCCGGGCCACGCGACCTGACACGCGCGGCCAGATCGGCTGCATAGGGTTGGAAGATCAACGGCACGAGATAGTGCTGATAAATTGCCGGGACAGAGCCCCCAAAGCGGCTATCGGTCGTGGACATGCGGGCTTGCGATCTCTAGCGGTGAATTTGACGGGCCGGACGACCACGGCAGACAAGGGCCGCGGGCACGCAGTTTCGACTGGGTCCCGCGACCCCAAACAGTACACGCATCACGCCCCCCCAACGATTGTTAGGTGACGCCGCCAGCGTCATGATTTCGACTCAGGCGAGCCACGGAAGTCTGCAATGAGTGCTAACGCATCGTCAGCACGCTCCTCCGGTACCATGATGGCACGAGCGTTAGCCCATTCCAGCTGCTTCGTTGCAGGGAACAGCGAGCTGACGCCCGCGCTGCGGACGAAAAAAGGAACACCATGCGCTTCCAGCATGGAGCATACGGCCAGAAGCTCCGCTTCGGAGTCAGGCGTCAGCACCCTAACGAGGCTCATCGGCGGCACCTAACGGTGAAGTTGAGGGCCGGACGATCATGCCGGACAAGCGCCGCGGACCCACTCTCTCGCGGGACCCGCGGCGCCACACAGATCACGCCTCACGGACCCCTCCAACGATTGTTAGGCGGCACTAAGCTATGCATTGCGTCCACCCGCACGGGGAGTGCGCAAAGCCAGCAGCAGGGAAACGACCGCGAGCGAAGGCAACACGATCAGTGAAAGGACTGTCGGGGCCCTGACGAGCGCGGACGCGATGATTGCAGCAGCCCAAAGAACAGCGTTGGCAATCTGATATGCGCGACTCATTGTCATCACCTTCGGGTTTGCGAAATGTGACGCCTACGGTGAAGTCGTGGGGCCGCACGACCATGCCGGATAGCGCCGAGGGCGCACATTCTCTCAGCGCCCGGGGTGCCAAGCCGCAAGCGGATCACAGCCCCTCCAACGATTGTTAGACCGCAGTGGTTGTCGGATGCGGACCGCGATCCTGGTCGTTCTTGTAGAGCAAAACCAGTCCTGTGATTGGCGCAAAGAACAGCCCAAGAAAGAACCACAGCCAAGCATTTCTTTTTGTGGATTGCGCCCAGTAGGCACAAAAGAGTCCAAACAAGTAGAAAACCAATCCTTCCGATGCGTAGTTCATGATCGTCTCCCGGCGTTGTTCAAATGGCGTATCACGGTGCGCAAAGGGTGCGGTCTAACGGTGAAGTTGAGGGGGCGCACAGAAGCGCCAGGCCGTGGCGCCGAGGGTGCACAATTTCTTAGCGCCCGAGGCGCCAAACCGCAAGCGCATCACGGACCCCTCCAACGATTGTCGGACCGCAACCAGACAATCTGCAATTTCTCCGGTTATGGTCGCGACGCTTTCAGGACCTCCACCGAGATATCGACCTTAACCTCGTCGCTGTCGTTCCCGATAAAAGCATCGAGGCCAAATTCAGTTCTCTTGATCGTGACAATGGCATCCGCGCCACACGACGGGATATTCAAAAGTGGATGCTCACGACAGGAAACGTAGACGATCTCCAATACCACGGGCTTCGTGACCCCATGCAGGCTCAGGTCTCCGCTCACCGAAACCAGTTGTCCGCCGGAGAACTTGAAATTATTCGACTTAAATGTAGCCGTGGGAAATCTCGCGGAATCGAAGAACTTCGCACTCTTCAAGAATTGATCAAGCATCGGCACGCCTGTGCTAACCGAATCGATGTTAATCGCGATATCGGCGCTGCCGCTGTGTCGCACTGGATCAAACTCAATGGTGCCAGTGGTCTTCTCGAACCGGCCCCGAAACGATGACAGGTTCAGATGCTTGAATGTGAATGAGGGCATGCTGTGCATGCCGTCCACAGTGTAAGCGTCAGCCGCCACCGGGAGCGGCAGGCCTAGCAGCAGCGTGCCGAGGACCGTCGGTATTGCAAAGTGTGTCTTCAAGACTGGGCTCCTCAGAGGCACTTACGGGTGCTTGAATCGCGCGGCAGCGACCTTGGACCCGGTCGTGGGAGATACGGAATCCATAGTGCGCCGCCAGAGCCGCGAGTGTGAGGCGTCGGACAGACTGAGCCACCCCTGGTTGCGGTTCAACGGTGAAGTTGAGGGGACGGACGACCAGGCCGCACAGGCGACGCGGGCGCACACTGTCCCCAGGCGCCCGCGGCGCCAGGCAGACCACGCATCACGGCCCCTGCAACGATTGTTAGGCGGCAGCGGCATCACTGAGCTCAACAACGGTACCCGGAGGACAGAGTTCGGCGTAAAGCGTAGCCTCCCTTGGATCCCGCTCGTCGCATAGCAGGCCGATCAGTGGCTCAGAGAACATGCGATCGACAAACTCGACCGCAGCGATTTTGGCAGACCAGGAGTGACCGTCCAGTACCTTGAAGTTGATGGTCTGCCCGGAGCGGGCGATGCCATCGAGGACGCGCCCGGCCAGTACGACCTTACGCCGTGCGGCGAAGCGAAG
>DATMMK010000028.1:0-38690 GCA_035569755.1 Steroidobacteraceae bacterium
TACGCCAAAGAGGCAAGCGAACAACTGCTGGACCTGTTCCGGCGTGAACAGCGTGAACATCCAGAACTAAAGGGTCGCGCCCTGTATGAAGCCGTGACCGCGCGGCGTCTTGGTTTAAACCCACCCGTCAGCGCAACCGAAATCGTCAGACGTGCCGAAGAGAGCTTCGCCGATTGGCCCGTCGAACGAGACCTACGATTCCGTGATGTCGTGCACTACTTGATCTTTGATGAATACATGCACGCGGGCAAGGCCCGCGCTGGTACGAAGACCAACATGGGCGCAGTAGTGGCGCGCATCATCCCTGAGGAGATCTAAGACCACAAAACGGCAACGCTCATTTCGCAGATCGGGCTGATCGCGACGACAGCCTTTGCGAGGTCTGCCTCTTCGCTGCGACCTCGGAGATGATTTGCGGCCAGCGCACCTTGTGGAGTGCTGACGTTGTCCGGAAATCTTCCACTGGAACGGCCTCCAAGGGGTCAATGCCGTACAGAAGGAACACTCTGACGGCAGCGATATCGCCGGCGATTTCAGCGACACGCTCAAGGAGTTTCACACCGACTCGCTCGCCCCGAGTGCCGACCTCTTGACGAATGAAAGCGCGAGCGACACCCACAGCAAGATGCGCCTGAGCGACTCCGGCATCCGTGCGCTTTTCGGGAAGCAAGTGCAGGTTTTGGATGCGGCTGTCCAACACATCGATTGGATGCAGCACTCGCAGCAGACCGATCTCTGGTACCTCCATCTCGATGGCCCGGCGGACGAGGTCCTTGGTGGTGAGTCCGGCTACTCCGGAGAGAAAATCTACCTGCTTTATCCCACCGTTCTTGATGCGTTGAGTGACCTTGCCGGTCTGCGGCGTTGAGTCATCAAGTGCTGGAATCCAGACGCGCCAGCCCAGGTGCCTGCCAAGATCCCTGGCGAGAGCGGAGTCGCCGATGAAATCGGCATCCGCGGTTACCCCGGAGATGAGAGTGGCTGGCCGCTCGACCTGCAGGTGATCGGCCCAAAAAGCGAGCGCCTGACCTCCTACCAGCAGTCCACGGGGCGAGCAGACGCTCAGGATCTCCCGCACATCCGCGGGAGTCAGCGGCGCCTCGGTCTCGCGTTCACCCCTCATCGAAGCTATTGGGGCGCTTCAGCATGCGCGCAGCCTGTGCCCGCTCGGGAGGAATCATGTGATTCTCCCCCCAGGCAGAACGCTGCCCCGCGGGCGCGGGAGCGGGCGCGTTAATAGCCGAATCGAGCGCTTGAGGAGAGAGCACCACCGCAACCAGCCGGCCGTGCTTCACGACATCCACGCGCCCCAAGACGGCGACGTCCTCGAGCAGGCCACCGAAATTATTTTTCGCGTCACTGGCCGATATTCTCTTTGCCATTTGGCTATTTTAGCCAAAATTCAGATGGGCTGGCAACCAAGCTAACCTTGGTGCCCGAAAGCACTTTCGGATAACTCAGAAATGCGCGCTACGTTGATTTCCGGCGTCGTTCTCGTCGCGGCAGGGCTTTGGCTCATCATTCGGCCGCCGAGCTACTCCCACAAAGAGAATGTCCTCAAGTTCGGCGACCTCGAGGCGACGGTACAGGAGGAACGACCGATCCCGGGATGGGCGGGTGGGCTCGCGCTTGGCGCCGGACTGGTACTCGTCGGGGTCGGATTCAGAAAGCGCTGATATCAGGCACTCTGACGCGCCGCGATCCGGTCCGCCATCCCGCTCGAGGCGGCGCGTGCGGTCTGCATCAGGAGCGGCGCCCACCGCTGGATGAGAGCCTCCATCGTCCACCGGCTGGTGGGCCCGGAGATGTTGATCGCGGCGACCGGGCGCCCTTGCTGCCCGATCACCGCGGCGCCGATCGTGAGATCACCCCGGTAGCACTCCTGATCGGCCCGGGAATAGCCAAGCTCGCGCGCCTCATTCACCAGGTCGAGTATCCGCGCCTTGTCGGTCACGGTCGTCGAAGTCAGGGGACGCAGCTTGGAGCGCTCCAGGACCTCGGCGACTTCCTCCGGTGGCAAGCGTGAGAGGTAGGCCCGACCCGCAGCGGTACAAAACATCGGCAATGAGCGGCCGATCGGCATGTGGATCAGGAACGGCTGATGTCCCGGAAACCGCGCGACGTAGACCATGGAGGTGTCGTCGGGCTCAGAGAGGCTCACGGACTCGCCGGTCGCCACGTTGAGCTGCAGCAGATGACTGGTCGCCGCCTCGATAAGAGTGTGTCCGGCCAGGTACGAGTGCCCGATCGTCAGCACCCGCGGACTCAATACCCAGCCTCTCGCGTGCACATCGCGCTGCAGGTACCCGAGCTGCTGCAGCGTATTCGTGAAACGTTGCGCCGAGCTTTTGGTGATGCCGGCCGTCGCGGCGATCTCGGCGAGGTTTAAAGCCCGCCGCTCGCCACCGAAGGCGTGGAGCACGGCTAGCGCTTTGTCGACTGACTGAATCAGCGGGAGCGCGGAGGATCGGACGCTGCGGTTCAAGGAGCTTCCTCGTCTGGGGTTACCTGGGGCTTCCATCCCATTAAACAGTATGTAAGACTCGCCTAGCGATACACAATAATCACAATGCGATTCCGTAGTCTTCAGGGGGATCGTCATGCCTATTCAATCCCGCCGCCTGGCGGCGTACATCGTCGCCCTCGTCGGCCTCACTCCCGTGAGTCCAGTCCTTCATGCGGCGGACGCAAACGCACCCACGGAGCAACTGCAGGAAGTGGTGGTCGTCGCCGAGCGCAGGTCGGAGAAGCTCGAAGACGTGCCTATCGCCGTCACGGCAATCTCGGCGAGCGAACTGCAGGATCGGGGCGTGCGGCAGGCCGGCGATATCACGGCTCTGGTCCCGAACATGCTGCTCAACCTCCCTTATGGCCCAGAGGCGCAGCCAACGTTCACGCTGCGCGGCGTGACGACGCAGGACTTCAGCCAGAACCAGAGCAGCCCGATCGCAATGTACGTGGACGAGGTCTACAAGCCCGTCGGCGCGGTTCAGGCGCTGCAGACGTATGACCTCGAGCGGGTCGAGGTCCTGCGCGGACCGCAAGGAACCCTGTACGGGAAGAACGCCACCGGCGGTGCCGTCAACTTCTACTCCAGGAACCCGAGCCTCACCGACTACGACGGCTACGTGACGGTTGGCGCCGGCAACTACAACGATTACTCCACGCGCGCCGCCGTCGGCGGCCCGATCGTCGACGGTCAACTCGGCTGGCGCGTCGCGCTGTATTACGAGAACCGCGACGGCTGGGTACACAGTGTCGCACCCGATTACATTCCCGGTGATCACGTCGAGCCGCTGAACGGCGTCGATGCGCTCGCCGCCCGCTTCACGCTGCTCGCAAGACCGAGTGATGCGCTCACCGCGACACTCAAGGTGTCAGTGAGCCGCGCCGGCGGCACCCCCTACGGCGCTCACGCGCTCGCGAACGATCCCGCCGTCACCGGCTTTTTCGGCAATATCAGCTGGTTCGACAACGGGGCCAAGTACGCCGTCCACAAGGACATCCGCAACGACAGCGCTTCCCTCAAGCTCGACTGGGAGCTCAGCCCGCACGCCTCCCTTTCCTCCGTCAGTGGGTTCGATTTCGGACGCTGGTATGAGAAGAGTGATGACGGTGGGCTGCCGATCACGGGGCCCAACGTCGGCTTTGGCCGACTCGACGATCCCAACACCTATTCCTCGACCGTCAACGCGTTCTCGCAGGAGATACGCGTCGCCTCCCGCGACACCGGCGCCCTCGGCTGGCTCGCAGGCCTCTATTACGGTCGCGAGAGCACCCACGCCAACGTGCAGTTCCATTTTTTCGATGGCTTCGGACCGTACTGGTTTCCCACGAATGCCGGCGCGCCGGCACAGCTCTTCGGCTTCGACGAGTACAACAACTTCGACCAGCTGAAAGACAGTCGGGCGGCGTTCGCGAACCTCACTTTTGCGGTCGCGCCGACGATCACGCTGCGCGCAGGCGCGCGCTACACCCAGGACAAGGTGGCGATCGATAATTTCTACGCCCTCCTCGGCGGGCTTGCGAGTCCGCCGGTCGGCGCCAGCCCGGATGTCGACGCGGCGACCTGGTGGACCCAGAGCATCGGTGGTCCATCGCTGGCGGCCTTCGTGCCCTCCTTCACCTTTTTCCAGCAGGGACTGGCAACCCAGGCGCCTGTGGTTCCCGAGCTCCGCAAGGACACGAGCAACGTGAGTGGCAAGATCGGGGCCGACTGGAAGCCGCGCGAAGGGGTCCTGGCCTATGTAAGCATCAGCCAGGGTTACCGCGGCGTCGCCTTCAATGGGCAGGCGTTCGGCGATCCTTCGCAGGTCACCTTCGCGGATCCCGAGAAGCTGACCTCATACGAGCTGGGCCTGAAGACGGAGCTCGGCAACCGCCGCGGCATCTTCAATGCGACGCTCTTTCACTACGATTACAAGAACCAGCAGTTCCTGGACGCTTTCCCGCTGCCGGACGGTGTCGGGACGGGCTTCCGCACGACCAATGCTCCGCAGGCGCGCATCGACGGCGCGGAGTTTGAGCTCCGGGGCAAGGTGAACCCCGACCTCGAGATGGGCGCGACCCTTGGGCTCATGCACAGCAAGTACGTCGACCTGACGCTGAATCAGGGCCTGTGCGTAGTCGCTCCGGCTGTGCCAGGTGGACCGTGCGCGGTTCCACGTATCTGTTGTGTGGGGAACCAGCTGATTCAGGCCCCGGACTACGACGCGAGCATCGACGTGAACTGGCGCGTCGCTCAGTTCAGCGCCGGCGACCTGCACCTGCTCGCCAACGCGAACTTCTACGGCAAGCAGTACTTCGACGCTTTCAATACCGAACGCGACGCCCAGGGCGCCTACGGGGTTGCCAACGCCCGAGTCTCTTTCGAGAGCACCGGCAGACGAGGGTACGTGATCGGCGCGTGGATCAAGAACATCACGAACCGTCAGTACCTCGCATATGCACTCAATCAGAAGGACGCGGACACGGGGGCAATCGGCTTCGACTACGCGCTGGTCGGCGAGCCGCGCACCTATGGAGCGGACCTCACGTATCGGTTCTGAAGCCGAGCGCATTAAGTGAAGCGCCATGCGTTTGCTGTTGCGCGTTTGCGCGACAACGCGGCGCGTGCTCGCGCGTCTGCGCAGGTGCCCGCAGGGGCGCAATCACAATTCGTTGCCTTCCTGTGATCTGAGACGCGGAACCCGCCAAGCCCCAAGCCACACACTGATCCCCATGCAATCGGCTCGCATGGAGGATCCCCAGTGATACTGACAGTCGCGGGATACCTGCTCCTTTTTCTCTCCGGTCTCTCGGTCGGCCTCTTCTGCTGGCTGAGCTACTCGTGCCTCGGCGGGGCTGCGCGCCCGTCGCAACCGCCCGCTGAGGATCAGTTCCTCGAGGGTGCCGCAGACGACATAACGCCACCGCTCGGCGCCGGCAGCAGCTGACCCGCATTTGAGGCTCTTATGCTGCGGCGCGATATCGTCACGCGCAGTCTCTCATCGCCGACACGTTGACCGACTGAGGTGGAACGCTCAGCGTCGCGACATGACTCGACGCCATCGTCAGTTCGTGCGAGGCTCGCCGACTTGGTACTGACGCTGCTCGGATATCTGCTTCTGGTTCTCTCCGGCCTGGCGGTGTGCCTGTTCTGCTGGTTGGGCTACGCATGCCTGAGAGGGGCCGCGCGCCCGCCGGAACGGCTCCCGCAGGACACCTTCGTCGAGCACGCCGCCCACGACCTGACACCTTCCGTTCGCCGGTCCTAAGCCGCCTTGGCCGCGTGTGGCGCCAGCGCCGTGCTGAAGAGCGCGAGCATGCGGCTCCAGGCCTTCTCCGCCTGCTCATCGTTGTAAACGCGCGCGTCGATCGGGCACCAGCCGTGTATTGTCCCGGCGTAGACCTCGATCTCCGCCGGCACGCTTGCCTTCGCAAAGGCCTCGCGCAGCACCGTCTTGGCTTCGGGTTGGCGCTTGTCGTCGCTCTCCGCGATCGCGATCAGGTACTGCGCCCTGATCTTCGGGATGAGGAGGTGCGGGCTATCCGCCTTGTCGGTCACGAGCCCTCCCCCGTGAAAGGAGGCGCCGGCCCCGATCCGCTCCGGCAACGCCGCCGCGACACGCAGCGTGGCGGGACCCGTCATGCAGTAGCCGATGGCGCCCATCTTGCGTTTGCGATCGACCGAAGGCTGCGCGTCGAGCCACTCGACGTACGCCGTTCCGTCCGCAACGACCATCGTGGGGGTCACTGAGCCGGCGAGTGACATCATGGCGTTGCGAGTGGCCGGGTCATTGAAGTCGGGGTTCTCGGGCGCCGTGGGCGCCCGCTTGGTGCGGTAGAACGGATTGGGGACCAGTACCGCGTAACCTGCCCCGGCCAGCCTTCTGGCCATCTGCCTGAACGCGGGCCGCAGTCCATAGATGTCCGGCCACATCAGCACTCCGGGGTACTTGCCCTCGCCCGGGTGCACGAAGTACGCGTCCGTCGTGCCGTCGGGAGTCTTGACGTCGACCTCGGCCTCCTCGATCCAGGCCGCGTGCGCCCCCGCCGGGAGGAGCGAGGCGACCCCCGCGCCGAGCGTGAAGGCCCCGAAGCGCCGGCGCGACAGCTGCGCCGACTTCAGCTGATACTGAATCATGTCGTCCATCGAGTCGTTGTCGCACATGGCCGCTCTCCGCACGCAGGACGGGCGCGCAGTATATCGCGCGCCCGACGCTCGCCCGTGTCGGTAGCCGAACAAGCGCTGCCGCAGGGCGTCTCGCGCGTGCTGTTGCCATGGCTCGTGGCAGTGGCTTTCTTCATGCAGTCCCTCGATACGACCATTCTCAACACTGCGGTGCCTGGCATCGCGCGCGCCCTCGGCGTCGCACCACTCAGCATGAAGGCGGTGCTTGCGACCTACACCCTGAGTCTCGCGGTGTTCATCCCGGTGAGTGGCTGGATGGCGAACCGCTTCGGGACGCGGCGGGTGTTCGCCGCGGCCATCGGACTCTTCACCGCCGGGTCACTGCTGTGCGGACTCGCACGCAACATCCACCTGCTGGTCGCCTTCCGGGTGCTGCAGGGCTGCGGCGGCGCCATGATGGTGCCGGTAGGCCGGCTCACGCTGGTGCGCAGCTTCGATAAGTCCGAGCTGGTACGCGCCATGAGCTTCGTCGCGGTCCCCGGCCTGCTCGGCCCGCTGTTCGGTCCGCTCGCCGGCGGACTGATAACGGGGTTCGCGCACTGGAGCGTCATCTTCTTCATCAACGTTCCGATCGGCCTGGCCGGGCTGTACCTCGTCGAGCGTTATCTACCCGATTACCGTGAGGCGCACACCCCGCCGCTCGACGTCACCGGCTTCGTGCTGTTCGGGTCCGGGATCGCCCTGCTGTCGTACGTCCTCGAGGTGTTCGGCGAGCACCGCTTGCCGGGCGTCGCGATCGCAGCACTGCTCGCGCTGTCCGTGGCGCTGCTCGCGGGCTACGGCCTGCACGCCACGCGCGCCCTGAGCCCGCTGCTCAACCTGGCGCTGTTCCGCATCCGCACTTTCCGCGCCGCGGTGAGCGGCGGGTTCTTCACGCGCATCAGCATCAGCGGCATTCCGTTTCTGCTGCCGTTGCTGTTCCAGGTGGGTCTTGACTACACGCCGGTCCAGGCGGGCCTGCTGATGATGTCGCAGGCCTTCGCCGCCATGGGCCTGAAGGTGATCATGCCGGGAATACTGGCGCGCTTCGGCTATCGCGCGGTGCTGGTTTCCAACACGCTGATACTCGGAGTCCTGATCCTGCTGTTCGCCACCATCGGCCCCTCGACCCCGGTGTGGCTGATCGTCGTGCAGGTGTCCACCTTCGGCCTGTTCGCCTCGCTCCAGTACACCAGCATGAACACGCTCGTGTACGCCGACGTGAGCGGTGCCGCGGCGAGCGACGCCAGCACCATCGCCAGCACCGGCCAGCAGCTCTCCATCAGCTTCGCGGTCGCGGTGGCTTCGCTGGTGACCGCCCTGTTCGTTCCCGATCGCTTCCACACGACGCCGGGCGAGCTGCTGCACGGTATCCACGAGGCGCTGGCCGTACTCGGCGTCGCGACCATCGTCTCTACGCTCGTGTTCCGCGGCCTCGAGCCCGGCGACGGCAGCGCCGTGAGCCGTCACCGGGAGGCGCGGGGCGCGGCGTGAAGGGCCGGAAACTACAGCGCCGCCCGCAGGCGGCGCTTCCCAAGATCGACGAGCGGTGAGGGCTCAGTCGGTCAGACGCTCCATGCGGCCACCAACCACCGCGATCAGATGTCCGATTACCAGGGCGAAGGTCACCGCGATCTCGATCCCAAATAACACTTTCATTCCTCATCTCCTCGAGTCTGTCAGGGCGCGCAGTCTAGTGGGGGATGGCCTCCGGCGCAGTCCGCCTTTAGGGGGAGTGCACAGCACACACTCGGGCGGGGTCGAGCGTCTCGCGAGGCTGGTTTCATCAGAATCGCGCCGAGCCGGACGGCTGCAGAACCGGTAGAGTGGCGGCGGCCACTCACCCACCGCACTCCAGGGCTCCATGAAACTCGCAATCGAAGTGGTCGGCTGGATCGGCGCCACCCTCATCATCGCGGCCTACGCGCTGCTCTCGGCCGGGAAGCTCCAGGGAGATTCCCGCCTCTACCACTGGATGAACATCTTTGGAGCGATCGGCTTCGTAGTGAACAGCGGCTGGAACGGTGCCTACCCCTCGGCGGCCCTCAACGTCGTGTGGCTCGGCATCGGCGGGTACGCGCTGCTGAAGCGGCGCCGGCCGCAGCTCAAGAGCGGCGCGCCGGTTCATTGACGGAGCCGGGTGGCGCCATCCGGCGACACCGGGCGACCCGGCTCGGAGTGACTGCTTTGCCTGCTCCGATCGGCTATAAACTCGAGGCCTGCATCAGGGAGGGGTCCGGCCCATGTCAGCAAATCGCTTGAGTGTCGCCGCAGCGGCGCTGGTTGGAATGATGACCGTTGCCGCGACCGCTCCGCCGCGGCCGATCCTCAGACATGCGGCAGTTGCGGCGGGCGCGGCGCCCCTCATGGCCTTCGGCGGGCGCAGCGCCACGCAGCTCGCGAGCGGCATCGGCGGCAAGCTCGACGCAGCGCTCGCCGATCTCACGCGGCACGCGCAGCGCGCGCGGCCCGGGCACACGCTCGAGGACCTGCACTCCTTGAGCCCCGCGGCGCGCTTCATGCAGCGAGGCGCCGGCGCCGAGCCCCTGGTGGCGATCGATGCGGTGACCCGCGGCGACCCGCAGGCTCTCAAGGATGCGCTCGTGAGCCTCGGACTCGAGCACCCGGCCGTATTCCGCAACGACGTCGGCGGCTGGCTGCCGGTCGGCGCGATCGACGCCGCGGCGGCGCGATCCGAAGTCGCGTCGCTCCGCGCGGCGCTCTCCCACGCTCGCGCCGCCGTAGCAACACAGGGGGACTTCGCACAGGACACGGCCGGGCTGCGTGCGGCGGAGCCGAGCCTCACCGGCGCGGGCGTCACGGTCGGCGTGCTCTCCTCGAGCTACGACTGCTACTCCGTATACGCTGCGGGTCAGGGCATGACCTTCAATGGCGTTCCCGATCCGCCGCCTGGAGGCACAACAGGCTATGCCCCGAACGGCTTCCTCGCGGATGCGGCCGCGGACGTGACGAGCGGCGCACTGCCGGCGGGCGTCAACGTGCTGGAGGAGGCCGGGGCCAACGGCGTAAGTCCGGGATGCGTGACGACCTTCGGTTACCCGCAACAGCTCCCCTATACCGACGAGGGGCGCGCCATGCTGCAGATCGTGCATGTCGTGGCCCCCAGCGCAGGGCTCGCCTTCTACACCGCAGTCAACAGCGAGGCGGACTTCGCCAACGGCATCCTGAAGCTTGCCAGCGCCACGAGCAGCGGCGGCGCCGGCGCCAAGGTCATCACCGACGACGTCGGCTACTTCGACGAGCCCTTCTTCCAGGACGGCCTGATCGCGCAGGCGATCGACACGGTCGCATCGCAGGGAGTCGCCTACTTCTCCGCCGCCGGCAATGACGGCAATCTCGCCTACGACAACACGGCGCCGAAGTTCACCATCGCCGGGAGCGGATCGCAGGCCGGCGAGATGCTGCTCAACTTCGACGCTTCTGCTGCGACCAGCGCGCCCGCGCTGACCGTCCACGTCCCGCCGTTGTTCCCCGGCGAATTCATCGCCGCGGTCCTGCAGTGGGACCAGCCCTACCTGACAGGCGCATACCCGGGCAACGCCGGCACCACCCCCGGCGCCACGAGTCAGCTCGACATGTGCGTGAGCGTGCCGGCAGGCACCGGCGTCAGCGTCTATGGCTACACCACCTTCCCACAGACGGCGACGTGCACGGGGCCCAACGCGACCGGGACGGATCCAGTGCAGATCCTCATCATCGGCAACCCCGCAAACGCCGCCGGCAACACCACCGCGACGACAGTTTCCGTCAGCGTCGGCCTGGCCAACGCCAGCCCACCGGGACGCATCAAGCTCGCCTGGGAGGACGATGGCGCGGGCAGCACGATCGCGACCTTTCCAGGGAACGCGACCATTCAGGGCCACCCCGGAGCTGCGGGCGCGGCGGCCGTGGGTGCGGCGCTGTTCTTCGAGACACCGCTGTGTGGGGTGACCCCGGCACGGCTCGAGCCCTACTCCTCCTTCGGGGGCGCGCCGATCCTCTTCGACACGTCTGGAAACCGCCTCGCGACCCCGGTCGTCCGGCAGAAGCCCGACTTCGTCGGCCCGGACGGTACCAACACGACGTTCTTCGGATTCACGCTCGCGAGCGGCAACATCACCGACCCCTCGACGGTCGCCGGGTGCCTCAACAACGCGAGCTATCCCAACTACTTCGGCACCTCCGCCGCGGCACCGCACGCGGCCGGCCTCGCGGCCCTCATGCTGCAGGCAAACTCCAGCATCACGCCCGACGATGTCTACACAGCCATCCGCTTTACCGCCGCCGCCATGGTCAGCTCATCCCCGGACTTGGCGACCGGCTACGGGTTTATCCAGGCGGGACCAGCGCTCGCCTGGCCCAACATGAGCCTCTCGCCGGCGACCATCATGCTTGGTCAGTCGGCGACCCTGACCTGGAACGCGGCCAGCATCAACACCTGCACCGCCACCGCGGGCTTCAGCTCGAGTCAGATCAGCGGCACCCTGACCGTCACGCCGCCCGCGGCGGGCGCGAGTGCGTACACGATGAGTTGCACCAACGCGGCGGGCGTCGCGACCGAGACCGCCACGCTCATCGTTGAAGGACCGCTCAGCGTCAGTACGAGCTCTCTCCCGAGCGGTCAGGTGGGAATGGCTTACAGCGAGACGCTGGCAGCCAGCGGCGGAGCCACGCCGTATGCATGGACCCTGACCGGCGGGACGCTCCCGGCCGGGTTGTCACTCTCGTCAGACGGAAGTATTACGGGCACACCGACTGCGAGCGCCTCGAATGTGGCGCTCACTTTCAAGGTCACCGACTCCAGCAGCCCCATGCAGAGCGCGACCGCAAATCTGTCCTTGACGATTGCATCAGCACCCGCCGGCGGTGGCGGCGGACACGGTGGCGGCGGGATCGATGAGCTGACGCTGCTCGCGCTGGCGAGCCTCGGCCTGCTGCGCGCGCTGCGCGCGGCGGCCGCGAGGCGTATCGCCCGTATCGCCTAAACGGCCAGCACGTCGGCGAACACGAACCCGTCGCGCTCCACGACTTCGCCCACCCGCACGGCGATCGCTGCCGTGAGCATCGGGCCGGCCGAGACCACGGTGTGGAACTCGCCGTTCTCGCCGCATGGATCGACGTCCCGCGGCAGCTCATCGAGCAGCCGCGCGTCGAAACGCCGGCCGGCAAAGCTACGGTCAAGGCGCTTCGGGTCGATGCACGTGAGGTGCGCCACGAGCCCGCTCGCGATCATGGCGCGCGCGAGCTCCGCCGTGTCGCGCCGCCACAGGGGAAAGATCGCGCTCATCCCGAGTGCCGCAAGCTGCCGCTCGCGGTAAGCGCGGATGTCCTCGAGGAAGAGATCCCCGAACACGATGTGGCGCACCCCCTCGCTCTTCATGCGCTCACAGGCCTCGCCGAAGCGCGCCTCGTAGACCTCGTTCGGGCAGGGGCTCGGCAGCAGCACGCGTTGTGAGGGAAGACCGAGGGCGGCAATCTGCCGCTCGAGGAGGCTCGAGCGCACGCCGTGCATCGCGACCCGGTCGTAGGCTTCGCTGAGAGTCGTGATCGTTCCCACGACCTGCGCAAGACCCCGGGTGCGCGCCTCGTGCAGAGCATAGGCGCTGTCCTTGCCGGAGCTCCAGGAGACGAAGGCTTTGGGGGGTCTTAGCACGCGGATATTATCCACTGGAATCAATTTGTTAGAGAACTCTACAAGCGCGCGGCACCCGTGACTCCGCTCGTTGCCCCGCCCGGGAACGCGGCGCATCATCTAACGGTCAACGGAGCGATGACGCATACGTTGAGCGAATGCGTGGCAGGGCCTGGCCGCGCGCCTTGAGGGCGAGTACATGAGCAAACGGATTCTGTGCAGTGCGTTCCTGGGCCTCCTCGCCGCAGCTCTCGCGGGCTGCGCCCTCGAGGTCCGCTCCGACGTGAACCGTACGGCGTTTCATCCCGGGCAGTGCCATAGCTTTGCGTTCGCGGGCTCCTTCCGCACCGATAACCCGATGCACGCCACGGTGGCCAATCCCGTGAACGAGAGTCGCCTGCGCGCCGCGATCACCCAGCACATGCAGGCGATCGGGGTACAGCTGACGCAGGAGAACGCTGACTGCCTGGTCGGCTACGGCATCGGCTCGACGCTCGTGGTCGACCCCGGCTACCCGGCTGGCCCCTACCCTTACGGTTACGGCTATTGGGGCTGGGGTGGCCCGTACTGGGGACCGTGGGGCTGGGGTGGTCCGTACGTCTATCGCCAGGGGATGATCGGCATCGATCTCTATGACGCCAAGACCCGCGAGGCGCTCTGGCATGCCTCCGTCGACCAGAACCTCTACGGTGTAACCGGTGCGGACGCCGAGCAGAGGATCGACGCCGCGGTAGCCGCGCTCTTCACCCACTTCCCGACCTGACTCTTCTGCCGTTCGGGGGACCGGCCGCTCACCCGCCGGTGTTCTTGTCGCTCGGCGGCGCGCGGCGCAAGATCGCGCGGTGCGCAGCCCCATCGGTCTCGGCTTCGTCTTCCTCAACGTCCTGCTGCAGCAGCTCGGGCTGCCCGTGCCCACGGTACCCACGCTCATAGTCGCCGGCGCCGTGGCGGCCAGCGGCAAGATGTCAGCGTCCGCCCTGATCGCACTCGCGGTCGCCGCCTGTGTCATCGCCGACAGCACCTGGTATGTCGCGGGGCGCCGCTATGGGGGCCGCGTCATGAGCCTGCTGTGCCGGGTCTCACTCTCGCCGGATTCGTGCGTCAGCCAGACGCAGGGCGCGTTCGAGCGCTGGGGCGCGCGGGCGCTTTTGATCGCGAAGTTCGTGCCGGGGCTCGCGCTCATCGGACCCCCGCTCGCCGGCGCGACGCACATGCACTTCGGCCGGTTCATCGTCTTCAGCGCCCTCGGGGCCGGACTGTGGGTCGGTGCGGCGGTTGCCGCCGGCGCACTGCTGCGTACGCAGATCGAGCGGCTGCTGCCGCAGGCGGCGCAGGTGGGCGGCACCGCGGCGGCCGTGCTGCTGCTGCTGCTGCTCGCCTACATCGCCTACCGGTGGTGGGAGCGGCGGCGGTTCTACGCGGCGCTCAACATGGCGCGCATCAGCGTCGAGGAGCTGCGCCAGCAGATCGATGAGGGAGCCGCGCCGGTCATCGTCGACGTGCGCTCGCCAACTGCGCAGACGCTCGAGCTGCACCGCATCCCGGGCGCGCTGAACGTGCCGGTGCAGGATGCGGCGCGCCACTTCGATAAGCTGCCGCGCGATCGCGAGATCATCCTCTACTGCACCTGCCCGAACGAGGCGTCGGCCGCCAAAGTGGCGCGGCTGCTCATGGACAGGGGCTTTCAGCGCGTGCGGCCGCTGAAGGGCGGTCTCGAGGCCTGGATCGAGGCCGGCTACTCGGTGGAAGCGTTCTCCGTGGCGACGGCGGGTGACCCGGAACAGGCCCCCACCCCGCAACCAAGCTCCTAGACGGGAACGGCCGCAGGACTCTCAGCCGGCCGCCACGGGCCGGGCGCGGCGCGCTCCGCTGTCGCGTGCGCTGCGGCCATGCGCTGCTCCATCTCGGCCCAGAGAGCGGCGTAGATCCGGGCCGCCTCGCTGTGCGGCGCAAACGCCGGTAGCGGGGCGCGCCGCAGCGTCATGCGCTCTATCTCGCTCCAGTAGGGAACGAGCGTCGCCAGAATCTCCGGGAACTGCGCGCGCGTCTGTGCCATGAGCTCCTGGTGCAGCGATCGGCGCCGGTCGGCCATCGAGAAGAACGGCAGCAGCGTGAGGTCGGTCCAGTCCTCCCGCACGAGGAAATCGCACAGTTGCCGCAGCACCCTTACCGACAGCGGCGAGGGCACCAGCGGCACGATCACGCTGTCGGCGGCGCGCAGCACGTTCTCGGTGAGCAGCGAGATGCCTGACGGACAATCGAGAAACAGCGTGTGGTAGATCTCGCGCAGCGAGCGGCTCATGCGCAGCAACCGCTCGGTGGGATGGCGGCGCTCGGCGAGGTGCAGCGCAAAATTGCGATAGGAGAAATCCGCGGGCAGCAGATCGAGTCCGGGGTAACCCGTGGCGAGCACCAGTTCCGGGAGCTCGCGCTTGCCGGACAGGAGCTTCTTTGCGGAGACCTGCTCGTGGGCCTCGCCCCGCAGTCCGTAGGTCGCCGCGCCCTGCGGATCGAGATCCCAGAGCAGCGTCGCATGACCGGCCCGCGCACACAGATAGGCGAGATTCACCGCGCTGGTGGTCTTGCCCACACCGCCCTTGATGTTGGTGACTGCGATGATCCGCACGGCGCGTCCCTCAGGCGATCGAGCCCGGCTTGCGGATCATCTTGCCGATGTCGGCCAGATGCGCCTCCTCGGTGGCGATCTGCGTACGCGCATATTCCTCGAGCATGATGTTGCGGCCGCTCACCTGATCGAGAAGCTTGCGGTACTCGCCGAGCCCCTCCTCCTCGTGCGCCAGCGCTTCGCGCAGGATCTCATCCACATTGTGCTTGTGGGTCTCGAGCAGCGGGCCGATACGCAACGACGGGTGGCCGCCGAAGCTGGTGATGTGCTCGCCGGCGGCAACTGCGTGCGCCTGCGACTCGTCCGCCTGAGCGCGCAACCAGGCGACGATCGGGATGCGGGTGTGCCCGAAGATCATGAAGCTGTAATGCAGGTAACGCACCAGGCCCGCGAGCTCGAGCTCGAGGATCCGGTTTAGGGTGTCGACTACTTTGGCCGTTTCGGCCTTGCTGAGCTCGGCTGTCATGGAATCTCCCCCGTTGCAGCCCCGGATGTTAAGCCCACGGGTGGTGTATCGTAAAAGTCCCGGCTACGGGACGTACTGGAGCGATCCATGAGCGGCTTTTACGATATCGCGGTGCGCGGGATCGACGGCGCGCCGGACCTGCTGGACGCGCTGCGCGGCAAGGTGACACTCGCGGTCAACGTGGCGAGCCGCTGCGGCCTCACGCCCCAGTACGCGGGCCTCGAGCAGCTGCAGCGCGAGCTCAGTGCTGAGCGCTTTACCGTCGTCGGCTTTCCCTGCAACCAGTTCGGCGCACAGGAGCCGGGGAGCGAAGTCGAGATCGTCGCCTTCTGCCAGACGAGCTACCAGGTGACCTTCCCCTTGAGCGCCAAGCTCGACGTCAATGGCGCACACCGCCACCCGGTCTATGCCTTCCTCACCTCACCCGGCACGGGCATCGCCGGCGACATCAGCTGGAATTTCGAGAAGTTCCTCATCGCCCGCGATGGCCGCGTGCTCAAGCGCTATCCGCCTGAGACCAAACCCGAGGACCGCGGTCTCATACAGGACATCGCCGAGGCGTTGTAGCGCGCGCCACCGCCGGCAGACTCATGAGCGACTTCGATTTCGCGATCCTCGGCGCCGGCGCGATCGGCTCGATCCTGGGAGCGCACCTCGCGCGCGCCGGGCATCGCGTGGCAATGCTCGCGCGCGGTGCGCGCGCCGACGCCCTCGAGCACCACGGGCTCACGATCCGTGGGTTGGCCGAGTTCACGACTGCCGTGCACACGGTGCGCAATCCCGCGGCACTCACCAGTGCGCGCACGCTCATCGTAGCGACCAAGACGCCCGGCACGGCGGAGGCTCTCGCGGCGCTCAAGCAGAGCGCGCTCGACGTCACGCTCTCGATCCAGAACGGACCGCTGAAGAACGAGCTGCTCGCCCGGGCCTTCGGGCCGGGGCGCGTGCTCGGCGCGCTCGCCGACACGAGCGGCGAGCTGCTGCCCGGCGGGGAAGTGCTCTTCACCCGCAACGTGAACATCCTGATCGGCGAGCTCGACGGCACCGAGAGCGCCCGTGCCCGCGATCTCGCGCATACGATCGACGCCTCGGGGGTACACGCCGCGGCGACCCGCGAGATCGTGACGCTCGAGTGGTCGAAGTTCTGCGGCTGGGTGGGGCTGATGGCCCTCTCGGTCACCACGCGCGCTGAGACCTGGAAGTACCTGTCCGATCCCGACGCCGCGCTGATCCTCGTGCGGCTGGTGCGCGACGTCGGCGCGCTCGCGGCCGCGCTGGGCATCCCCCTGAGCGATCAGGCGGTGCTGCCCGCGGCGAGCCTGTGCTCGCTGCCGGAGAGTGCGGCCGTCGAGATCATCGTGAAGGCCGGGCATACGTACCGCGCGAGCGCGCCGCAGCACCGCATGTCCTCACTCCAGGACCTGCTCGCGGGACGACCGCTCGAGGTGAACGAGACGCTCGGCTACGCGCTCGAGCGTGCGGTGGCACTCGGCCTCGAGCTGCCGATGCTCGAGTGCTTCCGCCACCTGGTCGCCGGCATCGACCGCGCCCGCCGTGCGCCGCCGGCTTGAGAGCCGCGCCGCCTCAGCCCCCGCCCGCGAGCCCCCGATACTCGAGCAGCGGCCCGATCTCGGGCGCACGGCCATAGAAGTTGCGGAACAGGATCTGCGGGTCGTCGGTGCGCCCGCGCGACAGCACCATGCGCCGCAGCGTATCGCCGTTGGCGCGCGTCAGCCCGCCGTGGGTGTGGAACCACTGGCCGGTGTCGCGCGCCAGCACCTCGCTCCAGAGGTACGCGTAGTAACCGGCCGAATAGCCGCCGGCAAAGATGTGCGAGAAGTAGCCGGAGTGATAGCGCGGCTGGATCGGCGCATAGTCGAGCCCCGCGTCCTTGAGCGCCGCCGTCTCGAAGCCGGGCACGGCCGCGGCATCCGGCGCCTGGGCCGTATCGATCAGGTGCCAGGCGAGGTCGACCTGTGCCGCCTCGATGTACTCGAGCGTCGCATAGCCCTGGTTGAACTTCTGTGCCGCCAGCACCTTGGCGAGCAGCTCCGGGGGCATCGGGGCGCCGCTGCGGTAGTCGTTTGCATAGTGGGCGACCACCGTGGGCTCACGCGCCCACATCTCGTTGTACTGCGAGGGGAACTCGACGAAGTCGCGCGGCACCGCGGTGCCGGACAGCAACGGATAGCGGACGTTCGACAGCATGCCGTGAATCGCGTGGCCGAACTCGTGGAACATCCCCGTGACCTCATCGAACGTCAGCAGCACTGGCTGCCCCGGCTGGGGCTTGGGGATGTTGAGATGGTTGGCAACCACCGGGTGCTGGCCGAGCAGCTGCGACTGCGACACGTAGCTGTTCATCCACGCCCCGCCCTGCTTGTTGTCGCGCGCGAAGTAATCGGCGATGAAGAGCGCGAGCGGCTTGCCGTCGGCGTCCGAGACCTCGAACACGCGCACGTCGGGCTGATAGACCGGCAGGTCCTTGCGCTCCCTGAAGCTGAGCCCGTAGAGCTCGTGGGCGGCGTAGAACAGGCCGTCGCGCATCACGCGCTCGAGCTCGAAGTACGGCGCCACCTGCGCCTGGTCGAAGTCATAGTGCGCCTTGCGGACCTGCTCGGCGTAGAACGACCAGTCCCAGGGCTGCAGCGTGAAGGACGGCACGCCGCGCGCGGTGGCTTGGCGGTCGATCAGCTTCTGGATGTCGGCGGCCTCGGCGCGCGCGCGCTTGAGGGCCGCCGGGGCCACCTGTCGGATCATGTCGGCGACCGCCGTGGGGTTGCCGGCCGACTCATCCTCGAGCACGTAGGCCGCGTGATCGGGGTAGCCGAGAAGCTTGGAGCGCTCGGCGCGCAGCTTCACCAGCTGCGCGATGATGCCGCGGTTGTCGGTCGCGCCGGAGAGCCCGCGCCCGACCGAGGCCCGGTAGATGCGCTCGCGCAACTCGCGGTTGGTAAGGCTCGCGAGCAGCGGCTGGTTGGTGGTGTTCTGCAGCGCAATGACCCACTTGTCCTTGAGTGCGCGGTCGGCGGCCGCCTGCGCCGCCGCTCCGATCTGCACCGGGGTAAGGCCATCGAGATCTGAGGCCTTCTCGACCACCACGGCGCCGTCGGCGGTCGCCTTGAGCACGTTCTGCCGGAAACGGGTGGTGAGCGTCGAGATCTCCTCGTTGATGGCCCGCAGCCGCTTCTGCTCCGGGGCGGAGAGCTGCGCGCCGGCGCGCACGAACTGCGTGTGGTAGCGCGTCAGCAGCTGCAGCGATTCCGGATCGAGATTGAGGCTCGCGCGCTTGTCGTAGAGCGCGGCGACCCGTGCCCAGAGCGCCGCGTCGAGGAAGATGGCGTCGTTGTGCGCGGCGAGCTTCGGCGCCAGCTCGGTATCGACCTTCTGCATCTGCGGATCGGTGTTGCAGGAGTTCAGGTTGTAGAACACGCTCGCGACCCGGTCGAGCACCCGCCCGGAGCGCTCCAGGGCGACGATCGTGTTCTCGAAGCTGGGCGGCTCCGCACTGTGGGCAATAGCCGCCACCTCCTGCAGCTGCTCGCGCATGCCGGTTTCGAACGCCGGGGCGTAATCGGCGTCGTGGATCCTGTCGAACGGCGGCATCTCGAAGGGCAGCGGGCTCGGGCGGACAAAGGGGTTATCGGCGGCCATCGGGGTGGTTCCTGCTTCCTGGGTGGCGGCGGCGGCGAGCGCGGTGGTGAGGGTCGCGGCGGCTACGAACAGCAATCGGACAAGCTTCATTGGGGGTCTTTCAGATTTCGCGCCCGCGCCTGGCGCGGCGGGGGCGTTCGGTCCAGAGCCGGGCGCTAATGGTATTCTCCGCGTCCCCGGCTTGCGCAGCTTTTCGCTCCGAACCCTCCGATGCCCATCGCCGACAACGACGTCGTTACCTTTCATTACACGCTCAAGGGCGACACCGACGAGGTGATCGACAGCTCGGCGGGCGGCGAGCCCCTCGCCTACCTGCACGGGCGTGGAAACATCGTTCCCGGGCTCGAGCGCGAGCTCACGGGCAAGAGCGTCGGCGACCGCCTGCAGGTGCGCGTTCCCGCCGCCCAAGGCTACGGTGAGTATGACCGTGCCCTGGTGCAGAAGGTGCCACGGCGGGCCCTCAAGGGCATCGACAATCTGCGGGTCGGGCTGCGTCTACAGGCGGGTCACCAGGCGGTCACCGTGAAGCACATTGCCGGTGACATGATCACGCTCGATGGCAATCACCCCCTCGCCGGCCAGGATCTCAATTTCGACGTCGAAATCACCGCCGTCCGGCCGGCGACCGAGGAAGAGCTGGCCCACGGGCACGTGCACGGGGACGGCGGTCACCATCACTGAGGGACGGCGGCATCCCCCGCCGCCAGCCGCGCGAACTCAGCGTCCAGGGCGTCGACCCGCGCGACATAGGCGCGCGGGTCGTGGTCGCCGCAGCGCTCGCCTTCGCTGAACCGCAGGCCACGGCGCACGTAGGTCTCCGCCACGCCGGCCCCGCACAGGTGCACGACGGCGGCGACGTGACGGCGCTCGGCGGGCGTGATGTGGGCGCGGCGTTGCGCGAGGACGCTCGTCACCTCGAGATCGAGGTACGCGGCGGTGAGCTCCACGGCATCGCCCGGCAGCACGCGCAGGTACAGCCCGGCGAACCAGCACGAGCCGAAGTCGTTCCAGCGACCCTCGCGCGTCAGCACGTGGTGGTGAATGCAGTAGTGCCTTGCCACCTCGAAGGTGCCATCCGTCATCTGATACATCCCGACGGCGCTCGAGGCCGGGCGATACATCTCGAAGGGCTTTGGCGCCCACGACCAGCGCCAGTAGGTGCGTACCAGCGGATTACCCGACCCCTCCACCTGGGCGAGCGCCGCGAGCAGCTCCGGCGCGACGGTCGCGGTCGAATAGCGGCGAAAGAGCGGCGCGTAATCACGCCAGGTCTCGGCGGGCGTCTTGTAGAGCACGCCGCTCACCGGAAAGAAGAGCTCCGTCGGCTTACGTACCAGCTGATATACGCCGTTGACGGCGAGCGCCAGCAGCGCCATCGCCGCGAGCACGCTGCCAACCTGCAACACGCGGGGCGCGCGGCGCCAGGTGCGCAGCCAGCGGCGGCGCGCGCCTGCCCTCGGCCACAGGCGCCAGCGCCGGCGACGCCCACTCACGGCGCGCCCCCCACGCTCGGTACCGCGTACGGCCGCCGTGTTCTAGTATCGAGCTCGCATCGGACATCAGGAGTCGTCGGTGTCACGCGAGGCGGTCGAGGTTGAGACGGGTGCCAACCCGACGGCGGCGGTGATCTGGATGCACGGACTCGGCGCGGATGGCCATGATTTCGAGCCCATCGTGCCCGAGCTGGTGCGCCCGGGCGAGCGCGCGCTGCGCTTCGTATTCCCGCACGCCCCGATCCGCCCGGTAACGCTGAACGGCGGCTTTGCCATGCGCGCCTGGTACGACATCGTGAGCCTCGAGCGCCGCGGACCCGAGGACGAGGGCGGCATGCGCGCCTCACAGGCGACGGTGGAAGCGCTGATCCGCCGCGAGAACGCACGGGGCATCGCCACCGACCGCATCGTGCTCGCCGGTTTCTCCCAGGGAGGCGCGCTGGCGCTGCTCGCCGGCACCCGCTTCGCAGAGAAGCTCGCCGGCATCATGGGGCTCTCCTGTTATCTGCTGCTCGCCGGCAGTCTCGCAGCCGAGCGCAGCGCGGCGAACCAGTCGACCCCGATTCTCCTCGCGCACGGCCTCGCCGATCCGATCGTCGCGCCGGCGCTGGGCGAGCACGCGCGGGCGACTCTCGAGGCGTGCGGCTACGCGGTGGAGTGGCACACCTACCCGATGCCGCACAGCGTCTGTCCCGAGGAGGTCGCCGACATCGCGCAGTGGCTGCGCCGCGTACTGTAGGCCGACGCAGCGAGGCCGCCCGACGGCGGCCTCTGCATGTCATCCGCCTGCAGTCGCGGCTCAGCCGTGCCGATGCTCCGCGCCCGACTCGCGTGCCTGGCGCTGCTCCGGGCCCACCTGCTGGATGCGCGCCTGATGAGGAGGACGCTCATCGCGCTGCTCGCGCTGGGGACGCTGCTCGTGCGGCTGCTCGCCTGGCTGCTGGCGCGGCTGCTCGCGCGGACCGCCACGTGACTCATTGACGCGTGGCTCGATCGGACGCGGCTGGGTGCGCGGGGGCGGGGGCTGGAAACCCCGCGGCTGCTCGGAGCGGCCCCGCGGCTCCTCGGCAGCGCTGCGCGGCGGCGCGAATGAATTGGCGCGCGCCGGCGGCATCGGCCCGCCACGGGCCTCGCGGCCCGGCGGGATGCCGCCTCGCGGAGCTTGCGCGGCGTTGCCGCGGCCTCCAGGACCCTCAGAGGTGCGCAAGCCGCCACGGGCGCTGTTGTGCGCCGCGACCACGCCGTTACCCGAGAACACGCCCGGGCGCTCGGTTGCGGCGATCGCCGGCCGGCCGCCGTTCACCGAGGCGCGCAGGCCGTTGTCGTGCGCCGCCATCGTCCGGTGCTCGGTCTGCATCTGCAGGGGCGCAACGTGCCGCTCGTGCTCCGCGGCAAGCTCACGGGCGCCGGGCCGCGCGGCGATGCCGCCGGGACCGCCGTTGAAGCTCGCGTGATTGACGGTGACGTTATTGACCACCGTGCGGTTGTAGACGTTGGTGATGCGGGTGTTCGTGATGTTGGTGACCGAGCGGTTGTAGTAGAGCTCTCCGCCACGCCATTCACCGCCGACGAAGCCCACGCCGCCGTAGCCGAAACCGTAATTGACACCGCCGTAGAAGCCGACGTGCGGGCCCCAGTAGCCCGCGTGCCAGAAGTAGACGTCATCGGCCCAGCCCCAGTAACCCGGCGTCCACAAGAGGCCCACCGGCGCCAGCACCCAGGTACCCGGCACCCAGTAGTAGCTGCCGTCCCACGCCCAATAGCCCGGCGTCCAGATGTAACCGGGCCCCGGAATCGGCGGCTGCTCGTACACCGGCAGCACCGGCGGCGCGATCGTGACCGAGACGAACACGCCCGCCTGCGATGCGAGCGGCAGCGCGGCGAGCAGCAGCGCAGCGATGAGACCACGGACGAGGTTAGGCATGATGAGGTCTCCTTAAGATCCGAACATGGACGGCGGACGCTGAACGTTGCCTGAATTCCTGGACGCCGCGCTCGCCGCCCTCCTCCGTTGCAACGTGTCCTGCCGGCGGCGGTTGACCCGCGGCGGATGCACTGCGGCTAAAACCAGCTGTAGTTGAAGCTGATGCTGACGCGCTCCGCAGCGGCTGCGTTGGCGGGCACCTCGTGCCGCAACCAGCTCTCGAACAGCACGACGCTGCCGGTGTGCGCGGCGACCTGCACCCACGCCCGGCGCGCGCGGCGCGCGCGCGCGAGACGCGGCGGCGCGGCCATGTAGCGCTCGAGGCGCGGGTCCTCAAACTTGAGTGCCGCCGAGCGCGGCGGTGTGGCGACGTAGTAGGTCCCGCTGATGGTCGAGAGCGGATGCAGGTGGGCACCGTGCGCCGCACCGCGCCCCATGATGTTCACCCAGCAGTCGGTCATCGCGAGCGGCCGCCCGGTGAGATCAAACGCCAGCGTGCGAGCGAAACCCGCCACCTGCGCATCGAGGGCACGTGCCAGTGCTGCGAAGGTGGGCGACAGCCGGTGCATGCGGCTCGCCGAGCCGTAGGAAGTGTAGCCGCCGGGGTAGTTGCTGGCCGACCAGCGCCGCCCGGCCGCATCGTCCGCGCGCAGCTGCCGGCACTCGCGCAGCAGGCGTGCGTTGAGCGCCTGCCAGCCGCGGCCGCGCAGACGGCCGGTGTAAACCAGCGTCGGAAAGAGCGCCTGTGTCGCCATGGCTTCAGCGAGAGTATGCGCAGGCTCCGCCCCTTGGGTCTATGATCCAGCCATGGCCGTTTCTGCCCTGCCCGCCGCCGCCGCAATCGACTCGGTTCCGCACTGGATCGACGGACGCAGTGTGCGTGGCACGGGCCGGCAGCTCGATGTGTTCAACCCTGCCACGGGTGAGGTAACGCGGCGCGTCGCCCTGGCCAGCGCCGAAGAGGTGCGCGCCGCGGTCGCGAGCGCGCGCGGCGCATGGCCCGCCTGGGCGGACACGCCGCCGGTGCGGCGGGCGCGCGTGCTGGCGCGTTTCCTCCAGCTCCTCAACGAGCGGCGCGATGCGCTCGCCGCGCTCATCACCAGCGAGCACGGCAAGGTGTTCGCGGACGCGCAGGGTGAGGTGACCCGCGGCATCGAGATCGTCGAGTTCGCGTGCGGCATCCCGCAGCTGCTGAAGGGCGACTTCACCGACCAGGTGTCCACCGGCATCGACAACTGGACCCTGCGCCAGCCTCTCGGGGTGGTCGCCGGCATCACCCCCTTCAACTTCCCCTGCATGGTGCCGTGCTGGATGTTTCCGCTCGCCATCGCCTGCGGCAACACCTTCGTGCTGAAGCCGAGTGAGCGCGACCCCTCGGCCTCGGTGGTCATGGCGCAGCTGCTCGCCGAGGCGGGCCTGCCGCCCGGGGTATTCAACGTCGTGCAGGGCGACAAGGATGCGGTGGACGCGCTGCTCGCGGACCCGGACGTGCGAGCGGTGAGTTTCGTCGGCTCCTCTGCGGTCGCGCACTCGATCTACACCCGCGGCGCGCAGGCCGGCAAACGGGTGCAGGCGCTCGGCGGGGCCAAGAACCACATGGTGGTGATGCCCGATGCCGACCTCGATCAGGCGGTCGATGCACTCATCGGCGCCGCCTACGGCTCTGCCGGCGAGCGCTGCATGGCGATCTCGGTCGCGGTGCTGGTCGGCGAGGCCGCCGACCGGGTGATCCCGGCGCTCGCCGAGCGCACGCGGCGGCTGCGGGTGGGCGATGGCATGGAGCCTCAGGCGGAGATGGGCCCGGTGATCAATCGCCAGGCGCTCGAGCGCATCCGCGGCTACATCGCCGGCGGCGCGGCGGCGGGCGCCGAGCTCGTGGTCGATGGCCGCGTCGATGCCGCGAGCGGCCGCTCCTTCACGATCGCCGGTCAGGAGCGCGGCTTCTGGCTGGGACCTACGCTCTTCGACCGCGTGACGCGCGAGATGCGCATCTACCAGGAGGAGATCTTCGGCCCGGTGCTGGTGTGCGTGCGCGTGCCGGACTTCGCCGCCGCGATCGGGCTGGTCAACTCGCACCCGCTCGCCAACGGCGTCGCCTGCTATACGCGCGACGGGCACGTGGCGCGCGAGTTCGGACGGCGCATCCAGGTCGGCATGGTGGGCATCAACGTGCCGATCCCCGTGCCCATGGCCTGGCATGGCTTTGGCGGCTGGAAGGGAAGCCTGTTCGGCGACACCCATGCCTACGGCGAGGAAGGGGTGCGCTTCTATACGCGTCAGAAGTCCATCATGGAGCGCTGGCCGGAAGCCACGCCCAAGGGCCCCGAATTCACGATGCCGACGGCGAAGTAGCCCGCTGGTCCATTGGAAAAATCGCCTGGCGGCGATTTTTCGGACATCAGCTTCGTTGCCGGGCGCCAAAGGCGCGGCTTTGGCGCCCTGCGCATCAGCAGAAGCCGAGTGTGAAAGGCCTACACCGCTTTATCGAGCCGCGGTTTCGCGGCGGCGAACTGCTGTTCCTCGGTGCTGCCGGCGAGCGCCGTGATCGAGGACTGTCCGCCGCTCACTGCCTGCGTGACGGCGTCGAAGTAGCCGGCGCCGACCTCGCGCTGGTGCTTGGTGGCGGTGTAGCCGGCGCTCTCGGCGGCGAACTCCGCCTGCTGCAGAGTGACGTAGGCGGTCATCTGCTGCGTCTTGTAGGCGCGCGCGAGCTCGAACATCGAGTAGTTGAGCGCGTGGAAACCGGCGAGCGTGATGAACTGGAAGCGGTAGCCCATGGCCGCGAGCTCGCGCTGAAACTTCGCGATGGTCGCATCGTCGAGCTTCTTCTTCCAATTGAAGGACGGCGAGCAGTTGTAGGCGAGGAGCTTGCCGGGATACTGCGCGTGGACCCCCTCGGCGAACTCGCGCGCCTCCTCGAGGTCGGGCTTGGCCGTCTCGCACCAGACCAGATCGACGTACGGTGCATAGGCGCAGCCACGGGCGATCGCGGCGGCGAGGCCCGCCTTCACGCTGAAGAACCCTTCGGCGCTGCGGCCCCTGTCCGCATCGATGAAGGGCCGGTCGCGCTCGTCGACATCCGAGGTGAGGAGCGTCGCTCCCTCGGCATCGGTGCGCGCCACCAGAACCGTGGGAACGTTGCATACATCGGCCGCGAGGCGCGCGGCGACGAGCTTGGCGATCGCCTCCTGGGTTGGCACCAGTACCTTGCCGCCCATGTGGCCGCACTTCTTCGCGGACGACAGCTGGTCCTCGAAGTGCACGCCGGCCGCTCCGGCGTCGATCATCTGCTTCATCAGCTCGAAGGCGTTCAGCACGCCGCCGAAACCGGCTTCGGCGTCGGCCACAATCGGCTTCAGCCAGTCGATGGAGTCATCACCCTCGGCGTGATGGATCTCGTCGGCACGGCGCAGGGTGTTGTTGATCCGGCGCACCACCGCGGGCACGGAGTCGGCCGGATAGAGCGATTGATCGGGATACATCTGGCCTGCGAGGTTGGCGTCGCCCGCGACCTGCCAGCCCGAGAGGTAGATCGCATCGAGCCCCGCCTTCACCTGCTGCATCGCCTGGTTGCCGGTGAGTGCGCCGAGCGCGTTCACCAGCGGCTTGTCCTGCAGATAGCGCCAGAGCTTCTCCGCGGCGAGCCGCGCGATCGAGTGCTCGACGGCGATGGTGCCGCGCAGCCGCACGACATCCACGGCGTCATAGCCGCGTTCGACGCCGCGCCAGCGGGGACTGTCGCGCCACGCGCGGCGCAGCTCCTCGGCGCTCGGCAGCGTGCGCGAGAGGCTGGTGATCGTGCTATCGCTCATGGGCTGACATCTCCTTTGTCGGCAGCTCAGCTCAACAGCTCGTACGCCGGCAGCGTCAGGAACTCATCGAAGGTCTCGGACTTGATCATCTGCTCGAAGAGGCGGGCAGCGGTCGGGAATACGCCCTGGGCGAGGCGCGCCGCGCCCACCTCGGCGTGGATGCGGTCGAGCTCGGACTGCAGCAGCCGATCGAAGCGCTCGAGCGTCACCGCAGCCCCGTCGCTGGTGCGTGCGCCGTGGCGCAGGCACTGCCACAGCTGCGCGCGGCAGATCTCGGCGGTCGCCGCATCCTCCATGAGGTGATAGAGCGGCACGCAGCCGTTGCCGCGCAGCCAGGACTCGAGGTACTGCACCCCGACGCGGATGCAGTTGCGCAGGCCCTCTTCGCTGATCGCGCCCGCAGGGATAGCCACCAGATCGGCGGCGCTGACGTGCACGCCCTCGCGCAGCACCGACAGCTGGTTGGCGCCATGCATGACCGCATCGAAAGGCTCGCGCGCGATCGCCGCGAGTCCCGGGTGCGCGATCCAGGTGCCGTCATGTCCGGCGCGCGCCTCACGCAGCTTGTCGGCCCGCACGCGCGCCATCGCCGCCTCGTTGGCCGCCGGGTCGTCGCGGATCGGTATCTGCGCCGCCATACCTCCCATGGCGTGCGCGCCACGGCGGTGGCAGGTGTGGATAAGGAGATCCACGTAGGCCTTGAGAAAGGGCCGCTCCATGGTGACGCTGGCCCGATCCGGCAGCAGGAAGTCGGGGCGGTTCCGGAATTTCTTGATGAAGCTGAAGATGTAATCCCAGCGGCCGCAGTTGAGCCCCGAGGAGTGCTCGCGCAGCTCGTAGAGGATCTCGTCCATCTCGAAGGCCGCGAGGATGGTCTCGATGAGGACCGTCGCCTTTATCGTACCGCGCGGCATGCCGAGCGCATCCTGGGCGGCGAGGAACACATCGTTCCAGAGCCGCGCTTCCAGATGGCTCTCGATCTTCGGCAGGTACAGGTACGGTCCGGTGCCACGCTCAGCGAGCGCAGCATGGTTGTTGGCGAGAAACAGCGCGAAGTCGCACAGCGCGCCCGACACCTCCTCGCCGTTGATGCGCACGTGCTTCTCCGGCAGGTGCCAGCCGCGCGGACGCACGATGAGGGTCGCGGTGCGCTCGGCGAGCCGGTAGACCTTGCCGGTCGACTCGTCCTGGAAGCTGATGGTGCGGCGGATGGCGTCGGCGAGGTTCACCTGGCCGCGGATCACGTTCTCCCAGGTCGGCGCCAGCGAATCCTCGAAGTCCGCCATGAAGGCGCTGACCGGCGCGTTCAGCGCGTTGATGATCATCTTGCGGTCCACGGGGCCGGTGATCTCGACGCGACGGTCGAGGAGATCGGCCGGCACCGGTGAGATGCGCCACTCGGCGGCGCGCACCCCGGCGGTGTCCGCGAGAAACTGCGGCAGCGCGCCGTCGTCGAACTCCGCCTGGCGGCGGGCGCGCGCGGCGAGCAGCTCGAGGCGGCGCGGATTGAAGCGGCGGTGGAGGCTCGCGAGCAGCTGCAGCGCGAGGGGCGTCAGCACCTCCTCCGAGCGCTCGATCTTCGCTCCCAGGATCTCGACCCTGGGACCATTCGGCTCGCGGGAATAGGCCCGCTCCGGTGCACTCTGCGGCATGTTCATCAGCATACCCGTGAAGTGATGGGAATTTGACTATAGAAAATTAACAGTGTTAATTTCACAAGCTCCGGCAATACTCCGATCGACTCACGCGTGACCTATGGCGCAATTCGTGCGTCGCGGACATTTCCTCGGCACCAAGCTGCGCTCGCTCCGCAAGCGCAACGGACTCACGCTGGAGGAACTCTCGGTGCGCTGTATTCAGCGCAACGCCGCCCACGCGCCGAGCGTGTCCTACCTCAGCATGATCGAGAGCGGCAAGCGCATGCCCTCCCCCGCGCTCCTCGAGCTGCTGGCGGCGGTCTTTCAGCGCGCGCCGGGGTGGTTCCTCGATGAGAGCGCCGAGCCCGAGCTGCCGCCTGCGGGCGCCGCAGCGGCCGCGGGCGGCGTGGCGCACATGCCGTTCGAGCCCGCCTTCCTCTTCTCCCGGAGCCTGCTGCAGGCGGCAATCCCCGAGCTTCTGGCGCAGACCGGCACCAGCGGGCGGCAGTTCGCCCACCTCCTCATCCGCTCGCATCAGGAGATGTCGCGCAACGACTTCCCGGATCTCGAGCGTGCGGCCGAGAGCGTAGGCGAGCGGCGCTTCCCGCTCGGGGTCGAGGAGCTGATGCGGCTCGCCAGGCGCCACGGACTCGAGATCCGCTGGTTCGACCGCAAGCCGGTCCTGGCGCGCGACAAGGATCGCGAGGTGCGCAGCATGGTGCGCTCGTTCTTCGAGGCGCCGGGCGTGGTGTATGCGAACCGCGCTCTGCAATCGGACCCGGCGCGGCTCAAGTTCGACCTCGCCGCGCACATCGCTCACAAGGTGCTGCACGGGGGAGACGGGCTCAAGTCCCCGCACGCCACCGGCGGGGAGATGGGCGGCAGCCCCGAGGGCGGCTCGGGCGCCGCCGGCCTCGAGCCCCAGGATGTACTGCACGCCTGGCGCGACTTCGAGTGCAGCTTCTTCGCCGGCGCGCTGCTCGCCCCGCGGGTGCCGTTCCGGCGTTTCCTCGCGCGCGAACGCTACCGGGTGGAGGCCGGCACCAAGCTCGAGCTCACCCCGGCGGTCGTGATGCGGCGGATGACCAAGGTCTCGCCCTACCCTTACTGGCACTTCTTCGACGCCTATCCGCCGGGCTACCTGCGCGCGGTGTACCGCGGCAACGGCATCCCCCTCCCCTGGGGCAACCTTGCGCAGGTGAGCGATCCGTGCCCCAACTGGGCGGTATTCCGCATGATCGATGGCCAGCACGGCGAGTCGGGCTCGCAGATCTCGGTGCTGCGCGACGGTGAGCAGTCGCTCCTGTACTGCTGCCACTCGGTGCGCGTGCGCGACATGGCGGGCAATCCTCACGTCCTCTCGGTCGGCGTCGATCTCGCGCCCGCGCTCGATGCCAACGGCGTCGACAGCACAGCGACCGTCGCGGCGATCCTGCGCGAGTGCCTGCACCGGCGCGGCGAGGCACGCATCCCCAGGGATTCGACCCAGGCGCTCGAGGCGGTCGCCAACGTGCTCAACATCGCCTGGATCGGCGATGCGCTGTCCGCACCGGCGCGCATCATCTGCCCGCGCAGCGCCCGCTGCCCGCGCCGGGAACGCTGCGAGCACACGCCGCCCTCGCGCGCGCGCGAGATCGCCGAAGTACGCGAGGAGATCCTCGGCCGTGAGCCGTGATGGCATCATAGCCCGATGATGGCAGGACTCAGGAACCGCGCTCGCAGTGCCGGCGCTCCGGCGCTGGTGCTCGCCCTGGCGGCGGCGCTTTGCCCCGCGGCCGGCGCTCGAGCCGCTCGCGACAGCGCCGCACTCGAGAACGAGCGGGTTGCGATCTCCAGGTGGCGCGCCGAGCGGGTCGAGAGCCTCACGAGCGACAGCGGCTGGCTGACACTCACCGGGCTCTTCTGGCTGAAAGAGGGTGACAACACTTTCGGGCGCGCGCCGGGAAACGCCCTGGTCCTCGATAACGCCGCGCTCGCCGACACTGCCGGCTCGTTCGTGCTGAGCGATCATCAGGTGCGCTTCCACGCGCGCCCCGGCAGTGGCATTACCCACGACGGCGCACCGGTCACCGAGCTCGAGCTCGCGCCTGATGCGAGCGGCCATCCCACGGTGCTCAGCTCGGGGGCGCTGCGCTTCTACGTCATCGAGCGCGCCGGCAGCCTCGGCGTGCGCGTGCGCGATCTCGACAACCCGCACCGCACGGGCTTCCGCGGCCTCGAGTACTTCCCGGTGAGCACCGACTGGGTCGTCAACGCGCGCTTCGAGCGCTACCAGCCGGCGCATCGCATCAGGATCGTGAACATCCTCGGCATGGAGCTCGAGATGGAGTCCCCGGGGGCGGTGGTATTCACCAGAGACGGGCGCGAGTGGCGCCTCGAGACGGTGCTCGAGGAGCCCGGCGACCAGGAGCTGTTCATCATGTTCGCGGACGGGACCAGCGGGCACGAGACCTACGGCGCGGGCCGCTTCCTCTATATCCCGATCCCCTCGGGCGCCAGCGTGCCGGTCGACTTCAACAAGGCCTACAACCCGCCGTGCGCGCTCAACGAGTTTGCCACCTGCCCGCTGCCGCCCTGGCAGAACCGCCTGAAGCTCAGAGTCACCGCCGGCGAGAAGAGCTACGCAGGCGGGCCGCAGCACCATTTCTGAAGGCGCGTGCGCCGAGCTGATGCGGCGCAACAGCGCTGCGCGTCGGGCGACTGGACTCGGGCGCGGCGCGGGAACAATATCCGCGCCCACAGAGGAGCATCACCATGCACGCACAAACTCTCACGGTCCGTTTGGTGGCGGGGCTCGCGCTCGCCTGGTGCACCGTCGTGGCGCTCGGCGCAGAGGAGCCCGCCAAGCCTGCAGCGGCGGCCGCCAAGTCCGCGCCGAGCGATGCGCAGCTCATCGCGACCGCCGAATCCGCCGCGCCGCCGAACGTGGGCCGGCACGCCACGATCGTCGTCATGGAGGAAGGCGGCAAGATGCGCACCCTGCGCAAGGGGACCAACAACTTCACCTGCATGCCCGACAATCCCGCGACTCCGGGCCCCGATCCGATGTGCATGGATCCGGCGGCCATGGAGTGGGCACACGCCTACCTTTCTCACCAGACCCCGCCGGCCGGGAAAGTCGGCTTCATGTACATGCTCGCCGGCGGCAGCGATGCCAGCAACACTGACCCGTACGCCGAGAAGCCGACGGCGGCCAATCACTGGATCAGCACCGGACCGCACGTGATGGTGGTCGGGGCCGATGCCGCTTTCTACGACGCCTATCCGAAGAGCCCGGATCCCGACACCTCGGTCCCGTACGTGATGTGGGCCGGCACGCCCTACCAGCATCTGATGGCGCCGGTACCCGCCCATCACCACAAGGACAAGTAGCCGCCAGCGCTAAGGCTCGCGCCGGCGCTCGAGGCGCCGCGCCTCGATGCGCTGGGCGATCCGCTGCCGTGCGGTGGGCGCGAGCGCGAGTCCCGCTGGCGCCGCCAGCGCCTGGAAAGGTCCGATGGCCCCGGCCGTCGCGGCGAGCGCCGACGCCGTGACGGATGGAAAGGCCATGAAGGCGTCGCTCCGCACCGCAGCCCCGGCGTCGGTCTGCGCGTAGAGCGGCAGGAAGTCGGTCGCGCTCGAGAGTGCCTCGTAGTCGCCGAGGAACAACCCGTTCGCATTCGGCGCGAGATCCAGGTCGAAGGGTCCCGAAAGGTGTCTCTCCTGGAAGGTGGTGCCGTCGCTCGAGGTGACCATCCAGGCATCGGCCAGCAGCGAGCCGAACGGCGCAAAGGCATCGTTGCGCAGGTCGTAGTAAGTCACGGCAATGGCCCCGCTCGCCCCGACATGCACCGTGGGCGTAAACGCCTGCACCGAAGCATCGGCATTCACCTCGAGCGGCGCAGCCCAGGTCGTGCCGCCGTCGGTGGAATGAGTCAACGCAATGCCGTCGTGAGCCCCGCCTGCGAAGCGCGAGTCCTGCCAGGCGACGTAGACGATACCGCCGGGGGCTACGCTCACCGAAACGATGTCGGAGCCGTCGCGCACCCCCTGGCCGGTACGCGGATCGACCGTGCCGACCGGCTCGAGCTCGGCGATCGTGATCGGCGGCGACGACCACGTCGTGCCGTGATCGAGCGAGCGCACCAGCCGCGCCAGCGCGACGGTCTGCGCGCCCGCCGTGTCGATCTCGGTGAAGACATCGAGCAGCACGTCACCCGGCAGCACCACGATCTGATTGCCCAGCGTCTGATTGGCGGAACCCGGATCATAGATACTGCGCGCCGCCGCCCAGGTGACGCCGGCATCCGCCGTGACGGCAAAATAGCCGGGCCCCGCGCTCGACCCGGCGAGCCGGTCCCATACGGCGTAGACGTAATTCGAGTCGGTGGAATCGGCGGTGATCGACCCCTTGTCGTCGAAGAACTGGTCGCCGTCCTGGATGAGTGCGACGGGCGCGCTCCAGGTGCGGCCCCCGTCCAGAGACTGCGCGACCACCATGGCGCTGGATGAGCCCGCGGCCAGGGTTCCGCCGCTGAAAGACAGCGACAACGCATAGACCGCGCCGCTCGGGGACGCCGTCAGCCACACGTCGGTCGCGCGCGCGTAGTCGCCGGCCGTGCCGCTGGCGCCGCCGGTGCAACGCGAGAACGCCGCGCTCGATGGCGTCCAGGTCGTGCCGCCGTCGAAGGAGGCGGCGAGATTCAGGCCCTGCGCGCCGCCGGTCGACCAGCGGTTCTGCTGCCAGCCGGCGATCAGGTTCATGGGATTGGCCGGATTGACGACGAACGAGGGCTCGGCCGCGGTGTCGAGGTAGAGCGTCCCGTTCGGCGCCACTCCGTCGCAGCCGGCGACGAAGGTCGAGGTCTTCGACAGCTGCGCCAGCGTGACCGAGCTGTAGGGAGGCGGCACGGGAGGCGCGTTTCCGCCACCACCACCGCCACCCCCGCCTCCTCCGCCACAGGCTGCGAGCAGCGCCGGTAGCACCCCGATCACATCGCGCCGTGCCGGCATCCGTCCGCTCTCCGTCAGTCATCCCTCTCCCGAAGAGCGCGCGTGCCACCGAAGGCGTAGCGCACCCCCACCCAGGCCCCGAGCGGGGCTCCCGGACCGCGGAACTGGCTCGCGGCCGGAGCGACACCCACAGCCGGCCCGAAGCTGTGATCCGGAGCGGTGAAGAAATTCACTCCCAGAGTGCCGAAGTCATAGTAACGCGCGTCGAGCACATTGTTCACACGGGCGAAGAGCTCGAGGTTCCCGCTGAGGCGGGAGCGGAGCTCGAGGCTCACCACGGCGTAGCCGGGCAGCGCTCCGTTGCGATCCGCGTTGTCCTCATCGCCGCGCGCGTAGACACCGCTGCTCGCGACGACGCTCGTGCCGAGCGACCAGTGGCCGCCGAAGTCGTACTCCGCGCGGACCTTAAGGGTCTGGCGCGGGATCGAGGGGATCCGATCTCCCGGTGTTACCAGGATGGCACCGTTGCCGCTGGCGCTCGAGTTGAAGGGACTCGATTCGCTGAAGGCGGAGCTGAAAATGGCATCGATGAAGCTGTAGCGCAGCGTAACCGCGAGCGGCCCCCGGAGCGTAGAGGCCGCGAACTCGAGGCCGGTGCGGCGTGTCGCGCCGATGTTGGCGTAGTAACCGGCGTTGGGGGCGCCGGGATTGGCGCTGATGAACTCTATGTCGTTGCTCAGGCGGCTCTGGTAAGCCGCCGCGCTCCACTGAAAGAGCTCCGTCCTGCCGCGCGCGCCGAGCTCGAGCGTGCGGGCCACCTCGGCCGCCAGCGGCGGATCGGAGATGAACTCGTTCGGCAGCTGGCACGGCGCAGACGGATTTGCGCAGGCGAGCTCGATCGCAGTCGGAGCCCGCATCCCCTCGCTGTAGCCGACGTAGAGCGTGAGACCGGCACGCGGATTGAAGTTGGCGCCGGCCGCGGGAGTGAGGCGCGAGAACACATGGGAGGCGTCGAGCTGCGGCGCGAGCCCGCTCAGGTCTGAGATGCTGGCTTGGGCGCGGCTATAGCGCCCCGAGGCGGTGAGCGTCCACCGCGGCGCCGGATGGTAGGCGTCCGCCACGAACACCCCGAGATCATTGCCGGAAGTGTCCGCGTTGGTAACCGGTGCGAAGGAGCCCAAACCGCGCGTGTAGCGGTCCGGGTTGAAGGCGGCGTTCTGCGCGAGCTGCTGGAAGTGAGTGTGCGCGGCGTCGTCGGTCACGCCGAGAGTGAGCTGGTTGGCATGGCGCCCCGCTGCGCTCAGGGTGAGCTGCAGTCCGCCCCCGAAGCCGTCCTCGGCGATGGCGGTGGAGGCGTTCGAACCCTCGACGAGGTCGGGCGCGCCGGTCGTGGGGTCGATCTGCCCGTAGTGGCCGTTGACGTTGCTGTCCAGGCTGCTGCTGCGGTAACTGCGGTAGTAGGCGTTACCGCCAAGCAGCGCCGCCGGACTCAGGAAACGGCTGCCCTTCAGCGTGGCGAGCGCCAGGCGGTTCGCGGTGCTGTCGGGCCAGGTGTAGGCCTGACGGTCATCGGCGAGAAACGACACCGGGATGGTCTGTGTCCCCTCGAGGGTGTTGTCGGCGGCGGTGAATGCCAGGTCGATGTCGGTCTTCGCATCCTGCCAGCCGATCTTGCCGAACAGCTGCCGCACCTCGCTCGGGTTGTGATCCGCCCAGCCCTCGTCCTTGAAATACTCGCCGGTCACGAACGCATCGAGCGCGCCGCGCGACCCACCCCATTCGAGCTCGACCGTGCGGCGCCCGAAAGAACCGCCCGATGCCTCGAGCGCGGCCCCGGGGTACTCGCTGCCGCTCTTGGTGTAGATCGCGAGCGCGGCCCCGAGAGAATTCAGGCCGAAGGCGGGATTCGACCCGGGGATGAGCTGGATGCTGGAGATCGCCGACTGGGGGATGAGGTCCCAGTTCACCACGTCGCCGAAAGGCTCATTCACCCGCACGCCGTCCTGAAACACCGAGAGCCCCTCGGGCGTGCCGAGGAGCGGGGAGGCGGTAAATCCGCGGAAGGCGATGTCCGGCTGGAACGGATTGCCCTGCGCGGCGCTGGCACTCACGCTGCCGCCGTTCTGTGTCAGATAGTCGGCGGCCGCGGCGTGATGCCCGCGGGTCAGGTCCCTGCTGGTGTAGATCTGCACGTTGGCAGGGACGTCCTCGAGCGGCGTGCCGAGACCCGGGAGCGGCGTCGTGCCGACGACCGTGACGGTGGGAAGCTCGAGCGCTTCCGCAGGATTTTCCGGCTGCGGTCCCTGATCCAGGGCGCCGGCCGCAGCGCCCCATGCGAGCAGCGCCGTGGCGCACAGTCCGCGCGCGGCGGCGCGGCTCAACTGCCGATGAAGATCGTCGCGGGGTGCTCGAGGCACTCTTTCAGCGCCTGGATCATCGCCGCGGCGTCGTAGCCGTCGACGAAGCGATGGTCGAAGGACGAGGACAGGTTCATCGTGCGGCGGATTGCGATCGCTCCCTCGAAGACCACCGGGCGCTCGACGGCACGGTTCACTCCCACGATCGCCACCTCCGGCGCGTTGATGATCGGCGTGCTGGCGATGCCGCCGAGCTTGCCGAGGCTCGTGATGGTGATGGTCGAGCCGCTGAGCTCCTCGCGCGTCGCCTTGTTGGTGCGGGCAGCCTCGCTCACGCGGCGCATCTCCGCCGCGAGCTCCCACAGCGAGCGCTGCTGCGCATCGTGCACTACCGGAACCTTGAGTCCGTCCGGGGTCTGGGTCGCGACGCCGAGATGCACCGCCGCGTAGCGCACGATCACGCCGCGCTCGGCGTCGTAATGCGCATTGCACTGCGGGAAATCCTTCAGCACACGCACGAGCGCCAGCGCCAGGAACGGCAGGTAGGTGAGGCCGGGGGCGCCGCGCTCGAGCTTGCTGTTGAGGTGCCGGCGCAACTCCTCGAGCTCCGTGATGTCGAGCTCCTCCACGTAGGCGAAGTGGGGAATGTTGCGCTTCGCCTCGCTCATGCGCTGTGCGATGAGGCGGCGCAAGCCGATCACCTTGATCTCCTCGGTGGCGCCCGGCGCGCGCGACGGCGGCGGCTTCGCCGCCGGAACCGCCCGCGGCGCCGAGCGCAGCGGTACCGGCTGTACCTGCGCGTTGCGGGCCACGAAGGCATCGAGGTCCTTCGAGACGATGCGCCCGCTCGGGCCCGAGCCGGCGACCTGACGCAGGTCGATACCCGCCTCGTGGGCGCGGCGCCGGATCGCGGGCGAAGTGGCCACCCGGCCGCGAGCGGCGGCAGCCGCCACGTGCGCCTCGAGAGCCGCGGCCACGCTGTGCCCGTTGCCGCTGCGCGCCGCGGCGGGGGGAGCCGCCGCCACGGAGGCAGCGGGCCCGCCGGCGGCCGGCACGCTCTGCGCCGCGACGCCCGCCTCGGCGGCGCGCGCGTCGGTGTCGAACACGATCAGCTCCGCTCCCACCGGTACCGTGTCGCCCGGCTCACCGGTCGTCGACACGACGCGTCCGCTCACCGGTGCCGGCACCTCGACCGCCGCCTTCTCGGTCATGACCTCGACGACCACGTCGTCTTCGGCCACCGTGTCGCCCGCCTTGACGTGCCAGCTGACGATCTCGGCCTCGACCGTACCCTCGCCGAGATCCGGCAGCTTGAAGACATACCTGCTCATGCGCCCTCCATCACCTGTCTGAGCGCCGCGGCGATCCGCGCCTGTCCGGGAAAGTAGTCCCACTCGAAGGCATGCGGATAAGGCGTATCCCAGCCCGCGACCCGCAGCACCGGCGCCTCGAGATTCCAGAAGCACTGCTCCTGGACGGTGGCGACCAGCTCCGCTCCGTAGCCGCTGAAGCGCGTGGCCTCGTGCACCACGACGCAGCGGCCGGTCTTGCACGCGGAAGTGCACAGCGTGTCGACATCGAGCGGCGCCATGGTGCGCACGTCGACGATCTCGGCATCGATACCCGTGGCGCGTACCGCCGCCTCGGCCACGTGCACCATGGTCCCGTAGGTGAGCACGCTCACGTCCTTCCCCGGGCGCACGACCTCGGCGCGCCCGAGCGGCACGCTGTAATGGCCCTCCGGCACCTCGCCCCGCGGGTGAGCGCTCCAGGGCACCGCGGGCTTGTGGGGGTCGCCGTCGAAGGGACCGTTATAGAGCCGCTTGGGCTCGAAGAACACGACCGGGTCCTCGCCCTCGATCGCGGCGATGAGCAGCCCCTTCGCATCGTAGGGGTTCGAAGGCATCACCACCTTCACGCCGCAGACGTGCGTAAAGACCGCCTCCGGGCTCTGCGAATGGGTCTGGCCGCCGCGGATACCGCCACCGCAGGGCGTGCGGATGGTCACGGGTGCGGCAAAGTCGCCCGCCGAGCGGTAACGCAGCCGCGCGAGCTCGCTCACCACCTGGTCGTAGCCGGGATAGATGTAATCGGCAAACTGGATCTCGGCCACGGGCTTCAGGCCGTTCACTCCCATGCCGATTGCGGTGGCGATGATTCCGCCCTCGGCGATCGGCGTGTCGAGCACGCGGTGCTCGCCGTGCTTGCGCTGCAGTCCCTCGGTGGCGCGGAACACGCCGCCGAAGTAACCGACGTCCTCGCCGAGGACGACGACGCGCGGATCGCGCTCGAGCATCACGTCCATGGCCGAGTTGAGCGCCTGGACCATGTTCATCCGGGCCATCGGCTCACCTCTTGCCGGCGGCGGTCGGGGCCGGCGCCGCGCTGCGCGTCTCGCCCTGCGCCTCGCGCAGCGCGCGCAACTCGCGCTGCTGCGCCTGGAGGTTGGGCGGCATCTCCTTGAAGACGTCCTCGAACATCGTCAGCGGATCGAGCGTTGGTCCGCTGGTGAGGGTTCCGTAGCTCTCGGCCTCCTTCCAGGAGGCGCTGACGTGAGCATCGAGCTCCTTCTCGAGCCGTGCGTGCCGCTCCTCGGACCACTCGCCGAGCGTGATGAGGTGCTGCTTGAGGCGCGCTATCGGATCTCCGAGCGGCCACGCGCGCCATTCTTCCTTGGGACGGTAGCGCGACGGATCGTCGCTGGTCGAGTGCGCGCCGGCCCGGTAGGTCACGAGCTCGATGAGCGTCGGGCCGCCGCTCTGGCGGGCGCGCTGCGCGGCCCACTGGGTCACCGCATACACGGCGAGAAAATCGTTGCCGTCGACGCGGATACCGGGGATGCCATAACCCGGCCCGCGCTGTGCGAAGGTCTGATGCTCGCCGCCGGCGAAGCCCTGGAAGGTGGAGATGGCCCACTGATTGTTTACCAGGTTGAGAATCACCGGCGCCTGGTACACGGCCGCGAACGTCATGGCGTAGTGAAAGTCGGCCTCGGCGCTCGAGCCTTCGCCGAGCCAGCTCGAGGCGATGCGGTCCTCGCCCTTGATGGCCGCCGCCATCGCCCAACCGACCGCCTGTGGGAACTGCGTGGCGAGATTGCCCGAGATCGTGAATATATTGCCGCTGCCCCAGTGATACATGATGGGCATCTGGCGGCCTTTGCACATGTCGTGCGTGTTGGAAAGGCACTGACACATGAGGTCGACCAGATTGCGGCCGCGCACCACCTGCAGGCCCTGCTGCCGGTAGGACGGGAACAGCATGTCGGTCGGCTGCAGCGCCATGCCGGCGGCGACCGCCACCGCCTCCTCACCCGTGGACTTGATATAGAAGGAGATGCGCCCCTGGCGCTGGATCTTCTGCATCCGATCGTCGAACAGGCGCGTCAGCAGCATGTGGCGCAGGCCCACCTGCAGCTCCTCGGGCTCGACGTGCGGATTCCAGGGGCCCACGGCGCGATGGTCGGCGTCGAGCACGCGCACCATCCCGAGCGACAGACTCTCGG
>DATMMK010000029.1:0-70448 GCA_035569755.1 Steroidobacteraceae bacterium
GGCCGTCGACCACATGGTGCAGATCGCGCAGTAGGCGCGCCGCTCAGGGCTCGCCGGCCTCCGTCCCTTTAGTCCGCTGCGCGATCCAGACAGCGCAGCGTCACCGCTTCGCTCACCTCGCGTGCGCCGAGCGCAGGTCGACCGTCGAGATCGGCGATCGTGCGCGCCACCCTGAGCACGCGCTGGCGCCCGCGCCCCGAGAGCCGCAGGCGTTGCATCGCCGCCTCGAGTATCCGGCGCCCCGACTCATCGGGCGCACACCACCGATGCACCCCGGCATCCGCGAGCTGCGCGTTGCACATTCCCTGGCGCGTGCGCTGCAGCTCGCGCGCCCGGTTCACGGCGGCGGCGGCCGCGGCGCTGCCGGCGCGCGTATCCGGCGCGGCGTCGAAGTCGCCCGGATCGACCGGCGGCAGCTCGATCTGCAGGTCGAGCCGGTCGAGCAGCGGGCCCGACACGCGCGCACGGTAGCGCCGTACGCTCTCGGGTGTGCAGCGGCAGCTGCGCCGAGGATCGCCGAGGCCACCGCAGGGACAGGGGTTCATCGCGGCGACGAGCTGGAACTCCGCGGGGTACTGGGTTGTGAGCGCGCAGCGCGCCACCGAGATCAGCCCGGTCTCGAGCGGCTCGCGCAGCGCCTCGAGGACCGGACGCGCGAACTCCGCCAGCTCATCGAGAAACAGCACGCCGCGGTGGGCAAGGCTGATCTCCCCGGGCCGGGCGCGCACTCCCCCGCCGACCAGCGCCGGCGCGCTGCTCGAGTGGTGCGGTGCGCGGAACGGACGCTCGGTGAGCGACTCCTGGCGAAACCCGGCGGCGCTCACCGAGGCGATCGCGGCCACCTCGAGTGCTTCGGTGGCCGAAAGCGGCGGCAGCAGGCCCGGCAGTCGCTGCGCGAGCATGCTCTTGCCGCATCCCGGCGGGCCGATCATGAGGAGACTGTGTCCGCCCGCGGCCGCGACGACGAGCGCGCGCTTGGCATGCAGCTGTCCGCGCACGTCCGCGAGATCGAGCGGCGCACTGCAAGTGCGTGCCGGCTGCCTGCGCGCGCCAGCTGCGGCAGCGCCCGCGGGAAGCGGCCGTGTCCCGGCGACGTGGGCGCAGACTTCGAGCAGGTGATCGGCGGCGCGCACCAGCTGTGGCGCCACGGCGCACGCCTCGGCCGCATTGGCACGCGGCACGATGAGCTCGTGGCCGGCGCGGCGCGCCTGCGCCGCGGCCGGCAGGAGCCCGCGCACCGCCTTCAGCTCGCCCGTGAGTCCGAGCTCACCGTAGAACTCACGCGAGGCCGTGCGCGCGCTCGATGCGATGAGCCTCACCTGCCCGGAGGCGAGCAGCACGCCGAGCGCGATCGGCAGGTCGAAGCGGCCGCCTTCCTTCGGCAGGTCCGCGGGCGCGAGATTCACGGTAATGCGGCCCGCAGGAAACTCGAACTGCGAGTTGAGGAGTGCCGCGCGCACCCGCTCCTTGGCTTCGCGCACCACCATGGCCGGCAGGCCCACGATCGAGAACGTGGGCAGCCCGCTCGCGAGGCTCACCTCGACGTGCACGAGTGGCGCGTTGAGGCCCACTTGCGCCCGGCAAGCCACCCGCGCGAACGCCACGAGCCCTCGTCAGGTTTCCGGCGTGCCTTCCAGGGCGGCAAGCCGCGCTTCGAGCTCTTCCAGCCGCGTGCGCGTACGCGCCAGCACCCGGGTCTGCGCGTCGAACTCATCGCGCGTGACGAGGTCGAGCCTGGCGAGCCGCTCGCGCAGCACGGCACGAAAGCCCGCCTCGAGGTCCTCTCCCACGGCCCGCAGCGCCGGCGGCACTTGCTCCATCAGGCGTCGGGCCAGGTCGTCGATCCGCAGTGAATCCATCGCAAGCTCCTAGCTCAGCCCCGCTGCTCCGCTTTGGCGCAGCCGCAGGGCGCCACGCCCCAAAATAGTGCGGCGTCGCGCCATCTGCGCGTGCAAGTGCGCGGAAAGTGCGCCCCGCCGGTAAGTGGCACGGAAGCTGCACCTCGTGCGCAGGGCCCGAGCTTACGCGCCCGCGTACGCCCGTGCAGAACGCATTTGCGGCGCGAGCGATACGAAATGCCCGCGACGCGCTTCGCACACACTCCGGAGAGACTATGCCGACCGCAGCCCATGCGACCCGAATCCCCGCACGCCGCAGTCCCGCCTGGCTCGGCCTGGCGCTGACCCTCGCGCCCGCGCTCGCCCTGGCCGATACGCCCGTACCCAACAAGGGCGACACGGCGTGGATGCTCACCTCGACCGCGTTCGTGCTGCTGATGTCGGTGCCGGCGCTGGCGCTCTTCTACGGCGGGCTGGTGCGCACCAAGAACATGCTGTCGGTGCTCATGCAGGTGTTCGTCGGCTTCTCCCTGATCACGGTGCTGTGGTGCGTGTACGGCTACTCGCTCGCCTTCACGCAGGGTAACGCGATCATCGGCGGCTTCAGCCGGCTGTTCCTGGCCGGCACCTTCAACTCCCGGACCGGAGTCTTCTCGACCGCGGCGACCTTCAGCCGCAACACGCCGCTCTACGAGCTCGTCTATGTCGCTTTCCAGGCGACCTTTGCCGCCATCACCTGCTGCCTGATCCTCGGCTCCATCGTCGAGCGCATCAAGTTCTCCGCCGTGCTGCTGTTTCTCGTGCTGTGGTTCACCTTCAGCTACCTGCCGGTGGCCCACATGGTGTGGTACTGGCCGGGACCGGACGCCTACACCTCGAGCGACACGGCCGCCGCGGTCAGCGCCACCGGCGGCCTCATCTGGCAGTGGGGTGCGCTCGACTTCGCCGGCGGCACGGTCGTGCACATCAACGCCGGCGTGGCGGGCCTGGTCGGCGCCTTCGTGCTCGGCAGGCGCGTCGGCTTGGGCCGCGAGCCGATGGCCCCGCACAACCTGACGCTCACGATGGTCGGGGCATCGCTCCTGTGGTTCGGCTGGTTCGGCTTCAACGCCGGCTCCGCCCTCGAGGCCAACGGCTCGGCTGCGCTCGCCTTCATGAACACCTACCTCGCAACGGCCTGCGCGGTGCTCTCGTGGATGACGGCCGAGTGGCTGCTGAAGGGCAAGCCCTCGATGCTGGGCGCAGCCTCCGGCGCGGTTGCCGGGCTCGTGGCCATCACGCCGGCCGCCGGCAACGTCGGCATTCCCGGCGCCTTCGTCATCGGGCTCGGCGTCGGGGTCGCGTGTCTGTGGGGCGTCACGGGCCTTAAGCGTCTCATCAGGGCCGACGACTCGCTCGACGTCTTCGGCGTGCACGCCGTGGGCGGGATCTTCGGCGCGCTCATGACCGGCATATTCAACGCACCCGCGCTCGGCGGGCCCGGCTCGACCGTCGACTGGGTCAAGGGCACGAGCGGATATCCAGGTGTCGCCACCCAGTTCTTCATCCAGCTGAAGGCGGTCTGCCTGGTCCTGGTGTGGACAGCGGTCGTGGCCTTCGCGGCCTTTTATGTCGTGAAGCTCGTGGTGGGACTGCGGGTGCCGGAAGAAGAGGAGCGTGAAGGGCTCGACATCACCTCCCACGGCGAGCGGGCCTACGACCTCTAGACCGACGGCCCGGAACGGTTGAGCTGGCGCCTGCGACGCCGCCTTTGTATGGTGTGAGCCTGAGCGGACCCTGCAGCGCGGCCGTGTGACGGACTTCAAGGGCCGGCGGGCAGGGGACCCCCCATACTGGCCTGCGGAGGCCCTTTTATGCTGCGACTGGTATCGATCACCGCCCTCGTTCTTGCCGGAGTGTGCACCGTGGCCCGCGCGGATGTGTTCCGCTGGGTCGATACGGACGGGATCGTGCATTACAGCGACGTGTGGGTGCCGGGCTCGGTGGTCGTGAAGACCGCCCATCCCCATCCGGACGCTCCCGCGGCGAGTGCGCCGCGCACGGCGGGCAATCGCGCCAACGAGCAGCTCGGCGACCAGGCCAACCAGCGCGCCGTGCAGCAGGATGTCGCCAAGGCGCGCGATCAGCAGTGCCGCTGGGCCAAGGATCGCTACATGAAGGCGATCGCGTCGCGGCGTGTCTACAAGGAAGGCAAGGACGGCGAGCGCGAGTACATGTCGGATACCGATGCCGACGGCTATCGCGCGCAGGCGCGCAAGGACGTCGAGCAGGCCTGCGGCAACGTGCCGGAGTGGAAGCCCGACCAGCCGATCCCCGAGCCGCAACCGATCCCCGAGCCGCAGCCCGTCCCCGAGCCGAAGGTCAACCCGGCGCTCGCGACCTCGCACTAAGCGGCGCCCCGTCGGCCGCGGCGCTGCGCATCCAGGCTGCAGCGATTCCGTGCAGTCGCGCTTTCGCTCTATAGTGTCGTTCCGCGGCCGGGCCGGCCGCACGAGGTGCATTGCCGCACCGGGTGCTAACGAGTGATGCGCGCAGGCTTCGTCGGACTCGGCGCCATGGGCATGCACATGGCGCGCAACCTCCACCGCAGGGGACTGCTCACTGCGGTCTGGAACCGCACCCCGGCCAAGGCCAGCGCGCTCGCTGCCGAGCTGCGCGTGGCCGCTCCCGCCACGCTCGCCGAGCTCGCCGGCCAGGTCGAGGTGGTCGTCTCCTGCGTGTCGGCCGATGCGGACGTCCTCGAGGTCGCGCAGGGCCTCGCGCCCGGATTCAAGGCGGGCAGTCTCATGCTCGACTGCTCCACCGTGAGCGCCGAGACCGCGCGCCAAGCCGACGAGCTCCTCGGGCGCAAGGGCGTCGAGTTCCTCGACTGCCCCGTGAGCGGGGGCATCGAGGGCGCGCGCGACGGCACGCTCGCCATCATGGCGGGTGGGACGCCGGCCGCCTTCGAGCGCGCCCGGCCGGTGCTCGAGGCGCTCGGCAAGACCATCAGCCTGTTCGGCCCGGTCGGCGCGGGCCAGGCCGCCAAGGCCACCAACCAGATCATGTGCGCCGGCATCATCGAGGCGGTCGCCGAGGCGATGGCGTTCGCGCGCGCGCAGGGGCTGCCGCTGCCGATCCTCATCGACACGCTCGGCAAGGGCGCCGGCTCCTCCTGGTACTTCGTGCATCGCGCGCCCAACATGGCGAAGGGCGCCTACCCGGCGGGCTTCCGCGTCCGGCTGCACCAGAAGGACCTGCGCATCTGCCACGAGATGGCGGCGCGCTTCGGCGTGGAGCTGCCGGTGGTGGAGCGCATGCTGGCCGAGTACGCCGAGCTGGTGGCGCGCGGCTATGGTGACGAGGACATCTCCGCCACATTCCGCCTCAAAGAGGAGCTGTTCGAGCGCACCAACATCATGGGCGTACCGCCGCTGCGTCCGCCGCCGCGCACTCCATGAACGCGACTGAAGACGAACGGCGCTCGCTCTATCTCCCCGACTTCTGCACCCAGCGCACGACGCTCGCCATCGTCCTGATCGTCGAGCTCACCGCCTTCGTGCTGACACTGGCACGGCAGAGCATCGTGGTCGATTTCTGGACTGACCTGGTGCGCACCTCGCTGTTCCTCCTGTGGATCGGGATCACCGGCGCGGGGCTGCTGTGCGTGCTGCGCCGTTACCTGATGCGCCTCAGCGCCGCGGCGGGCTCGGCCGCCGTGCTCGGCCTGATCGCGGCGCTGGTGGCGCTCATCTCCGCGTGCGCGTACCTGATCGGCCGCTCCCATCTGGTGACCGATACCGGCGCCGCGGCGCTCTTTCCCAGGAACCCGGTGAGCTTCGCGCTGCGCAACGTCTGGATCGGGCTGGTGGTGACCGGGCTCGCGCTGCGCTACTTCTACGTGGCACACGAATGGCGCCGCAGCATCGAGCTGCGCGCCGCCGCCCGCGTGCACGCATTGCAGGCGCGCATCCGCCCGCACTTTCTCTTCAACAGCATGAACACCATCGCCGCCCTCACGCGCAGCGACCCGCCGCGCGCCGAGAGCGCGGTGCAGGATCTGGCCGACCTGTTCCGCGCCACCCTGAGCGACAAGTACAGCACCATCACGCTGGCGGAAGAGCTGGAGGTGGCGCGCACCTACCAGCGCATGGAGCAGCTGCGCCTCGGCGAGCGACTCGCGGTCGACTGGAAGACCGACTCGCTCCCGGGCAGCGCGCTGGTGCCCGGCCTCACGATCCAGCCGCTGCTCGAGAACGCCATCTATCACGGCATCGAGCCGCGCCCCGAAGGCGGCCGTGTGACCATCAGCGGCGAGATCAGCTCCGGGCTCATCACCATCGTGGTACGCAATCCGCTCGGCGCGGGTCCACAGCAGCGCGACGGCAACCGCCTGGCGCTCGCCAACATCCGCGAGCGCCTCACCCTTCTCTATGGCGAGCGGGCGCTGATGAAATCCGGGGCCTTCGACGGCGAATACATCGTCACGCTGCGCTTCCCGCTCCTTGAGCGACAGTCGGCGCCGCCGGCCGCCGCCTTCAGCCCGTGAGCGCGCCGCTACTCAAGGTGCTGATCGTCGACGACGAGCCGCCGGCGCGCGTGCGGCTGCGCAGCCTCCTCGGCGAGATCCCGGAGGCGGCGGTGGTGGGTGAGGCGGTGAGCGGCGCGGAAGCGCTGGCGCTCACGCACGATCTCGCCCCGGACATCGTGCTGCTCGACGTGCGCATGCCGGGCATGGACGGGCTCGAGGCGGCGCGCCACCTGAACACGCTCGAGGAGCCGCCGGCCATCATCTTCACGACCGCCTACGACCAGTACGCGGTCGAGGCCTTCGAGGCGCACGCGGTCGGCTACCTGCTGAAGCCGGTGCGCAAGGAGCAGCTCGCCGCGGCGCTGACCCGCGCCGGACGGCTGACGCGCGCCCAGCTGCAGAAGCTCGCGGCCGCCGGCGGCGAGACGCGCCGCACGCACATCGCGGCGCGCACGCGGGCGGGACTGAAGCTCATCCCCATCGAGGAGGTGCACTACTTCCTCGCCGACCGCAAGTACACCACGGTCGCGCACGCGAACGGCGAGGACCTGATCGAGGACTCCCTGCGCCTCCTCGAGAGCGAGTTCGCCGCGGCCTTCGTCCGCATCCACCGCAACGCGCTGGTCGCGGTGAAGCAGCTCGAGCGCATCGAGCGCGACGCCGACGGCCAGTACTTCGTGCGGCTGCGTGGCTCGCCGGCGCCGTTGGCTGTCAGCCGGCGGATGGCCGGAGAGCTCAAGGACCGCTTCAGGATCTAGGGAGCACACCCCCCCCGCGCCGCTGGCTCTAAGCAGTAAAGTATATTTGTATACTATAGGCTTTTTTGATATAGTATATTTTATGAAATCTGCTTCAACTGACCGATTACCCCCGGCAAGCCTGGATGCCCTGGCGAAGCTCGGCGCCGACCTTGCCGTTGCCCGGCTGCGCCGGCGTGAGTCCCTCGCCTCCTGGGCCGCCCGCATGGGAGTGAGCGTGCCGACCCTCATGAACATGGAGGCGGGCGAGCCGTCGGTCAGCATCGGCATCTACCTGACGGCGCTATGGCTGATCGGCAAGGACTTGAGCGTCGGCGATCTCGCGGCGCCTGAACACGACAGCGGCGCGATCGAGCTCGAGGTGCGTGAAGCCGTAGAGCTCGGGAAGACTCGCGCGCGCGATGCGCGGGCCGCAGCGCAGACCCGCAAGCAACGTCGGCAAGTCACACATGAGAAGTAATCCGTCGCGCTTCGACAATCTGTGGCTCTTCTATCTGGGCGACCCGTCCGCCCCGCGTCTCATCGGCGAGCTGCGGTATCTGCAGCTCACTCGCGGTGTCTCGCTCACCTATGCGCAAAGCTGGATCGAGTCGGGCTTTCGGCTCAGCGAGGATCTGCCGCTCACCGCGAACGAAGCCGCGCCGCGCGAGCCGGGACGGGCCGCCGGCGCGGTGGATGATGCGCGCCCTGACCGCTGGGGCGAGCGCGTGATCCAGTTTGTCGATCGCCCCGCGAGACTCTCTCTCATGGAGTATCTGTATTTCGCAGGCGACGATCGCTTCGGAGCCCTGGGTGTCTCCACCTCGCCGGATCAATATCTGCCGCGCGAAGCCGCTCCGATCCCACGACTCGAGGCCGCACAGGCCTTAAGTGACGTGATGCGAAAGATCTCGGCGAAAGAGGCTCTCACCACGCAGGAGCGGACGATCGCGCACGCGGGCGGAAGCCTGGGTGGCGCAAAGCCCAAGGCGCTCATCCGCATCGACGGGGAGGAATGGGTCATCAAATTTTTTGCCGGTGAGCCGACCGATGGGCCGCTCATCGAGCACGCCGCCATGACCCTCGCCCTGAAGGCCGGTATTCGTGCCGCTGAGACGCGTGTGGTGAACCTCGCCGGTGAGCACGCAATCGTCGTGCGTCGCTTTGACCGCGCGGGCAAGACCCGCTTGCACTCGCTATCGGCCGGTACGGTGTTGCGTGCGCTCTTCCCGCACAACCCGGATCTGGGCTACCCGGCCCTTGCTCAGGCACTGCGACGCAGCGGCGAGACCGCCGAGAGCGCCAACGTTCAGCACATGCGCGAGCTCTTTCGGCGCATGGTGTTCAACATCCTGATCGACAATACGGATGATCACGAGAAAAACCACTCGCTCATCTACCTGCCCGCATCCCGGGCGGGGAGACTGCATCTGGCCCCAGCCTATGACGTGCTGCCCACCAATTCAGGTCAGGGACACCAGGAGTTCACCGTAGGGACGCAGGGGCGCGAATCGACCCTGAAGAATGCCATATCACAGTGCGCGCTCTTCGACTTATCCAACGAAGAGGCCGCTCAGGCAGTGCTCGAGATCATCGCGGTAGTGGATGGCTGGAAGGATCACTTCGAGTCGTGCGGGATCACGGGCTCGGATATCGACAATCTCGCCGATCGCCTCGATGGCGAGGAGCCTCTTGCTCAGCGTCGAGGCTTCGCGCCGCAGGATTACGCCGGACCCGCCCGGCGCCAGCGTCGAAAGCCGTTCTAGCCTCCGGTAGCTCGACCGCGCCGCGGCCTATTTCATCCTGTAGTTCAGCTCGAGACCGATGGTGCGCGGCGGCGCGACCGTCGCGCGCTGGAAGGTCGGGATACCGACGTTGATCTGGTAGGCGTTGCTGATCTGCGCCAGCTTGTCGCCCAGGTTATTCACGAAAAACACCGCCGACCACCTGTCGCCCTCGACGCCGGCGCGCGCGTTGAGCAGCTGGTAGGACGGGATCGTATAAAGGGCGGCAGTCACTTCCTGACGCGAGGTCACGTAAGTGTCCTCGATGCGCGAGACGAAGGTCATGCCGTTGGAGAGCGGCACCCGATAGGAGAGCGAGGTGTTCGAGGTCATCTTCGGCACGTCCTGCACCTCGAGGCCGTTGGCCGCGATGACGCCCGGCAACACCGTGCTCGGATCGAAGAACGCGTGCGTGTAGGCGGCGTTCGCGGCAAACACCAGCCCCGGCGCAACCAGCGCGTCGAGCTCGAGCTCCGCACCCTTGATGTTGGCATCGCCGGTGTTGGTCGAGAAGTTGAAGCCGCAGGACATCGGCACGAACTGCTGGGCGGCGGTCCACTTCGAGTAGTAGATCGAGCCGTTCAGCACCAGGCTGCTGTCCGCGGTGCGCCACTTCTCGCCGAGCTCGTAGGTCCAGACGGTGTCCGGGTTGAAGGTGTTCGGCGCCGGCACGAAGCCAGTCGTGCCGTAGATCGCCTGCAGATTCGCCTCGCACGCGGGACCCAGGCCCACGCTGCCGACGGGCACCGGCTGATTGGCACCGCCAGGGCGGAAGCCCTTGGAGGCGGTGCCGAAGAGCAGCAGGTCCTTGCCCGGCTCATACGCGAGGTTGAGCTTCGGATTGAAACCCTGGTCCTTCTCGTTGTTGGTCAGGGTCGAGACGGTGTCGCTGCCGGTCGAGCTCAGGTACCCCCAGACACTGGTCGTGACCTCGTTGCTGAAGGAGTAGCGGCGCAGCCCCGCGGTCACGGTCCAGTGCGGCGCGAAGCGGTAGGAGGCCTCGCCGAAGACCGAGTTCTGGATGATCTTGGTAGGCTGGTACTGCACGAAGGCGTTACCGGTGCCGAAGATCGGCGCGGCTCCCGGCTGCAGCACGAACAGGTCCCAGTCGGACTCGAAGTCCTGGTAGAAGTACCCGAGCAGCCACTTCAGGTCGGTGTCGCCGGAGGAGGCCAGGCGCACCTCCTCGGTCGTCTGCCACGACTTGTCGTCCTCGAGCGGCGTCGGGGTCGTCGGGCCAGGAGCGCAGTTGGCCGGGTCGGGGTAGATCGGAAGCGGAATGGGGCAGCCCGCGAGCGGGCCGCCGACGCCCGCAAGCGTCGTGAGCACCCACTGCAGCTCCTCGGTGCCGTCCTGGCGTATCAGCTCGTCGCGGTTCCAGTACGAGGTCACCGAGGTGAAATCCGCCCAGGGAAAGTGATACTGGATGTTGAGGCTGCCGATGTCGATGCGGTCCGTGAACGGCTCGGGCAGGTTGAAAGCCTGATAGTTGGTGTAGGTCCCCGGATCAGTGTCGATCTGGCTCAGGCCCCCCTGGTAGACGTTCTGATAGAAGAACGACCCGCTGATCGACAGGTTGTCGGTGGGCTTCACCAGCAGCGTGGCGCGCGCGCCGGTCAGCTTCTCGGTATTCACGCCGGGGAACTGCTGCCCGATGGGCGCCGCGGCGACCTTGCCGCGGTTGGGGCAGAAGCCGCTCGCATCGCAGCCGGTCTCGAGCGGGAAGTCGGGCGCGGCGATGACGATACGGTCGATCCAGCCGCTGTCGTACTCGTAGGTGCCCACGATGCGCAGCGCCGCCGCGCCGCCGCCGAACGGCAGGTTGATCATGCCGCTCTCGCCGTTGTTGAAACCGTTGCCGCTGCCGCCGTCGTAGGCGGACGCGAACAGCTTGCCGGACAGGTCGAAGGCGTTGAGATCCGGCTGGTTGGTGACGACCTTGATGGTGCCGCCCATCGAGCCCGATCCGTACAGCGTACCCTGCGGACCGCGCAGCACCTCGACGCGATTCAGGTCGTAGAGGTTCGGATCGATGACGACTTTGCCGTTCTGCGCGGCCGCCGGCGCCGACATCGGCGTGTCGTCGAGATAGAAGCCGACGGTCGCGGAGTTGCCGCCGGAGGAAGTCATGCCGCGCATCTCGAACTCGGTCTGCCCGGCGCCGCTCGTTTTCATGGAGATGCCGGGCACCGTCTGGGCGAACGCAGTGAAGTCCGTAAAGCCGCGCTCCTCGAGCTCCCTGCCGGTGACGGCGGTGATGCTGATCGGCGTGTCCTGCACGGTGGAAGTGCGCTTGGTCGCCGTCACCACCACCTCCTGCAGCGCCGAGACGTTTTCCACGCCCGCCTGCGGCTGTTGCGCGAGCACATCAGTGAGGAAACTCAGGCCGGCGACCGCGGCCGACACGACCGGGACGCATCCGCTTCGATTCATGTTATTGCTCCCCAGGACGGGCTGCGTTTTGTTCGGGCAATGCTACCCGATGCCCCCTAGGGGTGACACCCTATGTGGTGCGCAACATACACATGACGGAAACGTTCAAACAGGCGCTCGGCGGCGCCGGGCGGAGGCAGCGCCCTAGAGGATGTAGCGACTCAGGTCCTCGTCCTTGACGAGCTTGCCGAGGTGATCGTCGACGTACTTCGCGTCGATGGTGACCGCGCTCGCGCCCGGCGCACCGCCCGTGCCCTGCCCCTCCTGCGCTGCGGCCTCGTAGGAGACGGTCTCGAGGAGGCGCTCCATCACCGTGTGCAGGCGCCGCGCGCCAATGTTCTCGGTGCGCTCGTTGACCTCGAAGGCGATCTCGGCGATGCGGCGTACGCCGTCCGCGGCAAACTCGACCGTGACGCCCTCGGTCGCCATCAGCGCCCTGTACTGCGTGGTGAGCGAGGCGTCGGGCTCGGTGAGGATGCGCACGAAGTCGCCCACTTTGAGCGATTCGAGCTCGACACGGATCGGCAGACGACCCTGGAGCTCCGGGATCAGGTCCGAGGGCTTCGAGAGGCTGAAGGCACCCGAGGCGATGAACAGCACGTGGTCGGTCTTCACCGGGCCGTACTTGGTCGCCACCGTCGAGCCCTCGACCAGCGGCAACAGGTCCCGCTGCACGCCCTCGCGCGACACGTCGGCCCCGAGCGTCTCCTGGCGGCGCGTCACCTTGTCGATCTCGTCGATGAACACGATGCCGTTCTGCTCGGCGTTGGCGAGCGCGCGGATCTTGAGCTCGTCCTCGTTGATGAGCTTGCCGGCCTCTTCGTCGGTGAGGAGCTTGAGCGCCTCGCGCACCTTGACCTTGCGGGTGCGGGTGCGGTTGCCGGCGAGGTTCTGGAACATCGACTGCAGCTGCTGCTGCATCTCCTCCATCCCGGGCGGCGCCATGATCTCAACGCCCATCGGCACGGCGCGCATCTCGATCTCCACCTCGCGGTCGTCGAGCTCGTGCTCGCGCAGCATCTTGCGGAATTTCTGCCGCGTCTCGGAATCGCGCGCGTGGGCCGGCTCGTCGGTGGAGAAGCCCATCATGCGCGGCTTCGGCAGCAGCGTGTCGAGCACGCGCTCCTCGGCCGCATCGAGCGCACGCTCGCGCACCTTGGCCATCTCCTGCTCGCGGGTGATCTTAACCGCGACGTCGGCCAGCTCCTTGACGATCGAGTCGACGTCGCGGCCGACGTAACCCACCTCGGTGAACTTGGTCGCCTCGACCTTGACGAACGGCGCGTTGGCGAGCTTGGCCAGTCGCCGCGCGATCTCGGTCTTGCCGACCCCGGTCGGGCCGATCATGAGGATGTTCTTGGGCGTGATCTCCTGGCGCAGCGGCTCCTCGACCTGCATGCGGCGCCAGCGATTACGCAGCGCGATCGCCACGGCGCGCTTGGCCGCGTCCTGGCCAATGATGTGCTTGTCGAGCTCCTGGACGATCTGCCGGGGCGTGAGTGCGGAGGACATGTGCTTACCTGGACTCCCTGCCCTTGGCTGCGTTCAGCTCCTCGATGCTGAGGCTGCGGTTGGTGTAGATGCAGATGTCGGCGGCGATGTCGAGCGAGCGCTCGACGATCTCGCGCGCGCTCAGGGTCGATCCCTCGAGCAGCGCCCGTGCGGCGGCGAGCGCGTACTGGCCGCCGGAGCCGATCGCCGCGACGTCGTGATCGGGCTCGATCACATCGCCGTTGCCCGAGATGATGAAGAGCTTCTCCGGATCGCCCACCAGCAGCAGCGCCTCGAGGCGCCGCAGGTAGCGGTCGGAGCGCCAGTCCTTGGCGAGCTCGATGGCGGCACGCGTCAGGTTGCCGTACTTCTCGAGCTTGCCCTCGAAGCGCTCGAACAGCGTGAAGGCGTCCGCGGTGCCGCCGGCGAAGCCGGCGAGCACCTTGTCGCCGAACAGCCGCCGCACCTTGCGGGCGTTGCCCTTCATGACGGTGCTGCCGAGGGTTACCTGGCCGTCGCCCCCCAGGGCGACGGCGCCGTTGCGGCGGACGCCGAGGATGGTGGTGCCGTGAGGATTGAAGACTGCCGGGTCGTTCATAGCTGACTCAAAAGGGGTGACGATTCCGCGGGAGCGGCGGATTCGAGGCTCGACTTTAAGCCTTTCGGCGCGCCCGCGGGTGTGCAGCGTCGTAGATGCGGGCCAGGTGCTGGAAATCAAGGTGGGTATAGATCTGGGTGGTGGAGATGTCGGCGTGCCCGAGCAGCTCCTGCACGCCACGCAGCTCCCCGCCCGACTCGAGCAGATGCGAGGCGAAGGAATGCCGGAACATATGCGGATGGACGTGCACCCCTAAGCCCTGGCGCCTCGCCCAATAGTCGACGCGCGTCTGGATCGCACGGGGCCCCAGGCGCTTGCCCGAGCGCCCGACGAAGAGCGCCGGCTGGTCCGCGGCCGCGAGCGCCGCCCGCTCCCCGAGCCAGGCGCGCAACGCCCCGAGCGCCAGCCTTCCCACCGGCACGATGCGCGACTTGCGGCCCTTGCCGAGCACCCGCACGGTGCGGTCCCGGAGATCGAGGTCGGCGAGGTCGAGTCCGACCAGCTCCGCGAGCCGCAGGCCCGAGGAGTAGAGCAGCTCCATCAGCGCGCGGTCGCGTGCCGTAAGAGCTCCGCCCGCGGGAATCTCCAGCAGCCGCCCCATCTGGTCGGCATCCAGGGTATGCGGCAGGCGCCGTGCGGTCTTGGGGGCGCGCACCTCGAGCGCCGGATTGGCGCGCACGCGCCCGGCGCGCCGGGGCCGCCTGCCGCGCGCGCTCGCGGCCGGCGCCTCGCGCAGCAGGAATTCGTAGAAGCTGCGCACCGCCGACAGCCGCCGCTGGACGCTGCGCGGGCTGAGGCCCCCGGCGTGCGAGTGGGCGGCAAAAGTGCGCACGTGCTGGCTGTCGAGGGCGCCCCAGTCGGCGACTCGCATCCGGTCGCAGAACTTCACCAGCGCCCTCAAGTCGCGCGCGTAGGCCGTATCGGTATGCGCCGACAGCCGCCGCTCGAAGCCGAGGTAGCGGCGGAAGCGCGCGAGGCACGCCAGTGCCGCCGGATTCATCGGGTATCGGCGCGCCGCGGGCTCGCCACCCGTCAGGCCGCCTCGGTCGCGGTCAGCGCATCCGCGATCAGGTCCGCCATGCGGGCGAGAAACTCGGTGCTCATGCCCGGGTGGAAGCGCTCGCGATCGACGCTGCCAAGCGCCAGCAGGCCGATCGAGCCCTTCGGACCGAGCGGCACCAGCGCCACCGAGCCCATCTCCGGGCCCTCGGGGCCGAACAGGAACTCGCGCTGCGAGTCGCGCGCCTGGCCGCAGCGCGGCTTGCCGCTCGCGAACAGGCTCTCGAAGGATTTGAGGTTCGGATCGACGGCGGACACGACGCGCACGAACTTCTGCTCCGGCAGGCCCGCGGGGGGATCGATCAGCACCAGCGCCGCGTGGAACGCGTCGAAGTCCTCGCGCAGCCCCGCCTCGATGCGCGCGATCGCCTCGGCACGCGGCACCGCGCGCAGCAGCCGCCGCGTGAAGCGGTGCAGGCGCTCGGCGATGGCGTCGTTGGCGCGGGCGGTGTGCAGCAGCTCGGCGAGCTTGCCCTCCACGGCCGCGAGCTTTTCGCGCAGCACCTCGATCTGGCGCTCGACCAGCGAGACGGCGGCGCCGCCGCGCGCGTGCGGGAGCTTCAGGCGCGCCAGCACCGGCTGATGGCGCTCGAAGAAATCGGGATTGCGCTGCAGGTAGGCGGCGATCGTCTCCTCCTCCGACTCGATTGCGCTGAGACCCCGGGCTTCTCTCGTTGTCATGATTTCGGACCTCGCCTTTCTAGAGCTCGACGTGACCTTCGAAGGAGACCTCGGCCGGGCCGCTCAGCCAGATGTGCTCCCCGTGGCCCGCCCAGTTTACGCGCAACTCGCCGCCGCGCACCCGCACGCGCACTTCGGGGTCGATGAGCCCGCGCCGCCGCGCCACCGCGGCCGCGGCACACGCGCCCGTGCCGCAGGCGAGCGTTTCGCCGGCGCCGCGCTCGTAGACGCGCAGCTTGAGGTGCGTGCGGTCGACGATCTCGAGGAACCCGGCGTTCACACGCCGCGGGAAGCGCGCATGCCGCTCGATTGCCGGTCCCAGCGCGCCGACCGGCGCCGCCTCGACCGAGGCAACCACCAGCACGGCGTGCGGGTTGCCGAGCGACACCGCGCCGATCTCGAGCGTGCGTCCGTCGACCTCGAGCGGATAGGGATCGGCCTCGGCGGGCGCGTCGAACGGCAGCGAGCGCGGATCGAAGTTGGGGACCCCCATGTCGACCGAGACGCTCGCCGCGCCGCGGACCTCGGCCTCGACCACCCCCGCCGGGCTGTCGAGCGTCACCCGGCCCCCGCGGGTACGCCCGCGGCGGTGCAGGAGCGCGGCGATACAGCGCGCGCCATTGCCGCACTGCTCGACCTCGTCACCGTCGGCGTTGAAGACGCGATAGAAGACGGCGGTGCCGGCGCGCCGCGGCGGCTCGAGGACCAGCGCCTGATCGAAGCCGACGCCAGTGCGGCGCTCGGCGAGCGCCCGGAGGCTCGCGGGCTCGAGGACCGAATCGGGGGGCGCATCGAACACGACGAAGTCATTGCCGACCCCGTGCATCTTCGTAAAGGCGATGCGCATGCGGTGCTGAGAATGCCATGTCCGGAAAATCGCCGCAGGCGATTTTTCCCATGAATCAGCGCAGCGCCGCACGATCCCGGAACAGGCAGCGGTCCATCACGGTGAAGATCCCGGCGCCGCGCGCACGCTGCGCCGCCGCCGCGTCGATCACACCGTCCTGCAGCCACAGCGCCGGAAGGCGGAAACGGATGCAGTCGGCGACGATGCCGGCGACGTGCACGGGGCGGCGGAAGACCTCGACGATGTCGACGCGCTCGCCGTGCTCCAGCACCTCCGGGAGCTGCTCGAGCGAGGCGACCGCTGGCTCACCGAGGACGACCTCCGCGGCCGGTGTCACCGGGATGATGCGATAGCCGAAACGCTTGAGGGCGCGCGCCACGCCGTGGCTCGGCCGGGTCGGGTCGCGTGACAGGCCGACGACGGCGATGGTATGGGCGCTGCGCAGGAGCTTCGCGATCTCGTCCGTGGAGGGGTTCTCGAACACCGCGTCTCCTTGGCCAGGGTGATCTCTAGCGTCTAGTCTATTCGTCCTTGGGTCAGGTGATTGTTGCAGTGAAAGGCGCGGGCAATTGTCCGACGAGCATAGCGTACGCATCGAGCCCCACGGCCGCACGCTGCGGGTAGCCGCCGGAGAGCCGGTGCTGCAGGCGGCACTCGCTGCCGGGCTCAATCTCCCGCACAGCTGCAAGTCCGGCCATTGCAGCTCCTGCCGCGCGCGCCTCGTCAGCGGGGAGATCCACTATCCGCACGGCCGCCCGCTCGGCCTCACCGCGCAGGAGGCCGCGAGTGGCCAGGTGCTGCTCTGCCAGGCGCGACCGCGCTCGGATCTCGTGGTCGAAGCGCGCCTCATCGCGAGCGTGGCGGACGTCGAGATCAAGACGCTGCCGTGCCGGATCGCGCGCCTCACGCCGCTCGCCGCCGACGTGCTCGAGGTGCTGCTGCAGCTGCCGGCAGTCGAGCGGCTGCGCTTTCACCCGGGTCAGTACCTCGACGTGCTGCTCGAGGGGGGCCGGCGGCGCAGCTTCTCGCTCGCCTGCCCGCCCCACGATGCCGGGCTTCTCGAGCTGCACGTACGGCGCGTCGCCGGCGGCGGCTTCACGCAGCGCCTGTTCGGCTCCCCCGCCGACGGCGCGCCCGCGCTCGGCCCCGGCGCGCTGCTGCGCATCGAGGGGCCGATGGGACAATTCAGCTACCAGGGGGGAACCTCGCCCATCATCATGGTGGGCGGCGGCACCGGCTTCGCGCCGCTCAAGTCGATGCTGCGGCACGTGCTCGAGACCGGCATCCGGCGCGACATCCACTTCTACTGGGGCGCGCGCCACGTCGCCGATCTCTACGAGGAGCAGCGCGTGCTCGGCTGGACGGTGAGCCACAGCCAACTCAAGTTCACCGCGGTGCTCTCGGAGGCGACCCGTGCCGAGGCCACGCACCACCGCACCGGCTGGGTGCACGACGCGGTGCTTGCCGACTACCCGGACCTGAGTGCCTTCGAGGTCTACGCCGCCGGACCCCCGGCGATGATCGAGGCGATGCGCTCGAGCTTCCCGCGGCACGGCCTCAGCCCGCAGCGCCTCTACTTCGATTCCTTCGATTACGCGCCGGATGCGCGGCCGCGCCGCTAGCTGCGGCGGGTGGAAGTCGCCCCTGCTATCCTGCCCGCTCCCATGAGCGCCAGCGCGCCAGCGAGTCATGCCGCGATCACCGGCTGGGGAAAATGCCTGCCCCCCGCGGTGCTCAGCAATCAGGATCTGTCAACCATTCTCGACACCAGCGACGAGTGGATCTTCACCCGCACGGGCATCCGCGAGCGGCGCATCTCGCACGTGGGCCTGGGCGAGCTCGCCTGGGTCGCCGCCGCGCGCGCGCTCGCCTGCGCCGGCATCGACGGCAGCCGCATCGAGCTCATCGTCTTCGGCAGCTGCAGCTACGACGACCAGGTCCCCAACATGGCCTCCGGCATCCAGATGCGCATCGGCGCACGGGGCGCGGCGGCCTACGACATCAACACCGCCTGCACAAGCTTTCTCTACGGCCTGTCGACCGCGACGGCGCTCATCCGTACCGGCGTGGTACGCAACGCGCTGGTGATCGGCGCCGAGCTCATCTCGCCCTTCATGGACTGGAGCGACCGGGACGTTGCGGTGCTGTTCGGCGACGGCGCCGCGGCGGTGGTGCTCGAGGGGAGCGCCAGCGCGCAGGGTCTGCTCGCTGAGAAGCTCGGCTGCTATGGCGAGGCGCGCGAGATCCTGCGCGTCCACGGCATGGGCGGCCGCTACGCCAACCGCGGAACGCTCTACGGTGTCACGCGCTGGCAGTTCGAGGGTCAGGAGATCTTCAAGCGCGCGGTGCAGGGCATGTCGGGGGCATGCGAGGAGGCCCTGGCCCGCATCGGGGCGCGGCCTGAGGACGTCGAGCTCGTGGTGCCGCACCAGGCGAACCTGCGCATCATCGAGGCAGTCGCCAAGCGCGCGCACCTGCCTATGGAGCGGGTCTACGTGACCGTGCACCGTTACGGGAACATGTCGGCGGCCACGGTGCCCGTGGCGCTGTGCGAGGCGCTCGAGGCGGGACGCGTGCGCCCGGGGGCGCTGCTGCTGATGCCGGGCTTCGGCGGGGGCCTGTCGTTCTGCGCCCACGCGGTGCGCTGGGGAACGCGCACGACACCGCTCGGATCGTCCGCGGCCGAGCTGCCGCCGAACGAGCGTAGCGCGCTCGAGCTCATCCAGGACTGTCTCGCACGCAAGATCCGCCCGGCGCCGTCGACCGCAGAGCCGTTCGCCTGAAGGGCGGCGGCCGGGATCAGCGCTTGCGGGCTTTCTTCTTTTTCTTCGCCGGGTCTTTGGGGCGCGACTTGCCGAAGGACCCCTGATAGATCTTGCCGCGGCGCGTGCGCGGATCACCCTTACCCATGAAAACCACTCCCCTCAGTACGAAAAAGGCCGGCCGCCGATGCCGCGAGGCACTGACGGCCGGCCTTAGGCTGTGCAGCTTACCAGCGCTTCGGCCCGCCGCCGCCGCCGCGGTTGCCGCCGCTGGTGCGCTCCTGCGCCTCGTTGACCCGCAGCGGACGCCCGCCCAGGTCCTTGCCGTTGAGGTTCTGGATGGCGCGCGAGGCATCGGCGCGCGACATCTCGACGAACCCGAAGCCACGCGGCCGGCCGGTGTCACGGTCGGTGATGAGGCTTACGGACTCGACGGTGCCGTGCTGAGCGAACAGCTCGCGAACCTCGGCGTCAGTGGCGGAGAAGGGCAGGTTGCCTACATAGATCTTCGTCATGCAATCAGACTCCTGAAATCAAACACACTACTGGCAGGAGTGCTGACCGGAGACCGATTGAATCGTCGGCGCGCACGCTGCCACCTGGTCGGGAACGATTCGGCTTTTCAGACTCGGAAGCCAACTCGCAAACGAGGCGGGCGGCAAGCGGCAGGAAAGGGAAAGGTCACGAACCGGCGCGGACGATACCCCAAGGGCGGGCCGCGATACAAGCGCGTCCGTGTGGCGCGTGCGCTACCGCCCACTCAGGCGGCCGCCTCAACCACCTGACATAACCGACAGGCAGACGAGCAGCAGCAGCACACCGAGTGCGGCGGCGACGGGGAACAGCGGGCGCGGGAAGATGAACATAGTCGCGCTACCCTAAGCCCCGCCGCTGTCAAGAAAAACAAGCTAATCACGAATTTATTGTTCCGAAATACCATACAATAGGTGGGATGGACCAGCTGCTCTGCATGAAGAGCTTCACGCGGGTGGCGGAGCTGCATTCCTTCACCCGCGCCGCGGACGCGCTCGGCGTGTCGCGCGCCGTGGTCAGCACCCACGTGGCGGAGCTCGAGCGGCACTTGCGCTGCCAGCTGCTCCATCGCACCACCCGCCGCGTCGGGCTCACCAGTGACGGCGCCGAGTACCTCACGCGCTGCCAGCGGATCCTCAGCGAGCTCGCCGCGGCGGACGAGGCGCTGCGCGGCACGCGCCTCGCGGTGGCCGGCAGACTCCGGGTCGATGTGCCGACAGTGTTCGGCAACGCACTGCTGATCCCGGCGCTGCCGCGCTTCACCGCGCGCTACCCGGAGCTGCAGCTCGAGGTGCAGCTCAACGACCGGGTGATCGACCTCATCGAGGAGGAAGTGGACCTGGTGGTGCGGGTCGGGCGCGTCAGGGAACCGCACCTCATCGCACGGCGTATCGTGAGCACGCGCCTCATCACCTGCGCCGCGCCCGCGTACCTGCGCGAGCACGGCATTCCGGCCGACCCAGACGCGCTGCGCCAGCACAAGCTCATCGGCCACCTCGGCACCACCAGCCACCGGCCGCAGAAGTGGCTGTTCCAGCGCGGCGCAGTGCGCCGCCAGCTGCAGCTGCCCTTCAGTGTCGCCTTCAACGCCGCCGAGGCGCGGATCCTGGCGGCGGTGCGCGGCGCCGGCATCGTGCAGTCGATGGACCTGCTGGTCGCGGAAGCCCTCGCCGTCGGCAAGCTCGAGGTGGTGTTGAGCGAGTGGTCGGCTCCGGGCGCGGCGATCTCCGTCGTGTGCCGCAGCGCCGTGCGCAACTCTCCCCGCATCCGCGCGTTTGCAGATTTTGCCGCGGAGCTGCTGCTGCAATACCGGCGGCGGGTGGACGCGCTGCTCGAGGCGGCAGGCTAGTTGAATGGGCCGCCTCAGCGCTTGGGGCGCCCGGTGAGCTCCCCGAGCGCGCGCAGCTGTGTGATCGTCCCCTCCGAGGCCGGCAGCAGCTGGTTGGCGCGGCGCACGAACGGCGCGACCTCGGCCACCGGCAGCGGCCGGCTGATGAGATAGCCCTGGGCAAAATCGCAGCCGAGGCGGCGCAGCAGGCTCCAGGCCTCGGCCTCCTCGACCCCCTCGGCGACCACCTGGAGGCCGAGCGTATGGCCGAGCTCGATGGTCGAGGTGACGATGCTCGCGGCCCCGGTGAGCGCCTGGCTGATGAGCGAACGGTCGATCTTCAGCTCGTCCACCGGCAGGAGCGAGAGCTGCGACAGCGAGGAGTGGCCGGTGCCGAAGTCGTCGATCGCAAAGCGCACGCCGGCGATGCGCAGCAGCTGCATGTTGCGGGCCGCGCCCTGCGGGTCGCGCATCACCGCGCTCTCGGTGATCTCGAGCAGGAGCGAGGCGGGATGCACGGAGTGGCTGCGCAGCAGCGCGAGGATCTGGTCGCCGAGCTCCGGGTCGAGGATGTCGGGCGCCGAGAGGTTCACGGCCAGCTGCACCTCGAGCCCCTCTTCGCGCCACTCCCCCAGCTGGCGGATGGCGGTCTTCAGCACCCAGTCGGTGAGCCGGCGCGAGCCGCCGGTGCGCTCGGCGAGCGGCACGAACTCGCCCGGCGAGACCGGCCCGAGCTGCGGGTGGGTCCAGCGCACCAGCGCCTCGAGACTGCGCACCGTGCGCGCCGCCATGGTGACCAGCGGCTGATACACCAGCGTCAGCTGGCCGCCGTCGATGGCCGCACGCAGGTCGGTGACGAGCGTCAGGCGGCGGCGGTGCACGTCGTCCTGACCCGGACGGAACATGGCGACGCGCGCGGCCGTATCGTGCGCGTCCTCGAGCGCCACCTGCGCCCGCTGCAGGAGCTCCTCGGTCGTGCGGCCGTGTTCGGGCAGCAGGCACACCCCGCAGGCGACGTGCAGCTCGAGGCCGACGCCGGCGACGTGAAAACCCGAGTGGATGAGCCCGGCGAGCTGCTCGGCGTAGAGGAGCGAGCGCTCGGCGGTGCAGACCGGGACGATCACCAGGAACTGCGCCTCGCCGAGGCGCGCCACGGTGTCGTTCTGCGAGACGTTCTGGCGCAGGCGGTGAGCAACCTCGCGCAGCACGTCGTCGCCCACCGAGAAGCCGAGGGATACGTTGATGTCGCGCAGATTCCGCAGGCTGACCAGGATCAGCGCGCCGCGTGCCTCGTCCGCGGCCTCGTGCGCGACACGCTCGAGCACCTGGGTGGCGTACCAGCGGTTCGGCAGGTGCGTGAGCGGATCGTGCTGCGCGTGGAAAGTGATCGCCGCTTCGCGCTCGGCGATGTTCCGCTGCATCGCGTTGAAGGTGCGGGCGAGGCTGCGGAATTCCTCGCCCCCGGAGACGTCGACGGCGGTCTGGTAGTGCCCCTGCTGGATGCGCTGCGCCGCGCGCACCAGCTGGCCGATGGGACGTGAGGCGGTGCGGCCGAGAACCGCGCCGACGAGCGCCGCCATGAGGAGCGCGACACCGTCGATCGCCAGCATCGCATCGCGCAGCTCGCGGTAGGGCGCCAGCACTTCCCGGTGCGGTTTCAGCAGCCGCACCTCGACCAGATCGCCGGGCGCCTCGAGCGGCCGGGCCAGGGTGAGATAGTCGGTGCCAGCGAGGCGCACGAGGTGTGGCGACTCGGCGGCCGTGGCGGATCCTGAGGCCGGTCCCGCCGTGGCGAGCAGCTGGTTGCGCTCGTCGGCGGCGAGCGTGGCCGCCACGTGGGTGATGCCGTCGTGCCCGTACACGGTGAGCGCGACCTGCGAGCCGACCAGGTCGCGGATGCGCTGCGCGAGCGCATCGTCGGCGACGAAACCCATCGCCACCCAGGCGCGGGTCTCGGGCGTGCGTACCGGGGCGAGCACCAGCTGATAGGCGCTGGGACCGAGAACCATGAAGGCCGGCTGGTCACGCGCGCCGGGGTCGCGCAGCAGCTGGGCGATGGAGTTGCTGGCGTCGGCTCCGACCGGGACCGTCGAGGCGATCACGCTGCCACGGGTATCGAGCACCATGACCATGTCGGCGCCGACGCGCCGGGAGTTGTTGCGGGCGGCGTCGAGGATCGTGAGCGGGTCCCCGCCCGCCACCGCCTCGCGGAAGCCGAAATCCGCGGACGTTGCGGACACGCCGTTGGCGAGCTCGCCGGCACGGAAGCGCATCAGCTGCAGCGCCAGCGAGGCCCCCGAGCCGAGCTGCTCCTTGGCCCGCTGCTCCACGGCTCCGCGGGTGCTGGCGAGGACTGCGGCCAGCGTCACAGTTTGGGTGACGATGACCAGGCCTATGATCAGCACGAGAAGTCGTTTGCGGAAACTACCCATTCAATGCGCTCGAATGCCCATTCGCATCGTAGGCGTCCCGCCCTCGCGGGAGCGAGCAAACAAGTGCGGGAATGAGACCTCGGGCACGTCCACGCAGTGACAAGACAGCCGTACGGGCGCCCGCCGCTCTGGCGGCGGCGGCGCTGTGCGCGCTGAGCGCCGGACCGCTCGCCCGCGCCGCCGTACTGGTCGTCACGGTGCAGGCTTCCGACGGCCGGGCGCTCCCCGGCGCCGTCGTGACGGCGCGCCCCCTGGACGCGCCGGAGCGCAAGCCCCAGCCCGTCAAGGCGGTCATGGACCAGGTCAACCGCGCCTTCGCACCGGACCTGCTGGTGATCCCGGTCGGCTCCACGGTGACGTTCCCGAACACCGACTCGGTGAGCCACCAGATCTACTCGTTCTCTCCCGCCAAGCGCTTTCAGCTGCCGCTCTACCGCGGCACGCCTTATCCGCCCGTGCATTTCGACCAGGCGGGGATCGTCACGCTCGGCTGCAACATTCACGACGAAATGGTCGGCTATCTCCTCGTGACGGACGCGCCCTACTACGGGCGCACGGACGCGAAGGGCGCCTGGTCGAACGACCTGGCGCGCGGCCGCTATCGCATCACCATCTGGCATCCGCGCCTGCGCGATGCGGCCGCCGACCTCGAGCGCGAGCTCACGGTCGGTGAGGCCGACCGTGCCGAGCTCACCCTGCGGCTGACTAAGTCTCTCGCCCCTGCGCCGCTCGACGACCGACCGCATTCCTGGGATTACTGACGATGTTGCGTCTTGCCCGGTTGCTCCTGCCGCTCGCCTCCCTCGCGCTCGCCGCCACCGCGCGGGGCGACGGCTGGGAGCTCGACCTCGACGGGCGCCTGGTGAGCTCCGACGCCAATCCCTCCTACACACAAGGCGGCATCAGCGGCGTGCGCTTCGATCAGGATCAGTCGGGCCTCCGGCTCGGACGCGCGCGCCTCGCGCTCACCGAGTCGCTCGGCGAGCTCTGGAGCGTGCATCTCGATGCTTCCGCGTGGGGCGACCACGACCGCATCCCCGTCGGCCTGACGGAAGCCTACCTGCAGTTCCGCCCCTACCCGTTCGCGTCCGGCTACCGCCTGCGCCTCAAGGCCGGCGCCTTCTACCCGCCCGTGTCGCTCGAGAACCGCGCCGCCGGCTGGGAATCGCCCTACACGCTCTCCTACTCCGCGATCGACAGCTGGCTCGCGATCGAGGTGCGCACGATCGGGGTCGAGGCCACCCTCGACTGGCTCGGCAGGCGGCAGGGCCACGACTTCGACCTCGGGGTGACCGGCGGCGTGTTCGGCTGGAACCAGGGTGCGGGCGGCTTCATCGCCGGCGATGGCTTCACGCTCACCGACCGCCAGACTCCCTACGGCGGGCGCGTGGGCCTGGCGGGTGACCCGGTGCTCTTCAACTTCGAGCCGTTCCGCCAGTTCGACGGGCGCGCCGGCGTCTACGGCGGCCTCGAGCTGCGCTGGCTCGATCGCGTGGTGGTCCGGGCGCTGCGCTATGACAACCGCGCCGACCCGACGGCTCTCGACAACGCCAGCTTCGCCATCGCCTGGGAGACGAGCTTCGACAGCTTAGGCGTACGCGCCGAGACCGCCGACGGCTGGACCGGGATCGTGCAGGGGCTGAAGGGCGATACGGCCATCGCGCCGGGAGGCTTTTACCTCGACTGGCCGTTCAAGGCGCAGTACGCGCTGGTGGCGAAGCAGTGGGGCAAGAACATGCTCAGCCTGCGCTACGACCGCTTCGAGGTCGACGCCGGCAGCTCCGCCGGGAGCGACGGCACCGAGACCGGGCACGCGTGGACCGCGGCTTACGTCTTCACGCCCGATGCGCACTGGCGCTTCACGCTCGAGTGGCTGCGCGTGACGAGCAACGCCTACTACCGCAACGATGCCTTCGGCCTGCCGGCGCTCGCCACCGAGACGCAGCTGCAGCTCGCGGTGCGCTACGCGCTCGGCTCGGCGACGTATTGAGCGCGCCGCGGTCCGCGCGTGTGACCCCGCTGAAGCGATAGTGAACCAAATGGTTCAGTGTCGCGCGGGCGGCTACCGATAGCGCGCCAGGATCTTCTCGAGTCCCTTCGAGCCCGGCGACAGCGCCTCGTAAGGCAGACTGTTGAGCGGCGCCGCCGGCGTCGAATTCACCTGATGGAACTCGTGCTGCGCGGTCTCGTCGAGGAATAAGAGCCCGGTGAGGTATTCCCCGGCCTTGATGCGCTCCTGGATGTGGGCCTGGGCGGCGGCGCGATTGGTTGGATCGTAGGCGGCGTCGAGCTTGCGCAGCACGATGCGGCTGCCGTCGTGCATCACCACCGGGACGGCCTCGCCTTCGCGATACTCGACACTGATCTCGCGCTCGGGGGGCACGAAGTCCGCCTGCACCGCCGGCTCGTAGTGCTCGCGCGTATAGGCGTAGCTCTTGGTCGAGCCCTCGTGGTCATTGAAGGTGACGCACGGCGAGAGCACGTCGATCAGCGCGAAGCCGCGGTGCCTGAGGCCCGCCTGGATGAGCGGCACCAGCTGGTGCTTGTCGCCGGAGAAGCTGCGCGCCACGAACGAGGCGCCGAGCGTCATGGCGAGCAGCACCGGGTCGATCGGCGGCTGCACGTTGGTCTCACCCTTCTTGGCCCGGGTGCCGATGTCGGCGGAGGCGGAGAACTGCCCCTTGGTGAGGCCGTAGACGCCGTTGTTCTCGATGATGTAGAGCATGTCGAGGTTGCGGCGGATGGCGTGGCAGAACTGCCCGAGCCCGATCGAGAGCGTGTCGCCATCGCCCGAGACGCCGATGTAGCTCAGATTGCGGTTGGCGGCATTCGCCCCCATCGCGATCGAGGGCATGCGGCCGTGCACGGAGTTGAAGCCGTGGCCGCCGGAGACGAAGTAGGCAGTGGTCTTGGACGAGCAGCCGATGCCGGAGAGCTTCACCACGTTCTGCGGCTCGAGCGACAGCCCCCAGCTCGCCTCGACGATCGCGGCGGTGATCGAGTCGTGCCCACAGCCGGCGCACAGGGTCGAGAGCGCCCCCTCGTAGTCGCGGCGGGTGAGTCCCAGCGCATTGCGCGGCAGCGAGGGGTGGGCGACCTTGGGCTTGGCGATGAAAGTCATAGGGTGTCAGCCATGGGCCGATGCGTCGCGCAGCTGCGCCGCGCGCTCGGGCTGGAGCTCCGCGAGCACCCCATCGACGATGAACGCCGAAGAGATGGGAAGCCCCGAGTAGTGCAGCAGCGAGCGCAGCTTGGATTTTTCGACCGCGGTCTCGAGCGTCAGGAGCGAGCGCAGCTGGGCGTCGCGGTTCTGCTCGACGACGAACAGCCGCTCGTGCGCGGCCAGGAATTTCTCGACGTCCTCACTGAACGGGAAGGCACGCACCCGCATGTAGTCGACGGCGACGCCGCGGCGCGCGAGCACGTCGCGCGCCTCGTGGATGGCGCCGTCGCAGCTGCCGACCGAGACGATGCCGATCTTCGAGTTCGCGGTCGCATCGATCACCGCGCGCGGCACCATGCGCTTCGCCGTGGCCCACTTGCGCAGCAGCCGGTCGAGCACCAGCTGGTACTCGGCTGAGTCTTCGGTGTAGGCGCCATATTGGTTATGCCCCGAGCCGCGCGCGAAGTACGCCGCCTTGGGATCGACGCCGGGAAGCGTCCGGTAGGCGATGCCGTCCTCGTCGAGGTCGAGGAAGCGGTAGAACTTCTTGAGCTTGAGGACTTCCTCCTTGCCGAGAACCTTGCCGCGGTCGGGCCGGTAGCTGTCGTCCCACTTGAGATCGCGGCACATCCAGTCGTTCATGCCGATGTCGAGATCCGACAGCACCAGCACCGGAGTCTGCAGCCGCTCGGCGAGGTCGAAGGCCTGGACCGCCATGTAGAAGCATTCCTCGGGGTTGGCCGGATAGAGGCACACGTGGCGCGTGTCGCCGTGCGAGGCGTAGGCGGCGAGCATCAGATCGCCCTGCTGGGTGCGAGTCGGCATGCCGGTGGAGGGGCCGACGCGCTGGATGTCGAAGATCACCGCCGGCACCTCGGCGTAATAGGCGAGACCCAGGAACTCGTTCATGAGCGAGATGCCGGGGCCCGAGGTCGCGGTGAAGGCGCGTGCGCCGTTCCACATGGCGCCGATCGCCATGCCGATGGCGGCGAGCTCGTCCTCCGCCTGGATGAAGGCGAAGTTCTTCTCTCCCGTGTCCTTGTCGACACGCGCGCGGTCGGCGAACATCTTGAACGCGTCCATGAGCGAGGTGGACGGCGTGATGGGGTACCAGGCCGCGACCGTGGCGCCGGCGAACAGGCACCCGAGGGCCGCCGCCGTGTTGCCGTCGATCATGACGTGCCCGGCGGTGCCGTCCATCTTCTCCACGCGCAGCGGCAGCGGGCACTCGAAGTGCTCGCGCGCGTAGTCGTAGCCGAGCTGGATCGCCTTCATGTTGCTCTCGACCAGCTGCGGCTTCTTCGCGTAGGTCTCGGCGAGCAGCTCGCGGATGCGCGCGATATCCAGGTCGAGCAGCGCAGCCAGCACCCCTGCGTAGCAGATGTTCTTCATCAGGATGCGGGTGCGCACGCCGTTGAAGCTCTCGTTGCAGAGCTTGGCGAGCGGCACGCCGAGCACGGTGATGTCGTCGCGCTTCAGCAGCGCCGGCCGCGGCCAGGTGGAGTCGTAGACCAGGTAACCGCCCGGGGCGACGTCCCGCGCGTCGCGCGTGTAAGTCTCGGCGTTCATGGCCACCATGATGTCGACGGTACCGGCGCGCGCCACGTAACCCGCGCGCGTGACGCGGATCTCGTACCAGGTGGGCAGGCCCTGAATGTTCGAGGGAAAGTAGTTCTTGCCCATCACCGGAATGCCGCTCCTGAAGATCGACTTCATGAGCAGCGTGTTGGCGCTCGCCGAGCCGGTGCCGTTCACCGTGGCGATCTTGATGGTGAAATCGTTGACGCGTGCAGCTGTGGGGGACATGGGCGTTCGGGTCCGGGAGTTCAGGCGATCTTCTTCGCGGCCGCGCGCGGTAGCGCCTGCGGCTGGTCCGCGGCGAGCGGCCACTTGAGCTCGGATTTCTGCATGTCCCAGGCCGCGGTCGGACAGCGCTCGGCGCACAGTCCGCAGTGCACGCACAGATCCTCGTCCTTGACCATCACACGGGCGGTCTGGGGGAGCGCCGCCGAGACGTACAGCGCCTGCGCCAGATTCTTCGCCGGCGCCTTCAGGCGCTGGCGCAGCTCCGCCTCCGGCCCGTTGTGCGTGATGGTGAGGCAGTCCACCGGGCAGATGTCGAGGCAGGCGTCGCACTCGATGCACAGCTTCGCCGTGAACACCGTCTGCACGTCGCAGTTGAGGCAGCGCTGCACCTCCTGCTCGACCTGCTCGGCGGTGAAGCCGAGCTCGACCTCGATGTTGAGCTTCTTGAAGCGCTCCTTGATCGACACGTGCGGCATCAGTCGCCGCTCGACCGGCGTGTAGTCGTTCGAGTACGACCACTCGTGCATGCCCATCTTGCGGCTCTGCAGGTTGATACCGGGCGCCAGCCGCTCGGTGAGCGCCTCGCCCTGGCAGTGACGGTGGATGGAGATCGCCGCCTGGTGGCCGTGCTCGACCGCCCAGATGATGTTCTTCGGCCCGAAGGCCGCGTCGCCGCCGAAGAACACGCCCGGGCGCGTCGACTGGAAGGTCACTTTGTCGATGACCGGCACGTCCCACTTGTCGAACTCGATGCCGAGGTCGCGCTCGATCCAGGGGAAGGCGTTCTCCTGGCCGATGGCGAGGATCACGTCGTCGGCGGGCAGGAATTCCTCAGCCGTGACGCGCTCGGCGGTGATGCGCCCGGCGCCGTCGAGCTCATACTCCATCCGCTCGAACAGCATGCCGCTCAACTTGCCGCCCTCGATGACGAACGCCTTGGGCGCACGGTTGACGAGGATCTCGACGCTCTCCTCCTCGGCGTCCTCGAGCTCCCACGCGGAGGCCTTGAAGAACGCGCGCGGCTTGCGCGCCATGACCTTGACGCTCTCGGCGCCGAGCCGCAGGCTCGTGCGGCAGCAGTCCATGGCGGTGTTGCCGACGCCGATGATGAGGACGCGCTTGCCGACCTTGTCGATGTGGCCGAAGGCGACCGACTCGAGCCAGGCGATGCCGATGTGAATGTTGGCGGCGCCCGCCTCGCGCCCCGGGAGCGTGAGCTCCTTGCCCTTGGGCGCTCCCGAGCCGACGAATACCGCATCGAAGCCGCCCGCGCCGAGCAGCTCGCGCAGGCTTGCGACCGGCGTGTTGAGCCTGAGATCGACGCCCATGCCGGTGATCATCGCGATCTCCTCGTTGAGCACGGCCGCCGGCAGGCGGAACGAGGGAATGTTGGTGCGCATCAGCCCGCCGGGCTCACCGTACTGCTCGAAGATGGTCACTGCGTAGCCGAGCGGCATCAGATCGTTGGCGACGGTGAGCGAGGCGCAGCCCGCACCGATCAGGGCGACGCGCTTGCCGTTCTTCACCCGGGGGATGACGGGCAGGCGGCCCGCGACGTCGTCGCGATGATCGGCCGCGACACGCTTCAGCCGGCAGATGGCCACCGGCTTCTGCTCGATGCGCCCGCGGCGGCACGCCGGCTCGCACGGGCGGTCACATACGCGTCCGAGGATGCCGGGGAACACGTTCGAGTGCCGGTTCACCATGTAGGCGTCGGTGAAGCGGCCCTGGGCGATCAGGCGGATGTACTCGGGAACATCGGTGTGAGCCGGGCAGGCCCACTGGCAATCCACAACTCGATGGTAGTAGTCGGGATGGGAAGTGTCGGTCGGTTCCATTCGAGCCCTATGCGCCCTCGGGGATCGAGAGTATAGAGGCGCGCGGCGGCTTGTGACCGTCGTTAACACACACGTAATGCGCATCCAATCTCAGGTTCTACAGCGCAAACGGCCGCGGGTCCCAGTGATGCTGCGGTGCAGCAATTCTACCTCATCGCGACTGCCTATACTCCGCCTCCCATGCCGGATCTGATCGCCACCGAGCTCAGGCTCCGCCGTGCTACGCGGGTGCTCGAGGTGAGCTTCGCCGACGGCAGCCGCTTCGAGCTGCCCTTCGAGTACCTGCGCGTGCACTCTCCGTCCGCCGAGGTACAGGGGCACGGGCCGGGACAGGAAGTGCTGGTGCTCGGCAAGGAGAACGTCGGCATCCGCGCGGTCGAGCCCGTGGGGCAATACGCCGTGAAGCTCGTCTTCGACGACGGGCACGACACCGGGCTCTACACCTGGAAGTACCTGCACGAGCTCGGCCGCGAGCGCGCGGCGAGGTGGGCGCGCTACGAGGAGCGGCGGGCGCAGGCGCGCTCGAACGCACCGCCCGCATCGCGCAAGCCCTGAAAAGAAGACGGGCCGGACATTGCTGTCCGGCCCGCCTGTGCAAGACCCCCCTGAACGGGCGGGATCATAGCGCATCGGCCGCAGGAGGGTGCAAGCCGCGTAAAGCGAAGTGAGAGGTCGATCGACTAGAATGCGTCTCATCACTCACCTCCGCGCACACCATGGCCGACGAGCGCTCCACTGACTTCGGCTTTCAGCGCGTGTCGCTCGGGGACAAGGCGCGACGCGTGCGCGGCGTCTTCGATTCGGTCGCAGACCGCTACGACCTCATGAACGACCTGATGTCGGCCGGTACGCACCGCCTGTGGAAGCGTTTCACTCTGGCGCTCGCGAATCTGCGTCCCGGGCAGCGCGCGCTCGATGTGGCCGGCGGCAGCGGCGATCTCGCGGCGGGGCTCGCACGGCAGGTGGGCGAGCGCGGCCTCGTCGTCCTCACCGACATCAACGCCGCCATGCTGGCGCGCGGGCGCGACCGCCTGATCGATGCAGGGGCCGCCGCCAGTGTCGCCTGCGTTCAATGCGACGCCGAGCGGCTGCCGTTCGCAGCGGGCACCTTCGACTGCGTCACCATCGGCTTCGGGCTGCGCAACGTGACCGACAAGGCCGCGGCGCTCGCTTCGATGCGCCGTACGCTCAAGCCCGGCGGGCAGTTGCTGGTGCTCGAGTTCTCGCACCTCAAGCTCGCCGCCCTGAAGCCCCTCTACGACGCCTACTCGTTCCGCGTGCTGCCGCTCCTCGGGCGCTACGTGGCGGGCGATGAGGCGAGCTACCGTTACCTCGCCGAATCGATCCGCATGCATCCCGACCAGGAGACGCTGCTCGCGATGATGCGCGACGCCGGCCTCGAGGGCTGCCGCTACTACAACCTCTCCGGCGGCATCGTCGCCGTGCATCGCGGCTACCGGTGCTGAGCGCGACTCTCGGGCAGCTCCTCAACCGCGGCCTGCCGCGCTCGGTGCGCGCGCGGCAGCTCACCGCCGAGCTCGCCGGCCGGAGCCTTGCGCTCGAGGTGCGCGGCTTCGGCAGGCTGCGCCTCGAGTCGAACGGCGTGGAGCTCGCCGTCACCCCGGGCGGGGGCGCGGCCGATGCCGAGCTCGCCGTCGGCCCCTTGAGCCTGTTCGCGCTCGCCGGCGCCGGCGCGCAGGCCGCCGTGCAGCGCGGCGATGCGGCCATGTCGGGCGATGCCGAGATCGCGGCCAGGTTCCGCGAGCTCCTGACGCTACTCAAGCCCGACCCGGAAGAAGAGCTCTCGCTCGTGCTCGGCGACGTGGCGGCGCACCGGCTCGCCCGCCTCGCCTCACTCGCCGCGGCCTGGGGCTCGCGGGCCGCCGACACCGCCTGGCGCAGCAGCGCCGATTACCTCGCCCACGAGCGCGCCGATCTGGTGCCGCGCCACGAGGGTGAGCAGTTCCTGCGCGGCGTCGAAGCGCTGCGCGAGGACCTCGATCGCCTCGCCGCGCGCATCGAGCTGCTCGGGCGGCGGCGCGGGCCGCAGCGGTCGCGCGCGTCGTGAAGGCCCGGGTATTGCTGCGGCTGCTCGCGATCCAGCGGGTGCTGCTGCGGCACCGCCTGGACGAGTACGTCCGCGCCACTCATCTATATAGGCCGCTGCAATTCCTCCTGTACCTGTCGCCGGACGTGTGGCTCGAGCGGCGCCGCGGCGGCGCGCGCGGCGAGCGGCTGCGGCTCGCGCTGGAGGAGCTCGGGCCGATCTTCGTGAAATTCGGGCAGGCGGTCTCGACGCGCCGCGACCTGCTGCCCCCCGACATCGCCGACGAGCTCGCGAAGCTCCAGGACCGCGTGCCGCCCTTTGACGGCGCCGTGGCGCGCCAGCTGATCGAGGCGAGCTACGGGCGGCCGATCGCCGCCGTGTTCGCCGCCTTCGATGAGACCCCGCTGGCCGCAGCTTCCATCGCCCAGGTGCACCTGGCAAGGCTGCCGGACGGCCGCGAGGTCGTCGTCAAGGTGCTGCGCCCGCAGATGCGCGCCGTCATCGAGCGCGACCTCGAGGTGCTGCACGCGCTCGCCGACCTCGCCGAGCGCTACTGGCACGAAGGGCGGCGGCTGCGGCCGCGCGAGATCGTGGCCGAGTACCACAAGACGGTGCTCGATGAGCTCGATCTCATGCGCGAGGCCGCCAACGCCTCGCAGCTGAAGCGCAACTTCGCCGACTCCGACCTGCTGTGCGTCCCCGAGATCCACTGGGACTACTGCCGCACCGACGTCATGGTGATGGAGCGCATCCACGGCGTGCCGATCAGCGACATGGCGGCGCTCCGGGCCGCGGGCACCAACATCGCGCGCCTCGCCGAGAACGGCGTGCGCATCTTCTTCACCCAGGTGTTCCGCCACAATTTCTTCCACGCCGACATGCATCCGGGGAACATCTTCGTCATCGTCGATGACCCGCAGCGGCCGCGTTACGCTGCGGTCGACTTCGGCATCGTCGGCACGCTCGCTCCGCGCGACCAGCACTATCTGGCCGAGAATTTCCTCGCGGTGTTCGACCGCGACTACCGGCGCGTCGCGCAGCTGCACCTCGAGTCGGGCTGGGTGCCCCCCGGCACGCGCATCGAGGAGATGGAGTCGGCGGTGCGCACCGTACTCGAGCCGATCTTCGACCGGCCGCTGAAGGACATCTCCTTCGGGCGGATACTGCTGCGGCTGTTCGAGATCTCGCGGCGCTTCGACATGAGAATCCAGCCGCAGCTGCTGCTGCTGCAGAAGACGCTGCTCAACGTCGAGGGCCTGGGACGGGAGCTCTACCCCGAGCTCGACATCTGGAGCACCGCGAGCCCGATCCTGCGCGAGTGGATGCGCGAGCGCACCAGCGTGCGTGCCATCTTCGCGAGCGTGCGCGCCCACGCGCCCGAGATCCTCGACACGCTGCGCGAGCTCCCGGCGCTGCTCGCGGCGCAACTGCGCCGCGGCACGGAGCCTCCCGAGCGCGCACCCCCCGGCGCCGGGCTCGCGGAGCTGCGCGCGGAGCTGCGCCGCGAGGCGCGGCGCCGCGACCTGGTGACGCTCGGCGCCGCGCTGCTGCTCGGCGGACTCGTGTCGCTCGCCGTCTCCGGCGGCCACACCGTGGCCGGCTGGGCCCTGGTCGCCGCGGGCGCCATCGCGGCGCTCGCCGGCCTGGGACGCTGAGTGCAGCGCGACCTCACGCAAGGGTCGATCCCCTTGGTCCTCTACAGGTTTGCGCTGCCGATCCTGTTCGCCAACGTGCTGCAGTCCCTCAACGGCTCGGTGAACTCCGTGTGGGTGGGGCGCTTTCTCGGCGAGGCGGCGCTCACCGCGACTTCCAACGCCAACACGGTGATGTTCCTGCTGATCGGCGCGGCCTTCGGCGTGGCGCTCGCGGCCACGATCCTGGTCGGCCAGTGCATCGGCGCCAACGACATCGCCGAAACCAAACGCGTGGTCGGCACCAGCGCCACCTTCTTCACCGGCATCTCGGTCGCGATGGCGCTCGCGGGCCTGACGCTGTGCCGGCCGCTGCTCATCGCCATGAGCACGCCCGCCGACTCGCTCGACCTCGCGGTGGCCTACATGCGCGTGATCTTCCTCGCGCTCCCCTTTCTCTATCTGTACGCCTACGTCGGCGCGATGCTGCGCGGCGCCGGCGACTCGAAGACGCCCTTCTACTTCATGCTGCTGTCCGTCGGCCTCGACATCGCGCTCAACCCGGTGTTCATCTTCGGCGTGGGTCCGATTCCGCGCCTCGGGATCGCGGGCTCGGCGCTCGCCACTTTCGTCGCCCAGGCCGTGAGCCTCACCGCGCTCATCCGCCACCTCTACCGGCGGCGCCACCTGCTGGTGCTGCACAGTGACGAGCTCGCGCTCTTGAAGGTCGACTGGGCGGTGGTCGCGACGCTGGTAAAGAAGGGCCTGCCCATGAGCGCGCAGATGCTGGTGCTGTCGCTCTCCGGCGTGCTCATGATCACCCTCGTCAACCGCTTCGGCGTCGACACCACGGCCGCGTTCGGCGCCGCGCTGCAGCTGTGGAACTACATCCAGATGCCGGCGTTCGCGGTCGCCATGGCGATGTCGGCCATGACGGCACAGAACGTCGGCGCCGCCAAGTGGGACCGCGTCACGCAGATCGCGCGCGTCGGGGTGTTCTACAACGTGGTGTTGTGCGGCGGGATCGCGCTCGCGATGGAGCTGCTCGACCGGGAGCTGTTCGCGCTGTTCCTGCCGGCCGGCTCCGCGGCGCTCACCCTCGCCTCGCACCTGAATCGCGTGGTCACGCCGTCCTTCGTGTTCTTCGGCGTGGCGGTGGCGCTGTTCGGCGTGGTGCGCGCTACCGGCGCCGTCATGGCGCCACTCGTCATCCTCACTATCACGCTGCTCGTGGTGCGCTTCCCGCTCGCGGAGCTCTACCTCGACCGCTACCAGGTGGACGCCGTGTGGTGGAGCTTCCCGATCTCATCCGCCCTCTCGGCACTGCTCGCGGTGCTCTATTACCGCTACGGCGGCTGGCGCGGCGCACACATGATGCCGGCGGGCGCGCGCTAAGCCGCGCCGCCCACTCAACGGGGCATTGGCCGGCGGCGCGCAGGTATAAGATCCGGGGGTCGACGCTCAGTCCCGCATAGTGCAAGGAGGCGCCATGCAGACACGCACCCTCGGCCCCAGCGGCCCCAAGGTTTCCGCTCTCGGACTCGGCTGCATGGGCATGAGCGAGTTCTACGGCGGCCATTCCGATGCGGAGTCGGTCCACACCCTGCATCATGCGCTCGAGCGCGGCGTCACCTTCTTCGACACCGCCGACGTGTACGGCCCGTACACCAACGAGCAGCTGCTCGGACGGGCGCTCGCAGGCCGGCGCGCCACGGCCTTCATCGCCACCAAGTTCGGCTTCGTCCGCGATCCGGAGAATCCCGCGGCGCGCGCCGTCGACGGCAGGCCCGCGCGGGTGCGGGAGGCATGCGAGGCGAGCCTCAAGCGCCTCAACCTCGAGCACATCGATCTCTACTACCTGCATCGCGTCGACCCGCAGGTGCCGATCGAGGAGACGGTCGGGGCGATGGCGCAGCTGGTGCGCAGCGGCAAGGTGCGGCACCTCGGACTCTCGGAGGTCTCGCCGCAGACGCTCGAGCGCGGCCACGCTGTGCACCCAATCACCGCGCTGCAGAGCGAGTACTCGCTGTGGACGCGCGACCCGGAGGACGGGGTGCTCGCGGCCTGCGAGCGGCTGGGCATCGGCTTCGTGCCCTACTGCCCGCTCGGGCGCGGCTTCCTCACCGGCGCGATCCGCAACCCCGCGGAGTTCGCGAGCGATGACTACCGGCGCACTAATCCGCGCTTTCAGGGCGAGAACCTGGCGCGCAACCTCGCGCTGGTCGAGCAACTGAAGACCCTCGCCCGCTGGAAAGGCTGCACGGCGGCGCAGCTGGCGCTCGCCTGGGTGCTCGCGCGCGGCCGGTATCTGGTGCCGATTCCCGGCACGCGCCGCGTGAAGAATCTCGACGACAACCTGGCAGCGCTCGACGTGCAGCTCCTGCCCGGCGACCTGGCGGCCCTCGACGCGGTGTTTCCGGCCGGCGCCCCAGCCGGCGCGCGCTATGGGGACGAGATGATGAAGCTCACCCGGGCGTGATGAGCTACTCCGGCGGCGCCTCGCGCGGTTCGATCCACAGGGCCTGTGCCCGCCCGCAGAGCTCGCCCTTGCCGTCGAAGAGCGCCGTGCCCGCCTCGTGCTTGCGCCCGCTCGAGCCGATCTGCCAGCCGACCACGGTGCAGGATTCCCCGACGTGCACCCGCCGGTCGACGTGCGCGGTGAACTCCGCGAGCAGCATCATGCGGTCATCGGGCGCGACCGCGTAGTAGCCGGGACAGTCGAGCGCCGCCGACATGAATTCGGCGTGCACCTTGCCGTCGCCGCTGTCGAGCGAGGCATCCGGAACCCAGGGCGCGGCGACCAGGCCGCGCTCGGCGAGGGGGCCGGCGAACACCCGCATGCCGTCGCCGCGCACGCGCTGCGTGCCGCACACGAAGCAGGTCGGGAAGCGGTGATAGCGAAAACCGGCGTAGCGGCGCGAGGCTTCCACTGCCTCGAGGTAGTCGGGCGCGGGCGGCGCGGCGAGATCGAGCAACGCAGGGCGCGCTTCCCCGATCGCCTCGGTTCCGTTCAACAGCCGCAGTACCCCCTGCGGGAGCTCCTCGACGCTGAGCGGGGTATCGAGCGGCGGCGGGCGGATGAGGCGCACGGTCACGGTGCGCGCCGCGCAACCGGCCACCACGCCGGCGAAATAGCCACCGTTCGCGGAAGCCGGCGGCCCGCAGAAACGCGACGCTATCCTTACGGTCTTCATGCGCGGGGGGCCCCCAGAATGAGCGCGCTCTACCGCGCGCGCAACTCGCGCAGCCAGGCGGCCGGATCCTCGCCGCGCTCGAGCACCTCGACGAGCGCCGAGCCGACCACGACACCGTCCACGTGGCCGCGCAGCCGCTCGACCTGCGCGCGCGTGCGGATGCCGAACCCGGCGCACACGGGGAGCGCGGCGCCCGCGCGCACCCGCTCGAGGTAGGCGATCACCTCGTCCGGCACGGCGACGTTGCGCCCGGTGGTGCCGGTCATGGTGACCGCGTAGACGAACCCCTGGCTGCCGGCACACAGGGCCGCGAGGCGCTCGGGCTCGGTGACCGGGGTGACCATCTGCACCAGCGCGATCCCGCAGGCGCCGAGCGCCGCCTGAAGCTCGCTCGCCTCATCGAGCGGCAGGTCCGGCACGATGAAGCCCGCGATTCCGGCGCGCGCGGCGCTGTCGGCGAGCGCGCTCACCCCGAAGGCGAGCAGCGGGTTGAGATAGCTCATGAGGAGGAGCGGCGTGCGCACGGCCTCGAGCCGCGCCACCTCGCTGAGGATCCAGCGCAGCGTCACTCCCTGGGAGAGCGCCGCGAGGCTCGCGCGCTGGATGGTGACGCCGTCGGCCATGGGGTCCGTGAACGGCACGCCGATCTCGACCACGTCGGCGGCCGCGGCGACCGCCTCGAGGTGGGCGCCAAACTGCTCGCGCCGGGGGAAGCCCGCCGTCAGGTAGGCGACGAGTGCGGGCCCGCCGCGCGCTGCAGCGGCGCGGATGGCGCTCGTGATGCGCTGGTGCGGAATCTCCTGCGGGCGCTGCCGCGAGCTCATGGCGCCTGGCTCGCGAGCAGCGTCTGCTGCAGCGTCGGCATGTCCTTGTCGCCGCGCCCGGAGAGGCACACGAGCACGGTCTCTCCCGGGTGCTCGCGTGCCCAGCGCTCCGCCGCGGCGAGCGCGTGCGCGCTCTCGATCGCCGGCAGGATCCCCTCGCACTCGCTCAACGCGCGCACCCCCGCGAGCGATTCCTCATCACTCGCCGTCTCGTAACGCACTCTGCCGACCGCGGCGAGCAGGGCATGCTCGGGCCCCACGCCCGGGTAGTCGAGCCCCGCGGAGACCGAGTGCGTCTCCTGGATCTGGCCATCCGCATCCTGCAGCAGCATCGAGTAGGTGCCGTGCAGCACCCCGGGCCGCCCGAAAGCGACGGTCGCGGCATTCTCGCCGAGCCCGGCGCCACGCCCGCCGGCCTCGATGCCGATGAGGTCGACGGTGGCATCGGCGATGAACGCATGGAAGGCGCCGATCGAGTTCGAGCCGCCGCCGACGCAGGCGATGAGCGCATCGGGCAGCCGCCCGGTCGAGCCGAGCATCTGTGCGCGCGCCTCGCGCCCGATCACTGCCTGGAGCTCGCGCACCAGGTAGGGATAGGGGTGGGGCCCGACGACCGAGCCGATGAGGTAATACGTTCCGAGGGGATCCGACACCCAGTCGCGCAGCGATTCATCGATCGCGGCGCGCAGCGTCCGGTCACCGCTCGTGACCGGCACGACGGTGGCGCCGAGGAGCCGCATGCGCCCGACGTTCGGGGCCTGACGCTCCATGTCGATCGCGCCCATGTACACCGTGCACGGGAGCCCGAGCCGTGCACAGGCAGCGGCGCTCGCCACGCCGTGCTGCCCCGCGCCGGTCTCGGCGACGATGCGCCGGGCACCGAGGCGGCGCGCGAGCAGCGCCTGACCGATGGCGTTGTTGATCTTGTGGGCGCCGGTGTGGGCGAGGTCCTCGCGCTTGAGCCACACCTGCGCACCCCAGCGCGCGGAAAGGCGCGCCGCGTGGGTGAGCGCCGTGGGCCGCCCGGCCCAGGAGGTGAGCTGGCCGGCGAGCTCCGCCTGGAACTCGTGGGTCTGCAGGTGTTCGCGCACGCCGCGCGCGAGCCGCTCGAGCGGCGGAATGAGCGTCTCGGGGACGTAACGTCCGCCGAAGGGGCCGAAACGGCCGCGCTCATCGGGGAGCTTGCCGGCGATCAGCGCCGCGAGCATTTTCTTCGCTTCAGACGGTGCGACACTCATGAGGGATCCTCAACCGTGGTCAATGGCGGCCGCGGCGCGCGCCGCGGCGACGAACTGTGTGATCTTGAGCGGGCTCTTCACGCCGGGGCGCGCCTCGACGCCGCTCGAGACGTCGACCCCGAAGGGGCGAACGGTGGCGATCGCCTGAGCGACGTTGGCGCAGTCGAGCCCCCCGGCGAGCACGAGCTGCGTGCTGCGGGAAAGACGCCGCGCCGCGCTCCAGTCGCTCGCCGTGCCGCTGCCGCTCGCGGGCCCCTCGAAGAGGATCCGCGGCGGGAGCGCCGCCGCGCGCTCTGCGGCGCGCACCACGGGCAGCAGCTCGAGCGATGGCGGCAGGCGCAGCGCCCCCAGATCGGCCTCATCCGTCTGCAGCACGTCCGGCCGGAAGACGCGCAGCAGCTCATCGAGCGCGGGCTGCCCGGGGTGGCGGGTCACGGCGATGCAGCGCACCCGGCCGCGCGCCGGGCGCGCCAGCTGCGCGGCCGCTTCCGGGGTGAGCTGCCGCGGCGATGCGGCGAACACGAAGCCGATCGCGTCCGCTCCCGCCTCGAGCGCGGTCGCGATCGCATCCGGGGTCGTCATGCCGCAGATCTTGATCCACATCGCAGCCACGCCCCCCTGAAGCTCAGTGCGCCGCGCGCGCGGCGCGCCCGGCGCGCAGCAGTGCCGCGGCGAGCCCTTGCGGGTCCGTGCCGCGCATGAGCGCGCTGCCGACCAGCGCGAGAGAGTAGCCGGCGGCCGCGACGCTGCGTGCGCCCTCGGGCGTGGCGACGCCGCTCTCGGCCACGCGCGGTACCCCGGCCGGCAGCAGCGGGGCGAGCTCGAGGAGGCGCGCCGGCACCACCTCGAGGGTGGCGAGGTCGCGGCAGTTCACCCCGGCGAGCAGCGCCGTCGCACCGCGCCGCCCCTCGACGAGCTCATGCATCAGCGCGATGTCATGCGCGTCGAAGGCCTCGAGCAGCACGAACAGTCCGAGTGCCAGCGCGCAGTCGATGAGCGCGCGCGTGTCCTCCCTCGGCAGCATGCGCAGGATCACCAGCACCCCGCCGGCGCCCGCCGCGCGTGCCTCGAACACCTGATAGGGATCGACGAGGAAGTCCTTGCGCATCGCGGGCACGCCGAGCGGCGCGAGGACCTGCGCCGCGGCGCCGAGGTGCGCGAGCGAGCCGTCGAAGCGGCTCGGCTCCGTGAGCACCGAGACCGCGGCGGCGCCGGCGGCCGCATAGGATGTCACCCGTGCCGCGAGGTCTTCGTTCGCGGGCCTGAGCTCGCCCGCCGCCGGCGAGCGCAGCTTCATCTCCGCGATGAGATCGAAGCCGCTCGCATCGAGCTTGAGCGGCGGCGCCGCGGGCGTGGCGCGCGCGGCCGACTCGAGCCCCGCGAGCGAGCGGCATCTGGCCGCGGCACGCACCCGCTCGCGGCTGCCGGCGGCCATCTGCTCGAGGAACGCGCTCAAGCGGGACTTCCGCGGCCGGGGCCGGCCGGCGCCCGCGCGCGCAGTGCCGCGAGCAGCTTTGCCGCCGCCCCGTCCTCGAGCGCCGCCCGGGCACGCGCGATGCCGGCGCGCGGCTCGGCCGCCACTCCCGCCACCTCGAGCGCGAGCGCCGTGCCGAGCAGCAGGCAGTCGCGATGCGCCCCGTGGTCCGTCCCGGTGAGCACCGCCTCGAGCGCGCGTGCGTTGTAGGCGGCATCGCCGCCGGCGAGCGCTGCGGCCGCACATTCGGCGAGCCCGTAGTCGGCCGGCTCGCGCACGGCGACGGTTACCCGCTGCGGGCGCACGTCGAACACCGTGAAGGCGCCGACCGGCGTCGGCTCGTCCCAGCCGCCCGCGCCGTGCACGACGAAGGCACGCTCGATCGGTAGTCCCGCGAGCGTATCAGCCATGAGGCGCGCGACCTCGACACTGTAGGCGCCGATCAGGTGCAGCGGCGGCTGCGCCGGGTTCACGAGCGGACCTAAGATGTTGAACACGGTGCGCACGCCGAGCGCGGCGCGGATCGGCGCGACCCTTGAGGTCGCCGGGTGATAGTGCGGCGCGAAGAGATAGGTGAACCCGGTGGCGGCGAGGCAGGCGCCTGCGGATACGCCGTCGGCCGGGATCGCCACACCGAGCGCCTCGAGCACATCGGCGCTGCCGCAGCGGCTCGAGACCGAGCGGTTGCCGTGCTTCACGACCGGCACCCCGCAGGCGGCGGTGAGGAGCGCGGTACCGGTGGAGATGTTGAGGCTCCCCGAGGCATCGCCGCCGGTTCCGACGATGTCGATGGCGCGCATATCTGCCGGGATGTCGGGACGGCGCGCCAGGCGGCGCATGGTGAGCGCGAAGCCGCGCACCTCATCGGCCACCACGCCCTTGGTCGAGAGCGCCGCCAGCAGCGCCCCCGCCATGGCGGGGGCGAGCTCGGCGCTCGTCAGGTGCGCGAGCAGCTCCTCGGCCTGCGCCTGGCTCAGGTCGCGCCGCTCGGACAGCTGCTGCAGCAGCTCACGCGGCGCCGGCATCGGCGGCTCCCCGCTGGCCCGCGGAGTAGGTGAGGAAATTCTCGAGCAGCTTGGGTCCGGCGGGCGTCAGGATGCTCTCGGGGTGGAACTGCACTCCCTCAACGGTGAGCGTGCGGTGGCGCACCGCCATGATCTCGCCCTCATCGGTGCGCGCCGTCACGGCGAGTACCTCAGGGAGCGACTCGGGAGCGGCGATCAGCGAGTGGTAGCGTCCGACCTCGCAGGGCTGGGGCAGGCCTGCGAACAGGGCGCTGCCGTCGTGGCGCACCAGCGAGGTCTTGCCGTGCATCAGGCGCGCGGCGCGCACCACCTTGCCGCCGAACACCTCGACGATCGACTGATGCCCGAGGCATACGCCGAGCACCGGAATGGAGCCCGCGAAGGCGCGGATCATGTCCATGGAGACCCCGGCGTCGTACGGGGTGCCGGGACCGGGCGAGATGCACAGGTGCGTGGGCGCGAGCGCGAGCGCCTCGGACGGGGTCAGGGCGTCGTTGCGGTAGACGCGCACCTCGGCGCCGAGCACCAGGAACGCCTGCACCAGGTTGTAGGTGAAGGAGTCGTAGTTGTCGATGAGCAGGAGGCGCGGTTGCCTCACAGCCCCTCCTCGGCGAGCTCGAGCGCGCGCACCATGGCGCCGCTCTTGGCGAGCACCTCCTCGTGCTCGGTGCCCGGGACGCTGTCGGCGACGATGCCGGCGCCCGCCTGGTAGCTGTACTCATCGCCCGTGAACACCAGCGTGCGGATGGTGATCGCGTGGTCCATGTCGCCGCGAGCGCCGAAGTAACCGACCGTACCGCCGTAGAGGCCGCGGCGTACCGGCTCGAGCTCGTCGATGATCTGCATGGCCCGCACCTTCGGTGCGCCGACGAGCGTGCCGGCCGGGAACGCCGCCGCGAACAGGTCGAAGGCATCGCGCCCCTGACTGAGCTCGCCGTGCACCCCGCTCACCATGTGCATGACGTGGCTGTAGCGCTCGATGGCGCGATAGGGATCGACCGTGACACTGCCGGCGCAGGCGACCCTGCCGAGATCGTTGCGGGCGAGGTCGACGAGCATCACGTGCTCGGCGTTCTCCTTGGGATCGGCGCGCAGCTCGCTCTCGCGCGCCAGGTCAACCGCCGCATCCGCGCCGCGCGGGCGGGTGCCGGCGATCGGGCGCAGCTGTGCCCGGCGGCCGGAGAGCTTCACCAGCGCCTCGGGAGATGAGCCCACCACCGCCACGTCGCCGAGCGCGCAGTAGTACATATAAGGAGACGGGTTGATGAGGCGCAGGGCGCGGTACGCCTGGAACGGGTCGAGCGCGTGGCGGCCGGAGAAGCGGCTCGCCAGCACCATCTGGTAGACATCGCCCGCGGCGATGTACTCCTGTGTGCGCCTGACGCCCGCCATGTAGGCCTCGCGTGTCCAGGCCGCGGCCGGCGGCGAGTAGCGCCCCGCGCGGCGGCCGTTCGGCAGCGCCCCGCGCAGCGCCTGGATCACCTCGCGGCGCAGCGCGCGCCGCTCGGCCTCATCCCCGGCATGGGCGAGCGCGATGCCACGCGTCAGGTGATCGAACACCAGCACCGAGCGCGGCGCAACGTAGTGGAGCACCGGCACGCCGTGATCGGTGCGCGCGCGCGCCGGCAGCCGCTCGAAGTAGCGCACCACGTCGTAGGCCGCGTAGCCCACCAGGCCGCCGGCGAGCGGCACGCCCGGGAACTCGGGGCGCGGCTGCGGCGCGGCGGCGAGCGCGGCGCGCAGCCCCGTGAGCAGCTCCGCGCCGTCGGCGGGCGGCGCACGGCGCTCGGACCCTATCGTGAGCCCCGCCTCGTCGAGCCGTACCTCGAGCCCGTCGCCGAAGCCGATGAAGGAGTAGCGGCCGAGCCGCTCGCCGCCTTCGACGCTCTCGAGCAGGAAGCGCGGCGCGAAGGCGGCGAGCTTCATGAACGCCGAGACCGGCGTGTCGAGGTCACCGGTGATGTCGAAGGCCGTCTGCAAAGATCGAGGCTCCAAAAAAGACGCAAGACAACAAAAAACCCATCCCGGGGTCATCCGGAGATGGGTTTCTGGTGCCGTTAAATCGCTTTGAGTCGCGGGAAAAAGCTAACCGTCAGCCCACTCCGTCATGAGGGGCGCCACCACCAGGAAGTGCTGACGGGCCGCTGCGACATGTTGCGAACGAGTATCCCTGCGGGCAAGCAGGGCGTCAAGCACCGGCCTACTTGCGGCACACCGCCTCGATGTTGTTGCCGTCCGGGTCGAGGAGGAACGCGGCGTAGTAATTCGGGGCGTAGTCCGCGCGGATGCCGGGCGCGCCGTTGTCGCGCCCGCGCGCCTTGAGCCCCTCGCGGTGGAAGGCATCCACCGCGCTGCGCGTGCTCGCCTCGAAGGCGACGTGCACCAGCGAATGCGCGAGCTGCGCATCGCCCGCGAGCCAGAGCGCCGGTGCCCCTTCCGGGCCGAAGCCGGCGGTCGACTCGTCGGCGAATGCCAGCACGAGCCCCAGGGGCGCGAGCGCCGCGGTGTAGAAGCGCACGCTCGCGTCCAGATCCTTCACTTTGAGGCCGATGTGGTTGTACACGGGTCTGCCCTCCCTGCTGGGGGGCCGATGATGAACTCCGGCGCGCCCTTTCGCTAGAATGCGCGCCCGGCGTAACCTAGAAAGCAAACCCCGTGAGCTTCAAAGAGCTGCTCGAGAGCTGGCGCGAGACGGCGGCCGCGCCGCGGAGCGCCAGCACCTTCGCCGTGAATCTGCCGCTCGACGAGGCGGCACAGCTCGCCGCTCTCGCCGAGATGTTCCCGGGACGGGCTCCGGAGCAGCTGATCACCGAGCTGCTCGGCGCGGCGCTCAGGGAGCTCGCCGCCGCGATGCCCTACGTCGCCGGCAAGCGCGTGATCTCGACCGACGAGCAGGGCGACCCCATCTACGAGGACGTCGGCCCCACGCCGCGCTTCATGGCACTCACCCGCACACACCGCCGCGACCTCGAGGCGCAGCGCAAGGAAGCCGGCCGCGCGCGGCCGCCCGCGGGCGCGAAGGCCGCGAGCCGCGCGCGCAAGTCCACCCGGCGCCGCCCGCGAGGCTGAGGCCATGCCCTCCTTCGACGCCGTCTCCGAGCTCAACCAGCATGAGGTCGCGAACGCCGTCGATCAGGCGAACCGCGAGCTGTCACAGCGCTTCGACTTCAAGGACACGGGGGCGCGCTTCGAGCTCAAGGAATTCACCGTCACGCTGCACGCGCAGGTCGACTTTCAGCTCCGGCAGATGCTCGAGATCGTGAAGCTCCGTCTCGGCAAGCGCGGCGTCGATCTGAAGTGCCTCGAGGTGAAGGAGCCGCAGACGACGCTCGCCACCGCGCACCAGGAGGTGCTGCTGCGCCACGGTATCGACGCCGAGACAGCTAAGCTCCTCACGCGCCTCATCAAGGACTCGAAGCTCAAGGTGCAGGCGAGCCTGCAGGGCGATAAGGTGCGGGTGAGCGGCAAGCAGCGCGATGACCTGCAGGCCGCGATGGCGCTGCTGCGCGGCGCCAAGCTCGACCGGCCGCTGCAGTTCAATAACTTCCGGGATTGAGGCGCGCGATCGCCCGGCACAGCGCCTCGGTGGCATCGAGGACACTCGGACCGAGGCGGCTCAGACCCTGATCCTCGAAGGCGAGCAGCCGGCCGCCGCGCACGGCGCGCAGCGTTCCGAAGCGCTTCCAGTCCGTGAGCCAGCCCGCGCTCTCACCGGGCGGCCCCGCGGCGATGATGATGTCCGGATCGCGGGCGATGACCGCCTCGATGTCCACCACCGGCCCCGCCTCGGGGAGGTCGGCGAACACGTTGCGCGCGCCGCAAAGCTCGAGCGCATCGGTCATCAGGTGCTGGCCGCCGACGGTGTAGATGGGACGGTTCCACACCTCGAGCAGCACGCTCGGATGCCGGCTCCCGGCCTCGACGCCCGCGTAGCTGCGCTCGAGAGCCGCGAGGCGCGCCTCGATGCCGCGCGCCGCGGTCTCGGCCTGTGTTGCGGTGCCAGCCAGTATGCCGAGCCGCCGGATCGACGGCGCGAGATCCCTGAGGCGCTGTGCCTGCTGCTCGTACACCGGGATGTCGAGCCGTGCGATCTTCTCGCGCTGTGCAGGGTTGCCGCCCGAGGGCCAGGCCACGACCACCTCGGGATGTATCCGCACCAGCCGCTCGAGATCGATCGAGACGGCATCGCCGATCCGTGTCACGCGCTGGGCCTCGGGCGGCACGTCCGAGTATTCGACCGTGGCCACCACCTCGGGCCCTGCGCCCGCGGCAAACAGCATCTCGGTGCCGCCGGGAGACAGGCTCACGATGCGCAGGGGCGGCGCGCGCACGGTCACGGTGCGCCCGCTGTCGTCGGTCACGGTGCGCACCGCGGCTGGCGCGGCCGGTGCCGCGCTCGCCGCGGCGCTGGCGGCCGTCACGATGGCCAGGAGAACGATGCTTGAGGGGAGTCTGGGCACGGCGGCTCCTGCGGCGTGTGATCATGACACACGAGGCGCTGCCCCCCGCCGCTCGCTCCCCTAGGCCGCGCGGGTCTCGGCCAGCGCCGCCTCCCCGCCGCTGCCCTCGAGCACCCGTGCCACCGCATGCACGGTCGCGGCGATGCGCACCGCGCTCTGCACCGCCTCGCGCTCGAGCCCGTGCTGGCGCAGCTGCCGCTCGTGCGAGGCGACGCAGGTGCCGCAGCCGTTGATGGCCGAGACCGCGAGCGACAGCAGCTCGAAGTCAGCCTTGCCTATCCCGGGGTTGCCGAGCACGTTCATGCGCAGGCGCGCCGGGAGCTTGGCGTACTCGCCGTCCTCCACCAGGTGCAGAAAGCGGTAGTAGACGTTGTTCATGCCCATGATCGCCGCCGCGGCATGCGCGGCGGTGACGTGCGCGGCATCGAGATGCGCAGCGGCGAGCGCGCCGAGATCGCGGGCAAAGGCCGTGTTGCGCGAGGCGAGGGCGCTCGCGAGCGCCACCCCCCAGATCTGCCGCTCGCTGAGTCCCGGGGCCCCGGCGGGCGTCAGCACGCTCCCTAAGTTCAGCTGCAGGTCGCGCGCGTACGCGGGGAGCGACTCGCGAACGGCTTCGAGGGTCTTCACGTCAGGCCGCCTTCAGGGTCTCTTCGCCCTTCTGCCAGTTGCAGGGACAGAGCTCATCGGTCTGCAGCGCATCGAGCACCCGCAGGACTTCCTCGGGGCTGCGGCCGACGGAGAGGTCGGTGATGTAGACGAAGCGGATCACGCCCTGGGGGTCCACGATGTAGGTGGCGCGCTGCGCGACGCCCGCCTGCGGGTCGAGGATGCCGAGCGCCGTGGAGAGCTCGCGCTTGATGTCCGAGAGCATCGGCAACGGCAGCCCCTTCAGCTCGGCCCTCTCGCGCCGCCAGGCAAGGTGCACGAACTCACTGTCGACGCTCACGCCGAGCAGCTGCGCATCGCGGGCGCGGAACTCGCGCTCGAGCTTGCCGAAGGCGGCGATCTCGGTGGGACACACAAAGGTGAAGTCCTTCGGCCAGAAGAACACCACCTGCCATTTGCCGGGGAAGCTCTCGTGGGTGAAGGGCTGGAACGCCGTGCCGGCATCGCTCGAGACGACGCCGGTGAGCGCGAACTCGGGGAAACGCTGGCCTATGCCTGACATGCTCGGATCTCCTTCGGGGACAGTGAACGGCCTTGCGGCAAGCGCGCGATCCTGCGGGATCCGCCCCTTATCAATCCAATCGATTGATTTTATAATCTCGATAGACGCTATATATCGGAACGGAAGGACGCCCGGCATGGCCGCGGAACTCAAGCTCAAGGACCTGCGCTACCTGGTGGCGGTGGCCGACCAGCGGCACTTCGGCCGCGCCGCCGCGCGCTGCTTCGTCAGCCAGCCGACGCTCTCCTCGCAGCTGAAGAAGCTCGAGCAGGCCCTCGGCTTGCAGCTCATCGAGCGTGCCCCGAACAACGTCTCGCTCACCGAAGTCGGCGAGCAGATCGTGGCGCGTGCCCGGCGCATCATCGAGGCGAGCGAGGAGGTCGTGGCGCTCGCGGCCGGCGCGCGCGACCCGCTGGCGGGGAAGCTGCGCGTCGCGCTGCTGCCGACCATCGGACCTTATCTGCTGCCGCAGGTGATGCGGGCGATCCGCAAGGGCCTGCCGCGGCTCGAGCTGCGCCTCTACGAGCACCAGACGGCGGCGATGCTCGAGAAGCTCCGCGACGGCGAGCTCGACCTCGGGATCCTGGCGCTGCCGGTGGAGCTCGCCGGGCTCGAGGCGCGCGAGCTCTACCGCGAGGCGTTCACGGTCGCCCTCCCCGAGCGCCACCCGCTGGCCGCGCGCGCGGCGCTGCGGGCCGCGGATCTCGAGGGCGAGACGCTGCTGCTGCTCGAGGAGGGACACTGCCTGCGCGATCAGGCGCTCGAGGTGTGCGGCGCGGCCAGCGTGAGTGAGCGCGAGGACTTTCGCGCGACCAGTCTCGAAACGCTGCGGCAGATGGTGGCCGCGGGCGCCGGGGTGACACTCTTACCCGAGCTCGCGAGCCGCGGCGCTTACGGCAATGCGCGCGGCGTGCGCGTGCGCCCCTTCGCGCGGCCGGCCCCGGTGCGGCGCATCGGCGCGGTGTGGCGCAAGACGACCGCGCGAGGAGCGGCCATCGAGGCGGTGGCGCGCCTCATCGCGGAACACGCGCAGTGACCGCGGCGTATACGCCCTCCGCGGCGGCACCGGCCGCAGTACCCGAGCCCGTGACGATCGCCGCGCGCGATGGCCGCCTGCTCGCCGGGCTCTGCCTGGAGGCGCCCGCGGCGCGCGGCGCGCTCGCCATCAACGGCGCGACCGGCTTTCCGCGCGAGTTCTATCTCAAGTTCGCCCACTACTGTGCGCAGCGCGGCTACCACGCCCTGGTCTACGACTACCGCGGCATGGGTGCCTCGGCGCAGAGCCCGCTCGCGGCGGAGCCCGCACGCATGAGCGAGTGGGGGCTGCTCGACATGCCGGCGGCCCTCGAGTGGCTCGAGCGGCGCTTCGGCGGCAAGCCGCTCATCACCCTCGGGCATAGCGTCGGCGGGCAGCTCATCGGCTGCATGTACAACCAGGCCGTGGCACGCGCGCACGTCATGGTCGCGACCTCGATCGGTTACTGGCGCGGCCAGCGGGTGCCGTTCCGCTACCTGGCCCTGCTCTTCTGGAGGCTCTACGGCCCGCTCGAGGTGAAGACCCGCGGCTACGTGCCGCGCGGCGCGTTGTGGCGCGGCGATGCGCTGCCCGCCGGTGTGTTCCTCGAGTGGCGCAAGTGGTGCCTCAGGCCTGCACACTTCGCGCCGGATCTCGTCGGTGACCGGGAGCACGGGCCGTTCGCCGCGGTGCGCGCACCGGTCCTTGCCCTCAGCTTCAGCGACGATCCCATCGCGACTCCGGAGGCGGTCGATGCCCTGCTCGCGCTCTATCCCAACGCGGCGATCGAGCGGCGCCGGATCACGCCGGCGGCGGCCGGTGTGCGCCGCATCGGCCACCATGGCTTCTTCGCGGAGCGGCATCGCGAGTCGCTGTGGCGCGCCGCGCTCGACTGGATCGACGGAGTCGTTTGGAGTCCCATCTCAGCCGAGTAAGCAATATATAATCAAAGATCTAGTCAAAAATTATATAACTAATTGAAATAACTAATATCATAATCATTATATATCTAGTCTAAAATCTAGTCATGCCCACGGCTGAAGACATCGCTGAACGACTGGCCCTCGGGACGAGCTCTGTTGCCTCGCTGGCGCAGGCGATGCAGATCTCGCAGCCCACAGTGACCCGAGCGCTGCGCGAGCTCGAGCGCCGGCACCGCGTTGTCCGTATCGGCACCACCCGTGGTGCCCGCTATGCGCTGCGGCGACCCGTCGCGACACTCGGTGCGAAGTGGCCCGTTTATCGCATCGATGAGCAAGGCACCCCGCACGAGTTGGGGAAACTAAACGCCATTCATCGCGACAGTTACTACATGCCCGCAGGGCCTGCGCGAATCCGGGGTCTCTTCGAGGGCACTCCGTACTACTTGCAGGATGCGCGGCCGGCCGGGTTCCTCGGACGCGCCGTTGCAGCTGTGTATCCGGAGCTCGGGCTACCTCCCAGAGTAGTCGACTGGACAGACGAGCACTTCCTCGTCTACCTCACGCAGCGCGGCGCCGATGCGACCGGCAATCTGATCGTCGGAATCGAATCCCTCAATCGCTATCTCGACGCGAGCCAGGCGCCGCCCGTCGTGTCCACCGAGAACCGTCCTGCCAGATATCCCCAGCTTGCAATCGCCGCAATGGCAGGGAAGGCGCGGGGATCGTCCGCGCACGGCGAACATCCGAAGTTCAGCGTCTGCGTTGCCGACGGCGATCGCCGCTCGCACATGCTGGTGAAATTCTCCCCAGCGCAATCGACCCCGACAGGCCGGCGGTGGGCTGACTTGCTCACCGCTGAATTCATCGCGCATCGCGTGCTCGATGAGCATGGCATCGCAGCCTGTCGTTCGACACTCCTGAACTGCGGCGATCGCGTCTTCCTCGAATGCGAACGATTCGACCGCGTCGGTGCAGACGGCCGACACGGTACCGTGTCGTTGTTAGCCGTCGATACCGCCCGCTACGGCAGTGTGGACAACTGGACGGCGTGCGCGGAGCGGCTGCTTGCCGACGCATTGCTCACGAGCGAGGACGCTGAGCGGATCCGATTCCTCGATGCGTTCGGCGCGCTCATCGGGAATACGGATCGCCATCTTGGCAACGTCACGCTGTTCGACCACTACGAGGGGCTCTTCGAGCTCGCACCGACATATGACATGCTGCCGATGCTATATGCGCCGGAGAATGATCAGCTGGTCGATCGTGAGTTTAAGCCGCCCTTGGCCAGGGCCGAGTGGCTCTCGGTCTGGCCGCCTGCTCGCACGCTCGCCGCGGCTTACTGGCAACGGTTGACGCAAGAATCCAGGTTGAGCGCAGATTTCCAGAATCTCTGCGCGCGAAACTTCGCGGCGCTGCAGACGATGCCGCTGCGCGGCGCACGCCCGGCTGGCGGCTGATGCAGTGAAATCGCACCGCTGAGCGGGTCGCGCCGCCAAAGGCTCTGCGTCATCGCGAATTTGCTGCCGTCGGCGCTCGTGTTCTCGAGGCGCGCGCCAGTGCGATGCCGCTCAGCACGATGAGACCGCCCAGCAGCTGCACCGGCCGCAGGCGCTCATCGAGCAGCAGCCAGGCATACACCGTTGCGGCGATCACCTGCAGATAGAGTCCGAGCGAGCCGAGGGTCGCCGGCAGGTGCGCGAGCGCGTAAGCGATCAGGCTCTGCCCGAGCGCCTGGGCCGAGAGCGCGAGGGCTGCGAGCATGAGCCAGCCGTGGGCGCTGCGCGGCAGAAACTGCTCGCCCATCACGAACGGCAGCGGCAGTAGCAGCAGGCTGAAGACGAGGGTGCTCGCGAACATGACCGCGCCCGTACCGTGACGGGCGCGCAGGCGCGCCACGGCGAGAATGTAGGCGGCGTAGAACCACGCGGCGCCGAGCGCCAGCAGATCGCCGCCGAGCGCGTGGCTGCCGGCGCGCAGCTTCGGGCTCACCATGAGCACCAGCCCGCCGAAGGCGAGCAGCGTCGCGAGCAGGAAGCCGAGGCGCGGGCGCTCGCCCCAGAGTGCCCAGGCGAGGATGCTGACGACGAGCGGTGCGGTGTTCGCCTCGAGGCTCGAGGCCGCGACCGAGGTGCGCATCAGCGAGAGGTGATAGAGCGCGATGTCGGCGGCAAAGAACACGCCGGCCCACAGGAACCCGGGATCGAGGCGGGCACCGCGGCGTCTCGCGGCGCCCACCCCCACCGGTGTGCGGCGCTCGAGGAGCGCCCACAGCGCGAGCGGCGGCAGGGCGAGCGCGCCGCGCCAGAACGCGCTCGCCACCGGGCCGGTGTCGGCGAGCCTCACGAAGATGCCCGAGCTGCCGATCGCCAGCGCACCGGCCAACAGCGCCAACAGGGCGGGAAGTTCCGAGCGCTCGGGTTCTGTCATGACGGGAAGTGGAGAGATCATAGTCGGTCGCGCGCGGAACCGTCTGGCATAATCACCGCATGCGCGGCGCGAATCTCCTGCTCGTCCTCGGCGCCGCCGTCGCGACGCTCGTGGCGTTGCCCTCGTACGCGCAGCCGGGCGCCGATGCGGGCACGCTCACCGTCAGCGACGCCTGGGTGCGTGCCGTCCCGGGCGCGGCGGTCGCGGCCGCCTATATGACGCTGCACAACGGCGGCCCGCGGGTGGTGAGCGTCACCGGCGTACGCTCGGCGCTGGCCGGGCACGCGATGATTCACGAGTCGCAGCTCGTGGGCGGTGTCTCCACCATGCGTGTGCATGAGCCGCTGACCATCTCCCCCGGCGCGAGCGTCGAGCTCAAGCCCGGCGGGCTGCACGTGATGCTCAACGATCTCGCCCGCCCGCTCGCGCTCGACGAGCTGGTGCCGCTCGAGCTGCTGCTCGCAGGCGGGGGCCGCGTCGCGGTGAGCGCGCGCGTACGGCCGCTGAGCGCCGAGTGAGCTTCGCAGACGCTCCCCGCGATCACGTCACCCCCTACGATCGCTTCGCCTGGAGCGATACGCAGATCGAGGAGTGGCTGGTCGCCGGGGCGCACGCCGCCGAGCTCGGCGCCTATTTCGGCGCCGCCGAGTACCGCGCGCTGAAGGCGCTCGCGCGGCGCGCGCATCGCAACCCGCTCGGGGCGAACGCGCTGCGCGTGCTGGTCGTGCCCGGGATCATGGGCTCGCAGCTCGGACTGAAGCGCGCCGCACCGCAGCCGGACGACATCGTGTGGCTCGATCCCTTCGACATCCAGCAGGGGCGGCTCAGCGTGCTCAGGGTGGGGGGAGGAGCCGCAGTCGTGCCGCTCGGCGCCGTACTCTTCTCGCACCTGCGCCTGAAGCTCGCGCTGCGCGCGCGCGGCTTCGCCGCCGAGTTTCACGACTACGACTGGCGGCTCGGGGTCGCCGAGCTCGGGCGCGCGCTCGCCGGGCGCGTGGCGACGGTGGAACGCATCGCCATCGTGGCGCACAGCATGGGGGGCCTCGTCGCCCGGGCCGCGCTGCGGCATCCCGCGACGCGGCACGTCGCCCGCCTGGTGCTGCTCGGCACGCCGAACTTAGGCTCCGGCGCCGCGGTGCAGGCGCTGCGTGGCACCTACGCCGTGGTGCGCAAGGTGGCGCGCCTCGCCGCGCAGCCCTCCGCCGAAGCGCTCGCGACCGAGGTGTTCTCGAGCTTCCCGAGCCTCTACGACATGCTGCCGACCGGAGACTGGAGCGGCCGCGCGGACCTGCTCGATGCCGCGGCCTGGCCGCGCTCGGGGCCGCAGCCGCACGCGGAGCTCCTCGAGCAGGCGCGCGCCACCCGCAGCCTCCTCGCGCCGCCCGATGCGCGCTTTGCGGCGATCATCGGCGTCGGCGAGGAGACCGTCACCGCGGTCACGCAGCGGCGCGACGACTTCATCTACACCCTCTCCCGCCACGGGGACGGCTCGGTGCCGGCGGCGAGCGCGGCGCTCCCCGGCGCACCGTGCGCGTACGCGCGCGTGGCGCACAGCGATCTCACGCGCGACCCGCTGGTGGCCGCGGCGGTGGTCGACTTCCTCGAGCGCGGCGCCACTGCCCGGCTGCCGTCGCGCTGGACGAGCGCGAGCCGCGCGGCGGCGCGGGTGAGCGACTCCGAGCTGCGCCGCACGCACGCCGACAAGGTCGACTGGAGCGCGCTGTCGCCCGAGGCGCGCCGCGCGTTCCTGCAGAACCTCAACGAGCCGCCGCGGTTCAAGCTGCGCGTGCCGCGCAGCCGCACGAAGCGCTGAGCCACGGCGCCGCGCGCCGTGCGCAGGTCACGAGGTCTCCCTACCCGAGCGCGGCGGCGATCTCCTCGCGCTGCCGTGCATCGGGCAGCCGGCCGCGGCCGGCGGCGAGATTGTCCTCGAGATGCGCGACGCTCGCGGTCGCCGGGATGATGCAGGTGACCGCCGGATGCGCGGCGATGAACTTGAGGATGAGCTGTCCCCAGCTCGTCGCATCGAGGTCGGCGGCAAAGGCCGGCAGCGGTTTGCCGCGGATCCTGCCGAACACCCCGCCGTCCTCGAACGGGCGGTTGATAAGCACCGCGACGCCGCGCTCGGCGGCGAGCGGCAGCAGACGCCGCTCCGCCGCGCGCGTCAGCGGCGAGTAGTTGAGCTGCACGAAGTCGAGCCGCTCGCGGCTCACGATGCGCTCGAGATCCGCCTGGCCGCTCACCGTGTAGTGCGTCACGCCGACGTAGCGCACCCTGCCGGCCGCCTGCCACTCGCGCAGCGTCGCGAGCTGGGTGTCGAGATCGAGGAGGTTGTGCACCTGGATGAGGTCGAGGGGCTTGGCCCGCAGCTGCTGCTCCGAGTGCGTCATCTGCTCGATGCCGGCGCGCGCGCCGCGCGTCCAGACCTTGGTGGCAAGGAAGGCGCGCGCATGCATCTCGGGCGTGAGCAGCTCCCCCAGCACCCGCTCGGCGGTCGAGTACATGGGCGAGGTGTCGATGAGGCGTGCCCCGCGGGCGAAGAAGGCCTCGAGCACCGCGGCGAGCGGCGCGCGCTCGGCCGCCGTGACACCGACCTCGAAAGTACGCGAGGTGCCGAGCCCGATGACCGGGATCTCCTCGCCGCTCGAGGGGATCCGTCGCGAGATCGGGGCGGCGGTGGTACTGGCGGCGGTCCTCCCGGCACGGCTCATGGTGGCGGCGGTCACGGCGGCGGCGCTGCGCAGCAGCTCACGGCGGTTCACGGCGAGCGGACCCGCTCCCACACCACGGTTCGCACCGTCGGCTTACCCGTCGCCGGATCGCGCGAAGGCTGGGTGGTGAGCGTCAGGCGATCGCCCTCGAAGCGGTAGCTGCGCACGTGGGACTCGCCCGTGCGCGTCTCGTCCCACGAGACCTCGATGTGATGGGTGACCGTATGAGCGGCGGGGTCGAGCGTGTAAGTGCCGGCGTATGCGAGCAGGCTCGTGAGCAGCGCCTGCGCCTCCGCGGGAGTCGCCACGGGACCGGCGGGCCTGCTGCGGCCGGTGCCGGCGATGATGACGATCATGCGTCCGTCGCGCCCGTACTCGATATACCCCGAGGGGTGAGCGCCCATCACATCGGTGCGCGTCCCCGCGGCCACGTCCTCGCCGACGTAGGAGACGAGCTTCCAGGTCCCGAGGATCTGCTCCGCGGCGGGAGCTTCGGCGGCCGCCTGTGCCGGCACCCCGGCGGCCGCCACGAGCGCCAGGGGAGCGAGCAGCGTCAATCGATTCATGGCCGGATCTCCTCGCGCCGCGGCCGCCCGCCGGCGCGCCACGCCTTCAGATGAGTGCCGCCTCGGTCTCCACGACGCTCGCCGCGCCGCTCTCGACCACGCGCGCGAGCGCCTCCGCGGTCGGCAGCACCTGGGCGGCGTAGAACGCCGCAGTGTGGATCTTGGCCGCGTAGAACTCGCGCTCCGCTCCGTCCATCTTGTCCTCGGCGAGCGCGGCGGACTTCGCGAGCAGCCACCCGCCCGCGACGTAGCCACACAGCTTGAGATAGGGCACCGACACGGCCTGCGCGAGCTCGGGGCGCGTCGCGAGCGCCCTGCCGAGGGAGTGCGTCGCGCGGGCGAGGGCCGCGACGGCCGCGCGTGCCGTGCGGCACGTGCCATCGACCAGCTCCTCGGTGGCAGCCAGTCCCTCGAGCTCGCGATCCATCGCGCTGAGCAGGGCGCTCATCGCCGCTCCCCGGTCACGGGCGATCTTTCGCCCGATGAGATCGTTCGACTGGATCCCGGTGGTGCCCTCGTAGATCGTGGTGATGCGCACGTCGCGCATGTACTGCGCGGCGCCGGTCTCCTCGATGAAGCCCATGCCGCCGTGGACCTGCACGCCGATCGAGGTCACCTCGTTGCCGATCTCGGTGCACCAGCCCTTGACGATCGGGGTCAGGAGCTCGCCGCGCGCCTGGGCGGCGGCGCGCACCGCCGCATCCTCGCTCGCCGCGGCGAGATCGAACTGCATCGCGGCATAGAGCGTGAGGGCACGCGCGGCCTCGGTCTGCGACTTCATCAGGAGCAGCATGCGCTTCACGTCCGGGTGATTGATGATCGGCGCGGCGCTGCCGCGCTCAGCCCCGGGAGGACGGCCCTGCACGCGCGTCCGGGCCCACTCCGCGGCACGCTGGAAAGCGCGCTCGCCGACCGCGTAGCCCTCGCTCCCGACCGAGAGCCGGGCGCTGTTCATCATGATGAACATGTACTCGAGGCCGCGGCCCGGCTCGCCGATGAGGTAGCCGAGGGCGCCGGCCTTCTCGCCGAAGGCGAGCACGCAGGTGGGGCTCGCGTTGATGCCGAGCTTGTGCTCGATCGAGAGGCAGCGCACGTCGTTGCGCTCGCCGAGTGAGCCGTCGGCGTTCACCAGCACCTTCGGCACGACGAAGAGCGAGATGCCCTTCACCCCGGACGGCGCCCCCTCGATGCGCCCCAGCACCATGTGGATGGTGTTGGCGGTGAGGTCGTGATCGCCCCAGGTGATGAAGATCTTCTGACCGAAGAGCCGGTAGTGATCGCCCTCGGGCACGGCGCGCGTACGCACCTGCCCGAGATCCGAGCCCGCCTGCGCCTCGGTGAGCACCATGGTGCCGCTCCACTCGCCCTTCACCATCTTCGGCAGGTAGCGCGCCTTCTGCGCCGCCGAGCCCGTGAGCTCGAGGGCGTGCACCGCCCCGTGCGTCAGCATGGGACCGAGCTTGAAGGCGAGATTGGCCGAGCCCCAGAACTCCCCGACCGCGCTCACCAGCACGCGCGGCACCGGCTGGCCGCCGTACTCGGGGTCGGAGCCGAGCGCCGGCCAGCCGCCGGCCACGAAGCGCTCGTAGGCGGCGCGGAAACCCGGCGCGGCGACGACGCCGTTGGGCGTCCAGCGCGCGCCTTCGGTGTCACCGGGGCGGTTGAGGGGATCGAGCACGTCCTCGGCGAAGTGCGCGGCTTCTTCGAGCACCGAGCGGCCGAGCTCGTCGGAATATTCCGCGAAGCGCGGGTAGCGGCTCAGTGTGCCCGCCCCGAGCAGCTCCTCGAGCACGAAGCGCATCTCCCGAAGTGGTGCACGGTACATGGGCGGTCCCTCTGTGGTCCTCAGGCGCGGGCGGCAGCGGGCGTGGCGAGCGCCGGAACGATGTTCGCGGCCAGGAAGTCGACGAACTGCTGCACGCGCGGGTCGGATTCGAGTGCGGCCGGGTAGAGCGCGTAGAGCGCATCCGCCGGCGGTACCGTCCACTCCGGCAGCACGGGCTTCAGGCGCGCGGTCGCGAGCCCCTGGCGGCAGAGGAACTCCGGCAGCAGCCCGACGCCGAGCCCGGCGGCGGTTGCAGCGTGCAGCACCGCCGGATCATCGACCGCGAGCTTGGGGACGAACGGCACCTCGGCGCGCTGCGTGCCGCGCGAGAGTGTCAGGCGAAACTCCGGCTGCCCGGAGAGCTCCGGCGTCAGCATGTCGTGCGCACGCAGATCGTCCGGCCGGGCGGGAATGCCGCGCTGCTGCAGGTAGGCGGGCGTGGCGGCAAGCAGCGCCGGCGGCGCACCGAGCAGCCGCTGCGTGAGCGCGCCGTCGGCGGGCGGGCGCGTGCGCACGGCGACGTCCCAGGCGCCCGCGGCGAGCTGCTGCGCGTCGAGCGCGACGTCGAGTGGCACGTGCGCGAAGGCCTCGAGGAAGCGCGGCACGAGCGGCGAGAGCAGCACGCGCCCGTAGGTCGGATCCGCCACCACCCGCAGCGGCCGCCCCTCGGGGCTGAGGAGCCGGGAGATCGCGCTACGCGCCTGGTCGGACTCCTCGCCGACCCGGCGCGCGTGCGGGTAGACGAGCCGGCCCGCCGAGGTGAGGGCGATGCGGCGCGTGGTGCGCTCGAGCACCCGGGCCCCGAGCGCCTTCTCGAGGTCCGCGACCGCGCGGCTCACGGCCGCCTTCGGCACCCCGAGCGCGCGGGCCGCGGCCGAGAAGCCGTTGAGATCGACGACCTTGGCCAGCATCGCAAGTTGGGCGGGCGTCCAGATCTGGCTCATGACCAATTCCCGTTGGCGCGCCGTTGCATTGTTTCACCCGAGAGGCACGCGCGCCAGCCCTCCCGCAGCTAGAATCGGCGACCCCCGCTCAGACGATTCGAAAGGCCGCCCATGAAGATCTCGATGCACGCCATGTCGGTGGATGTCTTCACGCGCGCGCTCGGCAATCTCTCGGCCTTTCTCGAGAAGGGCCAGGCGCACGCCGTGCAGCGCAAGTTCGAGCCCGCGGTGCTGCTCGGCTCGCGGCTCGCGCCCGACATGCATCCGCTCACCCGTCAGGTGCAGCTCGCGAGCGATATCTCCAAGAACTCCGTCGCGCGGCTCGCCGCGCAGGAGCCGCCGCGCTTCCCGGACACCGAGGCGAGCTTCGAGGAGCTGCACGCGCGCATCGCGCGCACCCTCGATTACCTCAAGGGCGTTCCGGCGAGCGCGCTCGAGGGAGCGGAGACGCGCGACATCAAGCTCCCGGCGCGCGGCGATCGCACACTCGAGTTCAAGGGCCTCGAATTCCTCGAGCACTGGGCGATTCCCAACGTGTTTTTCCACGTGACGACCGCCTACGCGATCCTGCGCCACAACGGCGTCGAGCTCGGCAAGAGCGACTTCCTCGGCGGCGCGCGCTGACGATCCGCGCCCCGCGGCCAACAGGCGGCCGCGCGGTTGCGGCGGTGAGGAAACGCGCCCGTCTCTCGGCGCTGCGGCGCGTGCGCTTCCAATATGACAAATGAAGGCGGCAATCTGTCGCCTTTTGCGAACAAACGCGAGCGAAATCACGGCAGCATGTCCGCCGGACTGCCACCCTTTCAGCGGAGGGAAAGCGCTGCGCCTGCACGGCGCGCGCTCGGGTCTCAGTCCGGAACCGGGAAGAACCTTTGCTGCAGAAATTCAGGGCCGCGCGCGCGGCTGCCACCCCCGCGTCCGTGCCGACACTTGCACCGGCGGTGCCGCACGGGCCGGCGACGGTCGAGTCTCTCGGCCAGCAGCTGCGCGAAGTCCTGCCCGCGCGCCGGCTGCAGTCGGTTTCGCTGTGCGATCACGAAGCCAACGTGCTGTGGCTCTCCGAGGGCGCGCTCGGACCCGACGAGCACGTGCTGGTGGTGGAAGCCCTCGAGGTCCTCACCGCCGATCCCGCCATCCCCTGCCACGAGACCGCCGTCGAGGACGGACGGCTCGCCGTCTTCCTGCCCGTCCGCGCCCCTACGGGGAGCCTGGTAGGCGTCGCCATGATCCTCGCCGACAGCAAGTCCGTCGGCGATGACACGCTCGAGCGGCTGACCGCGGCACCGGTGCGCTCGATCATGCAGCGCCTCGCGGTGGCGCTGAAGCCCTCCTCAGCTCACGGAGCCGTCGCCTCGATCGCTCACGACCCTGTGCCTCTCGAGCCCGAGGAAGTCGCGAGCGCGATCAAGGCCGCCGTGGCCGGCGAAGCCGCAGAGCCCGCGGAAGCCCTAGAGACCTTCGAAGATCCCAAGCCGGCCGCGGCTTTCGCGGCCGAGATCGAGCTCGCACTCGCCCCCGAGGCCGAGCCTACCCGAGCGCCGAGGCGGGCCGTGCCGACCGCCGCACCTGCAGCCGCCGACGGCCTCTCCGAATCGGGCATCACCGCGGTCGAGATCGCCAACCTGCTCGAGCTCGAGCTCACCCCCGAGGAGGAGGAGTTGCGGCCCGCACCCGCGCGCGCCGCCGCGGCGGCACCCTCGAAGCAGGTGGCCAAACCGGTGGCCGCCCCGCCCGCGGCCAGCGAGCCCGCCATCGACGACTCCGGGATGCTGAAGCTCGAGTTTCTCGCCGAGCCGCCGGTCGTGCAGCCCGCAGCGAATCCCACCGCCGTCGCGAAGAAACTCCAGGCGGCCTCCAAGGCGGCCGAGGTCGCGCCGACCCGTGCCCCGCGTCCGCTGCCTGCCCCGGTGGCGCGCCCGAGCGCGGCGGCCGCAAAGGGCAAGGCGCCGGCACCCGCCGCACCGCCCGTAGCGCGCAGTACGGGACCGGCGCTCGTGCCAGCACTGCCCGCACGCAGCCCTTTCGAGCCCGTTCCGGCTCACGCGCGGCTCAGCCTTGAAGCGAGCGACGACGTGGTCGTGCTCTTCGACTCCGACCCGGCCGAGGTGCCGGCGCGCCCAGCGCCCGCGGCGCCCGCGCCCCCCAAAGCACCGCCCGCCCCTCAGGCGCGCACCGCTCCACCGGCCCGGCCCGCCGCGCAGCCGACGCGCGTGCCAGTCGCGCGCAGCGCACCCGCGGTGCGCACCGCGACCACCGCCCGTCTCACGCCCGCCGCGCCACGGCCGCAAGCGGCGCGTCCCCCGGCTGCCGCTCCCGCGCCGGCTCCGGCGGCGGCTCCGCCACGCGCTCCGGCGCCCGCGGCGGCCGCTCCGATCGCTCCCCCGGCAGTGGCGGCGCCCCCGACGAGCCCGGCCCTGGACCTCGTTCCCTTTGCGAAGCTGCGTGCCGGCGGTCAGAGCCGGCGCTTCCAGGTGCAGCCGCGCGCATCGGCTTCACAGCGCGATTCCGCCGCGCTCGATGAGCAGACCGTGCAGGAGCTGCTCAGCTGGCTCGGCGCCAACCGCGCGCTCTGGAACGGCGTGCCGACGAGCTTCACGGTGAATCTCTCGATCGCGACTCTCGAGGACGAGCGCTTCCTCACGAAGGTCGGCGCCGCGCTCAACACTCACGGCATCGCCGCCGAGACGCTCGGCTTCGAGATCGCCGAGTCGCTCTGCGGGCAGCAGCGTGCCAAGGTCGAGCGCTTCTTCGCCCAGTGCGAGAAGCTCGGCGTCTGGATCGCCATCGACGACTTCTCATTCGACTCCCAGATGCTGCCGCTGCTGCGCTCGAAGGCGTTGCGCATGCTGAAGCTCGACGCGCGGCTCACGGCGGCGGCGCTGCGCGACAAGCTCTCACAGGCCATGGTGGTGGCCTCCGTACAGGCAGCCAAGGTGCTCGGCATCCATTGCTCGGCCAAGAAGGCCGACTCGCACGCCTCGCTCCAGTACCTCGCTGCAATTGGCCTCGACTACGCCCAGGGCACTGCGCCTACCAGGACTGTGCCCCTCGAGGCGATCGCGACGATCGTCGATTCCCGCTCCAGCGGGAAGCCGACTCCAGAAAATAACGAATAAATTCAGCTTCTTCAGGGTCCGGGTGCGACGAAGCGTGGCTCCGGCGCGCCGGGTCGGCCGACGCCCGCAACGACAGATGCCCTAAGCTCCCCCGACGGGCCCCATGAAGATGCCGACGCTCGAGCAATTCCGTAAGAACCGCAACGTGCTCTTCTGGAGCCTGCACGCGGCGTTCTGGGCTGCGTACGGCATCACGCAGTACGTGGGCGACATCTTCTACGCCTACGGCTCCTCCTCGAGCTGGGGACTGCTGCTCCTGATCGTCGCGGGCGCCGGCTTCGTGCTGTCGGCGCCGATGCGCTACATCTACCGGCAGCTCTGGGGCCGCCAGCCGCGCACCATCGTCGTCAGCGTGCTCCTCACCTGCTACATCACGGCGCTGGCGCTGCGCCTGGTGATCAACCTCTTCTACCGGGAGCTCATCGCGCCGGACTGGGAGGTGAAGACGCTCTTCGAGCTCTTCGGCGGCGCGCTCTCGACGGCGTATCTGCTCCTGTGCTGGAGCGTGCTGTACTTCGGGATCAAGTTCTACGAGTCCAAGCGGCAGCAGGAGGAGGCGATGCTGAAGGCCGTGGCGCTCGCGCAGGAGGCGCAGCTGAAGATGCTGCGCTACCAGCTCAACCCCCATTTCCTCTTCAATACGCTGAACGCCATCTCGACGCTGATCCTCGACAACCAGAACCGCAAGGCGAACCAGGCGGTGGCGCGACTGTCGGAGTTCCTGCGGTACACCCTCGACCAGGACCCCATGAAGAAGGTGACACTGCGCCAGGAGATCGAGGCCCTCGACCTGTATCTCGGCACCGAGCGCTTGCGCTTCGGCGAGCGGCTGCGCCTCGAGTACGCGATCGAGGGGGAGGCACTCGATGCCCTGGTGCCGAGCCTGCTGCTGCAGCCGCTGCTCGAGAACTCTCTGAAGTACGCGGTGTCATCGCGCGAGCAGGGCGGCATGGTGCGCATCGAGGGCCGCACGCGCGAGGGGCTGCTCGAGCTCTCGGTCATCGACGACGGCCCCGGGCTCCCCGACGGGCCGCCGCCGGGCGACCGCCGCGGCGTGGGGCTCGCCAACACGCGCGAGCGGCTCAAGGTGCTCTACGGCGACAGCTGCCGCTTCGCGGCGCTCAACAGTCACCCGGGACTTCGGGTCGATATGGCGCTGCCGCTAGAGACCGCACCGCCTGAGGAGCGCGCCGCGCAGCGGGCGCTCACCGCGCGGCTTTCGGGAGGTGTCCACGCATGAAGGTGCGCACGATCATCGTCGACGACGAGGTACTGTCGCGGCGCGGGCTCGAGATCCGCACGCGCGAGCTGGCGGACTTCGAGATCGTGGCGCAATGCGCCAACGGCCGCGAGGCGCTCGCCGCCATCCAGCAGTACAAGCCGGATCTGGTGTTCCTCGACATCCAGATGCCGGCCATGTCGGGCTTCGAGGTGCTGGCACACCTGCCGCAGGAGTCGTTTCCACTGGTGGTGTTCGTCACCGCCTACGACCAGTACGCGATCCAGGCGTTCGAGGCGCGGGCCATCGACTACCTCCTGAAGCCCATCGACGAGGAGCGCTTCGCCGAGGCGGTGGAGCGGGTGCGCGAGCACCTGCGGGCGCGCAGCGCGGCGGCGCAGCGCGACCGCCTCATGCAGATCATCGCCGAGATCACCGGCTGCGGGCAGCTCGCGCTCGATGAGCTGCTCGAGCACGGCCGCAAGGCGCTCGGCGGCGGGCGGCCCGAGGTGCTGCCGATCCGCCAGGGGCGCGAGACGGTGCGGGTGCCGGTCGCTCGCATCCAGTGGGTCGATGCGGCCGGCGACTACATGTGCATCCACGTCGACGGCGAGACTCATATCCTGCGCGGCACGATGAAGGAGCTCGAGGAGCTGCTCGACCCGAAGCTCTTCCAGCGGGTGCACCGCTCGACGATCGTGAACCTGCGCCTGGTACGGAGCCTGCGCGCCCACATGAACGGCGAGTACTTCCTCACCCTCGAGAGCGGGCACGAGCTGAAGCTCTCGCGCACCTACCGCGACAAGATCGAGTACTTCCTCTCCGGCTCGACCACCTGAAGCGCAACCCGCCCGTACCCCGCGGGAGAGGCACTCGCGGCTTAAGACAAGTGAGAACTGCGTCACACGCGGGTGAGCCCATCCGCGATCTGTGAGCCACCCCGACGCCGCCACCCGACCGCACCATTAGTTTGGCGGCGTATGGAAGCCACGTCCCGCCCACCCCTGGAATCCCTGCCCGATCTGCCGGTGGAGGAGCCGGCCGACGCCCCCGCGCCCGACACGGCGTCGACTCAGACCCTGCTGCAGCCCGAGGCACTCCTCGCGCTCGACGACGAGCCAACCATCCCCGGACTCACCGAAGCGCCGATGCCCGAGCTTCCGCAGCTGCTCGAAGTCGACCCCGATGCACCGCTCACGCTCGAGAGCAGCTTCGAGGTCGACCGGATGCTGTCGTCGTCCCCCCCGTCCGCGCCCGTGGCGCAACCACCCACGGTGCGTGCCGCACCCGTCGAGCCCGAGCTGACTCTTTTTCCGGATACGACAGCGCGCGTGAAGAGCGCCGCGCCCGAACGCGCGCCGACGCCGCCGGGCGCGAGACCCGCGCCGGCTGCGAAGAGCGGCGATGCCCCGCCACCGGCCGCACCCGCACTGGTGCCGCTCGCGCGGCGTGCCTCGATCAGTGCCGCCGCCGAAAAGCTCGCCGCCGCGGCCGCAGCGGCCGCCGGCGCCAGCGCACCGCAGGGCGTGGCGAAGCCCTCGCCCCCCATCGCTCCCGCTCCCACGGTCGTGCCCGTGAGGCCACGCATGGCCCCAACGGAAGCGGCCGCGAGCGTCACGCCGATCGCCAGAAAAGCCGTAGCCCCGGTGAGCGCCTCTCCGGCGACGGCGGAGGTGCCGCCCGCACCCGCCCCGCCCGCAGCGGCGGCGGATGCTCCATCTCTGGCGAGCTGGGCGAGCGCGCGCGCGGCCGCTGCCTCATCCGCCAGGACCGCGGCAGGCACCGCGCCCCGCCCGACTGCACCCGCGGCGAAGGCTGCGCCGCCCGCTGCCACCGAAAGGCCGCGTGCCGCCGCACCGGCGGCAGTGCCCCGGCCGGCGCCCGCTCCCGCAGTACCCCCGCCGGCGGCAACACCCCTGCCGGCCGCAACTCCCGCGCGGGGAATGGACCGCGATTTCATCGCCCGCAACCAGGTCGTCGACCGCTATTTCTCGGGCAAGCTCCCGATCAAGGCGGCGACTGAGTTCGAGCGCTACTGCAACGAGCACCCCGAGCTGCTCGATGAGCTCGGGCTGCCCGAGCGCGTGCACGCGGGACTGCGGCTCCTCGAGGCGAGCGGCAAGCCCGAGCCCTGGCAGGAAGCACCGAAGCCGATCTGGCAGAAGCCGGCGTCGATCCTCGGCATCGCCGGACTCGCCTTCGTCCTGATGCTCGCGCTCGCGATCGTCGTCGCCGGGAGCTCCGCCAAGAGCCGCAAGATCCTCGAGCTGCAGCGCCAGGTGGCCGATCGAACGCTCGATGCGGCGACCAGCACCCGCATCATCCGCCTGCTGCCGAGCCGCGCGGGGGCGACCAACACGCCCGCCATCGTGATCGGCGATGGCGCGGCGAAGCTCGTCGACTTCCGCATCGACGAGTCGCGCTCACCTTATAAGGATTTCCGCATCACCATCGACCGCCTCGACCAGGGGCGCGTGATGATCATCGACAATCTCACCAAGGATTCCAACGGCCACCTGCGGGTCGCCGTCAACAGCTCCGCCTTCGGCCCCGGGAACTACCTGCTGACCATCGAGGGGCTCACCATGCGCCTCGAGCCGCAACCGGATTCCTGGGTGACGATCGGCATCGCGCAGCGCTGAGCACCTGAGCTTCCTGCTGATTCGTGCTCAAGCACGCAGCGTCGTCAGCGGCGGCTGATTGACCACCGAGCGCGTCGCGAGCCAGCCGCCCGTCGCCACCAGCAAGGCTCCTCCCACGACGCCGACCCCCCAGGGCGTGAGATCGAACGCGTAGCGGAGCTCGAGCCAGCGCGTCGTGAGGAAGTAGGCGGCGAGCGAGGCGCCGGCCGCGGCGATCAGCCCGGAAAGCAGCCCCAAGGTCACGAACTCCGCGAGCACGCCCTGCACCACGGTGCCGCGACTCGCGCCGAGAGTGCGCAGCATCGCGCTCTCGTAGCGCCGCTCGTCGCGGCTCGACTGCACCGCCGCGAGCAGCACCGTGAGGCCCGCGAACAAGGTGAACACGAACACGCTCTGCACGGCGAGCGCGGCCTTGTCGAGCACCGCGCGTACCTGCGCGAGCAGCTCCTCGATGTCGAAGATCGAGACGCTCGGAAAACGGTGCGCGAGCTCGGCGAGCGTGCGCGCAGTCCCCGGGGTGAAGTAGGCGCTCGTCATGTAGGTACCGGCCATGCGGTCCAGCACCCCGGGCGCGAACACGATGAAGAAATTCGGCCGGAAGCTGTCCCACTTCACCTTGCGGATGCTCGCCACCGTGGCCTCGATCGTCTCGCCGCCGACGTCGAAGGTCAGCCGGTCGCCGAGGCCCACCCCGAGCGCCTCCTGGAACTCGGTCGCGAGCGACACGAGCGGCCTGCCGGCGTCGGCTTGCGTCCACCAGCTCCCGGCGATGATGCGGTTGTCGCTTCCTAGGTCGGTGGTCCAGGTGAGGTTCTGCTCGCGCGTCGCGAAACCCTCCTCCTCTCCCCGGCCGGCGCGGCGCCCCTCGCCGACCGCGCGTCCGTTGATGGCCGTGAGCCGCCCGCGAATCATGGGAAGCACACGCGTAGTGCGCGCACCCTGCGCCTCGACGAAGCGGATGAAGGCGTCACGCTCGGCGGGCGGGATGTTGATGAAAAAGTAGTTGGGCAGATCGGGGGGCAGCGTGCGGCGCCAGTCGCTGTTCAGGTCGTCGCGGATGATGCCGAGGAGCAGCAGCACCATGATGCCGGCGCCGAAGGCCACGAGCTGCACCACGCTCTCGGTACGGCGGCGGCTCAGGTTCGCCACCCCGAAGCGCCACGCCACTCCCACCCGCCCCCGCAGGCGTCCGGCGAGCAGCACCAGGGCGGTGCCGGCGAGTGCCAGCGCCCCGACGAACAGCGCGAGCCCGACGGCCAGATAGAGGAAGAGCCGGGCATCGCGCACCACCCAGTAGATGAGGAAGGCCACTACCGCGACCGCCGGGCCGAAGGCGAGCAGCACGAGCGGCGGCGGCGGTCCGACGTCGCGCCGCAGGACGCGCAGCGCCGGCACGCGCGTCAGCTGGATGAGCGGCGGCAGCGCAAAGCCGGCGAGCACCGCGATCGCCGTCATGAACCCGAGCGCCAGCGGCGCGGCCCCGGGCGGCGGGAGCTCGGTCACCGCGAGCAGCCCGCGGATGGTGCGCAGCAGCCATTCCTGCGCGAGGAAGCCGAGCACCGAGCCTGCGAGCGCCGCGCCGAGCGCGAGCGCGAGCAGCTGCAGCACCGCCACGCTGAGCGTGAAGGCGCGCGTGGCGCCGAGGGTCTTGAGCAGCGCCACGGTGTCGAGATGGCGGTGCACGTAGCGGCGCGCCGCCATCGCCACCGCGATCGCGCACAGGAGCACGCTCACCATGCTGGCAAGACTCAGGAAGCGGCCGGCGCGGTCGACGGCGCTGCGCACCTGGGGGCTCGCGTCGCTGATGTCGCGCAGCCGCTCGCCGCGCAGCTTGTGGGCGGAGAGCCAGTCCTTGAAGTCCTCGATCGCGGCGCGCTCCCCGGCGAACAGCCCCTGGTAGCTCACGCGGCTCCCAGGCTGGATGAGGCGGGTCGCAGGCAGGTCCGCCGCGTTCATGATGAGGCTCGGGGCGAGCTCGGCGAAGGTGCCGCCCTGGTCGGGGCGCGAGATGAGGACATGCGTCACGTGGAACGTGGCTGCGCCGATCGACAGCTGCGAGCCCACCCTGCCGCCGACTGCGGCGAGGAGCTTCGAGGCGGGCCAGACCTCCCCGGGCGCCGGGATCCCCGCCGCGGGCGTGCCCGCCGCGAACGGCTCCTGGGCGAGGAGCAGCCGGCCGCGGAGCGGATAGCCGGCGGTCACCGCCGTCACGTTGGTGAGCTGGCTGGCATCGCCGTTGAAGACCACGGAGAGGAGCGAGGTGGTGCTCGAGGAGGCGAGCCCGCGGCGCGCGGCCTCGGCGAAATAGTCGGCGCTCAGGGGACGGGGCGAACCCAAGCGTATGTCGGCCGCGAGCACCGAGCTCGCCTGGAGCGCCACGGCGGCGCTGATGCGCCCGACCAGGAAGCCGACGCCGGTGAGCGCGCCGACCGCCACGGTGAGCGCGAGCAGCAGCACGCCGAGCTCGCCCGAGCGCCACTCGCGCGCCAGGGTTCGCAGCGCCAGCCCGAGCGCCCTCATACGATCCGCCCCGCCTCCATGCGCAGCGTCCGGCCGCAGCGCGCGGCGAGCTCGCGGTCGTGCGTCACGAGGATCAGCGTCGTGTGAGCGCTGGCGTTCAGCTCGAAGAGCAGCTCCCCGACCCGCGCGCCGGTCGCGGTGTCGAGGTTACCGGTGGGCTCGTCCGCGAAGAGCACCGCCGGGCGGGTGACGAAGGCGCGGGCGATCGCGACGCGCTGCTGCTCGCCGCCCGAGAGCTGGCGCGGGTAGTGCCCGGTGCGGCCCTTGAGCCCGACGCGGCTCAGCGTCTCAGCCGCCGCGCGGCGCGCGTCGGCGCTGCCGGCGAGCTCCAGCGGCAGCATCACGTTCTCGAGCGCGGTGAGCGCCGGGATCAGGTGGAAGGCCTGGAACACGAAGCCGACGCGCTGCGCGCGCAGCCGCGCGCGGCCGTCCTCATCGAGGCGGGTGAGGTCGGTGCCCTCGAGAAAGACGCTCCCCGAGGTCGGGGTGTCGAGACCGGCGAGCAGCGCGAGCAGCGTCGACTTGCCGGCTCCCGAGGGACCGGCCACCGCCACCGACTCCCCGCGGGCGATCGTGAGCGACACCGAATCGACAATGGTCAGCGCGCCTTCAGGACTGCTAACCTGCTTGACGAGGTTTTCGGCCGTGAGAACGAAATCAAAAGTCGCCGGCGCCGCCGCGCTCGGCGTGGCGTTGCTGCTCATCGCGCTCGGGGCCGAGGCGGCCTCCGGCCGCACGATCCTCGTCTTCGGTGACAGCCTGAGCGCCGCATATGGACTCGCTCCGCAGCAGGGTTGGGTCGCATTGCTCGCGCAGCGACTGCGCGCCCAAGGTTACGGATACGAGGTCGTCAATGCCAGCGAAAGCGGCGAGACGAGCGGTGGCGGCCTCGAACGGTTGCCGCGTGCGCTCAAGCTCCACCAGCCTAAGCTCGTGATCCTCGAGCTCGGCGCCAACGACGGGCTGCGGGCGCTGCCGGTGAGCGAGATGCGCACCAACCTCGAGCGCATGGTCGGCCTCGCGCGCGCCTCCGGCGCGCGGGTGCTGCTCCTCGGCATCCGCATTCCGCCCAACTACGGGCCGCGCTATACGGGCGAGTTCGAGCGCGTGTTCCCGGAGCTGGCAAACCAATATCATCTGCCGCTGGTGCCGTTCCTGCTCGAGAGGGTGGCGCTCGATCCGGCGCTCATGCAGCCGGACGGCATGCACCCGAATGCCCGCGGGGAAGCGCCGGTACTCGATACCGTGTGGCCGTACCTGGAGCCGCTCCTGGAGAAGAAACAACGGACCGGGGGAAGTTGATGGACAAGATCTGGCTGAAGGCGTATCCGCCGTACGTGCCCTCGACGGTCGATCCCTCGAAGCTGCGCTCACTCAAGCAGCTCCTCGAGGAAACCTGCGCCAAACACGCCGCGCGCGTCGCCTACATCTATATGGGCGCGACGATCACCTACGGGGAGCTCGATGAGCTGTCGCGCGCCTTCGGTGCGTGGCTGCAGGGCCAGGGATTTCGCAAGGGCGACCGCATCGCGATCATGCTGCCCAACAGCCCGCAGTATCCGATCGCCATGTTCGGGGCACTGCGCGCCGGGCTCATCGTCGTCAACACCAACCCGCTCTACACCGCCCCGGAGCTCGAGCATCAGCTGACCGACGCCGGGGTGACGGCCATCGTGGTGCTCGAGAACTTCGCCCACGTCGTGGAGAAGGTGCTGCCGCACACCACGATCAAGAGCGTGCTGGTCACCGCGGTGGGCGATTTCCTCTCCTTCCCCAAGTCCGCGATCGTCAACCTGGTCGTGCGGCGCGTGAAGAAGCAGGTGCCGGCGTGGCGCATCCCGGCGGCGACCTCGTTCAAGTCGGCGGTGAGCGCGGGCAGGAGGCTCGCGCTCGCCCCGGTGGACTTAGGGCCCGACGACCTTGCGTTCCTGCAGTACACGGGCGGCACGACCGGGGTCGCCAAGGGCGCGATGCTCTCGCACGGCAACGTCAGCACCAACGTGCTGCAGGCCGAGGCCTGGATCGGCGAGAGCCTGCCCAATCACGGGACGCTCCTCACCGCCATCCCGCTCTATCACATCTTTGCGCTCTCCTGTAACTGCATGGTGTTCGCGCGCCTCGGGTGGCAGAACCTCCTCATCATCAATCCGCGCGACCTCAAGTCCCTGATCGCCGACATGCAGCGCCATCCCTGCAATTTCATCTCGGGCGTCAACACGCTCTTCAACGCCATGCTGCACGCGCCGGGCTTCGACCAGATCGACTTCAGCGGATTGAAGATCTCGCTCGGCGGCGGCATGGCGGTGCAGGCCACGGTCGCGGCGAAGTGGAAGGAAGCGACCGGCAACGTGCTGTCCCAGGCGTGGGGGCTCACCGAGACCTCGCCCGCCGCCTGCATCAACCCCCCGAGCGAGGAGTTCAACGGCTCGATCGGCGTGCCGATCCCGTCCACCGAGGTCGCCATCAAGGACGACGCCGGCAACGACCTGCCGCTCGAGCAGATCGGCGAGATCTGCGTGCGCGGCCCGCAGGTGATGAAGGGCTACTGGAACCGCCCGGACGAGACCGCCAAGGTGATGCTGCCGGACGGATACCTGCGCACGGGCGACCTCGGCCACATGGACAAGCGCGGCTTCGTCTACATCGAGGACCGCAAGAAGGACATGATCCTGGTCTCGGGCTTCAACGTTTACCCGAACGAGGTCGAGGCCGTCGCCGCCGCGCACCCCGGCATCCTCGAGGCCGCCGCGGTCGCGCAGCCCGACGAGCACTCGGGCGAAGTGGTGGCGCTCTTCGTAGTGCGCAAGGACCCGGCGCTCACGGAGAAGGCTGTTATTGAATACACCCGCCAATCACTTGCGGGTTACAAAGTGCCGAAACACGTGTATTTCAAGAAAGACCTGCCGAAGTCGAATGTAGGGAAGATTTTGAGGAAGACGCTGAGGGAAGAATTGCGCGAAAGCTAGTGCTTTGACGATCGGGCCTCCCTTCTGAACGCGAATTAGCGCTTCTACGCTAGGAGCCGGACCGAGAAGCCGGATGGCCCCCGGCCGGAGTTGAACTCCACATCTAACTATCTGACTTCGCCATGGGGGAGCACCTCAGGATCTTTCCGCTGAACCACTCCCGCAGTAACACACGCGCCTTGAGCGCCTCGCGCGGGTTGCCGTCGAGTCCCTCGGCGACCTGGCGGCGATAGAGATCGGCCGGTGACCAAATCGGGTGCCCGATTTGCCCACCCTAGTAGATCTATAGACAAAACAGGTGGTTACGCGCTCTAGCCGGCACAGGTAAGCCGTTGTTTATGTGCGTGTTCTGGCGCATGGCCGCACCGGGTTAGGTTGCGAGCACTCGGCCGGGCGTTGCCGAGGCGCGCACGTCCTCAGCCATCGTTTTTGTGAGGTGAGATGCCTCCTGAAGTTAGGACAGGTCTACCTTGTTGGTCGGTAAATCGTTGATTTCTAGGAACGAAACATGCCCAAGAAGCCAAGCGGAAAGCACGCTGACCCAGTCGTTGAGCAGCTCGACCAAGTTAAGCGGTTGATCATGTTGCAGCTGCTCGCCTCCGGCGTGGAGGCTCAAGATATCGGCAAAGTGCTCGGCGTTAGCAAGCAACGGATGAGCGGGATAATCCCAGTA
>DATMMK010000030.1:0-17346 GCA_035569755.1 Steroidobacteraceae bacterium
ACTCGACGCATCTCGATGCGCCGGGACCCCTCAATCCTCCGGTCGACCCTTACGCGATGGCCGAGCGGGGCCGAGAGGCTCCCGCCGCAGGCGGCAGCGCTCCTGCCGGGCCCGCGGTGCCCGCGATAGCCGGCGCCACCCCTTGCGCGCCCGCGCCGGCCGCACCGGTCGCCGAGCACGTCGTGCGCTTCGTGCGCCGCGTGAAGAACGCCGATCGCGAGCGCAGCGTCATCCGCATGCCGGCGTACGACGCGGTGGCGGCGGACCCGGTGCTGTACGCGCACGCCTCGCGCATCCTGCACCTCGAGTCGAACCCCGGTAACGCCCGGGCGCTCACCCAGCGCCACGGCGATGTCGATGTGTGGCTGAATCCCCCGCCGCTGCCGCTCACCACGGCCGAGATGGACTGGGTGTACGAGCGGCCCTACGCGCGCGCCCCGCATCCCCTGTACGGCAAGGCCGCCATTCCTGCCTACAAGATGATCCGCTTCTCGGTCGCGATCCAGCGCGGCTGCTTCGGCGGCTGCACCTTCTGCTCCATCACCGAGCACGAGGGCCGCATCATCCAGAGCCGCTCGGAGGACTCGGTGCTGCGCGAGATCGGGACGGTGCGCGACACCGTGCCGGGCTTCACCGGCGTCATCTCCGACCTCGGCGGCCCGACCGCCAACATGTACCGCCTCGCCTGCAAGAGCCGTGAGATCGAGAGCGCCTGCCGCCGGCCCTCGTGCGTGTACCCGGGAATCTGCCCGAATCTCAATACCGACCACGCTCCGCTGATCCGGCTCTACCGCCGCGCGCGTGCCCTGCCCGGTATCCGCAAGGTGCTGATCGCCTCGGGCGTGCGCTACGACCTCGCGATCGAGTCGCCGGAGTACGTGAAGGAGCTCGCCCAGCACCACACCGGCGGCTACCTCAAGATCGCGCCCGAGGCGCTCGCCGAGGGCCCGCTCTCGAAGATGATGAAGCCCGGGGTCGCCGCCTACGACCGTTTCAAGGAGCTCTTCGACCGCTACTCGAAGGAGGCGGGCAAGGAGCAGTACCTGATTCCCTACTTTATCGCCGCGCACCCCGGCACTTCCGAGCAGGACATGCTGGAGCTGGCGCTGTGGCTGAAGCGGAACGGCTTCCGCGCCGACCAGGTGCAGGCGTTCCTGCCGGGACCCATGGCCACCGCCACCGCCATGTATCACTCGGGCAGAAACCCGCTGAAGCGCATCACGCGCTCGAGCGAAGAGGTGTTGATCCCGAAGGGCCTCAAGATACGCCGCCTGCACAAGGCGTTCCTGCGCTACCACGATCCCGACAACTGGCCGCTGCTGCGCGAGGCGCTGCGGCGCATGGGACGCGCTGACCTGATCGGCAACGGCCGCCGCCAGCTGATCCCGGCCTATCAGCCGGCGGGCAGCGGCGGCGGGGCGCGGCACCGGCCGGGGGGCGCGCGGCCGTTTCGTACCCAGCACACCGGGCTGCCGCGTACGCCACGCCGGCGGCCGTAAGCGCCCCGGCGAGCGCGCACCCCGAGGCGGCGGGTGGGCGGTGCCCTGGCCCGGCGGGTATACTATACCCCCTACCCTATATATCCCGCAGACCGCCCGATGACGAGCTTCGTGACCCTGCTGCAGCAGGGAAATTCCTGGTTGTTCGTGCCGAGCGCCATCCTGCTCGGCGCCCTGCACGGGCTCGAGCCCGGGCACTCGAAGACCATGATGGCCGCCTTCATCGTGGCGATCCGCGGCACGCTCGCGCAGGCGGTGCTGCTCGGGCTCTCGGCCACGCTGTCGCACACCGCGATCGTGTGGGCCATTGCGCTCGCCGGGCTGTACTTCGGGCGCAACTGGAATACCGAGACCACCGAGCCTTATTTTCAGGTTGTGTCCGCGGTGCTGATCATCGCGGTGGCGGCCTGGATGCTGTGGCGGACGCGGCAGGCGAGCGCGGCGCAAGCCGACGATGGCCCACTGCACGATCACCATCACGATCATCATCACGCTCACGGGCACGATGAGGGGCGCCGCATCGACACCGGGCACGGCGTCGCACGCCTCATGATCTTCGAGGACGGCGTGCCGCCGCGGTTTCGTCTCTATCAGGAGAGCGGGGCCGCCTGGGTCCCCGCGCAGGTGCGGATCGAGACCGAGCGCGCGGACGGCAGCCGGGAGATCTTCAGCTTCCGCCGGCACGGCGGCTATCTCGAGTCGCAGCAGACCATCCCCGAGCCGCACGAGTTCGTCGCGCGGCTGCGCCTTGGATCTGCCGGACACAGTCACGACTTCGACCTGGAGTTCGTCGAGGGCGGACATCGCCATGCGCTCCCCGGCTATCAGGGCCTCGACGTGGCGGCGCCCGGCTACCAGGACCCGCACGAGCTCGCGCACGCCAACGACATCCGCCGGCGCTTCGCCAGCCGCCACGTGACGACCGGGCAGATCGTGGTGTTCGGACTCACCGGCGGGCTGATCCCGTGCCCGGCATCGATTACGGTGCTGCTGCTGTGCCTGCAGCTGAAGAAGGTCGCGCTCGGTGCGGCGCTGGTGCTGTGCTTCAGCATCGGCCTCGCGCTCACCATGGTGACTACGGGCGCGGTGGCCGCGCTCGGCGTGCAGCACGCCGCGCGACGCTTCAGCGGCTTCGGCGAGCTCGCCCGCAAGGCGCCGTACTTCTCCGGCGCCCTCATCATGCTGGTGGGCGTATATGTCGGTTACCAGGGTCTGCACGCGCTCGCGTGAGCGCGTCGTGAGCGGGCCGTGAGCAACTGACGCCGGCTCCGGTTGCGAGATTGCGGATCGAGCCGGCGCGAGAGTAGGGTGTCCGGCATGTCAGCCCGCCTGCAGCGTGCGCTCCTCTGGTCGCTCCTCGGCTGCGGCGTCGCCGTCGCCATGGCCGCCGCCGCGCCGGATGCGGCGGCGCCGGCTCCCGCCGCCACCCCCGCAGCGGCCGGCAGCAGCGCGCCGCCCGGCACGGCCACGGTGCTCGAGATCAACGGGCCGATCGGGCCTGCGACCTCGCGCTACGTGGTGCGCGGCATCGACTCGGCGCGCGAGCGCGGCAGCCGCCTGGTGGTGCTCGAGTTGGACACCCCGGGCGGGCTCGACAGCGCGATGCGCGACATCATCCGCGCGATTCTCGCCTCCCCGGTGCCGGTCGCGAGCTATGTCACGCCCTCGGGCGCACGCGCTGCGAGCGCCGGCACCTACATCCTCTATGCGAGCCACGTCGCCGCCATGGCGCCGGCCACCAATCTGGGAGCCGCCACGCCGGTGTCGATCGGCGGCGAGCCGGAAGCTCCATCGCCGCCGATCGAGCCGCCGGGGAAGCCGACGGACAAGGGCGGCGGCGGCGCGCCCGGGGGCAGCGCGCCGCCGAGCCCGGCGGGAAGCGCCATGGAGCGCAAGGTGGTGAACGATGCCGTTGCCTACATCCGCGGGCTCGCGGAGCTGCGCGGCCGCAACGCCGACTGGGCGGAGCAGGCGGTGCGCGGCGCGGCGAGTCTCACCGCCAGCGCGGCTCTCGAGCAGAAGGTGATCGATCTGATCGCGCACGACCTGCCCGACCTGCTCGCGCGCAGCGACGGCCGCGAGGTGCACCTCGGCGAGCGCACCGTAAAGCTTGCCACCCGCGACCTCGCGGTGGTGAGCGTCAAGCCCGACTGGCGCACGGAGCTGCTCGCCGTCATCACCAACCCGACCGTGGCCTACGGCCTCATGCTGATCGGGATCTGGGGACTGCTGCTCGAGGGGTACAATCCGGGTGCGGTGCTGCCCGGTGTCGCCGGCTCGATCTGCCTGCTGATCGCGCTGTTCGCGTTCCAGATCCTGTCGGTGAACTACGCGGGGCTGGCGCTGCTCTTGCTCGGCACCGGCATGATCATCGCCGAGTTCTTCTTCCCGACCTACGGTTCGCTCGGTGCAGGGGGTCTGATTGCGTTCGTCGTCGGCTCACTCATTCTGTTCGACACGGATGTGCCGGGCATGCGCGTCGGCCGGCCGCTGATCGCCGCGCTTGCCACCGTGGGCGCCCTCGCGATCGCCGGCATCGTGTACCTGGCGACCCGCGCCCACCGCCATCCGGTAGCCACCGGGGCAGCCGGCATGATCGGCGCCGACGCCGAGGTGTTCGAGGACTTCACCGGCAAGGGGCGCGTGCGCTACGGCGGCGAGCTGTGGAATGCGCGCAGCGACGTCGCGCTGCGCGCCGGACAGACGACGCGCATCGTCAGGGTGGAAGGTCTAACATTGTGGGTCGAGCCGCAGTAAGCGCATAGGGCATACCGGAGAAATCGCATGCCGTTCGTCGTCGCCGTCGTCATTCTTTTCATCATCCTCGTATTCACCGCCATGAACGTGCTGAACGAGTACGAGCGCATGGTGGTGTTCACGCTCGGGCGCTACTCCGGCATCAAGGGGCCGGGCCTGGTGCTGATCTGGCCCGTGATCCAACGCACCCGCCGCGTGGATCTGCGCGTCATCGTGCTGAGCGTGCCCAAGCAGGACGTGATCACGCGCGACAACGTTTCGGTCAAGGTGAACGCCGTGGTCTATTTCCGCGTGGTCGACCCCAGCAAGGCGATCATCCAGGTGGCCAACGCTTTCGATGCCACGAGCCAGGTCGCGCAAACCACCCTGCGCTCCGTGGTGGGCCAGCACGAGATGGACGACCTGCTCTCGCAGCGCGACAAGCTCAACGTCGACCTGCAGCGCATCCTCGACCAGAACACCGAGGCCTGGGGCATCAAGGTGTCGACCGTCGAGATCAAGGACGTGGACCTCGACGAGACCATGATCCGCGCCATGGCCAAGCAGGCCGAGGCCGAGCGCACCCGTCGCGCCAAGATCATCAACGCCGAGGGCGAGCAGCAGGCGGCACAAAGGCTGGTCGACGCCGCGGCGATGCTGGCGACGCAGCCGAGCGCGATGCAACTGCGCTACCTGCAGACGCTCGCCGACATCGCACACGAGCGCACCCAGCTGCTGGTCTTCCCGCTACCGCTCGATCTCATCAAGCCGCTGCTCGGCAGCAAGGAATAGCGGATCGCGGTCAGCCCGGGGTTGCCGGTCGAGGAGGCGCTGCCGGCCCTGCGGCAGGCGCTCGCCGCGCGCGGCGCCGCGGTGCTCGAGGCGCCGCCCGGCGCCGGCAAGAGCACCCTGGTGCCACTGGCGCTGCTCGACGAGCCCTGGGCGCGCGGCAAGCGGCTCATCATGCTCGAGCCGCGCCGGCTCGCGGCGCGTGCCATCGCGCAGCGTCTGGCGCACTCGCTCGGCGAGGCGGTCGGGCAGACGGTCGGTTACCGCATGCGGCTCGACACACGGGTCTCGGGCGCCACGCGCCTCGAGGTCGTCACCGAGGGCGTGCTCACTCGCATGCTGCAGCAGGACCCGGCGCTCGAGGGCGTGGCGGGGCTGCTGTTCGATGAGTTTCACGAGCGCGGTCTGCAGGCCGACCTCGGGCTCGCGCTGAGCCTCGACGCGCGCGCGCAGCTCGCGCCGGAGCTGCGGATCCTGGTGATGTCGGCGACGCTGGACGGTGAGGCGGTCGCGCGCCTCCTCGGGGCCGCGCCGCGCGTCAGCCTGCCGGGGCGCCTCTATCCTGTGGAGACGCTTTTTGCGGGCCGGGGACTACCCGCGCTCCCCGGCGCGCATGCCGCTGGCGGCGACTCGCCCGAGAAGATCGTCGCGCGCCTCACGCTGCGCGCGCTGCGCGAGCAGACCGGTGACGTGCTGGTGTTCCTGCCCGGAGCGCGCGAGATCCGCCGTGTCGGCGAGCTGCTCGACGCCGCTGCGCTCGGCCGCGGGGTGCACGTGGTCCCGCTGTATGGCGACCTCGCGGGTGAGCAGCAGGATGCCGCGCTCGTGCCTGCCGCCGCGGGCACCCGCAAGGTGGTGCTCGCTACCAACATCGCCGAGACCAGCCTCACGCTCCCCGGCGTGCGCGCGGTAGTGGACTCAGGCCTCGCGCGCCGGGCGCTGTTCGATCCCGCGACCGGCATGAGCGCCCTCGTGACCCGGCGCATCTCGCGAGCCTCGGCCGAGCAGCGCCAGGGCCGCGCCGGGCGGCTCGCTCCCGGAGTGTGCTATCGCGCCTGGAGTGAGGGCGCCCACGCAAGCCTCGCGCCCTTCACGCCGCCGGAGATCGTCGAAGCGGATCTCGCGCCACTCGCTCTCGAACTCGCGAGCTGGGGCGCCCGCGATGCAGGCACGCTCGCCTGGCTCGATGCGCCGCCGGCGGCGATGCTGGCGGCCGCGGCGGCGCTCCTCGAGCGCCTCGGAGCGCTCGAGGCGGACGGACGCATCAGGGCGCATGGGCGCCGCATGGCGGGGCTCGGCGTGCATCCGCGGCTCGCGCACCTGCTGCTGCGCGCGCGCGAGCTCGGCAGCCCGACCCTCGGCTCGCAGCTCGCCGCGCTCCTCAGCGAGCGCGACCTGATGCGGGGAGGCGCGGCCGGGAGCGATGCGGACATCCGCACGCGCCTCGCCCTGGTGCGCGGCGAGGAGACGCCCGAGGGGCTGGACCGCCGCGCGCTCGAGCGCGTGCGGCGCACGGCGCGGGATCTCGACCGGCAGGTCGCGCGGCTGTCCGGGGAGCCGGGTGCCGGTGAGGTCGCGCGCGGCGGTAGCCGCGGCGCAGATCGCGACGTTGGCCTGCTGCTGGCGCTCGCCTATCCCGACCGCATCGGACGGCGCCGGGGCACGCAGGGTGCCGCCTTCACGCTCACCAACGGCCGCGGGGCGGAGTTCGCCACCGCCCAAACCCTCGCGCGGCGCGAATTCATCGTCGCCGTCGATCTGGACGATCGCTCCCGCGACGCGCGTATCCACCTCGCGGCGCCGCTCGAGCGCGCCGACCTCATGGAGCAGTTCGCCGCGCGGATCCGGCGTGTCGACTCGGTCGCCTGGAGCACGCGCGAGCAGGCAGTCCTCGCACGCCGCACGCTCGAGCTCGACGCGCTGGTGCTCGAGGAGCAGCCGCTCGCGCCTGCTTCAGCGGAGGCGATGCGGGAGGCGATGCTCGCGGGCGTGCGCGAGCTCGGGCTCGAGGCGCTGCCGTGGGACCGCGAGGCGCGCGACTTTCAGGCGCGCATCGAATTCCTGCGCGCCGCGCCCGCGCGCGCCGGCGCGCCACCCTGGCCTGCGGTAGCGGATGCGGCGCTCGCCGGCGCGCTCGGCAGCTGGCTCGCGCCGTGGCTCGAGGGGGTGACGCGGCGCGAGCATCTCGCGCGGGTGCCGCTCGAGCAGGCGCTGCGCGCGCTCTTGAGCTTCGAGCAGCAGCGCGCGCTGGACGAGCGCGCTCCCGCGTTCCTGACGATGCCGAGCGGCTCGCGCATCCGCGTCGACTACAGGGGCGACGATGCGCCGGCGGTCGCGGTGCGGCTGCAGGAGGTGTTCGGCCTCGCGGCGACCCCGCGCATCGACGGTGGGCGCGTGCCGATCACGCTGCGCCTCCTGTCGCCGGCGCAACGCCCGGTGCAGGTCACGCGTGACCTGGCGAGCTTCTGGCGCAGCGCCTACCTCGAGGTGCGCAAGGATCTGCGCGGCCGCTATCCGAAGCACTACTGGCCCGAGGATCCGCTCGCCGCCCAGCCGACCCGCGGCGTGCGCCGTCCGCGCGGCCGTTAGCGCCGCGGTCGGCGGTTGGCTTTCGCCATTGCACCCGGTACGGTGGCGCCATGACACCCGCACTGACCGCGCTCGCCGCGCTCCGTGAAGGCAACCGCCGCTTCGTCGCGGAGCTGGACCAGCCGCATCCGGTGCGCACGCGCCGGCGCGAGCTGCCCGCCGGGCAGGAGCCGCTGGCGATCATTCTCGGCTGCTCGGACGCGCGCGTGCCTGCCGAGATCGTCTTCGACCAAGGGCTCGGCGACCTGTTTGTCATCCGCGTGGCGGGCAACATCGTGGCGCCTTCCCAGGTGGGCAGCGTCGAATTTGCCGCCGCCGCCTTCGGCACGCGCCTGGTCGTAGTGCTGGGCCATTCCAACTGCGGCGCGATTCACGCGACGCTCGAGCAGCTCGCGCGGCCGAGCAGGGATCAGTCGCCGAACCTGCGCTCGATCGTCAACCGCATCCGTCCGGCGGTCGAGGCGCTGATCGAGCGCAGCACGGGCATCGACCGCGACGCCCTGGTGCAGCAGGCGGTACGCGCCAACATCCGCGTGTCGGCCGATCATCTGCGACACGGCTCGGAGGTACTCGAGCAGGCGATCGAGAAGGACGGCCTGCTGGTCGTGGGCGCCGAGTACTCGCTCGAGAGCGGGGTGGTGGACTTCTTCGACGGCGTACCGGCTTAGCTTGGGCGCTGCCGGAATGAAAAGCCCCGGTGCGGCACCGCGTCAGCGGCAGCCCGCACCGGGGCACGATCGAGGGGTCGGTTACTTGGCTTTGGCCTTGGCTGAGTCGCAGTCGGCCTTGGTCATCTCGAGGAAGCCCTTACCCTTGCAGGAGTTCTGTCCCTTGCAGGAGTTGTTGGCGCTCTTACATGCGGATTGACCTTTGCAGGAGTTGACCCCCGTGCAATGGATCTTGGCTGCGTCAGCCTTGGGGGCGTCGGCCGCCGAGGCAGTCGTCAAAGCCGTGCCGAAGAGCATGGCCGCCGCTGTCGCGAGGGCTACGCCCGTGCTGTTTTTACGCATTTGAATTGACCTCAGGTGAAGTGAGTGAATACGTATTTACTACCGGGCTCAAGCCCCCGGTCACGAGAGCAGACCGGGGGGAGGCGTATTTTGTTACGCCCGGCGGCCGAATGCACCCCCGTTGGCGACGGAAGGGGCTCCCCGCGGGCTGAAGCGCCGCTGCAGCCAGTGATCGACCGACAGCGGCCCCGCGCCGGCGATCGCAATCCACAGGAACAGCGCCAGGTATTCGAACTCATCGAATCCGAGCAGCGTCTCGAGTGAGTCGACGTCGGCCCACTTGGCCGAGCGGATGGCGACGATCATGGTGATGCCGAGGGCGCCGGCGGAGATGCGCGAGAGGAGCCCGGCGAGCAGGAACAGGCCGCCGAAGAACTCGACACCCGACACGAACGGGGTCAGCAGGTGCGGGAACGGGACGCCCCAGCCGATGAAGTTCTGCGTGACCGTCGGCAGGTCGTGGAGCTTTCCCCAGCCGCTCCACAGGAAAACCCACCCGACGGTGATGCGTGCGAACAGTGGCGCGAGCCAGGTGAGGTGCCGGGCGATGCTCTCGGGCCAGTCGATCAGCCACGCGGTGAGATATTTCACGAAGTGTCCTCGTTCGGTGCGGTGTCGGCCTTACAGACCGGGCGGCCTACCGCGATATTGCCACTGTGGCCGGGTGCCGCACATATAATCGCCGCGGTTTCCGCCGCCAGCGATCAGGTGCAATCCTCAGGTGCCAGCCCCGGTCTCCTCCATTGGTGAGCGGTCTCGCGCAGCCGACGCGCGCGCCCCCCTCACGGCCCTGTTCGAGTCGATGCGGCCGGACCTGCTGCGCTTCGCGCACTGGCTCGCGCGTGACCGCTCGCTCGCCGAGGACATCGTGCAGGAGGCGCTGCTGCGGGCCTGGCGGTCGCGGGAAGCGCTCAAGGAGCCGGCCGCCGCCCGCGCCTGGCTGCTGACCATCGTCAGGCGCGAGCACGCGCGACTCTATGAACGCAAGCGACTGGAGCTCGTGTCCCTCGATGACGCGCTCGACATTCCCGACAAAGCCGCCGCGGCGAACGCCGATGCCGAGCTGCTCACGCTGCGTTACGCCATCATGAGGCTGCCGATCGAGTACCGCGAGCCGCTCGTGATGCAGGTGCTCGGCGGCTTCTCCACCGAGGAAATCGCCCGTGAGCTCGAGCTCACCAACACCGCAGTGCTGACGCGGTTGTTCCGCGCCCGCTCGAAGCTCCGCGGCCTTTGCGGTCCGAATCCCGAGCCGGGCGCTGCTCCCAGGGAGCAGCCGGCGTGATCTGCGAGGACGCGCGGCTGCTGATCGGCGCGGACCCGGATGGGGCCGGACCCGGGCTCGAGGAGCACGTGCGCGGCTGCGAGGACTGCAGTGCGTTCCGCGAGGAAATGCGCCGGGTGAATGCCGCCATCCGCCGCGCGCTTGCCGAGCCGCCGGATGTGCGCGTGCGCGCTGCGCCGCGCGCGGTGCCGCGGTGGCGCGAGTATGCACTGGCGGCCGGAGTGGCACTCGCGATGACCGCGGGGCTGGCGGTGTGGCTGCTGCGCCCGAGCGATACGCTGGCGCGCGAGGTGGTGGCGCACGTCGAAGGCGAGCCCGACAGCTGGTTGAGCAGCCACGGCGTGAGCGCCGGCGAGATCGGGCATGCGCTGCAGAGGTCGGGTATCGGGCTCGACCTCGCCTCCGATAAGATCGTGTACGCGCAGAGCTGCTGGTTCCGCGGCCACTACGTGCCGCACCTGGTGGTCGAGACCACGCGCGGGCCGGCCACGGTGCTGATCCTGCGTCACGAGCGGGTCAGGGCGCGAGAGGCCTTCCGCGAGGACGGCATGACCGGGGTCATCGTACCGGCGGGCGACGGCAGCATCGCGGTGCTGAAGCGGGGCCGGGGTCAGGTCGACGACCTCGCGGGGGAGCTGCGCGGGGAAGTGCACTGGCTTGCGGAGCCTGAGCCAGCGCCGGCGCGCGTACCGATGCACTGAAACCCAGATGCGAGAGGCCTGCTCATGACCAACATCAATCGCCGTGAACTTCTCGCCGGCGCCGCGGGGGCGGCGGTCGGCGCCGTGCTCGCACGCCGCAGCCAGGCCGCCGCACCGGCGGCCGCCGTCAGCGTCGCGGCCTCGGCCGGCGCCGCGATTCCGGCGGCGCCGGTGGCGCGCGTCGCGGTGGTCAACGACACCTACTTCGGCGAGACGCTGGGCGACCCGTACCGCTGGATGGAGAACGACCAGGATCCGGAGTGGCTCCCCTTTCTCAAGGGACAGAACGCGCATACCCGCGCGGTGCTCGAGCGCATCCCGGGGAGAGACAAGCTGCTCGCGCGCATCCAGCAGCTGTCGGGGGACGCCGCGCTCACGCGGCGCGTGGAGCGTGTGGGCGCCAGGCTCTTCTTCGAGCAGCGGCCGGCAGGCGCCGACAACTATCGGCTGTTCGTCGAGGAGCAGGGCGTGCGGCGCGTGCTCATCGACCCCACCACGGTCTCGACCGCCAGCAGCCACATGTCGCTCGACTGGTGGCACGTGTCGCCGGACGGCGTGCACGTCGTATACGGGCTGTCGAAGGACGGCAGCGAGGACTCGATCCTTCATATCCTCAAGACGGCGGACGGGACCGACCTCCCCGAGCGCATCGCCAACACCGAAGGGGCGCACCCGGCGTGGCTCGATGACGGCAGCGGCTTCTTCTACAACCAGCTCACCGGCAAGGTCGACACGCCCGAGCGCTATCTCGACAGCCAGGCGCGCTTCCACCGGCTGGGGACCGATCCCGAGACCGATCCCATCCTCATGAAACGCGGGCTCGATCCCAGGGTGCAGTACGAGAAGATCCAGTTCCCGGCTATCGAGACGTACTACGGCTCGCGTTATGCGCTGCTCACCCTCTCGGACGTACGCAGCGAGTCGCGCGTGCTGATCGCTCCGGTCGCGGACGCCGCGGCAAATCGCGCTCGCTGGGTGCCGGTCGCCGAGTTTGAGGACGAGGTGACCGATGCCGTGATCGACGGCGAGACGCTCTATCTCATCGCCAACCATGGTCACCCGCGCGGCCGCATTCTCAAGGCCTCCGTGACTGCGCCCGCCGTCGCGGACGCCCAGGAAGTGCTCGCCGAGGGGAGCGTTGTCATCGAGGGGCTCGCGCGGGCGCGCGACGGTCTCTACCTGCCGCTGATGGATGGCGGCATCGCCGGCCTGAAGCGCCTCGGCCGCGACGGCCACGTGACCGACATCGCGCTGCCTTTCGACGGCACGCTGACGGCGCTCGCCACCAACTCGACGGAAGAGGGCGCGCTGTTCTCCTTCACCGGCTGGCTCAACCCGGCGGACATCTGGTCGGTGGATGCGCACGGCCAGGTCACCGCCACCGGCCTGACGCCGCGCCCGCCGATCGATGTCTCGGGTTACCAGGCCGAGCGGCGCTTTGCCACGGTGCGCGACGGCACGCGCGTGCCGTACTCACTCATCTACCGCAAGGGACTGCGGCATGACGGCTCGACCCCTGCCTGGATCTCCGCGTACGGCTCCTACGGCCTCCCGGGCTACACGCCGACCTTCAGGCCCCAGACGCTGGCGCTCATCGATGCGGGCTTCGTCGTCGGCTACGCCGCCGTGCGCGGCGGCGGCGAGTACGGACGCGAGTGGCACAAGGCCGGGCAGCTGATGAACAAGCCCAACACCTGGCACGACCTCATCGACGTGTGTGAGGAGCTGTGCAAGCTCAAGTACACCGCGCCGGAGCGTCTCGCCATCGGCGGACGCTCGGCCGGAGGCATCACCGTGGGGCGCGCGCTCACCGAGCGCCCGGAGCTCTTTGCGGCGGTGATCGACGGCGTCGGCTGGTCAAATCCGCTGCGCTATGTCGCCGAACAGAACGGCTACGGCGAGGAGCCCGAATGGGGCGCGATTCGCGAGGAATCCGGCTACCGCGCCCTGAAGCTCATCGACAGCTATCAGGCGGTCAAGGACGGCGTCGCCTACCCCGCGGTGCTGCTCACGACCGGCGTCACCGATCCGCGGGTTGCACCATTTCACGTGACGAAGATGGCGGCGCGGTTGCAGGCCGCCTCCAGCTCGGGCAAGCCGATTCTGCTGCGTGTCGATTTCGACGCCGGCCACGGCATCGGCTCGACGCGATCGCAACAGGACCGCGAGGCATGCGACACCTATGCGTTCCTCCTGTGGCGCACCGGCGTGAAGGGCTATCAGCCGGCCTGACGACCGCCGTCACGCAATCGCAACATTGGGGCCAGACACTGCACCTCCCACGTCGGATCGCGAGGCAGTCGTCATGAGCCATTCGATCTCGCGCGGCCTGATGCCGGCCGCTACGCTGCTGCTCGCCGCTACCCTGACTGCACTCACCCCGTCTCCGGCGAGCGCGCAGGCACAGGCGCAGGCGCCTTATGCGGTGAGCGTCTTTGCGCATGCGCCCGGCACCGCCACCCAGCCCGACTCGATCGTCGCCTGGCGTGACCGGATCGTCGTCGGCTTCGAGAACGGCGTGGCCAAGGACGGCAGCGACGGCAAGTCGAGCACCATCGTCGAGTTCTCGCTGAGCGGAGATCCGCTGCTGAGCTTCAGGGTGACCGGACACAACGACGGTCTGCGCGTGGTCGGCGACCACGAGCTGTGGGCGCTGCAGAACGAGGATGCCAACCCGAATCTCGTCGTCATCGATCTCGAGAGCGGTACGGCCACGCCCTATCAGTTCGCTCCCACCCCGCACGGCGGCGGCTACGACGACATCGTAGTCGGCGCGGACGGAGCCGTTTATCTCACGGCGTCCAATCCCAACCTGAATGCGCAGGGAGTCAACGTGTACCCGGCGCTGGTGCGCGCGCGGGTGGCGAACGGCAACGTGCTCCTCGAGCCCGTGCTCTACGGCAACTCGAATGCGACCGACATCGGGACAGGAGCCGCGGTGACGCTCAACCTGACGGATCCTGACTCCATGACGCGCGATCTCAAGGGCGACATTGTATTTACCAGCCAGGCCGACTCGGTGCTCGTCTTCGTGCGGCATCCCGGCGCCGCCGACCAGATCGTGGGTCGCCTCGACATCAGCTCGACGGCCATGGGCCCGGGCGGTGCGCTCGTCACCATCGACGATACTGCGTTCACGCCTGCCGGCGCGGCTTACCTCCTGGTCACCGACATCGGCGGCAATACCATCTATCGCATCGACCGCAGCGGCTTCGGCTTCGAGCCGGGCCAGGCGTATTCGGCGTCGGACACAGCCGGGATCGTCGGCACGCTGAACCTCGACAACGGCATCGTCACGCCGATCGTGACCGGGTTGGTCAGCGCGCGCGGCTTGCAGTTCGTCGGCGCACGCGCGGGGCATGCGCGCGACTGAAGTCCTGCGCAGAGAGCAATGTGCCGGCCGCTACTGCGGCGGCACGTAGATGGCGAGACCCTGGACGACCTTGCTGGTGAGCGCAAAGGAGCCGCCGACGCCGACACCGGTCGCGCTGTTGGGACCGTAGCTGGTGCCGCCCCCGCCGGCGCCGATCGAGCTCGACTGCGTGTCGTGCACCGTCTGCAGCAGGACGCCGTTTGCACCGAGCCGGGCGGCTTCCTCTTTCAGCCGCTGCATCGCCTTGTCCATGTTCTGCTGGCTGGTGAGGGCGAGCGAGCCCTGACTGGTGGCGTTGACGGTGGCAATCTCCTCGTACTTCGGCGGCGGCGTGTAGTACACGCGCACACTCTCGGGCGAGAGCGCCGGCCGTGCGGTGCCGACCAGCACGTGCGATGAGGTCGAGCAGGCCGTCAGGCATGCGAGAGCGGCGGCGAAGAGCGCTGCGGTATCACGGGTCATGACGAGCCTCTGCAGACAGGCTGCTGCGAAGCATACCTCCTGTCGGTGGATGGTCGCCTGACGTCAGCGTGAGCGGAGCCTGTATTCAGGCGCCGTTCAGGCGCCGGGTCCCGGAATTGCGCAGTCGCACGGATGCGTCTCAAGGGGGGGTCGCGTGAGCAATCTCGTCGCGAACATGGACGCTCTACACAGTCTCCTGACCTGAGCCGGCTGCCACAGTGGCGTGGCGCGCAATCGGCCCTGCGGCTCTGGCGGCGACGGCGCTCGCGGCGGTGACGGTGAATCTCCTGTGGACTCACCGCGCCGCCGCGCCTCTGTCGCCGGGGACGCGCGCGGACCTGCTCGTGGTGCACAAGTCCGCGCGGCGCATGGTGCTCTACTCTCACGGGTCGGTCGTGCGCACCTACACGATCGCGCTCGGACACAACCCGGTGGGAGCGAAGCGGCGCCAGGGTGATCACCGCACGCCCGAAGGCTGGTACGTCATCGACCATCACAACCCCAACAGCGCCTTTCACCGCTCATTGCACGTCTCGTACCCCTCGGCGCGCGACGCGGCGCGCGCGCATGCGGCCGGCCAATCACCGGGCGGCGACGTCATGATTCACGGCACGCGCAACGGACTCGGGTGGCTCGGCCGCATACACCTGGCTGCCGACTGGACCGACGGCTGCATCGCCGTCACCGATCCCGAGATGGACGAGCTGTACGCGCTGGTGCCGGACGGCACGCCGATCGACATCAAGCCATGAGCGGTTCGATGGGCCCGGTAGGATTCGAACCTACGACCAAGGGATTCACTCTGCCCCGGAGTTTCCTCCGGGAGTGGACTATCTCTTCACCCGTGCGCATCGGCTGCGCGTGTGGGTGCGGGATGCTCGTACGCCTGTCATCAAGGGCACTCGAGCCCTCAGGTAGTCTCTGCACCTTCCGCCGGTGTACCGGCGGCTCGGCTCAGGATTGCCATGGGTGTTGGTCCCCGAAGGTTCCCCTGAATTCATCCCGTCCACTTCGCGCGTTTCCGCGCGAAGGCACCATGTCGATGAGTCCCCTGCACTAACCGCTGTGCTACAGGCCCAACCGCACGATTGTACAGCCGCCCGCCGCGGACTTCGCCTGCAGCGACCGCGGCCGGTATCAAATGCGACCTTGCACAAGAATCCTCTTGCCATCGGTGCGCGGGCCGTTAGCATGGCGTTTTCGCGCGGTGCGCCCCGGGGCGCGCCAGGCGGCGTACAAGGAGTACCCTCATGAAGCTCTACTATCTGACTGGCGCCTGCTCGCTGGCATCGGTCATGGCGCTGCGCGAGGCCGGGGTGAAATGCGAGTTGGTCAAGGTGGACCGCAAGACCAGGAAGGCGGCCGACGGCCTCGATTTCAACGAGGTGAACCCCAAGGGTTACGTGCCCGTCCTGACACTCGACAACGGCGAGACGCTGACCGAGAACATTGCGGTATTGCAGTACATCGCGGACCGCAATCCGGCCGCGAAACTTGCCCCGCCCGCCGGCACCATGGAGCGCTATCACCTCATCGAGTGGCTCGGATTCATCAATTCCGAGATCCACAAGTCGTTCAGCCCGCTGTTCCGTGAGGTACCCGAGGCGGTCAAGGACTACGCGCGCAACAACCTGCAGTCGCGACTCGACTACGCGCAGCGGGCGCTCGGCTCGAAGAGCTATCTGATGGGCGAGCAGTACACCGTCGCCGACGCCTACCTGTACGTGGTGCTCGGCTGGGGCGCGCACCTCAATTTCGATATCGGCCGCTGGCCGCAGCTCAAGCGGCTGCACGAGCGGGTCGGCGCACGCCCGCACACGATCGAAGCTCTCAAATCCGAAGGCCTGTTGAAGTAGAGGACGAAATGGCAACTAAGCTCAACAAGCAGCTCAAGCGCGAGATCGAGGTCGACGGCAAGCCCTACATGATCACGCTCTCCCCCGAGGGCGTGAAGCTCACCGAAAAGGGCAAGCGCCTCGGGCGCGAGCACACCTGGAAGGATCTGCTCGGGAACGGCGGGGGTGGTGGCGGCGGTGGCGCGCCGGGCGGCGCGTTCGGGCCCGCTGGATAACGCGCCCGAGGGGGGGCCGCGAAGTGGGCGAGGGCAGACTGCGTGAGCTGCTCGCGCGGCTGCGCGAGCACCTGAGCGCCGGTTCGGCGCTGCGCGCCGAAGATCGCGAGCGGCTCAACACCGTGATGGAGGCCATCGGCGCGCCGGGACCGGCAGGTCCCGGCGCACTGTTGCGTATCGAGCGCCTGGCAGTACGCTTCGAAGCGAGCCACCCGGCGCTCGCCGAGACGCTGCGCGAGATCATCGACACGCTCGGCAAGGGCGGCATTTAGCCGGGTTTCGTTGCACCCGGCGTGTCCGCCGGCCGGTTGTTCAGTCGTCCATCAGGAAGCTGCGCAGCTGCTCGCTGCGGCTCGGATGGCGCAGCTTGCGCAGCGCCTTGGCCTCGATCTGCCGGATGCGCTCGCGCGTGACGTCGAACTGCTTGCCGACCTCTTCCAGCGTGTGGTCGGTGTTCATGTCGATGCCGAAGCGCATGCGCAGCACCTTGGCTTCGCGCGGCGTGAGCTGCGCCAGCACCGAGTGGGTGGTCTCGCGCAGCGACTCCATCGTGGCCTGATCGATCGGCGAGGCCACCGACGTGTCCTCGATGAAGTCCCCGAGGTGCGAATCCTCGTCGTCGCCGATCGGCGTCTCCATCGAGATCGGCTCCTTGGCGATCTTCAGCACCTTGCGCACCTTGTCCTCGGGCATCTCCATGCGCACCGCCAGCTCCTCGGGCGTCGGCTCGCGGCCCATCTCCTGCAGCATCTGCCGCGAGATGCGGTTCAGCTTGTTGATGGTCTCGATCATGTGCACCGGGATACGGATGGTGCGCGCCTGGTCGGCGAT
>DATMMK010000031.1:0-21877 GCA_035569755.1 Steroidobacteraceae bacterium
GTAGAGGCCGCCGCGCTCGCTCACCGGCATGTAGCCGATGGGAATCAGCGCTCGCAGTACGAGTACCGGCAACACCAGTCCGGCGAGCAGCCACTGGCGCTGCCGCGCGCTGAACCATCGAGGAATTCCCGGCCTCATCGAGCGAAGTCTAGCCCGCTTCCGGGGTGGATCGGCATGGGTCTATTACCCCAGCGCAGCTGCGCAATGTCCCGCTCACCCGGGAACGGCGAGCAGTCGCGCGAGATAGCGGGCCACCTGGTCGATCTCGAGATTGACGCGCGTTCCCGCGACAGCGCTGCCGAGCGTCGTGGCGGTCTGCGTGTGGGGAATTATGTTGACGGCGAAACTCGAGCCGTCGACGGAGTTGACGGTGAGGCTGACGCCGTCGACTGCGATCGAGCCCTTGGGCGCAAGATAGCGCGCCAGCGCGGCGGGAGCTGTGATCTTGAGCCGCAGCGAACGGGCGTCGCCCCCGAGCGAGCGGATCTCGCCCACCGCGTCGACGTGGCCCGAGAGCAGGTGACCGCCGAGCGCATCTCCCGCCCGGAGCGAGGGCTCGAGATTCACCGCCGCACCGACCGCGAGCTCCCCGAGCGTCGTGAGCGCGAGCGTCTCGCGCGAGAGGTCCGCGGCGAAGCTCGTGCCGCTGACCGCGGTCGCGGTGAGGCAGCACCCCTGCACGCAGATGCTGTCCCCGACAGCCAGGCGCCTCGGATCGAGCCGCGTGAAGCCGATCGTGAGGTGCAGGTCCCCGCCGCGAGCCTCGCGCGCCTCGATGCGGCCGACGTCGAGCACGATCCCGGTGAACATGCGAACGCGCCTGCGCGCGGCCTCTAGTCCCGCACCGCTGACCGTGGTCGCAACCACAGGCGCATGTCATCGCCGAGCATGCGGGTATCGATCAGGTTGAAGCCATACGCCTCATCGAGCGTCGCAGGCTCGGGCAGCGCGAGCAGCGGCCGCGCCCGGTTGCCGAGCACCTTGAGCGAGACGTAGAGCAGCAGCTCGTCGACGAGCGACAGGCGCACCAGCTCGCCCGCGAGCGTCGGCCCCGCCTCGACCTGCAGCTCGTTGACCTCGAGCTCCGCGAGCCGGCCGAGGACCCCTTCGAGCGACAGCCGGTCGTTGTCCTCGGGCGTCGACTCGATGCGCGCTCCTTTCTGCGTGAGCCGCATGCCGTGCTGCACGTCCTTGAACGAGTCCTGCGCCGTGAGGATCAGCACTTCTCCGCCCCCGGCCAGCAGCCGCGCGTCGGGGGGAGTGCGCAGGTGGCTGTCGAGCACCACGCGCAGCGGCTGCCGCGCGCCCTCCTCCTCCTCCTCGCCCTGCGCCTCCTGCCCGCCCTCCGCGTGCAGGCGCACGTCGAGCCGCGGGTCGTCGGCGAGCACCGTGCCGACACCGGTGAGGATCGCCGAGCTGCGCGCGCGCCAATACTGCACGTCGGCGCGCGCCGCTTCGCCGGTGATCCAGCGGCTCTCGCCGCGGGCGAGAGCGGTGCGGCCGTCGAGCGTCATCGCGAGCTTGAGGCGCACCCAGGGGCGCCCGTGGCGCATGCGCTTCACGAATCCGCAGTTGAGCTCGAGCGCCTCCTGCTCGAGGAGCCCGCCCTCTACCGTGACTCCAACGGCGGACAGCGCCTCGGCGCCGCGGCCGTCCACCAGCGGGTTGGGATCGGTGGCCGCGTACACGACGCGCTTCACCCGTGCCGCGATCAGCGCGTCGACGCAGGGGGGCGTGCGCCCCTGATGGCTGCACGGCTCGAGGGTCACGTAGACGCTCGCGCCCGCGGCCCGCTCGGCCGCGGCGGCGAGCGCCGCGATCTCGGCGTGCGCCTCGCCGGCGCGCTCGTGCCAGCCTTCGCCCACGACCTCCTCGCCGTGCGCGATGACGCAGCCGACGCGCGGATTGGGATCGGTGGTCTCGAGCCCGCGCGCTGCGAGCTCGAGCGCGCGTTGCATTGCCCAGCGGTCGAAGTCGGAGAACGTCGGCTCCGACACGCGTTCCATGGCGCTGCTCATTTCTTGCCTCCATTCGCCGGCACCGGCTCCTCCGCGGCTGCCTCAGGCAGTAGCGGCAGCTGATCACGGTCCGCCGCGCGCCCGACGCGGCGGGCACGCGCCGCGGGCTTGCCGCCGAGGCCCGCGGGAGCGGCGCGGGTGCTGCGCAGCCGCTCGATCTCATCGTGAAACGCCTGCACGTCCTCGAACTGGCGGTAGACCGAGGCAAAGCGCACGTAGGCAACCTCATCCAGGTGCCGCAGCTCCTCCATCACCAGCTCGCCGACGGCGCGCGAGCTCACCTCGCGGTCGCCGAGCACCCGCACCTGATGGACGATGCGGCTCACGGCCTCATCGAGCTGCTCGCGCGGCACGGGGCGCTTCTCCAGTGCCTTCTCCATGCCGGCGCGCAGCTTCGCCTCGTCGAAGGCCTCGCGCGCGCGATCGCCCTTCACGACCACCGGCATGACGAGCTCGGCGGTCTCGAAGGTCGTGAAGCGCTCGCCGCACTTCAGACACTCGCGGCGGCGCCGGATCTGCCGTCCCTCACCGGCGAGCCGTGAGTCGTTCACCTTGGTCTCGACGTGGCCGCAGAAGGGGCAGTACATGCGGCGGTGTCGGGCGCCGCCCGCTCAGGCGCCGTAGACGGGGAAGCGCCGGCAGAGCTCGAGCACCCGCGGGCGCACGCGGTCGACCACCGCCGCCGCGCCTTCCGCGTCCAGCACTTCGGTGATGAAATCCGCCACCTGCTCGACCTCGCGCTCCTTGAAGCCGCGCGTCGTCGAGGCCGGCGTGCCGATGCGCAGCCCGCTCGTCACCATCGGCGGCCGCGGATCGTTCGGCACGGCGTTCTTGTTGACGGTGATGTTGGCGCGTCCGAGTGCCGCGTCGGCCTCCTTGCCGGTGATGTTGCGGTCGGCGAGGCTCATGAGGAACAGGTGATTGTCGGTGCCGCCGGAGACGATCTGGTAGCCGTTCTGCGCGAGCCGCGCCGCCATAGCGCGCGCGTTGCTGAGCACCTGGCGCTGATAGTCGCGAAACTCCGGCTGCAGCGCCTCCTTGAGCGCCACCGCCTTGGCGGCGATGACGTGCATGAGCGGCCCGCCCTGGGTCCCGGGGAACACCATCGAGTTGAGCTTCTTCGTGATTTCGTCGTTGGCACGCGCCAGGATCAGCCCGCCGCGCGGGCCGCGCAGCGTCTTGTGCGTCGTGGTGGTGACGACGTCGGCGTGCGGCAGCGGATTGGGGTAGATGCCGGCCGCGACGAGTCCGGCGACGTGCGCCATGTCCACGACGAAGTACGCGCCGACCTCGCGCGCGATGCTCGCGAAACGCGCCCAGTCGACCACGCGCGAGTAGGCGGAGAAGCCGGCAATGATCAGCTTCGGCCGGTGCTCCTCGGCGAGGCGCTGCACCTGCGCGTAGTCGATCTCGCCGTTCTCGGGGCGAATGCCGTACTGCGCGGCGCGGAAGAACTTGCCGGAGAAGTTGACCTTGGCGCCGTGCGTCAGGTGCCCGCCGTGGTCGAGGCTCATGCCGAGGATCGGATCGCCGGGCTGCGCCAGGGCGAAGTAGGCCGCGGCATTCGCCTGCGAGCCGGAGTGCGGCTGCACGTTGGCGTAGTCGGCGCCGAACAGCTCCTTCGCCCGGTCGATGGCCAGCTGCTCGGCCACGTCGACGAACTCGCAGCCGCCGTAGTAGCGCTTGCCGGGGTAGCCTTCGGCGTACTTGTTGGTGAGCACAGAGCCCTGCGCGGCCAGTACGCGCGGGCTCGCATAGTTCTCCGAGGCGATCAGCTCGACGTGGTCCTCCTGGCGGCGGCGCTCACCCTCGAGGGCCCGGGCCAGCTCGGGATCGAAATCGGCGATGGTCTCGTTGCTGCGGAACATGCGGTACGCCCCGGATGCGACAGGCGATAGATGGGCCCAAAATTGTACCGGAAGGGCCCCGCAGCCGCCCTGATCGGACGCGCTTCCTGCGCAGAAGCTTCGCGACGCGCAGCCTCCCTACAGGAGGTTTTCCACTACCGCGTTCCAGGCCTGGGCGAGGTTGCCGCGGTTGTAGCCCCCGCCCCCGAGCGCCAGCACGCGCCCGTGCCCCAGGCGGTCGGCGAGCTCCTTCAGCGAGCGGGCGGCATGCCCGTGCGAGCGGGCCGAGAGCCGCAGGTGCGTGATCGGATCGCCCTCGAGGCTGTCGGCTCCACACTGCAGGATGAGGAACTCGGGCTCGAAGCGCTCGAGGTGCGCCAGCACGCGCGGCCACACCTGCTCGAATACCGCATCGTCGGCGCCCGGGGGCAAGGGGACGTTGAGCTTCATGCCCGTCGCGGCGCCACGACCGGTCTCGCCGCTCGCGCCGGTACCGGGATAGAGGTAGCGCCCATCCTCGTGCAGGTCGGCGAACACGACCGCGGCGTCGTCCTCGAACGCGTAGAACACCCCATCGCCGTGATGCGCGTCGATGTCGACGTACGCGACGCGCTGCAACCCGGCGCGCTTCAGGAGCTCGATCGCCACGCCGCAGTCGTTGAAGACGCAAAAGCCTGCGGCGCGCTCGCGCGCCGCGTGGTGGAGTCCGGCGATCGGGACGAAGGCACGGCGGCACTCGCCGCGCATGATCGCCTCCATCGCGCTCAGGGTTGCCCCCACGACTCCCGCGGCCGCCTCGTACACGCCGCGGAACGCCGGGGTGTCGCCGGCGTCGAGCAGCCCCACGCCGCTCGCCGAGCGCTCGCGCACGAACTCGAGGTACGCCGGGCTGTGGAACGCGCGCAGCTCCTCCTCGGAGGCGGTGCGCGGCTCGAGCACCCGCACGCGCCGGTCGAGACCGCGCGCCTCGTACTCGCGCATGAAAGCGGCGAGGCGGTCGGGACCGAAGGGATGACCATCACCGAAGCTGTAACGGGCGAGCCGCTCGCTCACTACCACCCCGACCCCGGCATTCATGTGCGCCCGCCGCCCCCTTGTGAAAGTCCCTGTGGGGCGGAGCCTAGCACAGCGGCACGGGCCGCCGAGGCCCTGCTGCGCGCGGCTCACCCCGTATAATCAATGCATTCCCTGCCGCCGGACGTTGCATGGCCCAATACATCTATACGATGAATCGCGTCTCGAAGCTGGTCCCGCCCAAGCGGGTCATTCTGCGCGACATCAGTCTGTCGTTCTTTCCCGGCGCCAAGATCGGCGTGCTCGGCCTCAACGGCGCCGGCAAATCCTCGCTCCTGCGGATCATGGCGGGCATCGACCAGGAGTTCGACGGCGAGGCGCGCCCGCAGGGCGGCATCCGCATCGGCTTCCTGCCGCAGGAGCCGCAGCTCGACGCAGCGAGCGACGTGCGCACCACGGTCATGGAGGGCCTGGGCGAGACCTTCCGTCAGCTCGAGGAGTTCAATCACATCAGCGAGCGCTTCGCGCAGGAGCTCTCCGAAGAGCAGGTGAATGAGCTCCTCGAGCGCCAGGCGCACCTGCAGGATGCGATCGACGCCGCCGGCGGCTGGGAACTCGAGCGCAAGCTCGAAATCGCCGCCGATGCGCTGCGCCTGCCGCCGTGGGAGGCAAGCATCGCCACGCTCTCGGGCGGTGAGCGGCGCCGCGTGGCGCTCTGCCGCCTGCTGCTCTCGGCACCCGACATGCTGCTGCTCGATGAGCCGACCAACCACCTCGACGCCGAGTCGATCGCCTGGCTCGAGCGCTATCTCGAGGAATATCCGAGCACCGTCATCGCGGTCACCCACGACCGCTACTTCCTCGACAACGTGGCGGGGTGGATCCTCGAGCTCGACCGCGGTTACGGCATCCCGTGGCACGGCAACTACTCCTCCTGGCTCGAGCAGAAGGAGCAGCGCCTGGCGCTCGAGGAGCGCGAGCAGCAGGCGCTGCGCAAGGCACTCGCCCACGAGCTCGAGTGGGTGCGGCAGAACCCCAAGGCGCGGCAGGCGAAGAGCAAGGCGCGCCTGCAGCGCTACGAGGAGCTCGCGGCGCGCGAGTTCCAGGAGCGCAGCGAGACCAACGAGATCTATATCCCGCCGGGCGAGCGCCTCGGTGACCTGGTGGTCGCGGTCGAGGGGCTGCGCAAGGGCTATGGCGAGCGCCTGCTCATCGACAATCTGGCCTTCAACCTGCCGCGCGGCGGCATCGTCGGCATCATCGGCCCGAACGGCGCCGGCAAGACCACGCTGTTCCGCATGCTGACCGGCGCCGAGAAACCCGACGCCGGCGAGATCCGCGTCGGTCCGAGCGTGCGCCTCGCCTACGTCGACCAGTCGCGCCAGGCGCTCGATGACAAGAAGACCGTCTGGCAGGAGATCTCGGGCGGCCTCGACACCATCAAGGTCGGCAACTACGAGACGCCCTCGCGCGGCTACGTGGGGCGCTTCAACTTCAAGGGCGCGCAGCAGCAGCAGCTGATCGGCGAGCTCTCCGGCGGCGAGCGCAACCGCGTGCACCTCGCCAAGGTGCTGCGCGCCGGGGGCAACGTTCTGCTGCTCGATGAGCCCAGCAACGATCTCGACGTCGAGACCCTGCGTGCGCTCGAGGAGGCGTTGCTGGCCTTTCCGGGGTGCGCCGTGATCATCTCGCACGATCGCTGGTTCCTCGACCGCATCGCGACCCATATCCTCGCCTTCGAGGGCGACTCGCAGGTCGTATGGTTCGAGGGCAACTACCAGGAGTACGTCGCCGACTTCCAGCGCCGCCGCGGTGCTGACGCCCTGCAGCCCCATCGCATCAGGTACAAGCCACTCACGCGCTGAGGGAGGCGCGGCCCAAGTCTTGTCAGCGCCCAAGCTCACGCAGGTGGAACTGGCCGCGGACCGCGGCCGCTGGCGCTGGGTCGGGCCGATCGCTGCCTTGCTGATATTCACCGCGGTGGTGCTGCTGCTGCATCACCAGCTCGCGCACCTGCACGCCAGGAGCGTCCTCGAGCACCTGCACGCCATCCCGCGCCGCCAGGTGCTCGCAGCGCTCGGCTTCACCGCGGCGAGCTACTGGCTGCTCTCCAACTACGACGTGCTGGCGCTCGCGTATCTGCGCCGCACGATCCCCTATTCGCGGATTCTCTTCACCTCCTTCATCGCCTACTCCTTCGGCCACACGCTCGGCTTCTCCGCCTTCACCGGCGCGGCGATCCGCTTCCGCCTCTATGCGACGGCCGGCGTGACCGCGATCGATGTCGCGACCATCGCCGCCTTCTGCAGCCTGTCGCTCGGCATCGGGCTCGCGACCATCGCCGGACTGTCGCTGTTTCTCTCGCCGACTCATGGCGCACAGATCCTGCATCTGCATCACAACTGGTCGCTGCTCGCGGGCGCGGTGCTGCTCGGCGCGGTAGCGCTCTACGCGCTCTGGGCAACTCTCGCGCGCGGCACGCTCGAGCTGCGCGGCTGGGCGCTGCGCGCCCCGGGGCCTGCGATCGGGCTGGCGCAGCTTGCCCTCTCGGTCGCCGACCTGTCGCTCTCCTCGGCCGTACTGTGGTCGCTCCTGCCGGCGGAGGCGCACATCCATCTGCTGCCGTTTCTCGGCACCTATGCGCTGGCCGTGATCGCCGGGATCGTGAGCCACGTCCCGGGCGGCGTGGGTGTGTTCGAGGCGGTGATGCTGCTCACCCTCCCGGGCGTGCCGGCGGACGCGCTGCTCGGATCGCTGCTCGCCTACCGCGCCGTCTACTACCTCGTGCCGCTGATCTTCGGCACGCTGCTGTTCGGCTCCAAGGAGCTCGCGGCGCAGCGCACGCGCATGCTGCGGGCGCAGGAGCTCGCCTCGCTCTATATCGCGCCGGTCGTGCCCCAGGTGGCGGGCGCCTTGAGCTTCCTCGCCGGCGCGCTGCTGCTGTTCTCGGGCGCGACCCCCGCGATCGAGGAGCGGCTCGCGTTCCTCGACCGCTTCCTGCCGCTCGCGGTGCTCGAGGCCTCGCACCTCGCCGGCAGCGTCATCGGGCTCGGGCTCCTGGTGCTCGCGCGCGCACTGTTCCGCCGCGTCGAGGCGGCCTATCACATCACGGTGTGGCTGCTGATCGCGGGCATCTTTGCCTCGCTCCTCAAGGGGCTCGACTTCGAGGAGGCGACGCTCCTCGCGCTGGTGCTCGGCGTACTGGTGCTCGGCCGGCGCGCGTTCTACCGCCCGACCGCGATCCTCTCCGAGCGCTTCACCCCGGTGTGGCTGGCGAGCGTCATCGGCGTGGTCGCGCTCGCGATCTGGCTCGGGGTCATCTCCTACCGGCACCTCGCCTACTCGCACGAGCTGTGGTGGACCTTTGCGCTCGATGGCAATGCGCCGCGCATGCTGCGCGCCTCGCTCTCGATCGTGGTGCTCGGCACCGCCTACGTGCTGCTCAACCTGTTGCGGCCGGCGCGGCCGGAGCCCGCGGTCGCGGGCCCGGACGAGCTCGCGCGTGCGCGCGTACTGATCGAGCAATGCGACAGCACGCTCGCGAACGCCGCGCTCACGGGCGACAAGCGCCTGCTGTTCAGTGACGCGGGAACTGCCTTCGTCATGTACCAGACCGCGGGCCGCAGCTGGATCGCGCTCGGTGATCCGGTGGGTGCGCGCGCGGGCGCGGAGGAGCTGGTGTGGCGGCTGCGCGAGATGTCCGACCATCACGGCTGCGACACCGTGTTCTATCAGGTGTGCGGCGACCGCCTCGCGCTCTACGTGGACTTGGGTCTCGCCGCACTCAAGATCGGCGAGGAGGCGCGCGTGCCGCTCGAGAGCTTCTCGCTCGAGGGCGCCGCGCGCGCGGAGCTGCGCCAGGCGCACCGCCGCGCCGAGCGTGACGGGGCGAGCTTCGAGGTCGTGCCTCCGCAGGGCGTCCCGGAGCTCCTGCCGGCGCTGCGGCGCGTGTCCGACGCCTGGCTCTCCAGCAAGTCGACCGCCGAGAAGCGCTTCTCGGTCGGTGCGTTCTCGCCAAACTACCTCGGACAGTTTCCGCTCGGGGTGGTGCGTGCCGAAGGGGCACCGGTTGCGTTCGCGAACCTGTGGACGACCGGCACCAAGGCGGAGCTGTCGGTCGATCTCATGCGCTTCGGCGCCGATGCCCCGCGCGGCGCGATGGATTACCTCTTCATCGAGCTCATGCTGTGGGGACAGCGCTCGGGCTTCCGTCACTTCAACCTCGGCATGGCACCGCTCTCGGGCCTGGAAGCCCATCCGCTCGCGCCCGCCTGGCACCGCGTCGGAAACTTCATCTTCCGTCACGGCGAGCACTTCTATAACTTCGAGGGGCTGCGCCGCTACAAGGCGAAGTTCGATCCTGACTGGGAGCCGCGCTATCTGGTGGCGCGCGGCGGCATCGCGCTGCCGCGCGTGCTGATCGACGTCTCGACGCTGATTGCCGGAGGCGTGAAGGAGCTGTTCGCGCGATGACCCGCATCCTGCCCGCCGTGATCCTGGCGCTCCTCGGCGCTGCGAAGCTGACCCTTGCCGCCGCGGAGGCGCCGCCGGATGGAGCGGATGCGCACCTCGCCGCCGGACGTTTCGGCACGGTGAGCGTCTACATACCGGAGGGGAAACCCAAGAGCGTCGCGCTGTTTCTCTCGGGCGATGGCGGCTGGGAGCTCGGCGTCATCAACATGGCCCGGGCGCTGCGCGATCAGGGCGCGGTGGTGGCCGGGGCCGACATCCGCCGCTACCTGAAGAGCCTCGGGGCGGCGGCGGGCAGGCCCGGCGCGCCCTGTCAGGCCATCGCGGCCGATTTCGAGGCGCTCAGCCACCAGGTCCAGAAAGAGATCGGCATGCGCGAGTACCACGTGCCGGTGCTGGTCGGCTATTCCTCCGGCGCGACGGTCGTGTACGCGACACTGGTGCAATCGCCGCCCGGCACGTTCGCCGGCGCGCTGAGCCTTGGCTTCTGTGCCGATCAGGATTTCGCGGGCGCCGCGCTCTGTCCGGGGGCCGGGCTTCACTACACGCCCAACAAGCAGCACGAGCTGGTGCTGGCACCGTCGGCGACCCTGAGGCAGCCGTGGATCGCGTTCCAGGGACAGAAGGATGAGGTATGCAGCGCGAAGGCCGTCGACGAGTTCGCCGCACAGGTGGCCAACAGCGAGGTGGTGCGGCTGCCGCTCGTCGGTCACGGCTTCTCGGTCGAGCGCAACTGGATGCGTGAGTTTCGCGCCGCCTACGCGCGGCTCGTGCCGCCGCTCGAGGCGGCGGCGGCGCGCCCGCCCGAGGTCGGCGACCTGCCGGTAACCGAGGTGCACGCCGCCGGGAGCTCGGCCGAGCTCGCACTGCTGCTCACCGGGGATGGCGGCTGGGCCGGTCTCGACCAGGAGCTCGCCGCGCAGCTCGCGGCGAGCGGCGTGCCCACCGTCGGACTCAACTCGCTCAAGTACTTCTGGACGCAGCGCACGCCCGCTGAGACCGCAGGCGACGTCGCGCGCCTCATGCGCCACTACCTCGCGGCCTGGAACAAGGAGCGCATCATCCTCGTCGGCTATTCCTTCGGCGCCGACGTGCTGCCCTTCGTGGTCAATCGGCTGCCGCCGGAGCTGCGCGCGCGCATCGCGAGCGTGAGCCTGCTCGGTATCGACTCCAACGCCTCTTTCGAGGTGAGCGTCGCCGACTGGATCGGCAGTGGTGAGGGCGGATCGCCCACCCGCCCGGAGCTCGCGGCACTCGAGCGCGTGCCGGTGCTGTGCATCTACGGCGAGGGTGAGTCTGATTCGATCTGTCCGGAACTGCCCGAGGGCGCCCTGCTCGCGCGCGAGCAGGTCGGCAAGGGCCACCACTTCAGCGGTGAGTACGCGGCGCTCGCGCAGCGCATCCTCGCCTTCGCGCGCAGCGCCCGTCCCGTGACATAACGTACCCCGGCGCAGCCCGAGCCGACCGCAGCTACGGGGTTTCCACGACGGAGGGGTGGCGCGCGGCGCGATCGGGTAACATGGAGTCGCGGGGCGCAGTGGACACCAAAACAACAGCCCGCGCCGCGCGATGAAGGGTATGTCCCTGTACATTGATTCCGCGAGCCGCCTGCATCACGACCAGGAAAGGAACCTGGTGGTGACGTGCCCGCATTGCCAGACGGTCGCGCACATCACGCCGAGCGCCGTGCCGCGCTTCGAGGATCTGCAGCTCTACCGGCCCAAGCAGATCGGCGTCGTGTACCTGTGCGACGCCTGTCACGCGCCGATCTTCCTGCGCTTCACGGCGCGGGTGTACAGCGCCGCGCGCATCGAGCTCTCGCCGCAGTTCACCGAAGTCGAGCGTGCGCGCGAGAAATTCTCCTTCACCTACATTCCCGAAGAGGTCGAGGTGCTGTTCCGCGAGGCCCTCACCTGCTACACGCACGGCGCCTTCAACGCCTTCGCCTCGATGTGCCGCCGCACCGCGCAGGCGATATTCGCCGACCTCGGCGAAGCCGGGAAGCTGCGGCTGTTCGATGAGCTGAACGGCCTGCGCGAGCTCACCGACATCGCCCCCGATCTCTTCGTCCGCATGCGCACGGTGCTGTTCGGCGCCGAGCTCGACGTGCGCGCCAGGCTGCCTCTGCTGGACGGCTACCAGGCGGGGATCGTGCTCGAGGTCATGAAGGACCTCCTGTACGAAGCCTACGTGCGCAAGGGCCGCCTGCAGCAGGCCATCATGGTGCGGCACTTCTTCCTCGAGGAGACCGGCAGTCACAAGGTGACGCCGCTCGCCGCGAGCTGAGGCCCGGCGAAATCGCCGCCGGCGTCACCTAAGTCAACCAACAAACCGCCGCGCGTTGCGGAACAGGCGCATCCAGCCGCTGTAGCTGCCGGCGCCGCGCGGCCGCCAGGAATTCTGCAGATAGCGGAACGAGCGCTCCGGGTGCGGCATGGTGATGGTCACCCGCCCGTCGCCATTGCAGAGCGCGGCGATGCCGAAGGGGCTGCCGCTCGGATTGGCGGGATAGGTGCCGGCGACGCTGCGATCGTGATTGACGTAACGCAAGCCCACCAGAGCGCTCGCGGCGCAGGCCGCCGCCGCCTGCGGCGCGGGAAACTCCGCGCGCCCCTCCCCGTGCGACACCGCGATCGGCAGGAGCGACCCCGCCATCCCCTCGAGCAATACCGAGGGTGAGGGGAGCACCTCCACCAGCGGGAAGCGCGCCTCGTACTGCTCGCTGCGGTTCTGCACGAAGCGCGGCCAGTGATCGGTGCCGGGGATGAGGCTCTTCAGCGCCGCAAACATCTGGCAGCCGTTGCAGATGCCGAGCGCAAAGCTGTCGGCGCGGGCGAAGAAGCGCTCGAACTCGGCGCGCACCGCGGCGTGAAACAGGATCGACTTGGCCCAGCCCTCGCCCGCCCCGAGCACGTCGCCGTAGCTGAAGCCGCCGCAGGCGATGAGCCCCTTGAACTCATCGAGCCGGCGCACGCCGCCGAGCAGGTCCGTCATGTGCACGTCGTGCGGCTCGAAGCCCGCCTGCGCGAACACCGCCGCGGTCTCCGTCTGGCTGTTGACGCCCTGCTCGCGCAGGATCGCGACACGCGGCCTGACGCCGCGCGCGATATAAGGCGCGGCGATGTCCTGCTGCGGGTCGAACTTGAGGTCCACGGTGAGTCCGGTGTCGGCCGCGGCGCTCTGCGCGGCGAACTCCTCGTCGGCGCACTGCGGGTCGTCGCGCAGGCGGCGCATGCGCCACGAGGTCTCGGACCACGCGCGCTTGAGGTCCACCCACGCCTCGTCGATGAGCTCGCTGCCGATGCGCACCTGCACGCGCGGCTCGCTGATCGGTGCGCCGAGATAGAGCGCCGCATCGCTTAAGCCATGCCGCGCGAGAATTTCGCTGAAGTGCGGCTCATCGCCCGCGAGGATCTGCACCACCACACCCGGCTCCTCGCTGAAGAGCTGCGCGGCGGCCGGGCCGCGCGCCGCCGGCAGCGCGAGATCGAGCCCGCAGTGTCCCGCGAAGGCCATCTCGAGCAGCGTCACGAGAAGTCCGCCGTCGGAGCGGTCGTGGTAGGCGCGCAGCAGCTGCGCGGCGCGCAGCTCCTTGAGAGCCGCTGCGAGCTGCACCAGCCGCTGCGGCTCATCGAGGTCGGCGGGCTCGGCGCCGAGCTCGCCGAACACCTGCGCGAGCGCCGAGGCTCCCAGGCGGTTGCGGCCGGCGGCGAGATCGATCAGCCACAGCGAGCTCGGCCGCTCCGCGAGCTCGAGCGCCGGGGTGAGCGTGCGGCGCACGTCCGCGACCGGCGCGAACGCCGAGACGATGAGCGACACGGGCGCCACCACGCTCTTCTCGAGGCCGCCTTCGCTCCAGCGCGTCTGCATCGAGAGCGAGTCCTTGCCCACCGGGATCGCGATGCCGAGCCGCGGGCAGAGCTCCTTGGCCACGGCCGCGACCGTCGCATACAGCGCCGCATCCTCGCCCGGCTCGCCGCTCGCGGCCATCCAATTGGCCGACAGGCGGATCGCGGCGAGCGAATCGACATCCGCCGCCAGAATGTTGGTGATGGCTTCGGTCACCGCGAGCCTGCCGGAGGCGGGCCCATCGAGCAGCGCGACCGGCGTGCGTTCGCCCATCGCGAGCGCCTCGCCCGCCACGCCCTCGAAGTCGGCGCTGGTGACGCCGACATCGCTCACCGGCACCTGCCATGGCCCGACCAGCTGGTCCCGGCTCACGAGCCCGCCCACGGTCCGATCGCCGATGGTGATGAGGAAGGTCTTGTCCGCTACCGCAGGCAGCCGCAGCACCCGGTACAGCGCCTCGGCGAGCTCGATGCGGCTCGCCTCGAAGTGCGCCCGCGGCCGGCTGACGCTCGCCACGTCGCGCGTGAGACGCGGCGGCTTGCCGAGCAGCAGCTCGAGCGGCAGGTCGACGGGCCGGTCGCCAAACAGCGGATCCGACACCGTGAGCCGGCCGCTGCCGTCGATCGTTCCGATCACTGCGAACGGACAGCGCTCGCGCGCGGCGATCGCGCCGAAGCGCTCGAGCGCTTGCGCCGCGACGATGAGCACGTAGCGCTCCTGCGCCTCGTTGCACCATAGCTCGAGCGGCGACATGCCGGGTTCGGCGCTCGGAATGGCCCGCAGGTCGACGTGCGCGCCGCGCCCGCCGTGCGCGACCGACTCGGGCACCGCGTTCGAGAGGCCGCCTGCGCCCACGTCGTGGATGAGGAGGATCGGATTGCGCTCCCCGAGCGACCAGCAGTGATCGATCACCTCCTGCGCGCGGCGCTGCATCTCCGGGTTGCCGCGCTGCACCGAGGCGAAGTCGAGGTCGGCGCTCGAGCTGCCGCTGCCGACGGAGGAGGCAGCGCCGCCCCCCAGGCCGATCAGCATCGCCGGTCCCCCGAGCACCACCAGCTGCGCGCCGACCGGCACCTCCGCCTTCTCGACGTGCGCGCGGCGGATGTTGCCGAGCCCTCCGGCGACCATGATGGGCTTGTGGTAGCCGCGTGCGCGCCCGGGTGGGTCACCGGGGAGCTCGAGCTCGAGCGTGCGGAAATAACCGCCCAGCGCCGGGCGGCCGAACTCGTTGTTGAAGGAGGCCGCTCCGATCGGGCCCTCGGTCATGATCTCGAGCGCCGTGGCGATGCGCGCCGGCGTACCGAAGGGGCGCTCCCACGGGCGCTCGTAGCCCGGGATATGCAGGTTCGACACCGAGAAGCCGGTGAGCCCGGCTTTGGGTCTGGCGCCGCGCCCGGTCGCGCCTTCGTCGCGGATCTCCCCGCCCGCGCCGGTCGCGGCCCCGGGAAAGGGCGAGATGGCCGTCGGATGATTGTGGGTCTCGACCTTGATGAGGATGTCGATCGGCTCCACGCTCGGGCGGTAGATACCGCTGTCGGGATCCGGGAAGTAGCGCGTGCCGATGCTGCCCTCGATCACCGCGGCGTTATCGCGGTAGGCGGACAACACTCCGCGGGGACTCACCGCGTGCGTGTGGCGGATCATGGCGAACAGCGACTCGCCGCGCGGCTGGCCGTCGATGGTCCAGGCGGCGTTGAAGATCTTGTGGCGGCAGTGCTCGGAGTTCGCCTGCGCGAACATCATGAGCTCGACGTCGGTGGGATCGCGTTCGAGCTGCGTGAAGCTCGCGAGCAGGTAGTCGATCTCATCGGCCGAGAGCGCGAGCCCGAGCCGCTCGTTCGACTCCTCGAGCGCCACGCGCCCGCGAGCCAGCGACACGATCGCGAGCGGCTTAGGTCGCGCGTGCCCGAAGAGCCGCGCGACCTCGGCCGGGTCGAACACCGCCATCTCGGTCATGCGGTCGAAGAGCGCCGGCGCGAGCCGCGTGAGCTGCGCTGGCCCGAGTGTGCGCGCCGCGCGCAGCGTGTACTCGATGCCGCGCTCCACGCGCCGCACGCTCGCGAGCCCGCACACCCTGACGATGTCGGTCGCCTTGCTCGACCACGGCGAGATCGTGCCGGCGCGCGGCACGACCAGCACGCGCCCGCGCGCCTCGACGGGCTCGGCCGCCGCAAGGGTCGGGCCGTAGGTGAGGAGCTTGCTCAGCACGGCGCTCTCGGCTGCATCGAGCGGCCGCTCGAGGTCGGCGAAGTGCAGGAAGCGCGCCGCGAGTCCCTCGACCGCGGGCTCGAGGGCGGCGAGTCGATCGACGAGCTTGGCGATTCGAAACTTGGACAGCGCCGGTGCGCCGGGGATCTCCAGCATGCGCTACCCGCGCCTCATTTCTTCTCGCCACCCGGAGCCGAATACATCGGCACGGGAAACTGCGTCACGTTGGCGCCCGCCTCGAGCGCCGTGATCTTGGCAGTCCCCTGTTTCCTGACCTCGTCGATGCGCAGGATCGAGTGCAGTGGAAGAAAGGTGCGCTTGACTCCGGAGAACTCGCCCTTGATGCGCTCCTCCGAGGGGTCGAGCACCACCGAGGAGCGCTCGCCGAACACCAGCTCCTCGACCTCGATGAACCCGAACAGCTCCCCGTGGCTCACCTTGCGCGCGTACACCTCGTAAACCTTGCCCTGATTCACGAACATAATGCGGAAAATGTGACTGGCTGCCATGGACGGTGCTGCGCGCTCGGGTAGCTTTGATACTGGCATTATATGTCCGGGCGCACCGGGGACGCTGCTGCGCCTTTGGCGCATCCGGCAGTCTCCATAACGACGGACGGGCTCTTGACTCGGGGAACCATGACGCTTCGGCTGCGTGTCGTCAGTGACCAGCGCCGGTCGCTCGCCGACCGCGGCAGTGCCATTTTCTCCGTGGAAGGCGGCACCATCGGCCGCTCCGCGGACAACGACTGGGTGCTTCCCGACCCCCTGCGCTACGTGTCGGCGCATCACGCGCGCGTGCAGTTCCGCGAAGGCAACTACTACCTGCAGGACGTCAGCACCAACGGCGTCTATGTCAACGACGACATGGAGCCGCTCGCCAAGCGCGGCTCGAGCGGCTATCGGCTGGTGAACGGCGACGTGCTGCGCATCGGTGAGTACCACATCGTCGCGGCGCTCGAGTCACAGCGTGCGGCGGCGGAATTGCGCGACGATCCGGCCGCGGCCGCCGTGCCGACCAGCATTCATGCGCTGCGCCCCCTCGGGCGCTCCGCGGACCTCGACATCGGCGCCGCGCTCAACCTCGATGAGCTGCTGATTCCCGAGCCGCGGAGCAACCCCGTACTGCCGGTCAATGCCTACGGGCAGGCGGTCGAATCCGCCCCGGTGCGCGCGCTGGCCGAAGACGAAGTCGAGCTGATCGTCGACGGCGTCCGGCCGCCGGCGGCCGAGCCGGCCACGGCGCCCGCGGAGACGGAAGCAGCGCTGCACGAGGAGCGCCTGGCGCGGCTCGCCGAGGCCGTGGCGCGCGAGCCGCGCAACGGCAACGGCGCACTCGCGCTGGCGGACGTGCACTCGGGGCTCGACGCCTTCTGCCGTGGCGCCGGCATCGACACCGAGCGGCTGCCGGCCGATGCCCAGACCCGCCTGCTGCACCTCGCCGGGCGCCTGTTCCGCGAGGCGCTGGTGGGGCTCAAGGATCTGGAGCGCACGCGCACCAGTACCCGCAACCGCTACCGCATCGAGACACCCGCGCGCGACCAGGACGATCCGCGTCCCTCGCTCGCCGACTCGATGGTCGAGGAGCTGTTGATCTGCCTGCTGGTGCAGCACGAGAACCGCATCTTCGACTCGGTGCAGTGGCTGCGCGATGCGATTGGGGAGGCCAAGCTCCACGAGACCGCCGCGGGGCTGGCGACGCGCGCCGCCTTCGTCGAGTTCCTCGGTCGGCTCGACCCCGCAGAGCTCGAGGCGCGCTTCGAGCGCGCCGCGCGCCGCGGCAAGGCGCGCTCGGCCGACAAGGCTCAGTACTGGGAACTGTTCGTCAGCTTCTACCGCAATCTCATCGAGATGCCGGCCGACCACCTGCCACACACGTTCGTCGAGGCCTTCAGCTCCGCATACCGCGAAGCTACGAAGAAGACCGAATCCTGACGGTGCGGGTCTGGCGGAGAGGGTGGGATTCGAACCCACGTGCCGGTTTTACCCGACCATCCGATTTCGAGTCGGCGCCGTTATGACCGCTTCGGTACCTCTCCGGCTGCGCGAACGGGACTCATCTGCGGGGCTGGTATTCTAACGGAAAGCCGTTCGCCAGGAGGACCTCCTTAGGTGCGGGCACTGACTCTCGCCGCCGCCGCGGTGCTGCTGCTTGCGGGCTGCACGCGCCAGGAGCCGTCCGCGATCGATGCGCTGCGTGAGCGCGGCGAGCTGCGCGTCGTCACGCTCAACCTTCCCACCTGCTACTACCTCGGCGCGCACGGCACCGAGGGGCTCGAGTACCAGCTCGCCAGCCGCTTCGCGAGCCAACTCGGCGTGAAGCTCACCATGTATCCGGTGGTCAACGAGCGCGCCATGCAGGACGAGCTCGGCGCGGGCCGCGCCGACATCGCCGCCGCCTCGCTTACCGACTCCGCGGACTGGCAGCGCGTGGCTGATGCCGCGGTCCCCTACGCCAACATTCAGCAACTGGTCGTCTATCGGAGAAGCGGCACACGGCCGCGCGACACGCTGCAGCTCGAGTCGGCGCGCCTCGCGGTGCGGGCCGGCAGCCCCCAGGAGTCGATCCTCGAGCGGCTGCGCCGCACCGTGGCGCCGGCCCTGCAGTGGGTGCAGACCGCGCCGAGCTCGGCCGACCCCATCGAGGACGTCGATACCGGCAGCGCCGACTATGCGATCACCGATGCACGCGAGTTCTCCTATGCGCGGCACCTCTATCCGAAGGTGCTGGTGGGATTCGCGCTCCCGGACACCCGCCCCGTGCAGTGGATGGTGCGCAAGGGCGCCACGGCTCTGCTCGAGGCGGTCGATCAGTTCTTCGGTGCGCTCGCCCAGTCGGGCGAGCTCACGCAGGTGGTGCAGGATGCCTCGGGCGACACGCGCCGCTTCGAGTACGAGGAGTCGCGCGAGTTTCAGACGCACGTGGCCGACCGCCTGCCGCGCTATCGCAGCTGGTTCGAGCAGGCGGCGGCGCAGGTTGGCATCGACTGGCGGCTGCTGGCCGCGATCGGCTACCAGGAGTCCAAGTGGGATCCGCGCGCCGCCTCGGAGGAAGGCGCGGAGGGCCTGATGATGCTCACCGCCGACACCGCCCAGGCGATGGGCATCAGCGACCGCGACGACCCGCAGCAGAGCATCTTCGCCGGTGCGCGCTATCTCGCGCAGGTGCGGCAGATGATCCCCGAGCGCATTCCCGAGCCCGATCGCACCTGGCTCACCATCGCCGCCTACAACGTAGGCTTCGGACATCTGGAAGATGCGCGCATCATCACCCAGGCGCTCGGCAAGGATCCGGACTCGTGGGCCGAAGTGCGCGAGCAGCTGCCGTTGCTCGCCCAGGGCCGCTGGTATGCGCGCGCCAAGCGCGGCTATGCGCGTGGCTGGGAGCCGGTGCAGTTCGTCGACCGCATCCAGCGCTTTCTCACGCTCCTCGAGTGGCAGCCCGGCGATGCCGCACCCGCGCAGGGCACGGCGGCTGCAGCACCGCACGCCGGAGGGGCGCCGGGGAGCGCCGCGCGCCTCGTACCCTAGCTCGCCCGCCTATCGACGGTTGGCGAAGAACCGCTGCAGCAGCTGCGCGCATTCCTCCATCAGCACGCCGCCGAAGACGTCCACGCGGTGGTTGAGCTGCGGCAGCGCGAATACGTCGGTGATGCTGCCGGCAGCGCCGGCGCGCGGATCCCACGCTCCGAACACCAGCCGCCGCACGCGCGCGTGCACGATCGCGGCGGCGCACATGACGCACGGCTCGAGCGTCACATACAAAGTGGTGTCGCCGAGGCGATAGCTGCCGAGCGCGCGGCCCGCGGCCCGCAGCGCCTCGATCTCGGCGTGCGCGGTCGGATCGTGGCTCGCGATCGGCGCATTTGCGCCGGTCGCGATGACCTCCGTGCCACGCACCAGCACGGCACCCACCGGCACTTCGCCGCGCGCGCCGGCCACGGCGGCCTGCTCGAGGGCCAGGCGCATGCAGGTGACATCAGTTCCGGCCGCGGCGGAATCGGCCATGGGGCTTTCAGGGCGCGGGCGGCGTGGCGGGCGGGGGAAGGAAGAGCGCGGGGTCGACGAAGTCGGCGTTGAGCGCGACTCCAAAGTGCAGGTGCGGACCGGTGACGCGCCCGGTGGCGCCCACCTTGCCGATCACCTCGCCCGCCTCAACGCGCGCGCCGCGCCGCACGCCGATGGCGCTCAGGTGGCAGTACATGGTCACGAGCCCGGCGCCGTGATCGAGGATGACGGTGTTGCCGTTGAAAAAGAAGTTGCCCGTGTCGACGACGCGGCCGGCGGCGGCCGCGCGCACCGGAGTGCCGGTCTCGGCGGCGATGTCCATGCCGCTGTGCGGGTTGCGCGCCTCGTTGTTGAAGACGCGCCGCGAGCCATAGGAGCTCGAGCGGATACCCGGCACCGGGGCGAGCAGCCGCAGCGTTGCCGGGGTCGTCTCCGAGTAGGTGCCGACGTCCGCGTGAATGCGCGGCTGCTCGCGGCTGACGCGCGCGAGATCCTTGGGCGACAGATTCACCTGGCGCGGCGGCACGGTGAGGCGCTGCACCGCGTACTCCTTGCTGGCAACCTCGAAACCGACGTTGACGCTCTCGGCGCTCGCGCCCTCGACATGCGCCGCAGCCGGCCCCGGCTCCTGCGACAGCGGAATGCCGACCGCCGCGAGCCATCTGTCCCCCACCCGCACCACCAGCACGCGCCGGCCGCCGAAGGTAACGACCGGCGCGCGTGCGGCGGCGTCGGCCACGGCAAGAAGAGCCACGCCCCCGGGAACGCGCTCCTCCTGTGGCAACTGCCCCGCGGCGAGCTCCGCCGCCGCAGCCGCTGCCGGCCCCGCAGTGGCCGGCGCCTCAGGCGGCGGTTGCGCCGCGCGCGCGCTCGCGCCGACGGTCAGGATGGCGAGCAGCAGTCCGGTGGCGCAGCGCGGCGCGCTCATTTCTCCTCCCGCGCGCCGGTCACCCTTGCCAGGAGAATCCCCTGCGCCAGGCGCGCTTCGATCGCCTCGCCGGGCGCGACCCGCGGCGCCTCCGTGACCACCGTACCGTCGGCGCGCGTCACGATGGCGAAGCCGCGCGCGAGCGTCGCGAGCGGGCTGACGGCGTTGAGGCCGCGCTGCGCGAGGGCGAGACGCTGCGCCGCGGCGGCCACGCGCCCCGTCGCGGCGTGCCGGAGGCGCAGCAGCAGATCCCGCTGGCGCGAGCGCTGCCGCTCGAGGAGGCGCTCGGGCGAGCGATCCCGCAGCCGCCGCTGGAGCTCCGCGAGGCGCAGACGCTCGCGCTGCACCCGCCCCTGCGCCGCGCCGCCGAGACGCACCGTCAGGTCGTCGAGCCGCTGCGTCTGCTGCTCGAGACGCACGCCGGGGTGCACGAGCGCGAGTCGCCGCTCTGTGCCCTCGACCCGAATCGCGATGGCGCGCAGCTCGCGCCGCATGGCGAGCGCGAGCCGTTCCGCCGTGCGCCGCAGCGACTCGAGCCACGCGGCCCGATCGGGTACCACGAGCTCCGCCGCCGCCGAGGGCGTCGGGGCGCGCACGTCGGCGACGAAGTCCGCGATCGTGAAATCGATCTCGTGCCCCACCGCCGAGACCACCGGCAGCGGGCTCGCCGCGATGGCGCGCGCCAGCCGCTCGTCATTGAACGCCCACAGATCCTCGAGCGAGCCGCCGCCGCGGGCGAGGATCAGGACGTCGCATTCAGCGCGCGCGCCGGCGGTGGCGAGCGCGGCCACGAGGGCCGGCACCGCCGCCGCGCCCTGCACCGGGGCCGGATAGATGAGGACCGCCGCCGGCGGAAAGCGCCGCGCGAGGATCTTGAGGATGTCGTGCAACGCCGCCCCCGAGGGCGAGGTGATCACCCCGATGCGCCGCGGAAAGCGCGGCAGCGCGCGCTTGCGCTCGGGCGCGAACAGACCCTCGGCGGCGAGCCGGGTCTTCAGACGCTCGAACTCGCGCTTGAGCGCACCGACGCCGGCCTCCTCGAGATGCTCGACGATCAGCTGATACTCGCCGCGCGCCTCGTAGACGCTGAGGCGCCCGCGCAAGAGCAGGTGCGCACCGTCGCGGGGCGTAAACCCCACGAGCGCGTTCTGCATGCGGAACATGGCGCAGCGCAGCTGCGCAACGCGGTCCTTGAGCGAGAAGTACCAGTGGCCGGAAGCCGGCTGGGAGAAGTTCGACAGCTCCCCTTCCACCCAGATCACGCTCAAGGCGCGCTCGAGGACCGAGCGCACCTCGCGGTTGAGGCGCGAGACGGTGTAGACGTCGCGCCGCGGGGCGGCCTCGACCTCGGTTCTGAGCGCCATGCGGCACCTTAGCACGAGGTTTACCGTGGCGGCCCCGCCGCATATAATTGCGCATGCGCATCCTCGAAGAAGCTCTCACCTTCGACGACGTCCTCCTGGTTCCGGCCTACTCGGAAATTCTCCCCCGCGAGGTCGACCTCTCCACCCGCGTCACGCGCCGCATCCGCCTGAA
>DATMMK010000032.1:0-25350 GCA_035569755.1 Steroidobacteraceae bacterium
GAATGCGCTCGTAAGCCGCCGCGGCCTGCGCGAGCTCGCCGAGCTGCTCGAGCCGCACGGCCTCTTGCAGCAGCGCCGTCGGCTGGTCGGGCGCGCTCATACCACGGTGGGCGCCGCCATCTCATCCACCCACAGCTCGACCCGCGCGCAGCCGGCGACCGCACGCCAGGCAGTGAGCGTGGGATCCTTAGAGAGGAGTCGGCGGACCGCATCGCGCTTGTCGGCACCGGCCACCAGGAACACCGGCTCTGCCACCTGCGCCAGGAGCTCGGGCGAGACGCTCACGGCGGCCATGCCGTCGGGGCGCTGCACGGCGAGCGCCAGGCGGCCGCGGGCGCGCTCGAGGTCCAGCGCCCCGAAGAGCGAGGCAGTGTGTCCGTCGGCGCCGAGACCCAGAAGCCCGAGCCCGATGCGTCCACCGGATCGAAGGAGCGCGGCGAGCTCGGCCTCGTAGTCGCGCGCGGCATCCTCGAGCGGCAGCTCGGTCCGTACCCGCAGCACGGCGGCTGACGGCAGGGCGAGCGCGGCGAGGAGCGGCTGCGTCTGGTGGTAGTTGCTCGCCGGGGAGTCGGCCGGGACGTAACGCTCGTCCGAGAAGAGAATGCGGAGCTGCGCTGCACGCAGGACGCCCGGCCGCGCGAGCGCGCGGTACGCGGGGAGCGGGGTGGTTCCGCCGGAGAGCATGAGCGCCGCCGCATCCGGTGCCGCGATGGCGGCTGCGAGGCGCTCCTTAAGCGCCGACTCGAGCGCCGTGCGCGAGGCGAAGCGTCGGGTGGCGAGCTCGGTCACGGCGCGCGCCGCTGCTCCGCCCGGGGGCGCTCCATCACGCGCGCCTGCAGGTCCAGCGCGCGGTGACCGCGCAGTGCGCGCAGGCTGACCGTCGAGCCGGGCTTGTGGCGGGAGATGCGCCCGAGGACATCCTGCGCTCCGCGCGGGCTCGCGCCGTCGACCGACAGCAGCAGATCGCCGGGCAGCAGGCCCGCCTGCTGCGCGGGGCTGCCGAGGGTGAGGTTTGCAATGACGACGCCTCCCTGCGCGAGCCCGAACTGCTGCGCCTGCTCGTCCGTGATGTCCTCCGGCGAGATCCCGATCCACCCGCGGATTACCCTGCCATGGTCGATGATGTCGGCGAGCACGCCGCGGACCAGGTTCACGGGTATGGCGAAGCCGATGCCCTCGACGCCGAGGCTCTTGGCGACCATCGCGGTGTTGATGCCGACCAGCGCACCGCTCGAGTCGACCAGCGCACCGCCGGAATTTCCGCGGTTGATCGGCGCATCCGTCTGGATGAAGTCCTCGACCGGCGCGATACCGAGCTGGGCCCGGCTCACCGCGCTCACGATCCCGTGCGTCACGGTATGCGAGAGCCCGAGCGGGTTGCCGATCGCGAGTACCACGTCGCCGACGCGCAGCTGATCCGAGCGCCCGAGCGGCGCCACCGGCAGGAACTTGAGCCCCACACTCAGCACCGCGAGGTCGGTGTCGGGGTCGCTGCCGACCACGTGCGCTTCGGCGATGCGCCCGTCGGCGAGCTGCACGCGGATCGATTCGGCGTTGGCGATGACGTGATCGTTGGTGACGATATGACCCTTGTCATCGACGATCACCCCGGAGCCGAGCGTGCGCTCGATGCGCTGCCGGTAACGCGGCAGATACTCGCCGAACAGCTCCCCGAGCGAGGGGGACAGTCGCTCGGTGACCAGCCGGTCGGTGTACACGTTGACCACCGCAGGTGCAGCACGCTGCACCGCGTCGGCATAGGAGGCCCGTGCCGGCAGGGGCGCGGCCGCGGGAGCGGTCGCCGCAGCCGGGGAGGGAGCGGCCGCGACCTGCGCGGCCGGAGCGGCGGCGGCAGCGGGCGGGGGCGCGGTGCGTCCCCGGATGAGCTCCGGTCGTGCCGCCACGATCAGGAATGCCAGGGCGAGTCCGCCAACGACCGAACCGGCCACGAAAGTCAATCCGCGGCCCAGGTGCTCGAGCATCACTACTCCGGGAAAGCCAAAACGGAGCGACGGCCTCGCGTGCGTTCACCTCGAGGCGCGCGCCGGGGAGGCATGTTCGTTTGTGTATAATGCGCCGCCCCCCGCAAGGTACGAAACTGCACCCATGCGCAGTCCGCTCGGTGAGCGATGCGCCACGACGCTGCGGCGGGTGTCTGGCAACGCGGGAGAGTGGTGAGATGGCGGATCACGCAGGCGTCGCCGGCGGCGACGAGGTCGACCTGAGCCGGCGCAAGTTCCTCACCAGAGCCACCATAGCCACCGGGGCGGTGGGCACGGTGTTCGCCGCCATTCCCTTCATCGAGTCCTGGAGGCCGTCGGAGCGCGCCCGCGCCCTCGGCGCGCCGGTCATGGTGGATCTTTCCAAGCTCGAGCCCGGGCAGATGACCCTGCCGGTGTGGCGGCGCCAGCCGATCTTCGTGGTGCGGCGCACGCCCGACATGCTGAAGCGCATTTCAGGTCACGACGGCGAGCTCAAGGACCCCAAGTCCAAGGACTCCGAGCAGCCGGCGTACGCGAGCAACGGGGTGCGCTCGCGCACTCCCGAATTTCTGGTCCTGATCGCCATCTGCACGCACCTGGGATGCCTGCCCAAGCAGCGCTTCGACGCCGGCGCGCTCTCTGCGTCCTGGCCGGGAGGCTTCTGGTGCCCCTGCCACGGGTCGCGCTTCGACCTCGCGGGGCGGGTGTTCGCGGGCTCGCCGGCTTCGGTCAACCTGCGCGTGCCGCCGTACTCATTCCCGAAAGAGACGCTGCTGCTGATCGGGGCTGACGAGAAAGGAGTCGCTTCGTGACCGTAAAGACCGCAACCGGCGCGGCCGCCGCGCTGCCGAAGGCGGGCGGCGGCTCCGCGGGCAAGAGCTTCTGGGCCTGGCTCAACAAGCGCCTGCCGGTGGATCAGTTCCTGGCCACGCAGGTCACCGAGTACTACGCGCCGAAGAACTTCAATTTTTGGTACTACTTCGGCTCGCTCGCGCTGGTGGTGCTGGTGCTGCAGCTGGTCACCGGCATTTTTCTCACCATGTTCTACAAGCCGGGCGAGGCGACCGCGTTCGACTCGGTGCAGTTCATCATGCGTGAGGTCGACTTCGGCTGGCTCATCCGCTACCTGCACTCGAGCGGCGCCTCCTTCTTCTTCATCGTGGTCTACCTGCACATGTTCCGGGCTCTCCTCTACGGCTCGTACAAGCCGCCGCGCGAGCTCCTGTGGCTGCTCGGCATGCTGGTCTACCTCGCGCTCATGGCCGAGGCGTTCATGGGCTACGTGCTGCCCTGGGGCAACATGTCGTTCTGGGGCGCGCAGGTGATCATCAACCTGTTCGGCACCATTCCCGGGATCGGCCCGGACCTGGTGCTCTGGATCCGCGGCGATTACGGTATCGCCGACGCTACGCTCAACCGCCTCTTCTCGCTGCACGTGGCGGCTGTGCCGCTCGCGCTGCTCGGGCTGGTGGCGCTGCACCTCGTCGCGCTGCATGAAGTAGGGTCCAACAACCCGGACGGCATCGAGATCAAGGACAAGGTCGGCGCAGACGGCAAGCCGCTCGATGGCATCCCGTTCCATCCTTATTACACGGTGAAGGACTTCGTCGGCGTCGCGGTGTTCCTGGTGCTGCTCGCGATCGTGGTGTTCTTCGTGCCCAACCTCGGCGGGTTGTTCCTCGAAGCGCCGAACTACGAGCCGGCCAACCCGGTGTCCACTCCCGCGGACATCACGCCGGTGTGGTACTTCACGCCCTATTACGCGATGCTGCGGGCGGTGCCCGACCAGCGGCTCGGCGCGCTGCTCCTGCTGCTTGGGGTCCTGGCGTTCCTGTTCCTGCCGTGGCTCGACCGCTCGCCGGTGAAGTCGATGCGCTATCGCGGCTGGATGTCGCGCTCGGCGCTGGCGATCTTCGTCGTCTCGTTCGTCGGGTTGGGCTATCTTGGTATGCAGCCGGCGCTCGGTATCTACGTCGTCATCGCCCGCATTCTGGCCGCGCTGTACTTTCTTTTCTTCCTGCTGATGCCGTTCTACACCAAGCTCGATCCGGTGAAGCCCGTGCCTGAGAGGCTGGTCTACCATGCGCACTAGGGCCCTGCTCGCCGCCGCGGTGCTGGCGCTGGCGGCCTGTGCGCCGGCGCGGCTGCCGGCGGCGGAGGAAGAGGGCGCGAAGTTCGGCGCCGACTGGGAGAGCTGGCGCGCCGACACCAATGTGTCGGATCTCGCGTCCGTGCAGCGCGGCGCCCGCAATTTCACCAGCTACTGCCTCGGCTGCCACTCGCTGAAATACGAGCGCTGGTCGCGCCTCGGCGCGGACCTGAAGATTCCCGGGGAGGTGCTGGAGAAGGACTTGCTGCCGCCCGGAGCGAAGGCGACCGACTACATCCAGACGCATATGCCGGCCGCTGACGCCGAGACCTGGTTCGGCAAGGCGCCGCCGGACCTGTCGCTGATGGTGCGGGCGCGGGGCAAGGACTACATCTACCAGTTCCTCGCGACCTTCTATGTCGATCCGGCGCGCCAGACGGGGGTCAACAATCTGCGGCTGCCGACGACGGCCATGCCGGACGTGCTGTCGGAGCTCGAGGGGCTCAAGGCAGCGGTGTTTAAGACCGAGGCGCATCCCGGCGGCGCGGCGGGCTCCGAGCAGGCCTTCGACCACTTCGAGTCGCTGGCCCCGGGGCGCATGAGCCTCGCCGAGTACGACGGCTTCGTGCGCGATACCGTGAATTTTCTCGACTATGTGAGCGAGCCCACGCAGCTCGAGCGCCGCCAGCTCGGCGTCTGGGTGGTGCTGTTTCTGCTGTTGTTCACCTGGCTCGCCTGGCTGGTCAAGCGCGAGTACTGGAAGGACGTCCACTAACCGCAAGCTTCGAGCGCGGGAGTGGCAATGTGTCTAGCAGACGATCCATCATGACCTTGTTCTCCGCGCCCGATGACCCGTGGAGTCACCGAACGCGGATCGTCCTGGCCGAGAAAGGCATCAGCATCGACATCGTCAGCGTCGAGGCGGGTCGCTTTCCCGAGGACCTGCTCGACCTCAACCCCTATCACAGCGTGCCTACGCTCGTGGACCGCGACCTGGTGCTGTACGACTCGCGCGTCATCATCGAATACCTCGACGAGCGTTTTCCGCACCCGCCTCTCATGCCGGTCGACCCGCTGACCCGCGCGCAGTTCCGCCTCGCCCTGTACCGCATCGAGCGCGACTGGTACAGCGTCGCCAAGCAGATCGACCAGGAGCCCGACAAGAAGCAGGCGCTGAAGCTGAAGAAGATCCTGCGCGACACGATCCTGCAGAGCACCGAGCTCTTCAAGATCAAGCCGTTCTTTCTTTCCGACGAGTTTTCGCTGGTGGACGCGACCATCGCGCCGGTGCTCTGGCGGCTGCCCCATTACGAGATCGACCTGCCGCCACAGGCGCAGCCGATCGAGAAGTACTCGCAGCTGGTGTTCGCGCGCCCGGCGTTCCGCGAGGCTCTCACCGACCGCGAGCAGGAGATGAGGCTGCTGCGTTAGGCCATGACTCCCGCGTTACCCAAGCGGCCGTACCTGCTGCGTGCCATGCACCAGTGGATCACGGAATCCGGCAACACGCCGCACGTGATCGTGGATGCCGGGCACGAGGGTGCCGAGGTGCCGCGCGCCTACGTCAAGGACGGCAAGATCATCCTCAACCTGAGTGAAGGCGCTACGCAGCGCCTGCGGCTCGGCAACGAGGACGTGGAGTTCGAGGCGCGCTTCGCCGGAGTAAAGCATCACGTGCGCTTTCCGGTGAGCGCGGTGCTCGGCGTCTACGCCCGCGAGACCGGTGAAGGCATGGTGTTCTCGGAACAGGACTTAGGTCCCGAGCCACCGAAGCACCCGACGCCCGCGGAAGAGGGCGGCACGCGCCGCCCGCAGCTCAAGATCGTTAAGTAGGCGCGAGTCCCTTCCCGGCGAGTCTTCGAGCCGGCTATATGTACGCCGTTCGCGTCCTCGCGAACGGCGTAGATCCTGCGCGCAGCGCATAAAAAGAGTCGGCCTGTAAGCCGGGTTCTGTCGAGGGCAATCATTCCTCTGGGATCCACGTCGCCGTGGACCTCTAGCGGCCTACCCGGAAGCGCGCGCGGATCAGCGCTGCGAGCCGCCGTTGAAGGCGCACGCCGCTTCCCTATTTGGCCTTGCTCCAGGTGGGGTTTACCGTGCCGTCGCGTGTTGCCACCGACGCGGTGCGCTCTTACCGCACCGTTTCACCCTTGCCGGTCCCGTGAGGGACTTGGGCGGTCTGCTCTCTGTTGCACTTTCCGTGGGCTCGCGCCCCCCAGGCGTTACCTGGCACCCGATCCGCCGGAGCCCGGACTTTCCTCCACCCCCTCGCCATTGCTGGCGAAGGAGCAGCGACTGCCCGGCCGACTCTGACCCGGCACGATAGGGCCGCCGCAGCCGAAGTCAATCGGGAATGTCGCTAAGCCGGCTCGAGCAGTGCACGGGCGCCCTCCCAGAGCTCCCGCGCGACCTGCGCAGCCGGCGCTGCCCTGGCCTGTGCGGCCGATTGGCCCGCCCACGCCGAGAGTCCGTCGAGGTTATTTGCCTCCAGGGCGCTCGTGCGCATCGCTTGCGTCAGTCCGCTCTGCACCGGATAGGGAGCCGTCGCGGGTGCTCCCGGCGCCGTCGCGGCACGGGCAAAGGCTGTCGCGAGGCTGCGTCCCGGGCGGCCGGAGAAGGCACGGGAGAGGAGCGTTTGCTCCGGCAGCGTCGCGCCGATGCCATCCGCCCACGCCGAAGGGAGCCGGGCCTCCGGGCAGCGCAGGAACGCCGTTCCGACCTGCACGGCCGAAGCGCCGAGAATGAGGGCCGCCGCCACCGCGCGCGGATCGGCGATGCCGCCCGCCGCGATCACGGGTACCTTCACCGCGTCGACCACCGCAGGCAGCAGAGCGGAGAGTCCGATCAGCTCGCGCTCGGCACGCGAGCTATCGAAGGCGCCCCGGTGTCCACCGGCCTCCATACCCTGCGCAACGACGGCGTCCGCACCGGCCGCTACTGCGAGGCGCGCTTCGCCGACGGTCGTCACCGTGGCGATCCAGGGGATGCCGCGCGACTTCATTCGTTCGACGAGGGCTTGCGGGTAGAGCCCCATGATCGAGGAGATCGCAGCCGGCGCGGCATCGAGCAACGCCGCGCACTGCGCCGTGAAGTCCGGCCGCGAGTAGTCGCCGGCGTCGGCTGCAACCGCCGGCCCGAAGCGCGCGAGGAAGGCGCGCATCGCGTCCTCGATCACCGCATCGCGCACGGGCGGCGCTGCCTCCGGAATCCACAGGTTCATCTGAAAGGAGCCCTCATGGCTGCCGGCGCGGAATTCGCTCGCCCACGCCCGGATCGCCGCGGGCGGCATGGCGACGGCGCCACAGGCCCCGAGCCCTCCCGCGCTGGCGATCGCGATCGAGAGCGAGGGTGGACAGGCCCCGGCCATCGGTGCGAGCAGCACCGGGATGCGAAGCCTGTGGCGGTTGCAGAAGGCTTGCGCGCGCGCAATCGCCGGGTGGAGCCTGGTCACGGCATCTCCTCCTCATCGGGCGGCGGCTCGTGGCGCCCGGGCTCGCGGCCACCGCGGGTCGCGAGGGCGTAAGCGGCGGCGCGAGTCGCTCCGGTCAGCTGCGCCGCGGTGGCGGCCGCGCGGCTGGGGGGCAGCTCCCTTAGGAGGATTTCCATGGTGCGGCGGAGTTCCGCGCCGTCGACCGTGCCGGCCGCGGCAGCCGCTCCGTGCACCACCAGCGTGAGCTCGCCGCGCGCGAAGTTCTCCTCGCGCTGCGCGCGCGCTGCGAGCTCGCCGAGAGTGCCGCGGTAGAGTGTCTCGTGCGCCTTGGTGAGCTCGCGCGCCACGACCGCCGGGCGGTCGGCCCCGAATTCCGCCGTGAGATCGGCGAGCGTCGCCTGGATGCGGTGCGGCGCCTCAAAGAAAACCAGCGTACGTGGCTCGTGCGCGAGGCTCGCGAGCGTTGCGCGCCGCTCGGCCGCGCGCGCGGGCAAGAACCCCTCGAAACAGAAGCGCTGGGTTGGCAGTCCCGCCACGGCGAGCGCGGCGGTGATCGCCGAGGGCCCGGGAATCGCCTGCACCACGAATCCGGCCTGGGCCGCACGCCTCACGAGCTCGAAGCCGGGATCGGAGAGGAGCGGCGTGCCGGCATCGCTCACCAGAGCCACGTCCTCGCCCGCGGCGAGCCGCGCGAGCAGCTCCGGCACGCGCTGCGGCTCGTTGTGAGCGTGCAGCGAGAGGAGCGGCGTCGCGACGCCGCTCGCCGCGAGGAGCGCACGCGTGTGGCGCGTGTCCTCGGCGGCGATGACCGCAGCCCGCACGAGCGCCTCGCGGGCGCGCGGGCTCAAGTCCGCGAGGTTGCCGATCGGGGTGGCTACGACGAGCAGCGTGCCGGGCGCCTTGACCATCTATAATCCCAAGCCTCGTGCCGCGCGGAGCCGCGGCTCCTCGAGGGCTCAGTCTAACCAATGCCGTTCAGCCGTTGGATTACGCGCGGCGCCGCTCTCGCTGCCGCATTCGTCCTCACGGGATGCCCGAGCCTGACCACGGTGAGCCCGCCGCCCTCGGCCGACCGGGCGGCGAGCCTCGAGCAATCGGGAGATGCGGCGGGCGCTGCGCGTGTCTATGAGGAGCTCGCCGAGCAGAACGCCGACGCCAGCCGCAACATTTACCTGCTGCGCGCGGCGCACGACTGGATCGCTGCACGCCGGGCCGACGAGGCGGCGCGGGTACTGACGGGCCTGCAGGCGGGCCTCAGCGCCGACCAGCAGACCGAGCGGGGCCTGCTCGGCGTCGAGGTCGCGCTCGAGCGCGGCCAGACGCAGGAGGCGCTGCGGCAGCTCGCCGCAATGCCACTGCCGGCGAATGCGGCACAGGCCGCGCGCTACCGCGACCTGAAAGCGCGGGCTGCGCTCGGCCCGGAAGGCGCGGGCCAGCTCGCGCACGGGCTGCCCGAGAGTCTGCCGCATATCGCTCTGCTGCTGCCGATCACGGGCCGCACGGCGTCCGCGGCCGTGAGTGTGCGCGACGGCTTTCTCGCCGCCTACTACCAGGCCCCCGCGGCGGGCCGCCTGCGGGTGCGGATCTACGATACCGGCACCCTGAGCGTCACCGAGGCGCTGAGCCGCGCCTCGGGCTCGGGTGCCGAGATCATCGTCGGTCCCCTGACGCGCGAGGAAGTGATCGCCGCCGCGCAATTCGTCAACACGCGCCTGCCGCTGCTCGCGCTCAACTTCCTGCCACCCGAAACGCCAGCGCCGCCGCGCTTCTACCAGTACGCACTCTCGCCGGAGGAGGAGGCGCGGCTCGTGGCGCGGCGCATCGTCTCCGATCATCACCGGCGCGGCATCGCGCTGGTGCCGGCGGGGGAGTGGGGTACACGCGTGCTGGCGGCCTTTCGCCAGGAGCTCGAGAGCGATGGTGGCCAGTTGATCGCCACCGCGACCTTCGATCCCAGCCGCACCGATTACTCCGAGGCGGTGACGCAAACGCTCGGCCTCAGTGACAGCCAGGCGCGCTACCACCGGCTGGAAGGCGTTGTCGGCACGAAGCTGCAGTTCGAGCCGCGGCGTCGCGGCGACATCGGCTTCATCTTCTCGCCCGCTCCTGCCAACAGCGAGCGGCTGCTGCGCCCGCAGCTGCGCTTTCATTTCGCCGGCGACATACCGACCTACGCCACCTCGAGCGCCTTCGAGCCGGACGTGCGCGCCAACCAGGATCTCGATGGCCTGATGTTCCCCGACATGCCGTGGATGCTGGGCGGCGAGCTCGCGGAGGCGGTACGCGCGGCGACCCGCGAGGCCTGGCCCAACAGCGGCCTGCAGCGCAGCCGTCTGTTCGCCTTCGGTTTCGATGCCTACCGGCTCGCGCTGGCGCTGCGCAACACGCGCGGCGATGTCAACATCGCCGGCCTCACCGGGCGATTGAGCTTCGATCCCGAGCGGCGCATTCGCCGCGAGCTCAACTGGGCGCAGCTGCGCGACGGCGAGTTGCGCGCGCTGCCGGACGCCTCGCCGTGAGCCCCAAGGCGAACTGACGCGCAGGCGCCGGGCGGACCTGTTTGCTCACGCCGCGACAACAAAGCGGCAAGCGCGCCGAGGATCTGGCGGCGGAATTTCTGCGCGCGCAGGGCTGCGAGATCCTCGAGCGCAACTACCGCCGCCGCCTGGGCGAGCTCGACCTCGTCGCTCGCGAGCGCGGCGTGCTCGTGATCGCCGAGGTGCGCACCCGCGCGCACGCCGCCTTCGGCTCCGCCGCCGCGAGCGTCGACCGGCGCAAGCAGCAGCGCATCACGCGCGCCGCGCAGCAGCTGCTGCAGCAGCGCGCGGACCTTGCCCGGCTTCCCGTCCGGTTCGACGTGCTCGTGGTGCATGATCTTGCGGCACGTGAGCCGCGGATCGAGTGGATCCGCCACGCGTTCGAGGCGGCGTGAGGCGCGGCGCGAGTCGCGGCGTGAGCGTCCCGGGAGCGTGTGCGGGTCCATTTCCCGATGGTTAAGTAACTGCCTAACCATCCGTCCTCGGGACCCCCTGCGACCCTCCCCCAGTCGTCCAGCCGTCCCGATCGTGAAGCACTGTATAAGCTTCGCGGGCCAACCCCCTGATTGCTATGAGTGAAATCCCGCCGAGGATGCTCGGATAGCCTCTTTCTGGGCTGGCCTTTTGTACATAAGTCGTTGTGATTGCGACGAATTTCTCACTTTTTCCAATTGACATAGTTCACCGCCGATTCCATAGTGGCGCTCGGTGGGAGAAAGTGGGGGGAAATGGGCGGCTAGATGCCGTACAGGTCATGTTTCGCGGTGCAACAAAAATTACCTTGGACGACAAGGGACGGATGGTCATGCCCACCCGCTACCGCGATCAGATCGCGGGTCTCGCCCAGGGGCGATTGGTCGTCACCGTCGATAAGGACCAGTGCCTGCTCATCTACCCGCTGCCCGAGTGGGAGCAGATCGAACGCAAGCTGATGAGCCTTCCGAGCCTCAATCCGACGGCCCGGCGGCTCCAGCGCCTGATGGTCGGGCATGCCACCGATCTGCCGCTCGACGGACACGGCAGGGTGCTGCTGCCGCCGGAGCTGCGCGAGTTCGCGAAGCTCGGACGGCACGGGATGCTGATCGGCCAGGGTAACCGCTTCGAGCTGTGGGATGAGTCGCGATGGAACGAACGGCGCGACCTGTGGCTCAAGAATGAAGAGGTGACCACCGATCTGCCATCCGAGCTCGAGTCGCTCTCACTGTAGAGGCGGCCACGGGGCCGCGATGAGATTTTGGGCTAAAGGCGCGCCGCTTCCATGGGGGATGAGCACACACCGGTGCTTGCCGCGGAGGCGCTAGCGGGCCTGGCCCTGGAAGCGGACGGTTACTATGTCGATGCGACGTTCGGGCGCGGCGGCCACACGGCACTCATTCTCCAGGCCCTGGGTCAAGAGGGCCGCCTGCTCGCAATCGACCGCGATCCGCAGGCCATCGCGGCTGGAGCTAAGCGCTTTGCCGACGAAGTGCGGCTTGCGCTCGTGCACGCGTCGTTTGCCGATCTCGGCACGCTCGTGCCGCTACACGCAGAAGGTCGTGCTTGCCGGGGCGTGCTCTTCGACCTCGGCGTGTCCTCGCCGCAGCTCGACGATGCGCGGCGCGGCTTCAGCTTCCGTGCCGACGGCCCGCTCGACATGCGCATGGACCCGACACGTGGCGAACCGGTCGCGGCCTGGCTCGCTCGGGCGAGCGTCGACGAGATACGCGAGGTGATCGCGAGCTTCGGCGAGGAGCGTTTCGCGCGCCGCGTGGCCCGCGCGATCGTCGAGACGCGGCGCACCGCGCCGCTCACCCGCACGGGTCAGCTCGCGGAGGTGGTCGCGCACGCCGTGCGCACGCGCGAGCCCGGCAAGCATCCGGCGACGCGCACCTTTCAGGCGTTGCGCATGTTCATCAACGACGAGCTCGGGCAACTCGGGCTTGGCCTCGCCGGCGCGCTCGCCACCTTAAGCCCCGGCGGCCGCCTCGCCGTCATCACGTTCCACTCGCTCGAGGACCGGGCGGTGAAGCGTTTCATGCAGCGCGAATCGCAGCCCGATCCGGCCCTCGCGCGTCTGCCGGTGCTGCCGCCGCTGGCGGCGCCCCGGCTGCGGATCATCGGCCGCAAGACGCGGCCGGCGGACGAGGAGCTGAAGCGCAACCCACGCGCGCGTAGCGCATTGCTGCGCGTGGCGGAGAAGCTCGGGTGAGCTCGCGCGCCGTGCTCCTGCTCGTGCTGCCGCTGCTGTGGCTGGCGGTGCTCGCCTCGGCCGCAGGCGCCATCTACTGCGAGCACCGCTCGCGCGCGCTCTTCATCCAGCTCGAGGCGCTCAACGGGCGGCGCGACAACCTGCAGATCGAGTGGGGGCAGCTGCAGCTCGAGCAGAGCGCCTGGTCGAGCCACGCGTTTGTCGAGCGCGTCGCGAGCACGCGGCTGCACATGGCGATGCCGGCGCCACAGAGCATCGTGGTGGTCGCGCCATGAAGGCCGGCCGCGTACGTGGCGATCCGGCGCCGCGCTCGTTCCGCTGGCGCGCCCGCACGCTGCTCGCGGCTCTGACCCTCGCCTGCGCGGCACTGCTGTGGCGCGCGGTGGACCTGCAGCTGGTCGATCACGGCTTTCTCGAGCGCCAGGGCGATGCGCGCTTCTCGCGCGTGCTGCAGATCGCAGCCCATCGCGGCACCATCACCGACCGCTACGGCGAGCCGCTCGCGGTGAGCACTCCGGTCGACTCGATCTGGGTGAACCCCGGCGAGCTCGCGCTCGCCAATGAGCAGATCCCGCGCCTCGCGAGCGCCCTCGGGCTCGACCGCCAGGAGCTGGCGCGGCGCGTTACCAGCAACCTCGACCGCGAGTTCCTCTACCTCGCGCGCGGTCGCCAGCCGGCCGAGGCCGCCGAGATCAAGGCGCTCGCGATCCCGGGTGTGTACACCTCGCGCGAGTACCGCCGTTATTACCCGGCCGGTGAAGTGTCCGGACACCTGCTCGGCTTCACCAACGTCGACGACGCCGGCCAGGAGGGGATCGAGCTCGCCTTCGACCACTGGCTCGCCGGAGAGGCGGGCGCCAAGCGTGTCATCCAGGACCGCTACGGGCGCATCGTCGAGGACGTCGAGAGCATCCGGCCGACGCGTCCGGGGCGCGACCTCGTACTGTCGATCGACCTGCGCATCCAGTACCTCGCGTACCGCGAGCTCAAGGCGGCGGTGCGCGACCAGCGGGCGCGCGCCGGCTCGCTCGTGGTGCTCGACGTCGCCAGCGGCGAAGTGCTCGCCATGGTGAACCAGCCCGCCTACAACCCCAACGACCGCGAGCAGATCCAGGCCGCCGACTACCGCAACCGCGCCGCCACGGACATCTTCGAGCCCGGCTCCTCGATCAAGCCGTTCTGGGTCGCCGCGGCGCTGGCGGCCGGGAAGTACGACGCGCGCAGCATCATCGATACCTCGCCCGGCTTCTACAAGGTCGGCGTGAAGATCTTCGAGGACGAGCACAACCTCGGGCGCATCGACATCGCCACCGTGCTCGCCAAGAGCTCCAACGTCGGCATGGCCCACATCGCCCTCTCGCTCCCGCCGCAGCAGGTGTGGTCCACGCTCACGCGGCTCGGGTTCGGCGAGGTCAGCACCAGCGGCTATCCGGGCGAGTCCGCGGGGCTCCTGCCGACCTACTCGCAGTGGCGGCCGATCGGCATCGTCACCATGTCGCACGGCTACGGCCTCTCGGTTACCCCGCTGCAGCTCGCCCATGCCTACGCGACCCTCGGCGCGCTCGGCGTAGCCCGCCCGGTCTCGTTTCTCGCGGCCGACGCGCCGGTGGGCGGCACGCGCGTGCTCGAAGGGACCACGTGCCGCGAGCTCCTCACCATGCTCGAATCGGTGGTGGCGGCCGAGGGCACCGGCAAGCTCGCGGCGATTCCCGGTTACCGCGTCTCCGGCAAGACCGGCACCGCGTGGAAGGCGACCGCCGGAGGCTACTCGACCGATCGCTACATGGCGGTGTTCGGTGGCGTGGCTCCCGAGAGTGCGCCGCGACTCGCCGCCGTCGTGGTGATCGATGAGCCGAGCGCGGGCCAGCACATGGGCGGGCAGGTGGCAGCGCCGGTGTTCTCCCGCGTCGTGGGTGGAGCGCTGCGCCTGCTCGCGGTTGCCCCCGATCAGCCGATTCACGCGCCCGAGGAGCTGCCCGCGAGCGCCACGCCCGAGAATCTGCGCACGGCGGCACTGCGATGAGCCCGCAGCCCGAGACGATCCTGCCCAGCCGCCCGCTCGCCGAGCTCACCGCGGGAATGCTCGCGGTTCCCGCGCGCCTCACGGTGAGCGACGTGACGGCGGACAGCCGCGCCGTGACTCCGGGGGCCTTGTTCCTCGCCTGCCGTGGACGCACGCATCACGGCATGCGCTTCGCGGCCGAAGCCCTGCGGCGCGGCGCGCGCGCCGTGCTCTATGACCCTGACGGCGTGGATGAGGCGCCTCCGGAGCCCCCTCCCGGCACGTTCGTGGCCGGCCTCGCGCAGTTGAGCGAGCACGCCGGGGTGATCGCCGATCGCTTCTTCGGCGCGCCCTCCGCTGCGCTCACCGTCGCCGGTATCACGGGCACCAACGGCAAGACCACCTGCGCGTGGCTGCTGGCGCAGGCGCTCGAGGTGATCGGTCGACCCGCCGCCTACATGGGGACACTCGGCTTCGGCCGACCGGCGCACCTCACGCCCACCGTGCACACCACCCCCGACGCGGTCAGTGTGCAGCGCCAGCTCGCCGCGCTGCGTGCACTGGGCGCCGAGTGCGTGAGCATGGAGGTCTCGAGCCACGCGCTCGATCAGGGCCGGGTCAACGGCGTGCGCTTCAACACCGCCGCCTTCACCAACCTCACGCGCGACCACCTCGACTACCACGGCACGATGGAGAGCTACGGCGCGGCCAAGGCGCGCCTGTTCCGCGTCGCCGGCCTCGCTCACCGCGTGATCAATATTGACGATCCGTTCGGAGCGGCTCTCGCCGCCGAGCCCTCGCCCGCGCAGCTCACGGTCACGACGCGCGCGGCGGGCGACCTCCGTGTGCCCGGCGCGGCGCAGTTCGTGCGCGCCGTGCGCGTGACTCCCGAGCCGACCGGGCTCACGATCGCCGTCGACTCGAGCTTCGGTCAGGCCGAGCTCGCGGTGCGGCTCATGGGCGAGTTCAACGTCGACAATTCGCTGACGGTGCTCGCGGTGCTGCTCGCCTGGGGCGTACCGCTCGCCGCGGCGGTGCGCGCCCTCGGCCGCTGCCGGGCCGCGAGCGGCCGCATGGAGATGTTCGGCGGCCGGGGACTCACGCCGCTCGCGATCGTCGACTACGCGCACACGCCCGACGCGCTCGAGAAGGCGCTGCGTGCGGCGCGGCTGCACTGCCGCGGGCAGCTGCGCGTGGTATTCGGTTGCGGCGGGGACCGCGACGCCGGCAAGCGTCCGCTCATGGGGCGCATCGCCGCCGAGCTCGCCGACGACCTCATCGTGACCGACGACAATCCGCGTACCGAGGACCCGGCGCGCATCGTCGCGGACATCCTCGCCGGTGTTTCCCGGCAGGCGCCGCTCGTGGTCGAGCACGACCGCGCGCTCGCGATCCGCCTCGCCCTGGGCCGCAGCAGCTCCGACGATGTGGTGCTGATCGCGGGCAAGGGGCACGAGGACTACCAGATCCTCGGCAGCGAGCGCCGGCCGTTCCGCGACAGCCAGGTAGTCATGGACGCGCTGCGGGAGGCGGGCGCATGAGGCGCACGCTCGGAGAGTTTGCGCGTCTCGCTGGCGGGCGCCTCGCCGGCGCCGATCGCCCCTACACCGACGTGGTGAGCGACACGCGCGCCCTCAAGGCCGGCGAGCTCTTCATCGCGCTGCGGGGGCCGAAGTTCGACGGCAATGAGTTCGTAGCCGCCGCGGCTGCCGCCGGCGCCGCCGGCGCGGTGGTGGAGCGCGAGCAGCCGGTGGCGCTCGCGCAGATCGTCGTGGGCGACTCGCAGGCCGCGCTCGAGGGCGCCGCGCGTGCCTGGCGCGCGCAGTTCACCGGCGCCGTGGTGGGCGTTGCCGGCAGCAACGGCAAGACCACCGCCAAGGAGATGACCGCCTCGATCCTCGGCGAAGCGGGCCCGTGCCTCGCCACCCGCGGCAACCTCAATAATCACATCGGCGTGCCGCTGACGCTGCTGCGCCTCACGGGCGCCGAGCGCTTCGCGGTGGTCGAGATGGGCGCCAACCGGGCGGGCGAGGTGGCGCATCTGGTCGACCTGGCCCGCCCGACCGTCGGCCTCATCACCAATGCCGGGGCCGAGCACCTCGAAGGCTTCGGGAGCCTGGAGGGTGTGGCGCGCGCTGAGGGTGAGATGGTGGCGGGGCTCGACACCTCCGGCACCGCGGTGATCAACGCCGACGATAGCTACGCTGCGCTGTGGCGCGCTTCGACCCGCGCGCGTGTCGTCACCTTCGGTACGCGCGAGCCCGCGGATTTCTCGGCGAGCGAGGTCGCGGCCTCGGTCGGCGCACAGGGCTTCAGCACCAGCTTCCGCTTGAGCGCGCCACTCGGCAGCGCCGCGATCCGCCTGAATCTCGGCGGCGCCCACAACGTCGCCAACGCGCTCGCGGCCGCGGCCGCGGCGGCCGCCGCGGGAGCCGCGCTCGAGCACATCGTTCGCGGGCTCGCGGCGGTGCGCGCCGTTCCCGGGCGGCTGCAGTTCCGCCGCGCCGCCGGCGGCGCCTGGCTGATCGACGACTCCTATAACGCGAATCCGAGCTCGGTGCGTGCCGCCATCGAGGTGCTCGCGACGCTCCCTGGCCGGCGCTGGCTGGTGCTCGGGGACATGGCCGAGCTCGGCGACTTCGCGCTCGCGGAGCACGTGCAACTCGGGCAGTTTGCGCGCGCCCATGGCATCGAGCGGCTGTACGCGACCGGGCAGCTCGCGGCGCGCGCCGCCACCGCCTTCGGCGCGGGCGGTGAGTCCTGCACGGATGTGCCGGCACTCACTCAGGCGCTGCGCGCCGCGCTCGGCAGCGCGAGCGAGGACGTGCGCGTGCTCGTCAAGGGCTCGCGCTTCAACCGCCTCGAGCGCGTCGTCGCGGCGCTCGCGGGCGATCCGGCCCCGGCGACAGGCGCTCACTGAATGCTCTACTGGATCACACAGCAGTTCGGCCACGTTCCCGGCGCGCACGTCTTTCAGTATCTGACCTTCCGCGCCATCCTGGCGACGTTCTCGGCGCTCGGGCTGTCGCTCGTCGTCGGCCCGCCGCTGATCGCACGCCTGGTGCGCGGGCAGATCGGCCAGGTGGTGCGCGACGACGGCCCGCCGACGCACCTCCTGAAGGCAGGGACGCCGACCATGGGCGGCACGCTGATCCTCATCACGACGCTCGTGAGCACGCTGCTCTGGTCGGAGCTCGCGAACCGCCTGGTGTGGATGGTGCTCGGCGTCACCTTCGCCTTCGGCCTGATTGGCTTCTACGACGACTATCTCAAGCTCATGGTGAAGAACCCCAAGGGGCTCGTGCCGCGCTGGAAGTACTTCTGGCAGTCGGTCGCGGGGCTCGCCACCGCGGCGACGCTCTTCTACACCGCGACCGAGCCGGCCGAGACGACGCTGTTCCTGCCGTTCATCAAGACCTTTCACGCGCCGCTCACCGCCTTCGGCTTCATCGTGCTCGCGTATCTGATGATCGTCGGCATGAGCAACGCGGTGAATCTCACCGATGGCCTCGACGGGCTCGCGATCATGCCGGCGGCGCTCGTGACCTCGGCGCTCGGCATATTCGCCTACGCGAGCGGCAACGCGGTGTTCGCCCACTATCTGCAGATTCCGGAGATCCGTGGCGCGGGCGAGCTGCTGGTCTTCTGCGCCTCGCTGGCCGGCGCCGGGCTCGGGTTCCTGTGGTTCAACTCCTACCCGGCGCAGGTCTTCATGGGCGATGTCGGAGCCCTCGCGATCGGCGCGGCCATCGGCGTGCTCGCCGTGATCGTCAGGCAGGAGCTGGTGGTGCTGTGGATGGGCGGCGTGTTCGTGCTCGAGACCGCGTCCGTCATCCTCCAGGTGGCCTCCTTCAAGCTGACCGGGCGGCGCATCTTCCGCATGGCGCCGATCCATCATCACTTCGAGCTCAAGGGCTGGGCGGAGCCGAAGGTGATCGTGCGCTTCTGGATCATCTCGCTGCTGCTCGTGCTCTCGGGCCTGGCGACGCTGAAGCTGCGATGACACGCTCCGCCGACCAGCGCCCCTATGCCGTGATCGTGGGACTCGGCCGCACCGGGCTGTCGGCGGCACGGTACCTGCGCGCGCAGGGGTGGCGGCTGGCGGTCACTGACACGCGCACCACGCCCCCCGAGCTCGCAGCGCTCAGCGCGCTCGATGCCGGCATCCCGCTGCGCTTAGGTTCCCTCGATGCGGCGCTGCTCGAGGGGGCTTTGTGCGTCGTCGCCTCCCCGGGAGTCGCGCTCACCGCTCCCTTCTTCGCCGAGGCGCGCTCGCGGGGACTTGAGATCGTGGGCGACATCGAGCTGTTCGCCCGCGCGGTAGACGCGCCGGTGGCGGGCGTCACCGGCACCAACGGCAAGAGCACGGTGACGACGCTGCTCACGCGCATGGCACAGCGCGCCGGGCTTAGCGTGCGCGCCGGCGGCAACCTGGGCGAGCCGGCTCTCGATCTGCTCTCGCCCGGCACCGCGCTCTACGTGCTCGAGCTCTCGAGCTTCCAGCTCGAGACCACGACGCACCTCAACTGCCGGGCGGCGACGGTCCTCAACGTCAGCGCCGATCACCTCGACCGTTACGCCTCGATCGGCGAGTACGCCGCGGCCAAGGCGCGCATCTTCGCCCGCTGCGATACCGCGGTCGTCAATCTCGACGATCCGCTCGTAATGGCGATGCCGCGCGCCGCGCGCCGAACTTTAAGCTTCTCGCTGCGCGCCGCGGTGGGCGCCGACTACGCCGTCGCGATGCACGCAGATGGCTGGTGGCTGACGCGTGGCACGGCGCCGCTCCTGCCGGTGGCCGCCCTGAAAATCAAGGGACTGCACAATGCGGCCAATGCGCTCGCCGCGCTCGCGCTCGGCGAGGCGCTCGAGCTGCCGCTCGAGCCGATGCTGGCGGAGCTTGAGGAATTTCCCGGCCTGCCGCACCGCTCGCAATGGGTGGCGGAGCTGCGCGGCGTCACCTACATCAACGATTCCAAGGGCACCAACGTCGGCGCCACGCTCGCCGCGGTCGCGGGCTTCGCGGGGCCGCTCGTCATGATCGCAGGTGGCGACGGCAAGCATCAGGACTTCGCGCCGCTCGCCGCCGCCTTTCGCGGCAAGGTGCGCCACACGGTGCTGATCGGCCGCGATGCGCCGGTCCTCGCCCGTGCGCTCGCCGGTGTGTGCACGCTCGAGACCTGCGTCACGCTCCCGGAGGCGGTGCGCGCCGCGGCGCGCGTGGCGCGGCCCGGAGACACGGTGCTGCTGTCGCCGGCGTGCGCGAGCCTCGACATGTTCCGCGACTACACGCAGCGCGGCGCGGTGTTCGCCTCGGCGGTCGGGGAGCTCGCCGCATGAGCGCGGTGGTGCGCGGCGAGCCACTCCTCAGCTTTGCCCGCTCGGCGCACGCGCGCGGCGGTGTGCACTTCGATTCGGTCACCATCGCCGTGACGCTCGCTCTCGTGCTGCTCGGTCTCGTCATGGTGACCTCCGCCTCCGTCTCGATCGCCGACCGCGAGGCCGGTGAGCCGTTTTACTACCTCGAGCGGCAGCTGGCGCTGGTGGCGGTGGGTCTGGTGTGCGCCACGCTCATCTTTTCAATGCGCACCGCGTGGCTCGAGCGCGTCTCGACCCCGCTGCTCGCGCTCGCACTCACGCTCCTCGTGCTGGTGCTGGTCCCCGGCATCGGGCACGCGGCCAACGGCAGCCGCCGCTGGCTGCATCTGGCGGCCGTCAACTTCCAGGTCTCGGAGCTCGCGCGGGTACTGGTGCTGATCTACGTGGCGAGCTATGCCGTGCGGCGCGAGGCGCAGCTGCGCGAGAGCCTCGCCGGGCTCGCCAAGCCGCTGGCGCTGCTCGCCCTCGCGGCTGCGCTGCTCATCGTCGAGCCGGACTTCGGCGCGGCGACCGTGCTGTTTGCCGCGGGCTTTGCGCTGCTGTTCCTCGCCGGTGCGCGGCTGCGCTACGTGATCGCGATGATGACGCTCGCCGCCGGCGGTTTCGCGCTGCTCGCCCTCGGCTCGAGCTACCGCGTGCGCCGCCTCACGGCGTTTCTCGACCCCTGGGCCGATCCCTACCACAGCGGTTTTCAGCTCACGCAGTCGCTGATCGCCATCGGGCGCGGCCAGTGGCTCGGCGTCGGCCTCGGCGAGAGCGTGCAGAAGCTGTTCTATCTGCCCGAGGCGCACACCGATTTCCTGTTCGCGGTACTCGCCGAGGAGCTCGGACTCCTCGGCGTGGTGCTGACGCTCGGACTGTTTCTCGTCCTCATCTGGCGCGCCTTCTACATCGCGCGGCTCGCCTCGGACGCGGGGCTCAAGTTCCCCGCCTACCTCGCGGCGGGCTTTGGCCTGTGGGTCGGCATCCAGACCTTCATCAACATCGGCGTCAACATGGGCGTGCTGCCGACCAAGGGACTGACGCTGCCGCTCATGAGCTACGGACGCTCGAGCCTGGTGGTGACGCTCGCGTGGGTGGGCCTGCTGCTGCGCGTCTATCACGAGGCGAGCACTGCGGGCCGCGGCTCGGCCACGGTGCGAGCGCTGTGAGCGCTCCAATCCTCATCATGGCGGGCGGCACGGGCGGGCACGTGTTTCCGGCGCTGGCGCTCGCGCGCCTGTTGCGCGAGAGGAGCCACGAGGTCGTGTGGCTGGGTACCGAGCGCGGGCTCGAGGCGCGCCTCATTCCCGCCGAGGGCATCCCGCTCGAGCGGCTGTCGATCAGCGGACTGCGCCGCAAGGGTGCGCTGGCCTGGCTCGCCGCTCCGTTCCGGCTGACGCTGGCGCTGGTGCAGGCGCTCAGGATCATGCGGCGTCACCGGCCGCTGGTGGTGGTGGGGCTCGGTGGCTTCGTCACCGGCCCGGGTGGCGTCGCCGCCTGGCTGACGCGCCGGCCGCTCGTCATCCACGAGCAGAATGCCGTCGCCGGGTTCACCAACCGCTGTCTCGCTCACCTGGCGCGCGTGGTGCTCGAGGCGTTTCCCGACAGCTTCGGCCGCCACGTGCACGCCCGCCTCATCGGCAACCCCGTGCGGCGCGAGATCAGTGCCGTGGCGCCGCCGGGCACCAGGTTCGCCGGCCGCAGCGGGCCGATACGCCTGCTGGTCTTCGGCGGCAGCCAGGGAGCGGCGCGTCTCAACACGGTGGTGCCGTTTGCGCTCGCGCGCCTCGCGGGCAGGCTCGCCTTCGACGTCCGTCACCAGGCGGGCGAGCGCTGGCTGGAGGAGGGGCGCGCGGCCTACGCGCGCGCCGGCGTGCGCGCCGACGTGCGCCCCTTCATTGAGGATATGGCTGAGGCCTACGCCTGGGCGGACCTGGTCGTGTGCCGCGCCGGCGCGCTCACCGTGTCGGAGCTGGCCGCGGTCGGGATCGGCGCGGTGCTGGTGCCGTTTCCGGGAGCGGTGGACGATCATCAGGCCCACAACGCGCAGTATCTGGTGCGTGCGGGCGCCGCGGTGGTCATTGCCGATCGGGAGCTCACCGCAGAGCGACTCGCCGCCGAGCTCGAGCGACTGTGCGCGGGGCGCAGCCAGCTGCTCGCCATGGCCGAGCGCGCCCGGCGCCTCGCCGCGCCGCGCGCGGCGGACGAGCTCGCCGAGTCGTGCCTGGCGCTCGTGAGGGCGGCATGATGGAGCGGCGCACCACACTCGAGCGTCCCGCCACCGAGCGGCGCGTGAATCCCGACCGGCGCGACCGCATGCGCCGCATCAACACCATTCATTTCGTCGGCATCGGCGGCAGTGGCATGAGCGGCATCGCCGAGGTGCTCCTGTCCCTCGGCTATGCGGTGCAGGGGTCGGACGCGCGCGCGAGCGCCGTGACGCAGCGCTTGGGCTCGCTCGGCGCGCGCATCAGCATCGGGCATGCCGCGGCGAACATCGCCGGGGCGGACGTGGTCGTGGCATCGAGCGCGGTGCCGCGCGGCAACCCCGAGGTCGAAGCGGCGCTCGCCAGCCGCGTTCCCGTGGTGTCGCGCGCCGAGATGCTCGGCGAGCTGATGCGCTTCCGCTACTCGATCGCGGTGGCCGGCACCCACGGCAAGACCACCACCACGAGCCTCCTCGCCAGCATCCTCACCGCCGGCGGCGAGGATCCGACCTTCGTCATCGGCGGCAGACTCAAGAGTGCCGCGAGCGGCGCACAGCTCGGGGCGGGGCGTTACCTGGTCGCGGAAGCCGACGAGAGCGACGCCTCGTTCATGCGCCTGCAGCCCCTGATCGCGATCGTCACCAACATCGACAACGACCACCTCGTCACGCACGGCGGCGACTTCGGGCTCCTCAAGCAGAGCTTCGTCGACTTCCTGCACAACCTGCCGTTCTACGGGCTGGCGGTGCTCGGCGTGGACGACCCCGAGGTGCGCAGCATCGTGAGCGAGGTCGGCCGCCCGGTGCTCTCCTACGGGCTCGACGCGCCCGCCGACGTGCGCGCCGTCAACGTGGCTGCGGCGGGTCTGAAGACCCGTTTCGACGTGCTACGCGCCGGCGGGGCGCCGCTCGCGGTCACACTGAATCTCCCCGGCACGCACAACGTGCGTAACGCGCTCGCCGCGATCGCCGTGGCCACCGAGCTCGGCGTCGACGATGCGGCCATGCGGCGCGCGCTCGAGGGCTTCCAGGGCGTCGACCGCCGGCTGCAGCACATCGGCGACGCCGATACCGCCGTCGGCCGCCTGACGGTCATCGATGACTACGGCCATCACCCGACCGAGGTGGGGGCGACGCTCGAGGCAGTGCGCCAGGGCTACCCCGGGCGGCGTGTGGTGCTCGCGTTCCAGCCGCACCGCTACACGCGCACCCGCGACCTCATCGACGACTTCGGCGCCGTCCTCGGCCTCGCCGATGTGCTGCTGGTGACCGAGGTATACGCGGCGGGCGAGGCGCCGATCGCGGGCGCCGACGGCCGCGCCCTGTGCCGCGCGGTGCGCAGCCGCGGGCGGCTCGAGCCGCTGTTCGTCGAGAAGGTCGAGGAGTTGGCGGCGGCGCTGCGCGGCCTGGTGAAGGGGGGCGACGTCATCGTCGCCATGGGCGCGGGCAGCATCAGCGCCGTGGCGCACCGGCTGCCGGCGGCACTCGCCGGGCTGCTGCCCGCGGGAGGACGCACATGAACGTTGCCGTCGCCGCCGCCTTCAGCGCGCGGGTGCGCCGGCGCGAGCCCTTGAGCCGTCACACCTCCTGGCACGTGGGCGGGCCGGCCGAGGTGTTCTTCAATCCGAGCGACCGCGCCGAACTGGTCGCGTTCCTGCGAGGCCTCCCGGAGGGCGTCCCCATCTACTGGATCGGGCTCGGCAGCAACCTGCTGGTGCGTGACGGCGGGCTGCCGGGCGTCGTGATCAGCACGCACGGCACGCTCGATGCGCTCGAGCGCCTCTCCGAGACCGGGGTGCGTGCCGAAGCCGGCGTCGCCTGTGCGCGCATCGCGCGCCAATGCATCAAGTGGGGCATGGGGCCGGCGGAATTCTTCGCCGGCATCCCCGGGACCCTGGGCGGCGCGCTCGCGATGAATGCCGGCGCCTTCGGCGGTGACACCTGGAGCCACGTGCTGCGGGTCGAAACCATCGACCGCCACGGCAAGGAGCGCGTGCGCGAGGCGGGCGAATACCGGGTGGGTTACCGCGCGGTGAGCGCGCCCGCGCCGGAAGAATGGTTCCTCGGCGCCACGCTCGGCTTCGAGCACCGTCCCGGCGCGCACGCCGGCGAGGTGCAGGAGCTGCTGGCGCGCCGCAAGCAGTCGCAGCCGATCGGCGAGTGGAGCTGCGGCTCGGTGTTCACCAATCCGCCGGGGGACCACGCCGCGCGCCTCATCGAGGCCGCGGGCCTCAAGGGATTTCGCATCGGCGCTGCGTCGGTGTCGCAGAAGCACGCGAATTTCTTCATCAATCACGGCACGGCGCGGGCCGCAGACCTGGAACGCCTCATCGAGCACGTGCGCTCGACGGTCGAGCGCGTGCACGGCGTGTCGCTCCACCCCGAGGTGCGCATCGTGGGAGTGCCGTGAGGAACTAAAGCATGCGCCTCACCTACAAGCCCGCACTCGTGAGAAGCGTCAGCGACCCGAAGGACTTCGGTCGCGTCGCCGTCATGCTCGGCGGCGACTCGAGCGAGCGCGAGATCTCGCTCCTCACCGGCAACGCGGTGCTCGAAGCCCTCAGGCGCCGGCGCGTCGACGCCCATGCCTTCGATCCGCGCGAGGTCGCGCTGAGCGAGCTGCGCAAACGGCGCTTTGCGCGCGTGTGGATCGCGCTGCACGGGCCCGGGGGCGAGGACGGGACGCTGCAGGGCGCGCTCGAGTACCTCGGGGTTCCCTACACCGGCAGCGGGGTGATGGGCTCGGCGATCGGCATGGATAAGCTCCGTACCAAGCGCCTGGCGCTCGCCTCCGGGGTTCCGACCGCCGATTTCGTGGTGCTGCGCGGGCCGCAGGACTTCGAGCTGGCGCTCGAGCGCCTCAAGCTCCCGCTCATCGTCAAGCCCGCGACCCAGGGCTCGAGCGTCGGCATGAGCAAGGTGGACCGCGCCGAGGATCTGCCGGGGGCCTTCGCGGCCGCGGCCGCGCTCGAGGCGCTGGTGTTCGCCGAGCCGTGGATCCCGGGCGCGGAGTACACGGTGGCGATCCTGCAGGGTGCCGCTCTCCCCTCGATCCGCATCGAGACGCCGCGCACGTTCTACGACTACGAGGCCAAGTACTTCCGCGACGATACCCGCTACTTCTGCCCGTCGGGCCTCTCGGCCCCGGCGGAAGCGCACCTCGCGAGCCTCGCGCTCGGCGCCTTCGAGGCCGCGGGCGCCTCGGGCTGGGGACGTGCGGACTTCATGATGGACGCGAGCGGCCGCCCGCTGCTCCTCGAGATCAACACCATCCCGGGTATGACGAGTCACAGCCTGGTGCCGATGGCCGCACGCGCGGTCGGCATCGACTTCGACGAGCTCGCATGGCGCGTACTCGAGACCAGCCTGGCGCGGCGCACGGCACCGCCGGCGGGCGCGAAGGGCAGCTAGATGCTCGGACGCAGCAAGAACCGCCGCCGACCGACCGAGCGCTCCTGGCGACTGCCGGCGATCAACTGGCGGCGCCTCGGGGCGGTGCTCGGCGCACTCACCGCGATGGGCGGCGCCGCGGCGGCGCTCGCCATGGCGCTCGAC
>DATMMK010000033.1:0-12703 GCA_035569755.1 Steroidobacteraceae bacterium
CGGGTGCTGGCGGTCGCGCAGCAGCTCAACTACAAGGTCGACAAGAACGCCTCCAACCTGCGCTTCCAGCGCTCCAGTACTCTGGCGCTCCTCATCTTCGAGGATCCCACCTCGGACGACTCGGCGATCAATCCGTTCTTCGTCTCGATGCTGGGCTCGATCACGCGCGCCAGCGCGCAGCGGGGCTATGACCTGCTGGTCTCATTCCAGCAGCAGTCGGACGACTGGCATGAGGAATACGACGACACCCGCAAGGCCGACGGCCTGATCCTCCTCGGCTACGGCGACTACCTCCTCTACCGCGAGCGGCTCGAGCGGCTCACCGAGCAGGGCACTCATTTCGTGCGCTGGGGCGCGGTGCAGCCCGGCCAGCCGGGACTGTCGATCGGTTCGGACAACGCACAGGGCGGCTACGAGGCCGCAGGCCACCTCATAGCCCTCGGCCGGCGCTGCCTGGCCTTCATCGGCGGAGCCTCGCGCGGATGTCCTGAGTTTCTCGACCGCTATCGGGGCTTCGTGCGTGCGCTGGAGGATGCGCGGCTCACGGCGACCCCCGAGCTGCAGGTGGATGCCATCACCACTGAAGAGGCCGGCTATGCGGCGACCAGCGAGCTGCTGCGGCGCGGTGCCCGCTTCGACGCCGTGGTGGGCGCGAGCGACCTGATCGCGCTCGGCGCCATGCACGCTCTGCAGGACCACGGGATCGAAGTCCCGGCGGCGGTCGCGGTCGTCGGCTTCGACGACATCCCGGCTGCGGGACTCGCGAACCCGCCGCTCACGACGATCGCGCAGAACACCCGTCTCGCGGGCGAAGTGCTGGTGGACACTCTGCTGCGGCAGATCCGCGACGAGCACGCCGAGGGCCGGATGCTGCCGACGCGCCTCGTGGTGCGGCGCTCGTGCGGAGCCAGCCCCGCGAGCGCCCCGCGTCCCCGCGCGCGCGCGGCGGCTGCGCTGAAGTAAGGTTCAGCTGCGCCGCAGATCGCGGCAGGCGGCCGCCAGCTTGCTGGCGAACTGATCGATCGCCAGGCGTGCGTCCGCCCACGGATCCCACGACGCCGAAGCCAGCCCGAGAGTCTGCGGATAGTAGCGGTAGCTCACACGGGTCAGCACGTGTCCGCTCGCGTTGCGCACTTCCCCGATGAGCTCGGCGCCCCCCAGGAAGCGGGTGCTTATCGGGTCCACGGCCGGATTCGCCATCAGTTGCGCTCGGGTTGGGTGCGAGGGCGCGAGCTCCACGAACGTCACCCGGATCGTGGCCCCCGCGGGCAAGGGCACCTCGCGGGTCACCCGCGTCACGGCCGTGTCGACCGCCGACTCGAGCGTCCTGCGCTCAGCTTCTCCGAAGGCCGGCATGTCGGCTGCCACGGCCGGCGCAAACGTGACCGTGGTCCGCGGCTCCGCGCCTCGCGACGCGGAAGCAAGCAGCAATGCGCCGGCCAGGATCATCCCGATGGGGCGAAACGGATTCGACATGGACCACTCCTTATTCATTCGGCAGCACCGCCCCATCGAAAGTTCATCGCGGGTCGGGCTGCGGAACACGCAGAACCAGGACGCCCGCCGCGATGAAGCTCACGCCCCCGAGCACCAGCGCATAGATCGGCGCGCCGCCGAACACCGCATGGAGGAGGAATCCGAGCACGCTGGCTGCAACCAGCTGGGGAATCACGATGAAGAAATTGAAGACCCCCATGTAGAGGCCCATCTTCTGCGCCGGCAGGCTGTCGGAGAGCAGCGCATAGGGCAGTGACAGCACCGAGGCCCAGGCGAAGCCCATGCCGACCATGCTGAGCAGCAGCCAGTTGGGGTCACGGATCACGAGGAACGACAGGAGCGCTGCGGCTCCGAGCCACACGTTCACGAGATGACTCAGCCGCAGCCCGAATCTGCGCACCATGAGCGGAATGACCGCGGCAGCGAGCGCCGCGAAGCCGTTGTACGCCGCGAACAGCACTCCGACCCAGTTGGCACCGTGATTGAAGGCCTCGGAGTGCGGATCGGTGGCGCCGAAGTGCACCTGCGCGACCGCGGCGGTCGTATAGATCCACATCGAGAACAGAGCGAGCCAGGAGAAGAACTGTACCGGCGCGAGCCGCCGCATCGCCTGCGGCATGGCCGCGAGGTCACGCATGAAAGTGCTGAATGCGCCCGCGCGCACGCCGCGGCCATGCAGCCACTGGGCCAGGCCCCAGAGCAGCGCACCGCCGCACACCAGATAGAGCTGCCGGTCGAGCGCGAAGCTGCGAATCAGCGCGATCGCCACCAGTGCGCTCACGGTCCAGGCCAGGCCCCGACGGCGCGCGCGGCGCGGATCGGTTGCCGGGAGAGCTTCGGCGGGACGCGCGTCATCGAAGGCGAGAAGCTCCTCCGGCGGATACTCACGCGAGCGCCAGGTGGTCCAGAGGATGGCGCCGAGCAGCACGACGGCGCCGATCTCGAAGGAGTAGCGGACCGTGTCCGGAATGCCGGCGCCGTGCGCGCCGGCCGCGCCGTGATTGCTGACGCCGCCGCGCGCCAACAGCCACGGCAACATGCTCGCCACTACCGCGCCCAGGCCGATGAAGAAACTCTGCATCGAGTATCCGGCCGGACGCTGACTGGGATTCAGCTGATCGCCGACGAACGCGCGAAACGGCTCCATCGACACGTTGATGGCGCCGTCGAGGAGCCACAGCAGCGCCGCCGCGACCCACAGGGTCGGCGAGCGCGGCATGAGGACGAGCGCGGTGGCGGCGAGCAGTGCGCCGGCGAGAAAGTACGGGCGCCGCCGGCCGAGCCGCGTCCAGGTGCGGTCGGAGGAATAGCCGATCAGCGGCTGCACCACCAGTCCCGTGAACGGCGCGGCGAACCACAGCAGCGGCACCTGCTCGAGTCCGGCGCCGAGCGTTTGAAAGATCCGGCTCACGTTGGCGTTCTGCAGCGCGAAGCCGAACTGCAGGCCGAGGAAGCCGAAGCACATGTTCCATATCTGCCAGAACGACAGCAGTGGTTTCGCGTGCGGCATTTGCGGGTACTATGCAGCCAGCTAACAGCCCGAACTGGAGCGCGGCGATTTATGCACACACACTCGAGTCGGTCAACGGCCCTGCCGTGCGGGGCGGTCTGCGCGCTCGTCTCCCTGGCGGTCTGGGCGGCGGCGGGCTCGGGCGTCGCGCATGCGCAGGCGGCGGCGCCGGCCGCGGCGGGGCACGCCGTGCCGTGGTGGCGCAACGCGGTCATCTACGAGATCTATCCGCGCAGCTTCCAGGATTCCAACGGTGACGGCGTCGGCGACCTGAACGGCATCACGCAGCGGCTCGACTACCTCGAGTCGCTCGGTGTCGATGCCATCTGGATCGCGCCCTGTTATCCCTCGCCGCAGGTCGACTTCGGCTACGACATCTCCGACTACCAGGCGATCGATCCGGTGTACGGGACGCTCGCCGAGTTCGATCGCCTGCTGGCCGAGGCCGGCCGCCACCACATCCGCGTCATCCTCGACATGGTGCTCAACCACACCTCTGACCGGCACCCATGGTTTGTCGAGGCGGCGAGCTCGCGCCCCGCGCCCCGGCATGACTTCTACGTCTGGAGCGACGGCCGCACCGATGCCGCCGGCCACCGGCTGCCGCCCAACAACTGGGTGAGCCTGTTCGGCGGCTCGGCCTGGCAGTTCGTGCCGGCGGTGGACCAGTTCTACTACCACAGATTCTACCGCCAGCAGCCGGACCTCAACTGGCGCAACCCGCAGGTCGAGCAGGGGATGTTCGCCGCCATGCGCTTCTGGCTCGACCGCGGCGTAGCGGGCTTCCGCCTCGATGCTATCACCGCGCTGCTCGAGGACGAGCAGCTGCGCGATGAACCGGTGCTCGGCGGTACCAATGCGCAGGGCGATCCGAACCTGAAAGAGATCTATGTCGACAACCTCCCCGGGAATCATGAGGTCATCCGCCGACTGCGCGCCATGATCGACAGCTATCCCGCAGAGCGGCTGCTGGTCGGCGAGACTTACGTGGCGCGCACGGCGCAACTCTATCCGTGGTACGGCGGCGCGCGCCACGATGAACTGCAGCTGCCGATGGATACGCTGATCGGGCTGGACAAGCGGCTCGATGCCGAGCGCTTCCGCCGCCTGCTGAGTGAGGCGCAGACCGAGCTGCAGGGCTCGCAGCCGCTGCTGGTATTCGACAACCACGACCAGATCCGCAGCTGGGACCGCTACAGTGACGGCGTCCACAACGCCGAGATTGCTCGAATCGTAGCGGCGCTGCTGCTCACCTCGCGCGCTGCCGCCCTCCTCTACCAGGGCGAGGAGATCGGGCAGGTCACCGCGACTCCTACCCGCGTCGAGGACGTGCGCGACCCGATTGGCATCACGGGGTGGCCGAAGGAAAAGGGCCGCGACGGCGAACGCACGCCGATGCAGTGGGACAGCTCCAATGCGCAGGCGGGCTTCAGTACCAACCCGCATACCTGGCTGCCCGTGACCGCGAACTACCGCACCGTCAACGTGCAGACGGAGTCCGCCGATCAGGAGTCACTTCTCAACTGGCACCGCAGGCTCATCGCGCTCCGCCGCAGCAGCGCGGCCCTGCGCGACGGCCGCACCGTCATGCTGGACGGCTCCAATCCGCACGTCCTGACGTATGCGCGCGTGGCCCCTGGCGGTGAGACGCTCCTCGTCTCGCTCAACATGTCGGCGCAGCCGCAGACGATCTCGTTGGGGCTCGCGCCTGCCGGGGTACGCGGGACGCACTTGCAGACGCTGCTCGCCAGCCCCGAGCCCATTACCGTAACCGCCGCGGATCGCCCCGTGACACTCAAGCCGTTCGCGGCCTGGATCGCGGCGCTGAACTGAGGAAGGGGGCGCTGCCGGCGAGTACCTCTGCTGCCTCAGCGGTCGGCGCCGAACAGCCAGGCAACCGCACGCGGAAACTCCGCGCGCCAAGCCGCCTCGTTGTGCCGCCCGACGGGATTGATTGTCACCTCGAGGCTGCGCGGCGGCAGTCCCGCACGCTCGAGGACCGCGACCATGCGCTTCAGGTCGGGGATCATGGTGTCGCTCTCGCTGCCGCCGGCGTAGAAGTAGATTCTCGCGGTGGCCGGCGGCGGGTGTGCCTCGGTGTCGGCGAACACCTGCGGCGCCAGCCAGTACGCCGGCGAGAAGATGCCGGCGCCGCCGAACACATCGGGGTAGTGGCTGAGCGCGTAGCTCGAGATGAGACCACCCATCGAGCTACCCATGATCGCGGTGTGACGCCGATCGGGGCGTGTACGGTAATGCTGGTCCACCCAGGGCTTGAGCACCCTCACTATGAAGGCCAGGTACTGCTCGCCCTCGCCCCGGCCGAACTGCGGGTTGTCCCAGGGATTGAGCTCGTGGATGCGCTCAGCGCCACCGTTGTCGATGCCGACCACGATCAGTCTAAGACCGCGCGATTTTGCGAGCGCGTTGAGCGTCTCATCGACGCCCCATTCGCCCGCGTAGGCCGTAGCGTCATCGAAGAGGTTCTGGCCATCGTGCATGTAGAGCACGGGATACCGCTGACGGCCGCTCTCATAGCCGGGCGGCAGATAGATCCGCGCGCTGCGCTCGCGATTGAGCCCGGGAATCTCGAACGGTACCGGCAGTACGTGAACGTTGGGCTGCGCCGTGCCCGGCTTCGGCCTGGGCTCATCAGCCGTCGCCGCGGTCCAGCCGCACAGCACCGCCAAATTGCACAGCGCGGCGAGCCACGCGTATGTTGTGCACCGTGCGCGAGCCACTGACATCGGCCGATTCTAGCGCCGTCACTCTCCTCGTGAAGGAGGGGCTGTCCGTCTCGGGGCTGCTGTGCGCACCGGCCGGGGCGCGCGCCTGCTACGTGCTGGCGCACAGCGCCGGCGCCGGCATGGAGCATCCGTCGATGCACGCGGCCGCCGCCGGGCTCGCGAACCTCGGCATCGCAACGCTGCGTTACCAGTTTCCGTACATGGAGCGCGGCTCGCGCCGCCCGGATCCGCCGCCGCTTTGCCATGCGACCGTTAGGGCCGCGGTTGCGGCGGCGGCGCGCCTCCTGCCCGCGCTGCCGCTCATCGCCGGCGGGCGCTCGTTCGGCGGCCGCATGACCTCCCAGGCGCAGGCGCTCGAGCCGCTCGCCGGGGTGCGCGGTCTCGCCTTCCTTGGCTTCCCGCTGCATCCGGCGGGCGAGCCCGCCGCTACCCGTGCCGAGCATCTGTCTCAGGTAGCGATTCCGATGTTGTTTCTGCAGGGCACCCGCGATGCGCTCGCCGAGCGCTCCCTCATCGAGGCGGTCGTGGCGCGCCTCGGGGCGCGCGCCACCTTGAGCCTGGTCGACGGCGCGGACCATTCCTTTCACCTGCGCTCCGGCAGCGGGCGCACCGACACCCAGGTGCTGGAGGAGCTGTTGCGCCGGCTCGCCGCCTGGATCGATACGCTCATGTAACATCACCTGACCGTGCCCAAGCGCGCCCTCGAACGCTACGCTGCCAAGCGCTCCTTCACGCGCACGCCCGAGCCGCCCGCGAAGGCGGCCGGTCAGCGCCGCGGACCCCTCTTGTTCGTGGTGCAGAAGCACGCGGCGCGCCAACTGCACTATGACCTGCGCCTCGAGGTCGACGGCGTGCTCAAGTCCTGGGCGGTTCCCAAGGGACCCTCGCTCGACCCCGACGACAAGCGCATGGCGGTCGAGGTTGAGGACCATCCCTTCGACTACGCCTCGTTCGAGGGGGTGATCCCGGAGAAGCAGTACGGCGCCGGCAACGTGATCGTGTGGGATTGCGGGCCTTACTCGCCGGATGAGGGCGGCAAGTACTCGTTCATCGACCGCGCGGAGGCTGAGCGGCGCATGCGCGCCGAGCTCGCGAAGGGAAAGGTGAGCTTCCTGCTGCGGGGCGAGAAGCTGAAGGGCTCGTTCACGCTGGTGAAGACCCGCACCGGCAACCAGTGGCTGCTCATCAAGCACCGCGACCGCTTCGCGCAGGCGAACGACGTGCTCGCGCAACCGGCCTCGGTGCTCTCGGGACTCAACCTCGATCAGCTGACGGCCGAGAGCACGCCGCCGCGACTCGATGCCGGGCTGCTCGCGCCCGCAGGTCCCGTGGAGGCGATGCCGCGCGAGCTCGCGCCGATGCTGGCCGAGACCGCCGAGTCGCCCGCGGCGGATCCGCAGTGGCGCTATGAGCCCAAACTCGACGGCTACCGGGTGATTGCCTACGTGCGCGGCACCGACGTCGAGCTCAAGTCGCGCCGCGGGCTCGACCTTACATCGTTCTTTCCCGAGTTGACCGAAGAGCTCGCCGCCCAGGCGGTCGAGCAGATGGTCCTCGACGGCGAGATCGTGGCGCTCGATGCCGCCGGCCGCCCCTCGTTCAACGCCCTGCAGAATCGTGCGCAGCTCAAGACGCCCGCGGAGATCGCCGCCGCTCGGCGCGACAGCCCGGTGGTGCTCGTATGCTTCGACCTGCTGCACTTCGCGGGACTCAACCTGCGCGGCGCACCCTACCTCGCGCGCCGCCGCTATCTCACGCAGTGCCTGCTCACCTCGACTCACCTGCAGCTGGTGCATTGCTCGGACAACGGACCGGAGCTCTACCACGTGGCCGTCGGCCACGGCTTCGAGGGCATGGTCGCCAAGCGCATCGACTCGACCTATCAGCCCGGCAAGCGCTCGGGCGCGTGGCTCAAGATCAAGACGGCACAGTCGGCGGAGTTCGTGATTGGCGGCTTCACCCGCGGTAAGGGGGCGCGCGACCCGCTCGGCGCGCTGCTGCTCGGTTATTTCGAGGGCAAGGCGCTGCGCTACGCCGGGCACGTCGGCTCGGGGCTCGACGAGGAGGTGATCGCGAGACTCCTCGAGCGCACCGCGACACTCAAGCGCAAGGATTCTCCGTTCGCCGAGGAGGTGCCGCTGCATCGGCCGACGACCTGGCTCTCACCAAAGCTCGTCGCCGAGGTAAGCTTCAGTGAATGGACCCCCGCCGGAGCACTGCGCGCGCCGGTGTTCGTGCGACTGCGCGATGACATCGAGCCTGCCGGGGTGCAAAAGCCCGACCCGCATCGCAAGCCCGCCGCCCCTGCCGCGCCCGCGCGCCACGGCGACTCGGGGCGCACGTCCAAGGCCGGGGCAGACGGCGCGCGCGCTGACCTCGCCTCACCCGAAGCAGTGGGCCCGGTCCTCGAGCAGCTCGACAATCGCTCCAATCGGATCGACCTCGACATGGGCGGCGCGCGCATCCGCCTGACCAACCTCGACCGCGTCTACTGGCCTGCCGCGGGCAAGAACAGCCCCGCGGTGACCAAGCGCGACCTGCTCCGCTACCTCGCGCGCGTCGGGCGTTTCATGCTGCCGCACCTTCAGGATCGGCCGCTCACCATGATCCGCATGCCGGAAGGGATCAACGGCGAGCGCTTCTTCCAGAAGCACTGGGAGCAGCCGCTCCCCGAGTTCGTCGAGACCGTGACCGTGTTCTCGGAGACCAAGGACGACCGGCACCGCTACCTGCTCGCCAACAACCTGCCGACGCTGCTGTGGCTCGGCCAGATCGGCACGCTCGAGTTCCACATCTGGCATTCCCGCGCGCGTCCCGGCCCCGACACGCCCGAAGGCCGCACCGACTACGCAAGCTCGCTCGCCGCGCTCGAGGCCTCGGTGCTCAACTACCCCGACTACCTGGTCTTCGACATCGACCCCTACATCTATTCGGGCAAGGAGGCGAAGGGGGCGGAGCCTGAGCTCAACAAGAAGGGTTTCGCCGTCGGCAAGCGCGTCGCCTTCTGGCTGCGCGCGCTGCTCAGGGAAATGGGGCTCGAAGCCGTCATCAAGACCTCTGGCAAGACCGGGCTCCACATGTTCGTGCCGATCGAGCGGACGGTGACTTTCGATGAGGCACGCCACATCTGCGAGACCGTCGGCCGGCACGTCATGCGCGCCCATCCGAAGGACATCACGATGGATTGGGCGATCGAGAAGCGCACGGGCAAGATCTTCATCGACTACAACATGAACGTCCGCGGCAAGACCCTGAACGTCGCCTATTCCCCCCGCGGGGTCCAGGGGACGCCCGTCTCAATGCCCCTCACCTGGGAGGAGCTCGAAGCCGCCGAGCCGACGGACTTCACTCTCAATAATGTGCCGGCCCGCTTGGAAAAGAGGGGCGACCGGTGGCATGATGTACTCGAGCTAAAACAGAGCCTTACGAAGGCTTTCAGTGTCAAGTCTGAGAAGTAGAGGGTGACGGTATGGCCGCTGCGCGCTCGATAGGGTCCCTCACGGTGTCCTTTGGACTGGTTGCGATTCCGGTGAAGCTCTTCACCGCGAACCAGTCCTCGAACGCCATCTCCTTCAATCTGCTGCACAAAGAGGACGGCTCGCGCCTGAAGCAGCAGTACATCTGCCAGAAGGACGGGGCGATAGTCGAGCGGGACGACATGGTCAAGGGCTACGAGTTCGCCAAGGACCAGTACGTGCGCTTCACGCCCGAGGAGATCAAGGCGCTCGAGGAAGTCGGCAGCCATGCGGTCGAGATTTCCGAGTTCGTGCCGATCGAGTCGATCGATCCGGTGTACTACGACAAGACCTACTACCTGGCCCCGGACAAGGGCGCCGGCAAGCCCTACGCCCTGCTCACGGAGGCCCTGAAGGTCGCCGGCCGCTGCGGCGTCGGCCGCTGGGCCGCGCGCGGCAAGGGCTACCTCGTGATCCTGCGTCCGATCGGCGACGTGCTCGCGATGCAGCAGCTGCATTACGCCGCCGACGTGCGCCGCGCGAGCGAGGTTGAGATCCCGAAGCCCGAAGTGAAGCCCGCGGAGCTGAAGCTCGCGCAGCAGCTCATCGATGCGCAGACGGCCGAGAAATTCGATCCGGACGCCTATCGGGACGAAGTGCGCGGACGGATCGAGGCCGCGATCAAGAAGAAGGTCGACGAGGGCCAGGAGATCACCATGATCGAGCCTGCTCCAGCGGGCGATGGCAAGGTGATCGATCTCATGGAGGCGCTGCGCGCGAGCCTCGCGAAGAGCGGCAAGTCGCGCGAGGCGAGCGGGCTCGGTCCGCGCAAAGCTCCCAAGCGCGTCGAGGAACCGGCTAAAGTAGCGCGCAAGGCAGGCAAGCGCTGACGTCCGGGGAACTATCTTTCCTCAAGAGCTCAGGATGCGTTCATACAGTGTGCGGGACGTGCAACGGGTCCTGCGGCTGTCTCCTGCGGTCACGCGCGGCCTGATCCGCGCCGGATTCGTCAAGGCGGGGCGCGGACCGCGCCGTGCCTATCGCCTGTCGTTCCAGGATCTGATCGTGCTGCGCGCGGCGCGCGCGCTGATCGACGCCCGCATCCCCGCCAAGCGCATCCGCCGGTCCCTCGAGCGCCTGCGGCGGGAGCTCCCGGCGTCGCTCCCGCTGTCGGGACTCGCGATCAGCGCGGTAGGCGATCGCGTGGTGGTGCGCGATGGCGAGACACGCTGGCAGGCGGACAGCGGCCAGTACCTGCTGGGGCTCGACGTCACCCTCGAAGAGGGCGTGCTCCAGGTGGTCGAGCACCGCGCCGAGCCTGCCGCTGCAGCAACCGCGGCGCCCCCTGCGCTCGACTGGTTCGCACAGGGGCTGGCGCTCGAGAATACCGATCCGGAGGCTGCCGTCACGGCCTACCGGCAGGCCACCGATGAGAATCCGCGTAACGCCCCCGCGTGGATCAACCTCGGGCGCCTCCTGCACGTGCTCGGCCGGACGGTCGAGGCCGAGGAGGTATATCGGCGCGCCCTCGGCCACGCGGGGCAGGATCCCCTGCTTCTCTTCAACCAGGCGGTGCTGCTCGAGGATGTCGGCAAAACCGCGGGAGCGCTCGATGCCTACCAGGCGGCGCTCGCCGGCGATCCAGATCTCGCCGACTGCCACTACAATCTCGCGCGACTCTACGAGTCGCTCGGCAGGCAGCAGCACGCGATCCGGCATCTGGGCGAATACCGCCGCCTGGTAAGCGACCGCCACTGACGCAAAGCGCGGGCCGCGCCTCCATGAGGTACTGGGTCGGCACCTCCGGCTACAACTACCCCGAGTGGAAGGGCAGCTTCTATCCGGCGGAGAAATTCCCCGCCGCCAAGATGCTGCCCTACTACGCCGAGCGCTTCACCACCGTAGAGATCAACTACACCTTCTACCGCGTTCCGAATACCAAGATCCTCGCTGGCTGGGACCGTGAGACCCCGCCCGGCTTCCGCCTGACACTCAAGGCACCCAAGCGCATCACCCACATCGCGAGGCTGCGCGACTGCGCGGATCTGCTGCAGTACTTTCTCAAGACGGCTGTGACGCTGGGACCGAAGCTCGGCGCGATCCTCTTTCAGCTGCCGCCCTACTTCCGCAAGGACCTCGCGGTGCTCGATGAGTTTCTGAAGCTCCTGCCGGACGGGACCTGCGCCGCTTTCGAGTTCCGCCACCTCTCGTGGATGGACGGCGAAGTGTTCGCGCGTCTGCGCGCCGCCAACCTCGCGCTGTGCATTGCCGACAGCGAGAAGTTCTCCACACCGCTGGAGATCACCGCGCCTTACGCCTACTTCCGCCTGCGGGACGAGGGCTATACGCCCGAGGATCTCAAGCGCTGGGCCGCAACCATCCGTTCGAGTGCCGCGCAGTGCACCGACGTCTTCGTGTACTTCAAGCACGAAGAGGCGGGCAAGGGCCCGCAGTTCGCCCGGGCGCTGCTCGATGCGCTGGGGTCGCCCGGCTTCAGCGGCCCGTAAACCTTGCGCGCGGCTCCTGCATCCAAACGGGCACCGGCGCGCATCTCTACGGGTACCCATCATCATTATAAAGAGTCACCCCATGCAGCACTTCGGACCCTTCTCGGTTGCCATCGCCTTCTGGATCTTCGTCACCGTCGCCGCAGTCGCCGGTATCGTGTCCGATTACAAGAAGCGCCAACTGACGCTCGAGCCGCTGCGCCTCGCCATCGAGCGCGGCCAGCAGCTCGACCCGGCGCTCATCGACCGCCTGATGGCCCCCGACCGGGACGCGGGCCTCAACCCGCTGTACCTGCGCGTCGGCGGGATCGTCACACTGGCCGCGGGGGTTGGGGTCGTGATCCTTGCGTTCCTGCTCAATCAGGTCTACCCGGTCTCCTTTTATCCCGTGCTCGGCGGAGGCGTCGTGACGCTATGCGTCGGGGCGGGTCTGCTCTTCGCGGCGCGTGCCGTCGAGCAGCAGCGCAGCGCGACCCCGGATGAGGACAGCCGGCTCAAGGAAACGCGCGCAGCCTGAGCGCAGCCGTGAACCGCGTCAGCGCCCCGATTGGCGAAGCCGCGGAGGCCGTCGTGGTCGCCCTCGCCATGGGCGGAGATCGCAACGCCTTCTCCGAGCTGGTGTGGCGCCGCCAGAGCTGGCTGCGCAATCTCCTGCGGCGCCTGAGCCGCGATCCGGCGCTCGCCGACGACCTCGCCCAGCAGGTCTTTCTCAAGGCGTGGCGCTCGCTGCCGCAGCTCAGGTCTCCGGGAGCCTTCGGCGGCTGGCTGCGGCGCCTCGCCATCAACACCTGGCTCGCCGAAGTGCGCGCAACGCCGCAGCGCGCCGCGGAGTGCGGGCCGCAGGACCTGCCCGGCGCGGCCACGTTCATGCCGGCCGCCGCCGAGCAGCTCGACCTCGACCGGGCGCTCGCGAAGCTGACGCATACCGAGCGGCTGTGCGTCGTGCTCGCCTACAGCGAGGGGATGTCGCACGGCGAGATCAGCGCG
>DATMMK010000034.1:0-27860 GCA_035569755.1 Steroidobacteraceae bacterium
TGCGGCTGAATGCGATCATGCAACCCGAGCAGTTTGTCGAGATCGGCGATGCGCTCGCGAAGGAGCTGGGAATCGCCTCCGGGGATCAGGTGAAGGTGTCCTCCAACCGCGGGCATATCCAGGCGGTAGCGGTGGTGACCAAGCGCCTGCGCGCGATGGAGGTGGACGGCAAGACGCTGCACCACGTCGGCGTTCCGATCCACTGGGGCTTCAAGGGGCTCGCGAAGCCGGGGTACCTTGCCAACACGCTGACGCCGTTTGTCGGCGATGGCAACTCGCAGACGCCGGAGTTCAAGTCCTTCCTGGTCAAGGTCGAGAAGGTCTAGGGGAAGCACTATGGCCCTGCAATCCCTCGACATCGTGCGCCGCTCCGCAACCACCGTGCCGGAGCCGAGCGTGCGGCAGTCGTACACCGGCAAGGTTGCCAAGCTCATCGACACCACCAAGTGCATCGGCTGCAAGGCCTGCCAGGTCGCGTGCATGGAGTGGAACGACCTGCGCGATGAGATAGGCACCAACGTCGGCGGGTACCAGAACCCCGCCGACCTCAGCGACCGCTCCTGGACCCTGATGCGCTTCGCCGAGTACGAGAACCCGAAGGGGGATCTCGAATGGCTGATCCGCAAGGACGGCTGCATGCACTGCGCCGATCCCGGCTGCCTCAAAGCCTGCCCCTCTCCAGGGGCGATCGTGCAGTACTCCAACGGGATCGTTGATTTCCACGAAGAGAACTGCATCGGCTGCGGCTATTGCGTCACCGGCTGCCCCTTCGACATTCCCCGGATCTCGAAAAAAGACAAGAAGGCCTACAAGTGCACGCTGTGCTCCGATCGCGTCGCGGTCGGCCTCGAGCCCGCGTGCATCAAGGCCTGCCCGACCGGGGCGCTGGTCTTCGGCACCAAGGAGGACATGAAGGAGCACGCCGCCGAGCGCGTCGCGGACTTGAAGTCCCGCGGCTTCGACCAGGCGGGCTTGTACGATCCAGCGGGTGTCGGCGGCACGCACGTCATGTACGTACTGCATCACGCCGACCAGCCAGCCCTCTACTCAGGGCTCGCGCCCGATCCGCACATCAGCGCCATGGTCAGCCTGTGGAAGGGCGCCTCCAAGCCCGTCGCGCTCGCGGCCATGGCCCTCACCGCGCTCGTCGGCTTCTTCCACTTCGTGCGGGTCGGCAGAAACGAAGTCACTCCCGCCGACGAGGCGGCCGCGGAGAAGGGCTCATGAGCGACAACCAGCGCCGCGACTCCCTGGTGCGCTACAGCGCCGAATTGCGCACCAATCACTGGCTGAACGCGATCGCCTTCGTGCTGGCGGCGCTCTCGGGCCTCGCGCTGTTTCACCCGGCGCTGTTCTGGTTCAGTAACCTCTTCGGCGGCGGTCCCTGGACGCGGATCCTCCATCCGTTCATCGGCCTCGCCGCCGCGCTCATCTTCCTGATGCTCGCCGCGGCCCTGTGGGGCGACAACCGTATGAAGCCCGCCGACTGGCAGTGGCTGAAACAATGGCGCGACGTCGTGAACAGCCGCGAGGACCGTCTTCCGGAAGTCGGGCGCTACAACGGCGGGCAGAAGCTCCTGTTCCTGGTGCTCGTCATCGGCATGGTCGGACTGCTCCTTTCCGGTCTCGTCATCTGGCGCGCTTACTTTTCGCACTACTTCCCTGTCGGCCTGATCCGCCTCGCCTCGCTCGTGCATGCGGTGTGCGCGTTCGCCCTGATCTGTGCCATCCTTGTTCACGTCTATGCCGGGTTCTGGGTCAAGGGCTCGGTGGACGCGATGGTCCGCGGCACGGTGACGCGCGGCTGGGCGTGGAAGCATCATCGCGCGTGGTTCCGCCAGATCACTCATGCAGCGAATCCTCGAACCGGGCCAAATTGAGGCCAGCGCCCAGCTCGCTCTCCCGCGCATCCGACTGCCCGGGGCCGACGGCCCGTTCAATGCCCGCGCACGGCGGCTGCGGCAGCTGGCCCTGCCGGGCGCTGCCGGTCATGCGATCGGGGAGTATCTCGAGCTCGCCGCCGTCATCGCCGAGGCGCAGGCCCGCGCCCTCCCCGGGTTTCCGGCCGAGCGGCCCTCGGCGGATGCGATCGCCCGTGCGCGCATGCACAGGATGCCGGTCATTCACGCTACCGGCGGGGCACGCGGCCCGGCGTGGCGCGAGCTCGCGCTAGGCCTCGTTGGCTCGGTCGCCGCCTCGACGGCGGCCTCGCCCGGCGTCCGCGAGATCGATCGGCGCCTGCGCGGCCTGACCGCGAACGAGCTCGAGGCACAGGCGCATGCGCTGCTCGCCGCGCGCACCTCGGAAATCGACCTGGCGGCGGCGCCGTTCCTCATGGCGGCCTTGCAGGTGCAGTGGGTAGCCCTCGCGAGGCTCCTCAAACCCGGTGACGTCGCTGCGCTCGAGGTGCCGGGGGTGTGTCCGGCTTGCGGAATGCTGCCGGTCGCCAGCGTGGTGCGTGTCGATGCGGAGTCTCAGGGCTACCGTTATCTGCACTGCACGCTCTGTGCGACCGAATGGCATCTGGTACGGGTCACCTGCAGCCAGTGCCAGAACACCGAGAACATCGGCTATCACTCGATCGAGGGCGGCTCGGCGGCCATTTGTGCAGAAAGTTGCGATCGGTGTCATACCTACCGCAAGATCCTCTACCAGGAGAAGGACGCGGACGGCGAGCCGGTAGCCGACGATCTGGCGAGTCTCGCGCTCGATCTGTTGATGGCCGAAGCAGGCTACCACCGCGGCAGCGGTAACCCGCTGCTGTGGCAGACGCCCTGACGGCTGCGCGCCCTCCTCCCGACTGAAGCTGTCAAGGTTTGACGCTAACAGGAAGACGCGGCGCCGCGGCGGCGGCGTCTACCCTATGCCCCCAGTCAAGTCAGCGAAGCTCCCCGCGAGCGGCTCCGCGGCCGGCATCCCCTCGGTCGACCGGCTGCTGAACGCGCACGCCTTCGGAGCGTTGCTCGAGCAACATGGACGCACGCGCGTGACGGCGCAGCTGCGTGCCCACCTCGCGACGCTGCGACGGGCGGCCCGCGCCGGGACACTCGTGCCCACGACCTTGAGCGTCGATGCCCTGGCCCGCGCCGTGACGGCGAGCCTGGCGGCGGCGGCGCGTCCGGCCCTCAAGCCCGTGTTCAATCTCACCGGCACGGTGTTGCATACCAACCTCGGCCGCGCCCTGCTGCCCGCGGAGGCCGTGCGCGCCGTCACGCATGCTCTCAGCGCGCCCGTCAATCTCGAATTTGACCTCGAGCGCGGCGAGCGCGGCGAGCGCGACGCGCTCGTCGAGCCGTTGCTGTGCGAGCTCACCGGCGCGCAAGCCGCGACCGTGGTGAACAATAACGCCGCGGCGGTGCTCCTGGTGCTGAGTGTCCTCGCGGCGCGGCGCGAGGTGCTGGTCTCGCGCGGCGAGCTGATCGAGATCGGCGGCTCCTTCCGCCTTCCGGACATCATGCGCCGCGCCGGCGCGAAGCTCATCGAGGTGGGTACCACCAACCGCACGCACCTCAGGGACTACCGCGAGGCCCTCGGTCCGCGCTCGGCTTTGCTGCTCAAGGTGCACACCAGCAATTACGCGATCTCCGGCTTCACCGCGAGCGTGCCTCTCGAGCAGCTCGTGAAGCTCGGGCGTGCCCGCGGCGTACGGCTCGCCGTGGACCTCGGCAGTGGCTCGCTCGTCGACCTGCGGCGCTGGGGGCTTCCCGCGGAGCCCACGGTGCGCGCTGCGCTCGCGGCCGGCGCGGATCTCGTCACCTTCAGCGGCGACAAGCTCCTCGGGGGACCGCAGGCGGGTCTCATCGTCGGCCGCGCCGATCTCATCGCGCGGCTGCGCAAGGATCCCCTCAAGCGCGTCCTACGGGTGAGCAAGCTCACGCTCGCGGCACTGGAGGCGGTGCTGGCTTTGTATCGAACGCCCGAGTTCCTCCGCGAGCGGCTGCCGACGCTGCGCCTGCTGACGCGTCCGGCGAGTGAGATGGAGGCTCAGGCCGTGCGCCTGCAGCCTCTCGTGCAACGCGCGTTGGGCGCTGCCTACGAAGCGTCCGCCGCGCCGCTCGCGAGCCAGATCGGCAGCGGTGCCCTCCCCATCGAGCAGCTGCCGAGCCACGGGCTCGCGATCCGCCCGGCGCAGGGCAGCCGCGGCGCCCTCGCACGTCTCGAGCGAGCGCTGCGCTCACTGCCCCGCCCGGTACTCGGGCGACTGCGGGACAAGGCCCTGTGGCTCGATCTGCGCTGCCTGGACCGTGGGGACGAACCCGAGTTCCTGGCGCAGCTCGGGGCGCTCAGGCCCATGAGCCAGGGGCCGCTCACATGATCGTCGGCACGGCAGGCCACATCGACCACGGCAAGACGACGCTCGTGCGCGCACTCACGGGCGTCGACACGGATCGTCTTAAGGAAGAGAAGGCACGCGGGATCTCGATCGAGCTGGGCTATGCCTACACGCCGCTTCCGGGCGGCGAGGTACTCGGCTTCATCGACGTGCCCGGTCACGAGCGCCTCGTGCACACGATGGTCGCGGGCGCCTGCGGCATCGATTTTGCGCTTCTGGTGGTTGCAGCGGATGACGGCGTCATGCCGCAGACGCGCGAGCATCTCGCCATCCTCGAGCTCCTCGGGGTAACGCGGGGCGCGGTGGCGCTCACCAAGATCGACCGCGTCGATGAGGAACGCAGGTGCGAGGCTGAAACGGAGATTCGCGCGGCGCTCGATGCCACGCCGTTGCGGGGCGTCGCGGTCTTCGCGATGGATGCCACGGCCGCCGCGCACCCCGGCGTCGCGGCGTTGCGGCAGCACCTGACCGAGGCCGCGGCCGCGACTGCCGCCCGGGATGATGGTCGCCTGTTCCGTCTGGCCGTCGACCGTGTATTCACCCTCTCAGGGCACGGCACCGTCGTCACCGGCACCGTGTTCTCGGGTTGCGTGCGCACCGGCGACACCCTCGCCGTCATGCCGGCGGGCCGCCCGGCGCGCGTGCGCAGCATCCACGCGCAGAACCAGGCGGCCGAGCTCGGCCGCGCCGGGGAGCGCTGCGCGCTGAATCTCGCCGGTATCGAAAAGAGCGCCATTGAGCGCGGAGACTGGCTCGCAGATCCACGCCTGCTCGGGGCGAGCACCCGCCTCGACGTGCGCCTCGAGCTCCTCACCGGGAGCGCTGTGCAGCTCGAGTCCTGGTCGCCGCTGCACGTGCATCTTGGCACCACCCACCGGCTCGCCCACGCAGTGCCGCTCGAGTCCGCGCGTCTCGCCGCCGGCGAGCGGGGGCCGGTGCAGCTCGTGTTCGAGTCGCCGGTGTTCGCGATGCCCGGCGACCGGCTCATCGTGCGCGATGCGTGCGCGCGCCACACGATCGGCGGCGGAGAGGTGCTCGACCCGGCGGCTCCAGCCCGGCGGCGCCGCTCGGCGCAGCGGCAACGGTGCCTCCGCGCGCTCGAGCGGCTGGTGGCCGGGGAAGGCATCGGCGCGCTGCTCGCCGGCGCCCGGTACGGTGTGACGATCTCCGAGCTCACCCGAATCACGGGCCGAGCCGCGGACGACATCGTGCTCCCGGGAGGCGCACTCACGATCGCCGCGGGCGCGGAGCGCTTCGTGCTGCTCCCTGAATGCTGGCAGGCATTGTGCGCCGGCGCGCTCGAGGCGCTCGGGCGCTTCCATGAGGAAGTCCCGGACGAGCCGGGACCCGATGGCGGGCGGCTGCGGCGGATGAGCTTCCCCGACGCGCCGGCGGCGCTCTGGCAGGCGGTGATCGCCGCGCTGCTCCGCGAGCGGCGGCTCGCGCGCAGCGGAGCGTGGCTCCATCTGCCGGAGCACGTGGCCGCGCTTTCGGCGGACGATACGCTCCTCGCACAGCGACTCGAGCCGCTGCTCCTGGCCGGGCGTTTCGATCCGCCCTGGGTGCGCGAGCTCGCGGCCGCCGTGCACGAGAGCGAGGAGCGCGTGCGCACCGTGCTGCGCAAGCAGGTGGCCCGCGGTGGCGCCTACCAGGTGGTGCACGACCTCTTCTACGCCCGCGAGCGCGTCGCGGAGCTCGCGCGTGTCGTCGATACGTGCGCGCGCGAGTACGGCGGTGTGAGCGCCGCGGGCTTCCGCGACAGCGTCGGCCTCGGCCGCAAGCGCGCCGTGCAGATCCTCGAGTTCTTCGACCGTGTCGGCTACACCCGCCGCGTCCGCCAGCAGCACGTGCTGCGATCCGATTGGAAGGCACCCGTACCCGGTGGTGCGACTGGGCTTCAAACCCAGGGGGGGGCGTCAGACGCTTCCTGGTAGGTTCGACTCCTGCTGCCTTCCGCCATATTCCGCGAGCGAGCAATCACATGAACCCAACCCCGACCCCCACTCCCAACCCCCGCCTGACCTCGCTCTCGCACGGGGGCGGCTGCGGCTGCAAGATCTCCCCGGCGGTCCTCGCCGATCTCCTCAAGCGCTCGGCGGCCGGGGCTCCTCAGCTCGCTCGCCATGCCGCGCTTCTCGTCGGCACCGAGACCGGCGACGACGCGGCGGTCTATCAGCTGAACGAGGAGCAGGCGCTGATTGCGACCACCGATTTCTTCATGCCGATCGTCGATGATCCCTTCGATTTCGGGCGCATTGCGGCGACCAATGCGCTGTCGGACGTCTACGCGATGGGGGGACGCCCGGTGCTCGCGCTGGCGCTGCTCGCCATGCCGGTGAACGTGCTTCCGGCGGAGGTCATCCGCGAGATACTGCGGGGCGGCGAGACCGTATGCATCGAGGCGGGGATTCCGCTCGCCGGCGGGCACAGCATCGACTCGGTCGAGCCCATCTACGGGCTGGTAGCGCTCGGGCTCGCGCACCCCCGGCAGGTGCTGCGCAACTCCACGGCGCGAGCCGGCGACGCCCTGATTCTCGGCAAGCCGCTCGGTGTAGGGATCCTGTCCGCGGCGCTGAAGAAAGCTGCGCTCGACGATGCGGGTTATCGGCAGCTGATCGAGACGACCACCCGGCTGAACGGCGCCGGCCCCGGCCTCGCCGCGCTCCCCGGAGTACACGCGATGACGGACGTGACGGGCTTTGGCCTTCTCGGGCATCTGCTCGGCATGTGCCGCGGTTCCGGGCTCGGCGCGCGCGTGCGGCTGGCGGAGGTGCCGGTGCTCGAGGGCGCGCGCGCGCTCCTCGCGGCCGGCTACGTAACCGGCGCGTCGGCGCGCAACTGGGCTTCCTACGGTGACGAGGTGCGCTTCGCGCCGGGGATCAGCGCCCTCGAGCAGGCGCTGCTCTGCGATCCGCAGACCTCGGGGGGACTCCTCGTCGCCTGCGCCCCGGAGGCGGTTCCCGCGGCGCTCGAAGTCCTCGAGCGCGAGGGTTGCGGTCAGGCGGCGGTCATCGGCGAGATGAGCCAGGGCGCGCCGCTCGTAGCGGTCGCGCGGTGACCGCGCGTGGGACCTGAGGACCTGGAGGAGTATGGAGCGGGCTAACGGGTTCGAACCGTCGACCTGTACCTTGGCAAGGTACCGCTCTACCAACTGAGCTAAGCCCGCATCCGAATCAGAACGCCGGATTCTATGTACACCCCTTGGGAAGTCAAGGCGAGGACGCGTGCACCGGTGGCAAAATCTACCGCGTCGTTTAAAGAATTTATAATAAGCAAATACAGCGTCTTACAGAACAATATTAACGTCTTAGCTCAGGCCACGCCGCACGCAGGTAGACGACCATCGACACGAGCGTGGCGACGGCGGCCACTACCGTGAGGATGACGCCGAGCCAGTAAGTGTCCAGCCCGAATAGCCGCCAGCGATAGAGCATCAGCGAGAGGCCGACGATCTGCAGGATGGTCTTGTACTTGCCGAGCTGCGAGACCGCCACCTTGCGCCGCGCGCCGATCTCGGCCATCCACTCCCGTAGCGCCGAGATGGTGATCTCACGGCCGATGATGATCGCGGCGGTGAGCACGATGAACCAGCGCGGATCCTTGCTGACCAGGAGCACGAGCGCCACGGCAACGATCAGCTTGTCGGCGACCGGATCGAGAAAGGCTCCGAGGCGCGAGGTCTGCTGCAGCCGCCGCGCAAAATATCCGTCGAGCGAGTCGGTGACGCCCGCGGCGGCGAACAGCCATGCCGCGGCCGGGTCCGACCACGGATACGGCATATAGAACAGAACCACGATGAGCGGGATGGACGCGATCCGCAGCCACGTGAGCGTGTTGGGGACGTTCCAGACCATGACTTCCTTCAGGCACCCGGGTGCAGGTGATCATAGAGGCTTCGGGCGAGCGTCGCGCCGATTCCCGCTACCTGGGTGAGATCGGCCACGCCGGCGCGCATCACGCCCTGCAGTCCCCCGAAGTGCTTGAGCAGCGCGCGGCGCTTGGCGGGACCCAGGCCCGGGACAACTTCGAGCACCGACTCGTTGTAGCGCCGGGCGCGCCGGCGCCGGTGACCGGTGATGGCGAAGCGGTGCGCCTCGTCGCGAATGCGCTGAATGAGGCGTAGCGCCGGTGAATGCGCCTCGAGCGTCACCGCTCCTGGCGCTCCGTAGACGAACAGCCGCTCCTGCCCGGGGCGCCGGTCCGGCCCCTTGGCAACGCCGACCAGGGTCAGGTCCGAGAACCCGAGCTCGGCCAGCACCGCGTGGACTTCCCCGATCTGTCCGGCGCCGCCGTCGATCAAGAGCAGATCCGGCGGCGGAACTTCACCCGAGCGCACGTGCCTGTAACGGCGCTCGAGCGCCTGACGCAGGGCCCCATAGTCATCGCCCGGCGTGATCCCGGTAATGTTGAAGCGCCGGTATTCCTTCTTGAGCGCACCCTCGGGGCCGAAGACGACGCACGAGGCGACCGTACCCTCCCCGCCCGTGTGGCTGATGTCAAAGCACTCGAGCCGGGCCGGTGGCTCGGGCAGATCGAGCTCGCGCGTGAGCTCGGCAAGCATCTCCTCCACACCGGCGCGCTGCGCGTGCCGCATGCGCAGTGCCTGCTCGGCGTTCTCGCGCGTGAGCTCGACCCACTTTGCGGCGAGCCCGCGCGCCGGATGGCGTACCTCGACCGCGTGACCGGCCTGCGTGCTGAGCGCCTCGGCGAGCGCTACGGCATCGGGCAAGTCCCGCCCGAGCAGAACTTCCGGGGGCGGCTCCGCGCCGGCGTAGTACTGCATGATGAAGGACGCGAGGGCCTCGTCGGGCTCGGCCAGCGCGGCTCGCGGAAAATAGCTCGTGGTGCCGAGGTTGCGCCCGCCGCGGACCAGCATGACGCTCACGCAATACTCACCCGCCTGTCCCACGAGCGCGACCACATCCGCGTCGCGCTCGGCGCCCGCGGTCACCACCTGCTGGGCCTGGATACGCTTCAAGGCCGCCAGCTGATCGCGCACCTGGGCGGCGCGCTCGAATTCCAGCCGCGCTCCGGCCGCCTCCATGCGCGAGGCGAGCTCGGCGTTGACCTCGTCGCTGCGGCCCTCGAGCACCTTGACGGCCGCTTCGATGTCCTGGGCGTAGGCCTCACGCGCGATGAGTCCGACGCACGGCGCCGAGCAGCGGCCGATCTGGTGCTGCAGGCAGGGGCGACTGCGGTTGGCGAAGAAGGTGTCGCGGCAATTGCGGATGCGGAACAGCTTCTGCAGCTGATTGAGGGTGTCGCGCACGGCGCCGGCGCTCGGGAAGGGCCCGAAGTAGCGGCCCGGAGCCGTGCGCGGGCCGCGGTAAAAGGTGAGGCGCGGGAACTCGTGCCGCGTATCGAGGTAAATGTAGGGGAAGCTCTTGTCGTCCCGCAGCACGATGTTGAAGCGCGGCCGGTGCGCCTTGATCAGGTTGTACTCGAGCAGCAGCGCCTCGGTCTCGGAGTTGGTGACCGTGACCTCGATGGCGGCGATCTGGGCAACAAGCGCCTGCACCTTGGGATCGAGGTTGCTGGCGGCGAAGTAGGTGCCCACCCGGTCCTTCAGGCTCCGCGCCTTGCCGACGTAGAGCAGCTCGCCGTCCGCGCCGAACATGCGGTACACGCCGGGGCGGCGTGGGAGCGCTGCAATGTATTCCTTGTGATCGAACATGCTCAGCCCGAGCCCGCTTGGGCGAGGCCCGCGCGCTCACAGGCGCGCGCCATCACCTCGCGGAACATGCCCGGCGTAAGCCGCCGGGTCTGGGTGTTGTAACGGCTGCAATGATACGAGTCGATGAGCCACCTTGCCTCATCGAGCGGGTGCTCGCGTCCGTGCGCGAACGGGAAGCGTGCGCGCTTGAGCCCGGCCGCCATGAGCAGGGCATCGTGCGCGATGCGTCCGAGGGCGAGGTACACGCGCGCCGCGGGCAGCAGCCCGAGCTCCTCCTTCAGGTAGCCGTTACAGGCGCGCACTTCCGCCGGCAGCGGCTTGTTGGCCGGCGGCACGCACTTGACCGAGTTGACGATGCGGGCGCCGATCAGCTCGAGGTCATCGCTCGCCGAGACCGACTCGGGCGCGCTGGCAAGGCCAAGCTCATGCAGAGTCCGATAGAGCAGGATCCCCGCGTGATCGCCGGTGAAGGGGCGCCCGGTGCGGTTCGCGCCATGCATGCCGGGCGCGAGACCGACCAGAAGGAGACGCGGCGAGCTTGCCCCGAAGGACGGCACCGGCCGCGCCCAGTAGTCGCCGTGGCGGCGGCGCGTCGCTTCGAGGTAGCGCGCCAGGCGCGGACAGCGCGTGCAGTCGGGGTCGTAGGCGGCGCTGCGCCTAGCCTGACGCTTAAGCGGGGTCATCCATGTGGCGGATGACTGCACCCGCGAAGCCGGAGGTGCTCATGAGCCGGGCGCCCGGGATGAGGCGCTGCATATCCTCCTCGACGTTCTTGCGCGCCGCAAGCTCGCGTTTTCCCGCCTTGATCGCCTCGCGCAGGCGCGCCAGGTCGTAGGTCAGCTCCTTGTTTGCGATGGTGTTGGTCACGCCCTTGATGATGAGATCGGCGGCCTCGCGCCAGCCGAGGTAGCGCAGCATCATCTCCGCCGAGAGTATCAGTGAGCCTGGGTTGACGCGGTCCTTGCCGGCAAATCCGGGCGCTGTGCCGTGCGTCGCCTCGAACACCGCGAGCCCGTCGCCGATGTTGCCCCCGGGAGCGATACCGATGCCGCCCACCTGGGCAGCGAGCGCATCCGAGACGTAGTCGCCGTTGAGATTCAGCGTCGCGATGACGTCGTATTCTTCCGGTCGCAGCAGCACCTGCTGCAGGAAATTGTCGGCGATCACGTCCTTGACGACGATGTCCGTTCCGGTCACCGGATTCGGAAATCTGAGCCACGGGCCATCCCCGATCGGACGTGCGCCGAACTCCTCCTGGGCGAGCTGGTAGCCCCAGTTGCGGAACGCGCCCTCGGTGAACTTCATGATGTTGCCCTTGTGCACCAGCGTCACCGACACGCGGTCGTTGTCGATCGAGTAGCGGATCGCCTTGCGGATCAGGCGCTGGCTGCCTTCCTTCGACACCGGCTTGATTCCGATGCCGGAGCTCGAGGGGAAACGGATGGCGTGCACGGCGAGCTCGCGCTGCAGGAAGGCGATGAGCTTGTGCACCTCGGCGGAGCCGGCCGGCCACTCGATGCCGGTGTAGATGTCCTCGGTGTTCTCGCGGAATACCACCATGTCCGTGAGGCTCGCGTCCTGCATCGGGCTGGAGACACCCGGGAAGTAGCGAATCGGCCGCACGGCGGCGTAGAGGTCGAGCCTCTGGCGCATGGCCACGTTGAGCGAGCGCATGCCGCCACCCACCGGCGTGCCGAGCGGCCCTTTGATGGAGACCACGAACTCGCGCAGCGCCTCGAGCGTCTCCTCGGGGAGCCACTCGCCGTAGAGCGCATTGGCCTTCTCGCCGGAGTAGATCTCCATCCAGGCGATGTGCCGCGCTCCGCCGTAGGCGCGGGCGACCGCCGCATCGACGACGCGCCGCATCGCCGGCGTGACATCGACCCCGATGCCGTCCCCCTCGATGAAGGGAATGATGGGCGCCTCGGGTACCGCGAGCGAAAAATCCGGGTTGAGGCCGATGCGCCGTCCCGAGTCCGGGACGACGATGTGCTCGTAGCGCATGGGATCTTAGCGGTGCGCGGCGCGCGGCCGCCTTAGCTGCGCTTGTCGGCGCGGCGGCTCTGGCTGTGCTCGGCAATCAACATCGCGAGCTCGAGCGCCTGCTCGTGGTTCAGCCGCGGGTCGACCGTCGAGCGGTAGGCCCGGGCCAGATCCTGATCGGTGAGCCCGCGCGCGCCTCCGGTGCACTCGGTGACATCCTCGCCCGTGAGCTCGATGTGCACCCCGCCCAGATACGACCCGAGGTCCGAGTGGATGCGGAAGGCCAGCTCGAGCTCCTTCAGGATGTTCTCGAAGCGGCGCGTCTTGAGGCCCCCGGTGGTCGTCTCGGTGTTGCCGTGCATGGGATCGCAGACCCAAAGCACGGTCTGTCCGGTCTGGCGCACCGCCTCGATCGCCTTGGGGAGCGCCGTGGCGATCTCCTTGGCCCCGAAGCGGTGGATGAACGTGAGCCGCCCAGGCTGGTTCTGCGGGTTGAGCGTCGCCACGAGTCCCTGCAGCCAGGCGGCGTCCATCGCCGAGCCCACTTTGACGGCGACCGGATTGGAGATGCCGCGGAAGTATTCGACGTGCGCGCCATCGAGAGCCGCGGTGCGCATGCCGATCCACGGCAGGTGGGTCGAGAGGTTGTACCAGCGATTCTGCCGCGGGATGAAGCGGGTCTGCGCCTGCTCGTAATGCAGGTGCAGCCCCTCGTGGCTCGCGTAGAAGTCGACGAGTGTGGCCTCGTGGACCTGCCGCCCGCTGATGCCCTCGAAGAAATCGAGCGCATCGCCGATCGAGCGGACGATACGCTGGTAGGCGTCCTTGAGGGGTGCCTGATGCACGAAGCCCAGGTCCCAGTATTCCGGGTGGTGCAGGTCCGCGAACCCGCCCTCGACCAGCGCGCGCACGAAGTTGAGGGTGAGCGCGGCGCGCTCGTAGCCGCGCAGCAGCAGCATCGGGTCGGAGGCGCGCGCCTCGGCGGTGAACTCGGGGCGGTTGACGAGGTCGCCCCGATAGCTCGGCAGCGTCACGCCGGCGCGAGTCTCGCTGTCGGCGGAACGCGGCTTGGCGTACTGGCCGGCCATGCGGCCGACGCGGATGATGGGCTTCTTGAGCCCATGCAGCAGCACCAGGCTCATCTGCAGCAGGATCTTCAGCTTCTTCGCGATCGTGTCCGACTCGCAGTCGGCGAAGGCCTCGGCGCAGTCTCCGCCCTGCAGAAGGAAGGCCTCCCCGCGCTGCGCTGCCGCGAGCCGCGCGCGCAGCGCCTCCACCTCCCACGAGACCACGATCGGCGGCAGCCGCGAGAGCGCGGCCACGGTGGTCTCGAGCGCCTTCGGGTCGGCGTAGACCGGCTGCTGCTGGGCGGGCCGGGTCTGCCAGCTCGCACTGTGCCAGGAGGTGGTTTCGGGGGAGCGCATTGAATCGATCCTAGCATGCGACCCGGCGAGGTCCTGAGGCCCACCGCAGGGCTCTCGAAGCCGGCTGGCGTTGCGGCCTCATCGAAGGCAGAATGCGCGCCTTTTCGAGAGGGCTCTATGCACCGCGTACTGATCCTCGGGGCCGGAAAGATCGGCGCCCTGATATCCGGATTACTTGCAGAATCAGGTGGTTACAAGGTTGATCTCGCCGACATGGACGGCGCGGCCGCCGAGGCGGTGGCGCGCGCGCATGGCGGTCTCGAGCTCGCGGCCTTTGCCCTCGACGCGAGCCAGCCAGAGCTCCTGGAGCGCCACCTCGCAAGCCACCCGGTCGACGCCGTCATCTCGGGCCTGCCGTACTACTGCAATCGCGGCGTGGCCGAGGTGGCGCGGCGCGCCCGCCTGCACTACTTCGACCTGACCGAAGACGTCGAGGTGACGCGCGCCGTGCGCGCCATCGCCTCGGGCGCATCCCAGGCGTTCGTACCCCAATGCGGCCTCGCACCCGGCTTCATCAGCATCGCCGCCGCCGAGCTCATCACCCACTTCGACGAGCTGCGCTCGGTGAAGCTGCGCGTCGGCGCGCTGCCGCAGCATCCCAACAACGTGCTCAAGTACTCCCTCACCTGGTCCACCGAGGGGCTCATCAACGAGTATGGCAATCCGTGCCAGGCCATCAGCGATGGGCGCATGATGGAGGTCGCGCCGCTCGAGGGCCTCGAGGAGATCGAGATCGACGGCATGCGCTACGAGGCCTTCAACACCTCCGGCGGCCTCGGCTCGCTCGCCGACACCCACGGGGCACAGTGCGAGACGATGAACTACAAGACCATCCGTTACCCCGGACACTGCGAGCAGATGCGGCTGCTCATGAACGACCTCAAGCTCAATCAGGACCGCGGCACGCTCAAGCGTGTGCTGGAGAACGCCGTACCGCAGACGCTGCAGGACGTGGTGATCGTCTACGCCGCCGTCACCGGCAAGCAGGACGGGCAGCTGCGTGAGGAGAACTACGTCAACAAGATCTACCCGCAGGTCATCGCCGGGCGGCTGTGGTCGGCGATCCAGGTCTCGACCGCCGCCGGCATCACTGCGGTAGTCGACCTGGTCCTGGCTCACCCGGCCCGTTATCACGGCTTCGTCGCTCAGGAGCAGTTCCGCCTCGCCGACATCGTGGCGAACCGCTTCGGCCGCTACTACGCTCCGGGCGGCAGCAAGCATGTCTCGGGCGAGGTGGTGGTGGCCGGCAAGACCGGGCACCAGCGCCATCGCAAGGTGGCCGCACGATGAGCGCCGTAGACGTGAACGCGCTGCTCGCACGGCTCGGGCTCGCGGCCGTCAACTCCGGTGCCTGGTCCGGCAAGGGCGGCTGGTCGCAGAGCGCCGGGGCGCCGCTACTCAACGTGAAGAATCCGGCGAGCGGCGCCCTCATCGCGCAGGTGCGCCCCGCGACGGAGGCTGACTACGAGAGCGTCATCACGAGTGCAGCCGAGGCCGCGGCCGCCTGGCGCGAGGTTCCCGCGCCCAAACGTGGCGAGGCGGTGCGGCTTCTCGGGGAGGCACTGCGGCACCACAAGGCCGATCTCGGCACGCTGGTGTCGCTCGAGAACGGCAAGATCCTCGCCGAGGGCCTCGGCGAGGTGCAGGAAATGATCGACATCGCCGACTTTGCGCTCGGTCAGTCGCGCATGCTCTATGGCCTGTCCATGCATTCCGAGCGCCCGCGGCATCGCATGAGCGAGCAATGGCACCCGCTCGGAATCGTCGGCATCATCTCGGCGTTCAACTTTCCGGTCGCGGTGTGGGCCTGGAACGCGCTGCTCGGCGCCATCTGCGGTAACGCCTGTGTGTGGAAGCCCTCACACAAGACTCCGCTCTCCGCTCTCGCCGTGCAGCAGATCTGCAACGCGGTGATGAAGTCCGCGGGCCTGCCGGCGGTCTTTCAGATCTTCGTCGACGGCGGGAGCGGGCTCGCGACCCGCTTCGTCGAAGACCGGCGTGTCGCCCTCGTCTCCTTCACCGGCTCGACCGAGGTCGGCCGCAAAGTCGGCGAGCGCGTCGCGGCGCGCCTCGGCAAGAGCCTGCTCGAGCTCGGCGGCAACAATGCGGTGATCGTCGACGAGACCGCGAATCTCGATCTCGCGGTGCCCTCGATCGTCTTCGGCGCGGTCGGCACCGCGGGACAGCGCTGCACCTCCACGCGCCGCGTGCTCGCCCACGTGGGCGTCGCAGCGGAGCTCGAGAAGCGCCTGGTGCACGCCTACCGCCAGGTGCGCATCGGTGATCCGCTCGAGCCGGGAACTCTCATGGGACCGTTGATTGACGCCAAGGCGGTCGAGGGGTATCAGGCCGCGGTCGCCGCTGCGCAGGCGGCCGGTGGCGAGCTGCTCTACGGCGGCAATGTCCTCGAGGGGGCAGGCAACTTCGTCGAGCCTGCCATCGTGCGCGCCCGCAACGAGTGGCCGATCGTACAGACCGAGACGTTTGCCCCGGTGCTGTATCTCATCCGGGTCGAGTCGCTGGCCGAGGCCATCGGCGCCCAGAACGCCTCCGCACACGGCCTGTCGTCAGCGATCTTCACCGATCGGCTGCAGAACGCGGAGGCATTCCTGTCCGCCGCGGGCAGCGACTGCGGCATCGCCAACGTCAATCTCGGCACGTCGGGAGCCGAGATCGGTGGCGCGTTCGGCGGTGAGAAGGATACCGGCGGCGGCCGCGAGTCGGGCTCGGATGCCTGGAAAGCCTACATGCGCCGCCAGACCAACACCGTCAACTGGAGCCGCGAGCTGCCGCTCGCGCAGGGCATCGAGTTCAAGGTCGCACCGTAACGTCGACGCCCCCGGCGCAGTAGCGCAGGCAGGGACGTGCCCGTCCGATGCTAGCGTCCGGGCAAATGCAGCGAGAAGCGCGCGCCACCGAGCATTGACTCATCCACCTCGAGCCGCCCGCCGTAGAGGTCCACGGTGTCGCGCACCATGGCGAGGCCGATCCCGTGGCCCGGTACGCTCTCGTCGGCCCGCACCCCGCGCTGCAGCACACGCGGGCGGTCCTCGGGGGCTATCCCTGCGCCGTCATCCTCGACCGTGACGACGAGCCGCTGACGCACGGGGGCGCTCTCGTCATTATGCGCCGTGAGACGCACCCGGCCGCGACACCACTTGCAGGCGTTGTCGAGCAGGTTGCCGAGCATCTCGGTGACATCGCCGCGATCACCGACGAAGAGACTTCCCGCCGCCACGTCGAGCTCGAGCGACAGATCCTTGTGCGCGTAGACGCGCAGCAGCGCGGCTCGCAGCTCGGAGCTGACCTGCGCGAGGTCCACCGGCGCCTGTCCGATCATCGCCCCACCCGAGGCGGCGGCGCGGTTCATCTGGTGCTCGATGATCCCCGCCATCCGGTCGATCTCGGTGCTGAAGGTGCCGCGGTGCTCACTGCCCGGGAGCGTCGCGCGCATCACGGCGAGCGGTGTCTTCAAGCTGTGCGCCAGGTTGCCGAGGGTGTCACGGTAACGCGCCACGCGCTTGCGCTCCCCGGCGAGCAACGCATTGAGGTTCACCGCGACCCCCGAGAGCTCGCGCGGATAGCCGCTGCCGATCGTGGCGCTGCGCCCCTCCTCCACCTCATGGATCTCGCGCTCCATGCGCCGCACCGGCGACAGCACCCAGCGCAGCAGCACCGCGAGCACGGCGAGCAACACCGCCGTGAGGCCGACGAACCAGCCGATGAGCTCCTGGCGGAAGCGCCACAGCTGCTCCTCGAAGGGGGTCAGGCTCACCGCGACACTGAAGGTAAATCCCTGCGGCTCCGCGGGGTCGTCCGCGAACTGGATGGCCCGGCTCTCGATGGCGACGCGATAGTTCCCGCCGAAGGTCGCGTAGCCGACGCTGCGCGCGCCACGCGCGAGCAGCGGCCCGAAGTCGCTCGCGAGTCCCGCGGTGGACGGCGAGCGCCACAGGTGCTGCTGGGAGCGGATCTGTGCGTACAGCCCGGAGCGTGGCGTGTCGAGGCGCGCATCGAGACCCTGCGGTGCGGGCGCGTAGCCGCCGTTGGGCTGTGGCTCGACTGAGGCGATGAGCGCCACCATCTGCCGGTCGAGCAGCTCCTCGAGCGAGCGCTCCGAGAGCGCGCGGAAACCCGAGTCCAGCACCCAGATCATGACGCCGGAGAACAGCACCAGCGGTACGGCAATCGACACGAGCAACCGCCGGCTGAGCGAGTGCACAGTGCGATGCGGCCGCTAGGAAGTTGGGTCCCGCGGCAGGGCGAACCGGTAGCCGCGTCCGCGCAGCGTCTCGATCGGGCGCAGCTGCTCCTGCGGGTCGAGCTTGCGGCGCAGCCGCCCCACGAGTACCTCGATCACGTTGCTGTCGCGCTCGAAATCCTGGTCGTAGAGCCGCTCGGTGAGCTCGGTCTTGGAGATCACGTCGCCGGCCCGCAGCATCAGGTGCTCGAGAATACGGTACTCGAAGGTGGTGAGCTCCACGGGAGTGTCCTCGACGCGCACCGTCTGTGCACGCGTGTCGAGCTCCACCGGGCCGCAGCGCAGCAAGGGGCTCGCCCAGCCGCCGGAGCGCCGCAGCAGCGCCTGCACCCGGGCCAGCACTTCCTCGAAGTGAAACGGCTTGGCGACGTAGTCGTCGGCCCCGGCCTGCAGTCCCTCGACCTTGTCCTGCCAGTTGTCGCGCGCCGTGAGAATCAGGATGGGATAGGTCTTGCGCGCCGCGCGCAGCCGCCGGATCACTTCGAGCCCCGCGAGTCCCGGAAGACCCAGATCGATGATAGCGACGTCGAGCGGATACTCGCTGCCGGCGAACAGTCCCTCGTTGCCGTCGGCCGCCAGATCGACGGTGAATCCGGCGTCAGCCAGCCGCGTCTTGAGTGTCTCGCGCAGCGCCGCCTCGTCCTCGACCACCAGCACACGCATGCAGGCTCCCCGTCAGGATGTGTCAGAGCAGCGCGCCGCTCGCCGCATCCACGCGCACGGTCCACACGCGCCCCGCCTCGCTCAGCAGGCGCAGCACGTACACCTTGTGGCCATTCTCCTGCTCTGCCTCGGCTTTCACCACTCGCGCATGAAAGCGCTGCTCGGCCATCTTGACCGCCTGGTCCATGGACATGGAAGCCGCCGTGAGCACGATCACTCGTGGGGTAGCGGACGGGGACGGCGGCGAGTCGCTCGAGGCTCCCTCGACTCGCAGAGCTGCTGCGAGCAACACGGCGAGCCCGATGAATCGTGGCACGTTCATGGCTGTCGCCAAGCCTAACTCATCCGCTCGCCAGGTCGTATCCCGCGTGCGTTTGCCGAATCTTCAGCTGGCGTTCAGCTTTGCCTCCTGCCAAAGCTCGTCCCACTGCGCCGCCGACAGGCGCTCGAGGGCGAGTCCCCGTTCGTGCGCGAGCCGCTCCATGCGGCGGAAGCGCCGCTCGAACTTGGCGTTGGCGCCGCGTAGTGCCGCTTCCGCATCGAGGTTGAGATGGCGGCTGAAATTCACCACGGCAAAGAGGAGATCACCCAACTCCTCAGCAACTGCCTCGCCGGTACCGAGCGGCGCCGCCGCCTCCCGCTCCGCGAGCGCCACGTCCAGCTCCCCGAGCTCCTCGGCGACCTTGGCTCGCGTCCCTGCAGCGTCCGGCCAGTCGAAGCCGACGCGCGCTGCACGGCGACCGAGTTTCGCCGCGCGCATAAGCGCAGGAAGGGCCTTGGGTACGCCGGCGAGCGCGCTGCGATCTCCGAGCTCGCCGGCCGCCTGCTCGCGCTCGCGCGCCTTTTGCGCCTCCCACTCCCGCGGCAGATGCTGCGCTTCTATGGCAGCCCCGGCGAACACATGCGGGTGGCGGCGCACGAGCTTGGCGTGAATCGACTCGGCAACCTGCGCGAAGTCGAACCAGCCGCGCTCCTCGGCCATGCGGGCGTGAAACACCACTTGAAACAGCAGATCGCCGAGCTCGTCGCGCAGCCGGGCGTGCTCGCCGCGCTCGATCGCGTCGGCGACCTCGTAAGCCTCTTCGACCGTAAAGGGCGCGATGCTCGCGAAGGTCTGCTCGAGGTCCCAGGGGCAGCCGCGCTGCGGGTCGCGCAGCCGCGCCATGAGCGTGATGAGCGCCTCGATCGCAGCTCGCGCGTCGCCCATGCGCGCTTCAGCCGCTCACGGCGGCTGCGCCCTCGAAGGGCAACGGACCGACACACAGGCGATAGAGCGTCAACAGCATGCCGGCGGTCGCACCCCAGATGATGCGCCCCTCGAAGGGGATGTCCCAGAACTCGACCTCGGCGCCGCTGCGGATGAGGCGGCGGCGCTGCATGCGGAAGTTGCCCGCATCGAAAATGTAATCGAGCGGCACCTCGAAGATCCCCTGCACTTCTTTCACATCCGGGAGCGGTGCGAACCCGGCGCGCACGAATCCCACCACCGGCGTGATGCGAAAACCCGTGATGACGATGTGGTCCGGCAGGTAGCCCGCCACCGATACCAGTCGCTCCTCGAGACCGATCTCCTCGCGGGCCTCACGCAGCGCCGCGGCCGCCGGGCTCGCATCGCCCGCCTCGATGTGCCCGCCGGGAAAGCTCACCTGCCCCGCATGGGTGCGCAGTCCCGCCGAGCGCTCGGTCAGCAGCACCGTCGGCCGCGGTCGCTCGAGGAGTGGGATCAACACCGCGGCGGGCGTCGGCGCGGCGGGCAGCGAGCGGCGGTAGATTTCACTGTCGGCCGCCGACAGTCCCGGGAGGATCCAGTCTTGCGGCTGGTGGCGGGGAGCGCTGCCGGCGAGCCTGGTGCGGATGATCGCCGTCCAGTCGCGTTGCGCCGCCGTGCTTTGCGGCCCCTCAGCCACCGCCGCTCGTGCCGCCCTTGATGCCGCCGCGAGTCAGCTCCGCGGGATCGAGGAGCTTGGCGAGCTCCGCCGCCGGCAGCTGCGTCATCTCGCGGGCAACATCGCGGATCGGCCGCCCCTGCGCGTAGGCCGCCTTGGCGATCGCGGCCCCTTTCTCGTAGCCGATCACCGGGTTCAGCGCCGTCACCAGGATGGGATTGCGATCGAGCGCCTCGGCGATGCGCGCCTCATTCACCTTGAAGCCGGCGATTGCGCGGTCGGCCAGCAGCCGCGACACGTTGGCGAGCAGCGCGATGCTCGCGAGCAGGTTGTGGGCGATGAGCGGCAACATCACGTTCAGCTGGAAGTTGCCCGACTGCCCCGCAATCGTGATGGCGGTGTCGTTGCCGATCACCTGCGCTGCCACCATGGTGGTGGCCTCGGGTATCACCGGGTTCACCTTGCCCGGCATGATGCTGCTGCCCGCCTGCAACGCCGGCAGCGAGATCTCACCGAGCCCCGCGAGCGGTCCGCTGTTCATGAGGCGCAGGTCGTTGGCGATCTTCATAAGACTCACGGCGATGACCTTGAGCTGCCCGGAGAGCTCCACCGCCGCATCCTGGGCCGAGAGCGCCTCGAAGTAGTTGGGTGCCGGAACGAACGCGACGCCGGTGATGGCTGCGAGCTCCTCGCAGAAGCGCCGCCCGAACTCCGGATGGGCGTTGATGCCGGTGCCGACCGCGGTGCCGCCCTGGGCGAGCGCCAGCAGGCGTGGCTCGACGGACTTCAGGCGCGCCAGGCCGTTCTCGATCTGGGTACGCCACCCCGAAAGCTCCTGCCCGAGTGTCACCGGCATGGCATCCATCAGATGAGTACGGCCGGTCGTAACCGTGCCGGCGAGCTCGCGCTCGCGCCCGAGGAGCACGTCACGCAGATGCGCGAGCGCCGGCGCCAGCGCCTGGCGCAGCGCGAGCGCCGCGCTCACGTGAATGGCGGTCGGGATGGAGTCGTTGCTGCTTTGCCCCATGTTGACCTGGTCGTTGGGGTGCACGGCGCTGTGCAGGCGCGCGCTCGCCAGCGCGGCGATCACCTCGTTGGCGTTCATATTGGTGCTGGTGCCGGAACCGGTCTGGAACACGTCGATAGGAAATTGGGCGCCGTGTTTGCCGGCGGCGACCTCGGCGGCCGCCGCCTCCACCGCCTCGGCGACCTTCGGGTCGAGAAGCTTCAAGCGTCGGTTGGCGCGCGCGGCGGCCTGCTTCACCAGGGCCAGTGCGGCGATGAAGCCGGGTGGCATGGTGAGGCCGCTCACCGGAAAGTTGTCCACGGCACGCTGCGTGTGAGCGCCCCACAGTGCATCCGCAGGCACCTTGAGCTCGCCCATGCTGTCGCGCTCGATCCGGAAGGAAGTCGTCATGAGTGCAACTCCGCTCATCGCCCGCTGCCCGCAGGCCCGGCCGGACGGCCGGATGCGTTATGATGATAACGCATGCCCGCAAGCCCCAGCGACGCCGTCGGCGCACTCGAGGCGCTCTCGCCCGTAGACGGGCGCTATGCGAGTGCGGCCGCGCCGCTGCGCGCGCTGCTTTCGGAAGGGGCGCTGATCCGCGAGCGCGTGCGCATCGAGGCGGGCTGGCTGCTGCAGCTCTCGGCCGCGGTGCCGCAGCTGCCGGGCGCCAAGCTGAGCGCGGCGGTGCGGACCCGTGCGCAGCAGCTCGCCGCCGGTCCCGACGAGGGTGCGGCGCGCGCCGTCAAGACCATCGAGGCGCGCATCAACCACGACGTCAAGGCGGTCGAATACTACGTGCGCGAGCAGCTCGGCGCCGCGGGCGCCTCCGCCGCTACTCTCGAGCTGGTGCACTTCGGCTGCACCTCCGAGGACCTCAATAACCTCGCCTACGCGCGGCTGCTGCAGGCGGCGCGCGAGCTCCTCACCGGCGTCCTCAAGACGCGCATCGACGAACTGGTGGCGCTCGCGCACCGCTACGCAGAGAGCGCGATGCTGTCGCGCACCCATGGGCAGGCGGCCAGCCCCACGACTCTCGGCAAGGAGCTCGCCAACTTCGCTGCGCGGCTGATGCGCGCGCAAGCCCGCTGGACGGCCGTGCACACTCTCGGCAAGTGGAACGGCGCGGTCGGCAACTTCAATGCACACGCCGCGACGCTCCCTGCGGTCGACTGGCCCGCGGTCGCGCGCGCCTTCGTGGAGTCGCTCGGGCTCGAGTACAACCCCTACACCACCCAGATCGAGCCCCACGACTGGATCGCCGAGTACTGCGACGCGGTCGCCGCCACCAATGTGGTGCTGATCGACCTGTGCCGCGACGTGTGGGGCTACATCTCGCTCGGATACCTGCGCCAGCGCATGGTGGCGGGCGAGGTAGGCTCGTCGACCATGCCCCACAAGGTGAACCCGATCGATTTCGAGAATGCCGAGGGGAACCTTGGGCTCGCCAACGCGCTGCTGCGGCACTTCACCGAGAAACTGCCGGTGTCACGCTGGCAGCGCGATCTCACCGACTCGACCGTGCTGCGCAACCTCGGCGTCGCGCTTGGGCATACACTCATCGCGTGGGGTTCGCTCGGGCGCGGTCTCGGCCGCATCGAGGCGGACGCGGCGCGGATGGCCGGCGAGCTCGCCGATTCCTGGGAAGTGCTGGCAGAAGCGGTGCAGACCGCGCTGCGCGCCGCCGGCGTCCCCGAGGGCTACGAGCGGCTCATGGATCTCACCCGCGGCCGCTCCGTCGACGTACGGGCCTTGAGCGAATTCATCGACGCTCTGCCACTTCCCGCGGCAGACAAGGCGCGCTTGCGCTCACTCAAGCCCACGGACTATATAGGACTCGCGGCGGCGCTGGCCCGGGCCATCTGAGCGGCCCGAGGCCCCGCGTCTGTTGCGGACTGTCGCTCGTAAGCGACAGAATAGGGGGCAAAGTGCGAACTGGACCGCGCTTTTTACTTACCGTGGCCGGAAGGACCTTCCAAACCGTGACCGGCTCGACAAGGAAATGCCTCGAGCGCTCACTAAGATCCCCTGCAGCCTGCTCAACGAGCGCGCGGGGGTAGTGCCACTCGTGGCAATTTCGGGCGAACTTGATCTCAAGAACGGCTGGGCGCAGCTCGCCAACGCGCGCTATGCCCCGGAGTCGGCGGGCTCAGGCCCCGGCGGCCGCAGGTCCTCGCGTCATGGCGCGCCCGAGACCCTCACCGTCCTCACCACCCTTTCCGAAGTGCGCGCCGCGGTGAACGAGATCGCCGCCCTCGCACAGCGACTCATCTCTATCTATACGCCGGACCTCGAGCCCGATCTCTACGACCAGACCTCATTCCTCGAGGTCATCAAACATTTCGTGCTGACGCGCAGCTTCTCAAAGGTGCGCGTCCTGCTCGTCGAGCCGACGCGCGTGATGCGCGACAGCAACCGCTTCGTCGCCATGGGCCGCCGCCTCTCGAGCTGCATCGACATCCGCTACGTCACCGCTCAGGCGCCGCAGCGCGCCTCGGCCTATCTGATCGCCGACGACCGGGCCATCGTCTATCGGCTGCGCGCCGACAGCTGGGACGGCGTCGCCGACATCAACAACACACAGGCTGCGCGCACCTACCTGCAGGAATTCGACCAGGTGTGGAATGCGAGCGCGGCCGAGCACGGGCTGCGCGCCGCACGCCGCGGCTAAGTAACTCCTGACATCGGCGGCCGCGCCGCGCGCGCGGTAGAATCGGCCGATGACCGCTCCGCTCTCCCGTCCTGACGCCACGCGCGTCGTCGTCGCCCTCTCGGGCGGCGTCGATTCGGCGGTCGCCGCCTTGCTCCTCTGCGAGCAGGGTCACGAGGTTCAGGGACTCTTCATGAGCAACTGGGACGAATCGGCGGACGATATCTGGTGTACCGCCGCCCAGGACTTCCAGGATGCGCGCGCGGTCGCCGAGCGGCTCGGCATTGCGCTGCACCGCGTGAGCTTCGCCGCCGAATACCGCTCGCGGGTGTTCGAGACGTTCCTCGCCGAGCACCGTGCCGGGCGCACGCCCAATCCCGACGTGCTCTGCAACCGCGAGATCAAGTTCGGGGTGGCGCTCGCCTACGCGCGGCGCCTCGGCGCCACGCGCCTCGCGACCGGGCACTATGCACGCCTCGTCGACGGGCCTGACGGCATCGAGCTGCACAAGGCCCGCGATGCGGCCAAGGACCAGAGTTACTTCCTGCACGCCGTGGCTCCCGCCGAGCTGGCACAGGCCCTGATGCCGCTCGGCGGGCTCGAGAAGAGCGCGGTGCGCGAGCGCGCGCGGCGCGCCGGGCTGCCGGTGTTCGACAAGCCCGACAGCACCGGCATCTGCTTCATCGGCGAGCGGCCGTTTCGCGAGTTTCTCGAGCGCTACCTGCCCCGCGCGCCCGGGCCGATCGAGTCGCCGGACGGTGAGCGGCTCGGAACCCATTGCGGACTCGCCTTCTACACTCTCGGGCAGCGCGGCGGAATCGGGCTCGGCGGCCGTGCGGGCGGCCCCGAGGAGCCCTGGTACGTCGCCGCCAAGGATGCGGCGCGCAATGCCCTGGTCGTGGTCCAGGGGGGCGAGCACCCGCTGCTCTCGAGTACGGCGCTCACCACCGGCCGCTGGCACTGGCTCGGTTCCCCGCCCGAGGCGCCGATGCGCTGCACGGTGAAAGTCCGCTACCGCCAAGCCGACCAGCGCGTCCTGCTCACCCCGCGGCCGGACGGCACGGTGCACCTGGAATTCGCCGAGCCTCAGCGCGCCGTCACGCCCGGGCAGTACGCAGTCGCCTACGACGGCGACCGTTGCATGGGCGGTGGCGTCATCGAGGTAGTGGCGCCGCCGCTGCAGCGCTCCGCCGCGGCCTGAGCGGTGCGGCGGCAGCCGTGGGCTGCGCCCGATATACTTCGCGCAGCCAGCGGAGACCCTCATGACGAACAGCTTCCGGGCGCGTTCGACGCTCAAGGCGGGCGAGCGCACATACGAGATCTGGAGTCTCGCCGCCCTGCCGCAGGACAAGGTCGCGCGCCTCCCCTACTCGCTCAAGGTCCTCCTCGAGAACCTGCTGCGCTGCGAGGATGGCGTCAGCGTCACACGCACCGACATCGAGGCGCTGCTCGAATGGGATCCGGCGGCGGTGCCGGCGCACGAGATCGCTTTCACTCCGGCGCGCGTCATCCTGCAGGATTTCACCGGCGTCCCCTGCATCGTCGACCTCGCGGCGATGCGCGATGCCATCGTACGGCTCGGCGGCGACCCCGAGCGCGTCAATCCGCTGAACCCCGCGGAGCTGGTCATCGATCACTCGGTGCAGGTCGACGAGTACGGCACGCCCGGCGCGCTCGCCGCCAACACGGCCATCGAATTCAGCCGCAACAAGGAGCGCTACGCGTTCCTGCGCTGGGGACAGACGGCGTTCCGCAACTTCTCGGTGGTGCCGCCCAACACCGGCATCGTGCACCAGGTGAACCTCGAGTTCCTGGGCCGCGTGATCTTCGACACCGAGTCGGGCGGCACGCGCCGCGCCTATCCCGACACCCTGGTCGGCACCGACTCGCATACGACCATGATCAATGGGCTCGGCGTCCTCGGCTGGGGCGTGGGCGGAATCGAGGCGGAAGCGGCCATGCTCGGGCAGCCGGTCACGATGCTCATCCCGCAGGTGATCGGGTTTCGCCTCGAAGGACGGCTGCAGCCCGGCGCCACCGCCACCGATCTGGTGCTCACGGTCACCGAGATGTTGCGCAAGAAGGGCGTGGTCGACAAGTTCGTGGAATTCTTCGGCGACGGCCTGGCAAACCTCCCGCTGGCCGACCGCGCGACGATAGCCAACATGGCGCCGGAGTACGGCAGCACCTGCGGCATCTTTCCGATCGATGCCGAGACCATCCGCTATCTCGAGCTCTCGGGGCGAGAGCGCGAGCGCATCGAGCTCGTCGGCACCTACGCACGCGCGCAGGGGATGTGGCGCAATCCGGGCACCACTCCCGCCCGCTACACCGACGAGCTCGAGCTCGACCTGGGCAAGGTGGAGCCGAGCCTCGCCGGACCGAAGCGCCCGCAGGACCGCGTGCCGCTCAAGAGCGCCAAGAAGGTCTACGAGACCAATGCGAAGAAGACCGCCGAGGAGCGCGCCGCGCGCAACGGCCCCGGCGGCGTCGCTTCCGCAAAGCTCAACGGGCAGACCGTCGAGCTCAAGGACGGCGCAGTGCTGATCGCCGCGATCACCAGCTGTACCAACACCTCCAACCCCTCGGTGATGCTCGGCGCGGGACTGCTCGCGCGCAAGGCTCGCGAGCGCGGCCTGAACGCCAAACCCTGGGTAAAGACCAGCCTTGCACCGGGCTCACGCGTCGTCACCGACTACCTGAAGAAGGCCGGAGTGCTCGAAGACCTCGCGGCGGTGGGGTTCGATCTGGTGGGCTATGGATGTACGACTTGCATCAGCGCCGGTACGCCGGTCCTGCTCGCCAACGGTACCAGTCGGCGGATCGAACGGATGCCCGCTGCCGGAGGCCTGAAGGTCTTCGGGCCGACCGAGGATGGAAGACTCGCAGTCGCGCGTCAAAGCGAGATGATGGTGCAGGGCGAGCGCGAGTGCGTAACCGTCGTACTCCAGGACGGCCGCAAGCTCACCTGCACACCGGATCACAAGCTGCTGTGCGCCGATGGACGCTGGGTGCGCGCGGATGGCCTCGTCAGAGGCCGCGATCGCCTCGTCACGGGTCTCGAGGCTCCGCTCGATGAGCCAGCCGCGGACGAGAGCGGTTACGAGATCGTGGCAGGCGATCTGAGGTTCGACTTCGTCAACGAGAACGAGCGGGCGCGCACCCTGGCCTTCGCGCGCCTCGTCGGACATCTCATCAGCGACGGGTCGATCAGTGTTGCCGGGCAGGGCCGGATGAATGTCGGCCAGGCACTCGACCGCGAAGCGGTCTTGAATGACATTGAGCTTCTCACCGGCAAGTGTCCGGCCGCTAATCGCTACGACGAGCGCAAGTGGTCGATCGCGCTCCCGGGGGAGTTGACGGCGGCGATTGCCGCGATTCCGGGGGTGCGCGTCGGGCAACGCATCCATCAGGCCCCCACCCTGCCGGAGTTCATCCTGCAGCCGGGGTGCCCGGTCGCGGTCGTGCGTGAGTTCCTCGGCGGCCTCTTTGGCGCGGACGGACATGCACCCGTCTTGAAACGCCAGGGGCCGGCTGAGGACGGCGCAGTACTCTGTCCGCCCGCGTACTCCCAGAGCGCGAAGCCCGAGCACGTGCACCAGCTCAAGGCGGTGATGAAACAGATCATCGACCTCCTGGTCCGCTGCGGCGTAAAAGCCCGCGGGGCTCAGGTCTCGAGCTATGCGCCCGCGCGTGACGGCGCCGAGCGGATCGAAGTGCGACTCGCCCTGCCCGACGGTTTGTCCTTCATCGAACGGATAGGCTTCCGGTACTGCGTGGATGAATCCCTCCGCGCCAGCGCCGCCGCGGTGTACTGGCGCACCATCGACACCATCAATCGCCAGCGCCTATGGATGGCGGATCGTCTGGAGGCCCTGCACCAGAATTACGATTTCACCTTCCAACAGACGCGCCGCATCGCCGCTGCCGAGCTCGTGATGCTCGAGACCGCGATCCATCCACACTACTCACTGCTCGAG